>JBBSUC010000031.1:0-66762 GCA_038235275.1 Cytophagales bacterium | reverse complement strand
GAGCGGGGTTTTACCAATCTGGCCGAAAAAACCATCAGCAAACTGCGCTCCGATATCGAGTTCACTAATGCCGAGGATATTTTCAAAACCGGTCTGCACCAGTATCTGGACAACTTCCAGAGCCTGAACAACGAAGTGGACAGCGCCATTTTCGATATGTATTTTGACGCCAAACCCATCCAATCTCAATCCCAAACGATGGGTATCATGGGCCAATACCAAAGCCAAAACGGCCACCAGTTTCAGGCGTTTCGGCTTAATTAATTTTAAATGAGTGACGGGGCCGCCCACGCGGTGAGAGAATTGTGAATATTTTTATTCTCTCAGTCACTCATTCTCTCATTCAAAATTGAAAAATGACCTACTGCTTAGGCATAAAAGTAGCTTCCGGCCTGGTGGCTATTGCCGATACGCGATTGACTTCGGGAAGCGAGGTGTCGACGAACAAGAAAATCTCGGTGCATCAGTTCGAAAATCACTCGATGTTTATCATGACATCCGGCTTGCGCTCGGTGCGTGATAAAGCCATTACGTACTTCAAGGAAGTACTGGAAGAGCAGGACCATAGCTTTAATAAATTGTATAAGGCCGTCAACGCCTTCGGGGCGCAGGTGCGGCGGGTGGCGAACGAGGATCAGGCCGCCCTCAGTCAGGCCGGGTTGGCGTTTAACCTGTTTTCCATCGTCGGCGGGCAGTTGGAAGACGATGATGAACACAAACTTTTTCTGCTCTATCCCGAAGGTAACTGGGTGGAAGTAGGGCAAGGTTCGCCCTTTTTTATTATTGGCAATTCGGGGCATGGTAAGCCACTGCTGTACCGGAGTTTACACTATGACTCTACTTTGCAGGATGCACTTAAAATTGGCTTCCTTTCCTTCGATTCCACGCGGGTAAGTTCCAACGATGTGGACTACCCGATCGACGTCATCATGTACGAAAAAGACGGTTTTCGGATGGTGGAACACCGTTTCGAGAAGGACGACCTCGATTTCGTGGCCAAGCAGTGGAGCGTATTATTGCAGAATTCCGTCCAAAAACTTCCCACCGAGTGGATGGAGCCTATTTTATCCAAATCATTCGAAACCTCATGAATTTACGGGTCAAGCATTCCCTGCGCTACACCTACGACCAGCCCGTGGCGCTCGGTCCGCATCTGCTGTACCTGTACCCCAAAACCTACCCGCACCAGCAAATCCTGCACTACACGCTGCGCATCGATCCGCTGCCCTCGAAGGTTGTCCGCAACGTGGACGAAGAAGGCAACGTGCAGCAAGTGGCCTACTTCGCTTTCAATACCAGCCAACTTTCGGTGGAGGCCGAGATGACACTCCGCTCAGACTCGTTCAACGTTTTCGACTTCGTTCTTTTTCCCTTCGAAGCCCAGAATATTCCCTTTCGCTATCCCGAACGGGCACAGAAGTACCTGGCCCCGTACCTTGGTCGCCAGGAAGTCACGCCTTACGTCGAGCAGTTTGCGCGGCAAATCGCCACCCAGGCCAGTTGGGCCACGGTGACTTTCCTGACCCTTCTGAGCCAGCATATCCACGATAATTTTTTCTACCAGCAACGGGCCGAAGGCCGGGCTTTTCCACCCGAAACGACACTACGCGAACAAAGCGGTACTTGCCGCGACTATTCGAGTTTATTCATCGCGGCTTGCCGCAGTTTGGGTATCGCGGCGCGTTTCGTGAGCGGCTACCTCTACGGTAATCCTGCTCAGGCCCATGAATTGCACGCCTGGGTGGAAGTGTATCTGCCCGGTGCGGGCTGGCGCGGCTTCGACCCTACCGAAGGCCGGGCCATGAGCAATAACCACGTTTGTCTGGGCGCTTCGGCCGATGTCGACCAGTTGGCTCCCGTGATGGGGACTTTTCAGGGAAACGCCACTTCGTCGCTTACCGCTTACGTAGAAATCGCTGAAGTTGCGGGCTGAATTGGCGCAATTGGCATTAGAAATAGCTACTTTTGTTGACCCACCAAGATTACGAATAAACAGTGACGCTCATTAAATCAATATCAGGAATCAGGGGAACCATCGGCGGCGAAGTCGGCAATTCTCTCACGCCCATCGACGTTGTAAAATTTGCTGCCGCCTACGCCACCTGGCTGCGGCGTACGGCCCCCAAAAGCAACACGATCATCATTGGCCGCGACGCCCGGCTATCGGGTGACATGGTCAGTCGCCTTGTTGCGGCCACGCTGCAAGGCGTGGGCTGGGATGTTATTGACCTGGGCCTTTCTACTACTCCGACCGTCGAAATCGCTGTGACCGCCGAGCAGGCCGCCGGAGGAATCATTCTTACGGCCAGCCACAATCCCGCGCAATGGAACGCCTTAAAACTGCTCAATAGCCAAGGCGAATTTATATCGGGTGACGAAGGTGAAAAAGTGCTTTATCTGGCCGAGGCCGAAGATTTCGATTTTGTAGAAGTGAAAAAATTGGGAGAATATCGAACCGACGATACCTACCTCGCCAAGCACATCAGTCGTATTCTGGATTTGGATTTGGTAGATCGCGAAGCTATTGCCAACGCCAATTTCCGGATTGCGGTGGATGCCGTGAATTCTACGGGTGGCATCGTGGTACCTATGCTGCTGGAAGCACTGGGCGTCAATACGGAGAATATACTGCGCATCAACTGCGATCCTTCGGGCAACTTCGCCCACAACCCCGAACCGCTACCCGAACACCTGCGCGAGATCCGGCAGGAAATCAAAAACGGCTCCTACAACCTCGGCATCGTGGTGGATCCCGACGTGGATCGCTTGGCGTTGATTTCGGAAGACGGCTCGCCCTTTGGCGAAGAATACACGCTGGTGGCCGTGGCCGATTACGTTTTGAAAAACAAAGTCGGTAATACCGTTTCCAACCTCTCCTCCACCGTTGCCCTGCGCGACGTGACCGAGAAGGCGGGCGGGAAGTACTTTGCCTCCGCCGTGGGGGAAGTTAATGTCGTAGAGATGATGAAAGCCAACGATGCCATCATCGGCGGCGAGGGCAATGGCGGTATCATTTATCCCGAGCTGCACTACGGACGCGACGCGCTGGTCGGCATTGCCCTATTTCTGAGCCATTTGGCTAAATTCGGAAAACCCGCCTCCTTCCTGCGCGGCACCTACCCGAAATACAATATTTCCAAAAAGAAAATAGAACTCACGCCAGAAACGGACGTAGACGCCATTCTGGAACGCATCAGGTCGCGTTACCACAAGCAGCCCATCAACACCATCGACGGCGTTCGCATCGAGTTCGACAAGGAGTGGGTCCACCTGCGCCGTTCCAACACTGAACCCATCATTCGCATTTACTCCGAATCCGAAACGCTGGCCACGGCGGACAACCTGGCTAACAAGATTATCTCGGATATCAAAGAGGCGATGGCGGAAAGGGTTTAGTTTTTAAGGCACAAAGGCACAAAGTGAAAGTATTGATGACGATGGAGGTTCCAACCTTTTTTCGTGAATGATGCTCTTTCTCATAAATTTCACCAAAAATTTATGTTTATGAAAAAGTATCTCGGGATTTTCTTTTTGGCTTTGGTGACTTTGATTGTTTCTTGTAAAAAAGACGAGATTAATGAGGATGAAGTGCTTTCATGCTCGGAGTGTGGGCAGAAAGTAGGAGAAATCAAGGATAGGCAAGGGAGTGTAGTTTTCGACTCGACTGTCGTCCGCTACTATATAATGATGCCCGTACCGGGTACGATCGACTCTTATGATATAGGTTATGTATGTGATTTACACGAAGAACATCAAAAAGTTGGCAAACGGGTGGTAGTGAGTGGTAGTCTGTTTCTCACCTCCCTTGCCCCCAGTCGTTCTTTCTGTTGCCTTGATAAGGCTTATTGTCTGAAATTGAGTTCTGTTGAGGGAATATAATCTCAAATGACAGTTCAATAGAGTGCTCCACGAGAAGTGTAGAAGATAATTAGCGCTGGTCCACTCCACCTTAAACAGTTCAACGATTACACAATTCAACAACCTTTGAAAGTTTACTTCGATAACGCCGCCACCACCCGCCTGGACCCCGAAGTCCTGGATGCGATGATGCCTTTCTTGACCGAGCAATTCGGCAATCCGTCGTCTATCCACGCGCATGGGCGGTCGGTACGGTCAGCCATCGAGCGGGCGCGGAAGACGGTGGCGGGTTTGTTGAACGCGGCTCCGGCGGAGATTTTCTTTACTTCCGGCGGCACCGAGGCAGACAATACCGCTATTCGCAGCAGCATCGAAACGTTGGGGCTGGCCCACGCGATTGCCTCGCCCGTGGAGCATCACGCGGTGTTACACACTTTGGAGCATTTGCACAAAAATGGGCAGGTAGAATTGAGCATGGTGCGGCTGGATGAGAAAGGCAACGTCGACTTGGCTAATTTGGAGGAATTACTTCGCAACAATCCGCGCTCGCTGGTTTCGCTCATGCACGGCAATAACGAAATCGGAAATTTGCTCGATTTACAGTCCGTGGGTGAGCTTTGCGCCGAGTACGACGCTATTTTGCACAGCGATACCGTGCAAACGATGGGTCACTATGCCCACGATTTACAGAAATTGAAGGCCCATTTCATCGTCGGCGCGGCGCACAAATTCCACGGGCCGAAGGGCGTCGGTTTTCTGTACGTGCGGCCCGGTACGAAGATAGATCCCTTCGTCTTCGGCGGGGCGCAGGAGCGCAATATGCGCGGCGGCACCGAGAATGTGTACGGCGTCGTCGGACTGGCTAAAGCCCTGGAGATTGCCTACCGCGACATGGATAGCCACCGTCGGCACATCGAGGAGTTGAAAATGTACCTCATCGCGCAGCTCCGCGCCAACCTCGAAGGCGTCACCTTCAACGGCGCATCGGTAGATTTGGAAAACAGCCTCTACACGGTTTTGAGCGTAAGTCTGCCGCCTTCGGAATTGAACGACATGCTGCTATTCAACCTCGACATCGCCGGAATTTCCGTGTCGGGTGGAAGCGCCTGCTCGAGCGGCTCTAATGTCGGCTCGCACGTGCTGGGGGCGCTGAACGTCGATCCCGAGCGGGGCAACGTTCGCTTTTCTTTTGGGAAATACAATACTAAAGCGGAAGTGGATTACGCCGTTTCTACTTTGGCTGCTTTGTACGAGAGAGAAGGAGTTTTGAAATAATAAACTATTTTACCCCATGCCAACGGCGGGCGATGCGGAGGGTGTAGTCCACGAACTCGATGACGCCTTTCGTGTAGACCTCATTTCCTGTCGGCGTTCCGTCTTCTTCCAGGTTTTGGCCCGTTTCGTGCGACTCAAAAAATAGCGGCGAAACCATGGATACCTCCTTGTTGAAGCCGATGAGCTTATTGATAATCATCCCAACTTCCAGACAAGGCTGCCGCCCACCGCGCCCCGAAGAAACGCCGACCAGGGCAAAAACTTTATTGTCGAACAGATCTAAAAATGGCTTCTTGCCTAACTGATGCAGGGCATTGATGAGTTCGCCGCTCGTAATCCAGTTGTACTCGGGGACGGCCATTACTACCAAATCGGCCTCACCCCAAACTTTAGTGAGCTTTTGCTGAAAAGCCGACAAATTCTGCGGATCAAGGCTGCCGCGTCCGACCATCGGAATATCAATTTCACGAAAATCAAAAAGCGACGTATCGCTTTCGTGGGATGAAAACAGGGATTTGAGGTACTTGGCTACTTTGAGTGAATTACTGTCCTGCCGGGGAGATGTGGAGATAATGGCTACTTTCATGAAAGGATGCGGATAGGTGAATCTGTTTGTTTAAAATGTCGAAGTACAAGGGTGTCGCTCCCTGGACGTTGGGCGAACACATAGGTTCGCCCCTACTTTGCCTCCCCTTACCCCTTCACCAAATCCACCAAAGTTTCCACCCAGATGTCGCTGTCGTTGAGGCTTTCGACCAGTTGCCAGTGTTCGCCGCCATTTTCCTCGAATAATTCTTTGTACTCGTCGCCGATTTCGATGGTCGTTTCCAGGCAGTCGGACACGAAGGAAGGGGAAAACGCCAGGACGCTTTTGACGCCACGCCCGGCCAGTTCTTTGATGATGTCGTCGGTGTAGGGCTTAATCCAGGGCGTTTTGCCCAGGCGCGACTGGAAAGCGGTCGTGTAGGCACCTTCGGCCAAACCCAGTTCTTTGACCAACAGGCGCGTTGTCTCGAAGCACTGGGCGCGGTAGCAGAACTGATTGTGGCGGTTGGCGGTATCACAGCAACTCCCCAGCTTACACTGCTTTCCGGTATAGTCCCCTTTCAGGATTTGTCGCTCCGGCAAGCCGTGGTAGCTGAACAACACGTGGTCGTAGTCGCGCTCAGCCAGGTATTTTTTGCCTAGCCGCACGAAGCCCTCAACGAATTTGGGGTGATCCAGAAAGCGGTTCACAAACCTAACCTCAGGCACGACCTGCCATTGCGCCAGCACCCGCATCACTTCTTCGTAAACCGAACCCGTGGAAGCCGAAGCGTACTGCGGAAAAAATGGGATAACGGTAATTTTGGAAAGTCCAAGTTGCTGCAACTCATCGAGACTGCTTTGAATGCTTGGGCTTTGATAACGCATGGCCAACTTCACGACATAATCTTTGCCCAGGGCCTTTTGCAGCAATTCCTCCACCGCATAGCCGTAGGTTTTCAAAGGCGAACCCGCTTCAGTCCACAGTTCCTTATAGATTTTGGATGATTTGGGTGCGCGGAAAGGGGCAATAATCAGGTTGATGAGCATCCAGCGCGAGGTGTACGAAATGTCGATCACGCGGCCATCCATCAGGAACTCTCGCAGGTATTTGCGCACATCGGGCGTGTTCGGACTATCTGGTGTGCCGAGGTTGACGATAAGGACACCCGTTTTTCCGATAGTCTTCTTAGAGACTTTTGGGGGAGTGGATAAGGCTTGGGTATTCATTTTAAAAAGTCACTTTATCGAAAGATTCGAACACTGATTTTGGTAATTTGTCAAAAACCTGAATGTCCGTCAACTGCCGCTGTCCCCGGTCCCCAGAGAGCATTACTTTGCCGTAAGACTTGTACGTTTTCCAGGGCAGAATAAAGCCTGGCTTGTCCATATCGGCTTTGGGATAGTAGGCCCACTGTGATACGAGATGCGTTTCGGGACTGAGCCAGACGAAGTACCTGTTCTGCGGCGTATCGCCCACATTTTCAAAAGTCATTTGTACTTTCTCGGCGGCGGTACCATCTTCGGTTTTGTCCTCGCCCATGTATTTCAGCGTCACACCCGAGTCTTTGAGTTTGTAGGGCATCACCAGCCAGTACGAATCATTGATCCAGGCGCTTTTGGCTTGCTTCACGTATTTGGCAACCGAGTCGGGCTGAGTGATTTCCTGGCCATTTTTCATCACGCGACCCTTGTCATTGTTGACATTCAGCAGCACGGTTTGGTCGTTTTTCAGGTTCTCCACCCGCACGTCACCCGTCCACTTGTCCCAGGTCAGGCGGCGGTTACCGAAGAAATTCCAGGTGAGGTAATGCGTTTTATCCCAGTTTTTGCGCCCGCCCATCGCGTCCATCGCCGCATCGGCCAGCGCAATTGCCTTCGCGTCCGACCCGGCGGCATTAAAACCTTCGGCGGCAGGATTGGACGATTTCTGGGCGTTGGTACAGGCAGCAAAGCCGCCCATGAGCAAGGCAATGAATAATAAGTTCTTTTTCATCTCAATCTTATTTTTGGTTTTATAAAAATTAGGTTTTACACACGCTTACAACTAAAAAAAGACAAGGCTGGTTTGCACAAAAATGGAAATGGGCAAAACCAATGATTCTAACTTCCCCCTTGACGAAGAACGAACCGAGCCGCCGGGCGGGTAGGTTGAACGACTAGACGCCGAGCAGCCTCCAAACCCCCGACACGAAGAAAAGTACCAGCCCAATGGGCGTCAGTACCTTCCAGCCCAGGTACATGAGTTGGTCTACGCGCAAGCGCGGCAGCGTCCATCGTACCCACATTTGCACCAGGACTCCCAGCAGGGCTTTGGATAAGAGCCAGAAGGCGCCCGACAAATAACCGAGCCAATTACCCGGCTCGCCGCTCGTCCAGTCGGCCAGACGGACGGGGCCGATATTGGGAAAAGGCGTATTCCAACTGCCCAGGAAAAGCACCGCTCCCAGTAGCGACACCAGCAGCATCATGCCGTATTCCGACAGCATCAGCAAAGCGTAGCGCATTCCCGAATACTCGGTGTGAAATCCACCGACCAACTCCGATTCGCCCTCCGGCAGGTCGAAGGGTGCCCGGTTACACTCAGCCAGCGAGGCGATGAAAAAAATCACGTAAACGATCAGCAAAAAAGGATTTCTGACCACATTCCAGGACAGAAATCCGCCTACCCGCGTCACGTCCACGTCCAGATCTTTCAATCCAAAAAGATAAACAGGTTCCAGGGAATAAATGCCTTGCTGAAAGCTAATCACCTGCAAATCAAGCGTTTGGGTGAGAATCACCACGCACAATACCGAAAGTCCGAGCGGTACTTCGTAGCTAACGATTTGTGCCACCGCGCGCATCGCACCGAAGAGTGCGTACTTATTATTAGAACCCCAGCCCGCCATCAGAATCCCGATGACATCCACCGATAAAATAGTGAGCAAATAAAACACGCCCACCGCCGCGCCCGAGCCGCTCAGCCCCGGTGCCAGCGGCATGACCGCGTAGGCCGCAAACACGGCCGCAAAAATCACGAACGGCGCACCCAGGAAGAGCCATTTATCGGCGGCTTTGGGGACGATATCTTCCTTTTGCAATAATTTTAAAAGATCGGCAATCAACTGCAACAGCCCCCATTTCCCCACCTCCATCGGCCCCATCCGATCCTGAATAAAAGCCGAAACCTTCCGCTCAAGATACACCCCAACGACCACGAAGCCGGGAACCATGAGGAGGAAAATGAGAAGGGTTAGGAGCATATCAGAATTCTGCGCTCTTGGGAAAACGCGGGAAGGGGATTACGTCGCGGATGTTGTTCATGCCGGTGACGAACTGGACAAGACGCTCGAAACCTAGGCCAAAGCCCGCGTGGGGAGCGGTGCCGAATTTGCGGGTTTCGAGGTACCACCACAGTACGTCGGGTTCGATGCCGACCTCGTGGATGCGCTCGAGCAGGATGTCGTAGTTTTCTTCGCGCTGACTGCCGCCGATGATTTCGCCGATACCGGGGAACAGCACGTCCATCGCCCGCACGGTGGGGGCGGGAGCGGCGTCCGAGGCTTCGTCCACTTTCATGTAAAACGCCTTGATCGAGCGGGGGTAGTTAGTCAGAATTACAGGTTTTTTGAAATGCTTTTCGACCAGGTAGCGCTCGTGTTCACTCTGCAAGTCCACACCCCATTCTACATGATACTGAAACTTTTTCTGCTTGTGGGGCTTGGAATTTTCCAGAATTTTGATGGCCTCGGTGTACGTCAGTCGCTCGAAGGGATTATCCGCCACAAAGCGCAGCTTTTCAGCCAAAGGCATGGAGCGCTCAGCCTGTGGTTTGCCTTTTTCCTCCTCGGCCTGGCGTTTTTCCAGAAAATCCAGATCATCGGCGCAGTTTTCCAGCGCGTAGTGGATGACGTATTTTACGAAATCCTCAGCCAGGTCCATGTTGTCGTTCAGATCGAAAAAGGCCATCTCCGGCTCGATCATCCAGAACTCCGCCAGGTGACGGGTGGTGTTGGAGTTTTCGGCGCGGAAAGTAGGGCCGAAGGTATAGATTTTGGATAAAGCCAGGGCACCCAATTCGCCTTCCAGTTGGCCCGAGACGGTCAGGTTGGTTTCCTTACCGAAGAAATCTTCTTTGTAATCAATTTTCCCGGCTTCGTCGCGGGGCGGCTTTTCGGCGTCCAGCGTTGTGACGCGAAACATTTCGCCCGCGCCCTCGGCGTCGGAGGCGGTGATGATTGGGGTGTGGAGGTTGAAAAAGCCGTTGTCGTTGTAGTACTTATGCACGGCAAAAGCCAGCGCGTGACTAATCCTCGTTATGGCCGAGAAGGTATTTGTACGCAGCCGCAGGTGGGCGATTTCGCGCAGAAATTCCAGCGAGTGCTTCTTGGGTTGCAGTGGATATTGCTCAGGATCAGCGGTTCCGTAGATATGTACATCCTGTATTTTGACCTCTACCGCTTGCCCTGAACCCAGCGATTCTACCAATGTTCCCGTGACTTTCAGGCAGGCCCCCGTCGTAATGAGGCGCAGAGTGGCTTCGGGAAGCTGTCCCGGCTCGGCCACAGCCTGAATGTTGTGCAGCGTGGAGCCGTCGTTGAGGGCAATGAAAATAGCGTTTTTACTTTCGCGCTTGGTACGCACCCAGGCTTTGATTTCCACAGGTTGACCAACTTCGGCGCTTTGGAGGATTTCTTTGATCTGTATAGGACCCATTTACTTAATGAACGGTGAACCGCGGCGGCGGTCAGGAATGAACAATGAACGGTGCGTGGTGGGAGCATCGTCGGGCAAAGGGCAAAAGTACGAATTACGTGTCCAAAACCTACGTGACTGCCGCGTATGAAATAGCGTTGGCAAAAAGCAGTTACCAGGCTAATACTATAAATATGAATAAAATTAAAATTTAATATTTTGATAATGAGACCTTTGCAGTACTTTATCTTAAATTTAGTTACTTACCAATATAAATATGTATAAATTGGCACTAAAATTGTTCACTATGTGACTGTGAATATATTGAGTGAGAGATTAGTGCCGAAAGAAAGACTTGAAATTGACTATGAACGAACATTTACTGAAACATGCAAAAGCTTATCATCACCCAGGGATTTCTGCAGAAACTCTCCCCGCAGCAAATTCAGTTTATCAAGCTGTTGCAAATCCCGACCGCTGAACTCGATGCTCGTATTAAGGAGGAAATAGAAGTCAATCCGGCCCTGGAAGAAGGCCAGGAGGAGGTCAGCAAAAACGAATACGAGATCGAGGATGCCAACGACGGGGATTACGAAGAGAACTCGCACGATGAACTCGACCTGGACAGCTACCTACAGCACGAGGAAATGAGCGGCTACAAAATGTACGGCGACGGCCCCTACAACCAGGAGGAGGATCGCGACTTCCCGATGCCCACCCACCAAACGCTCCACGACAGTCTGTTCCAGCAATTCGGGTTTTTGCACCTCACCGAGCAGCAGCGTTTACTGGGTCTGCATCTACTGGGCAGCATAGAAAACGACGGCTACCTGCGCCGGGCACTCAAGTCCATTGCCAACGACCTGATATTCACGCAGGGAATTTGCACGACTGAATGTGAACTGGAAGGCATCCTGAAAATAGTTCAGGCACTAGAGCCGGCGGGCATTGGTGCCCGCGACTTGCGGGAATGCCTATTGCTGCAACTCCGGCGCCGGAAACAGTCGGACTTGTGCGTGCAATTGGCTTTGCAGATTATCGAGCACTACTTTGAGGAATTCTCCAAAAAGCACTATGAGAAAATCCAGCGGCGGCTGGGCATTTCGGCCCAGGAAGCCTACGATGTCCTGACGCTCATCACCAAACTTAACCCCAAGCCCGGCTCGGTGGAGGGCGACGACGACCGCTCGCATTATCTGACGCCCGATTTCATCCTTAGCAACCACGATGGCAGTCTGGAAGTGACGCTTAACGCCCGCAATGCGCCTGAACTACGCATCAACCGCACGTTCGCCGATATGCTCGATACTTACCATAAAAGCGACAAAACCAACAAAAGCGTTCGTGAAACTGCCACCTTCGTGAAGCAGAAACTAGACTCGGCCAAGTGGTTCATCGACGCTATCCGGCAGCGGCAAGCCACGCTCATGCGCACGATGTCGGCCATCCTGAATTACCAGTACGATTTCTTCCTCGACGGCGACGAAACCAGGCTTAGGCCCATGATTCTCAAAGACATCGCCACGGTCATCGACATGGACGTATCGACGGTCTCGCGCGTAGCGAGCAGCAAGTGTGTGCAGACGGAGTTTGGCCTTTATCCGCTCAAATATTTTTTTTCCGAAGGCATCGCCACCGACTCCGGAGAGGACGCCAGCAGTCGCGAGGTCAAGAACATCCTCCGCGAACTCATCGAAACCGAACCCAAGCGTAAGCCCTTCTCCGACGACAAGCTGGAAAAACTCCTCAATGAAAAAGGCTATAACATCGCCCGTCGCACCGTGGCCAAGTACCGCGAACAGCTCAACATCCCGGTGGCGAGGTTGCGGAAACAGATTTAAGGCAAGGTTGTGGAATCATTAAATCGTGGAATTGTTTAATTGCTGTTGAACTGTCTTGTTGTGCAACCACGAAACGGGAACACCCGCCCGGTGCGCAATGTAATATACACTCTATCAAAAATTTGAGCAAAAAGAAAACAGTAATTCCACATCAATTACACGATTACACAATTCAACAATTACACATAACCACTAGCTTTGCTGTTTCAAGAAACGAAACGCATTGAGCCATCGCCTCGCCTTTTTCCTGTCCGTTGTCCTGCACCCGCTGCTGCTGCCTACTTATATTTTCGGAATCCTTTTTGGGCTAACTCCCGAATTGATCGGCGTTGTGGCGCTGAGTCCTTCGGCACGGATTAGTCTGCTGGTATTGCTTTTCCTGAACACCTTCGTGGCACCGGCTTTGGTGATCTATTATCTGTACCGAATGGGGTTTGTCCAAAGCCTGCAACTCCAAACCCTGCGCGACAGACGACTGCCGTACCTGATTTCTCTAATTATCTATTCTTTAAGTACTTATTTGTTTGGCTGGCAATTCCAGCCCATCAGCGAACTGGCTCCGCAGATTTCCGTAGTATTGGGCAGCATTACCATTTCGCTGTTGTTTGTGGCTTTGATCAGCCTCACTTGGCAAATCAGTGCCCACGGGGTAGGGGTGGGTGGGCTATTAGGAGCCTTGGGAGGAGTCATCGTGCGTTACGGCGATTTTGCCTTGTTTCTGCCTTTCGTTCTTGGTGTGATTGCTACGGGTTTGCTGCTGAGTGCCCGGCTGCGTCTCGATGCGCACACGCCTGCGCAGGTATATGCCGGACTGGGCTTGGGCGTGGTAGTCAGTATAGCAGCGGTGTTTTTCTTCTTCTAACTTCTAAACCCGATTTTTATGTACGAAAATCTTATATACGAAGTCGCCGACGGGGTGGCGACCATTACCCTCGACCGCCCGCAAGTACACAACGCCCTCAGTCCCGACTTGCTCCGGGAAATCACCGAGGCCGTGACTACCGCCGCAGATGACGCCACCGTTCGCGTAGTGCTGCTGACCGGGTCGGGCGACAAAGCCTTCTGCTCGGGGGCCGACCTGAAAGCCGGTTTGGGCGAAAATCCCAGCATGGGTAACGCCCTGCGCAGCCGCTACAACCCCATGATTCGCGCTTTACGCAACATCCCGAAGCCCGTCGTGTGCCGCCTCAACGGCCTGGTGGCGGGAGCGGGCTGCTCGTTAGCCCTGGCCTGCGACGTAGTCATCATGCCCGAAGAAGCCTACTTCGCCCAGCTATTCGTCGGCATCGGCCTGATGCCCGACGCGGGTTCCACTTTTTTCCTGCCTCGCCTGGTGGGTATGGCCCGCGCTTTTGACTTAGCTTCCACGGGTCGCCGCGTCTATGGCCCCGAAGCCGCACAAATTGGGATGGTGCAGCGCGCCGTACCCGCCGCCGATTTGGACGCCGCCGTCGCCGAAGCCATCGCCTACTACCGACACGCCCCCACCCGCGCCATCGGGGCTATCAAGCGCGCCCTCAACCAATCGCTGAACTCCGACCTGGAAGCAATGCTGGAAGTAGAAGCGCAGGAGCAAGATATGCTGGGTCAATCGCGCGACACCGCCGAAGGGATTATGGCTTTTTTGCAAAAGCGAAAGCCCAATTTTCAGGGCTTGTAGATACGCCTAGAACGATTTTTGAAAAAATGAGATGAATTCTTTTGGTAAAGACCCAATCACCCGCTACTTTTGCAGTCCCGTTAGCGGAATGGTTCTGTAGCTCAATTGGATAGAGCACCTGACTACGGATCAGGAGGTTTGGGGTTCGAATCCCTACAGAATCACATGAAGATGAAGCACTTGGCGTTTATTCGCTGAGTGCTTTTTTTGTTTGGTTGCATAATGACGTGTAGTACACGATGGCTTTCTCACAAAGTCACCACCTGCCCCGTCCGCACCGACTCGTCGCAGGCAAAAGCGATGCGCAGACTATTCACGGCGTCGGCCATGTGGTCGGTCAGGTCGGTGTTTTCGCGGATGGCTTTCTGGAAATAAAGCTGCTCACGGTCGCAGAGTTCCTGGTGAGTGGGCTCGTCGGTGAGGTTGATCCAGGTATCTTCCTGGGCGAATTCATCCTTGTCATTGAGCGCGGCGTGGTGGTAGCGGATGGACTCCGTTTTGGTGTGGGACTCGATGGAGGAGGATTTTCCCGCTCCGCCCGCGTCCTTAGCCACGATCGACACCGACCCTTTGGGTCCAATTACGTCTTTGACGAAGAAGGCCGTTTCACTGATCATCGGCCCCCAGCCCGCTTCGTACCAGCCCACCGAGCCGTCCTCAAAGCGGATTTGGAGTTGCCCGTAGTTGTAGTTGCCCGCCGGAATATCTTCCGTGAGCCGCGCCCCAATGGCGTTAACCTGTACGGGCTTCGAGCGCGTCATCTGGCACATCACATCAATGTAGTGGACGCCGCAGTCCACGATGGGGCTCAGGCTTTTCATCAGGTTGCGGTGCAGGGTCCACATGTCGGTTTGGCTCTGCTGGTTGAGGTTCATGCGCATTACCAGCGGCTTGCCCAGTTCGTGCGATAGCTCCACGAATTTCTCCCAGGAGGGATGGTGCCGTAGAATGTAGCCCACCACCAGCTTTTTCCCGGCCTTGTTCGCCGCCGCCACGACCCGCTCGGCACCTTCCACCGAGTCGGCCACGGGCTTTTCGATGAAAACGTGGCAGCCTTTTTCAAAAGCTTTCACGGCAAATTCCTCGTGGGTATCGGGGTAGGTCGAGATACAGACGGCGTCGGGTTGCGTGGCCGCCAAAGCTTCGTCATAGTCGTTATAGAGCGGGTATTGGCCGCCCAGTTTTTCGTTCAGCCGCTCTTTGCTCTTACCGGTCGACACCAGGCCACAGATTTCGAAGCCCTCCAAATTGTGGTAAGCCGTGGCGTGCGAAGCGCCCATGTTACCGCAGCCTACAACGAGGACGCGGAGGTTATTTTTTGGGTTGGTCATGTTTTTGTAATTAATTGGAAGTTAAGGGACAAATTATAGATTGATCATTTCACTACTTCCTCTACCATCTTCACATACTGCGCGATACCCGCTTCGATTTCGTGCAAAAATATGAATTCGTCGGCGGTATGCGATCGACCCGAATCGCCCGGCCCCATTTTCAGCGAAGGGCAATTAAGCAGCGCCTGGTCGGAAGTAGTGGGTGAGCCGTAGGTGTTGCGCCCCAGTCGCAGGCCGGCCTGCACGATGGCGTGGTCGGTGGGAATGCTCGAAGGCCGCAGCCGCACCGAGCGCGCGTCAACTTCCGACTGGATGTTAGCCTGAATTTCCTCGACAACTTCTTCCAGCGTGTACTGCTCCGTCACCCGCACATCCACAGTGAAGGTACAGGTGTCCGGCACGACGTTGTGCTGCGTCCCGGCGTTGATCATCGTCACCGACATCTTGATCGGCCCGAGCGTGGGCGAAACCTTGGGAAAACGGTAGCCCGTAATCCACTCGATGTCTTTGATGGCTTTGTAAAGGGCATTTTCGCCTTCGTCGCGGGCGGCGTGTCCTGATCTTCCTTTGGCGGTGCAGTCCAGCACCAGCAGGCCTTTTTCGGCTACGGCTAGGTGCATTTCGGTGGGTTCACCCACAATAGCAAATTCGATCGGCGGCAGGTCCGGCACCACGATTTCCAGTCCCTGTTTGCCCGAAATTTCCTCTTCGGCGCTAGCGACCAAAGCAATATTGTAAGCCATATCTTCCCACTCGTAGAAATGGCAGAAAGTGGCAATCAGCGACACCAGGCAGCCACCCGCGTCGTTGCTGCCCAGGCCGTAGAGCTTACCGTCGCGCTCAAGCGGCTCGAAGGGATCGAGCGTCCAGGATGTATTGGGTTTTACGGTGTCGTGGTGAGAGTTGAGTAGCAGCGTGGGCTTGGCGGCGTCGAAATGCCGGTTTAAGGCCCAAATGTTGTTTTTTTTTCGGTGGAAGGGAATACCTTTTTTTTGTAAAAATTCTTCGAGATGCCGAGCCGTATTATCCTCTTCGCGGCTGAAAGATGGGGTGGCAATAAGGGTTTTGAGAAGTTCCGTAGCTTCCTGGGTCAGAGTAGTGATTTGGTTTTTTTCAATGGCTGAGGTCATAAAAAGGGGTTCTCTTGGAAAATGCTTTTACCCAAAGATACGAAAAAGCCCCTACGTCCGCACCTGTCCGTTGCCGCGCACGATCCATTTTTCGGTTACGAGCTTTTCCAAAGCAAAGGGTCCGCGGGCGTGGAGTTTCTGGGTGGAAATACCAATTTCGGCCCCCAAAGCGAACACCGCGCCGTCGGTGAAGCGGGTGGATGCGTTGGCGTACACCGCCGCCGCATCCACTTCGCTCAGGAAGGTCTCAACGGATTCGGCGTCTTCCGACACGATGGCTTCCGAGTGCCGCGAGGAGTATTCCTGGATGTGCGCCAGTGCCTCAGCCAATCCTTCTACCACTTTAATCGAGCATTTATAATCCAAAAACTCGCGGCCAAAATCTTCCGGCTCAGCTTTTTGCAGAAGAGAATATCCGGCGGCTTGCAGGATTGGATAGGCCGTTTCGTCCGCAAAAATCTCCACCTCGTAAGCCACCAGCCCGTCTTTTATTTTAGGCAAAAAATCCTCCGCCACGGCCCGATCTACTAAAATGGTATCCAAAGAATTACAAACCGAAGGCCGCGACACTTTGGCGTTGACTACGATGGCCCGCGCTTTCTCCAAATCCGCCGATTTTTCGACGTAGGTGTGGCACACGCCCGCCCCGGTTTCGATGGTGGGTACCAGCGAGTTTTTCCTTACAAACTGGATAAGTACCTCCGAGCCACGCGGAATGATGAGGTCCACGTAGCGAGTGGCGGTCAGCATTTCCTGGGTGTATTTCCGGTCAGTCGGCAGCAAAGTGACGGCGGCGGCAGGAACCTTGAATTTTTCCAGTGACTCGTGAATGAGCTTTACCAGACATGCATTGGAATGAGATGCTTCCTTGCCCCCTTTTAAAACACAGGCATTGCCCGAACGCAGACACAACGCCGCTACGTCGAGCGTGACGTTAGGCCGCGATTCGTAAATCACGCCCACCACGCCCATCGGCACAGCAATTTTCTGCATTTTCAGCCCCTGTTCCAGAGTACGCTCCAGTAGAATCTCCCCACTCGGGTCAGGCAGCAATGCCACGTCGCGTAAACTTTGCGCCAAACCTTCGATGCGTTTTTCGTTCAGCAGCAATCGGTCCTTTTTCGGATCGGCCTCGTCCATGCGGTCGAGGTCTTTTTGGTTTTCGGCCAAAATGAAATCCCGCTGCGCCAAAACCCGCTCCGCCAAATCATTCAACAAAGCCGCCTTCGTGGCGTCAGAAAGATTCCGCACCGCCCCCGCCGCCCGGCGAGTCGCCTGAAATGTGGTATGGGCCAGTCCGGCGTTCCGGGCTCGCCCGTTTTTTACCTCATTAGATTCAATTTCAAATAATTCTCGCTCAACCATTTTATGCACAACTTTTAGTCGAAAAATATTTTATCTTCCATTTTGTTTTAGTTCGCGTCAATCGACGGCTTTCCTATTGAATCAGCCATCGGGCGAACACATAGATAGGTTCGCAGGTGCGCCTGTCCGACCCTACAACAAAACAATATCACTTGCATTCGCCACCTCGAAATTCAGTGTCTTCAAGTTAGCTACAATCGCCAGTGAAGTCGCCCGTGCTCGCGCTACGGCTACCATTTCCTGCGCCGTATTGAAGATCTCCACCAGTTCGCCAGCCTCGAACTCACCTTCAACGCCCAAAATACCAACTGCCAGCAGGCTTTTCCGCTTTTGCAGCGCTAAAACGGCCCCGTCGTCGATGAAAAGCTGTCCGGCTACCAGTCCGCCGCTGCCGAGCCAGCGATTTCGGGCCGAGAGTGTACTGCTTTGGGGCTGAAATACCGTCCCAGATTCCATTTGCAACGCCCGCAGCAGACCATCGGGTTCGTTCAGGCCAAAAATCACGACCCGAATACCCATGCGGGTCGCTAGTTTGGTGAAGGTCAGTTTGGAAGCCATGCCACCCAGTCCGAGCGACGATTTATCGGTCCTGACCCAGCGGAAAACATCGTTCACTTCCGCCACCTGCCGCACGATTTGGCCCGAGTCGTCCATCAGGCCGCCCACCGAAGTACACAGCATGAGTGTCTGCGCCCCGAAGCCGGTGGCGATGAGGGTGGCCAGTTCGTCGTTGTCCGAAAATTTTAACTCACGGTCGCTGACCACGTCGTTTTCGTTGACGATGGGAATGATGCCGCTGGCCCAAAGCTCCTCGAAGGTACTTTTCAACTGCAAAAACTGGTGACGATTGGCGAAGTGCTGCCGCTCGCAGAGACTCTGCGCGATGGCGATTTTGTGGGGCAAAAAATGCTTGGCGTACAACCCGATCAGCAGCGGATTACCCACGGCGGCAGCGGCTTTGCGCTGCGTCAAAGTTTCTTTATAGGCATGAATTTGGCCCTTCCCAGCCCCTACTGCGCCGGAAGAAACGATGATAATGCGGTGGTCGGCGTGTACCGTAGCCACTTGGCGGGCAATTTCGGCGAGGATGCCTTCGTCCGGTTCACCCGTGGGCTGGGTGATGGAGGCGGTGCCAAATTTTATGACGAGAATGGGTTTAGTGACGGGCATGAGCAACAAAAATTACGCTACCCGCTGGAAAACGGGTTCCAGCGCGCGCTCCGTAAAGCGCGTCTTCACCGCGATGGCCTGGCGCAGCCTCCCGACGTATTCCAGTTTCGGAATTTCGATCGCGCCAAAGCGGCGCACGTTATCGTTCATAAACTGCGTGTCGAGCAGACGAAAATTCCGCTCCCGTAGTAGCTCGATCAACGCATGAAAAGCCACTTTGGAAGCGTTGCTTACGGTATGGAACATCGACTCGCCGAAAAAGGCTGCGCCAATCGACACGCCATAGAGGCCACCCACCAGCTGCCCGCGTTCGTAGGCCTCCACGCTATGGGCCATGCCCAAATGATGTAAATCGGTATAGGCTTTAATGATATTCTCCGAAATCCAGGTGCCGTCTTCCTGCGGGCGCGGGGCGGCGCACTGCCGCATGACGCCTTCGAAGTCGTAGTCGATGCGGATCTCGAATTGCTGTTTATTGATGAACGGACGCAGAGATTTGGCCGGACGATAGGTGTCGATGGGGATAATAGCCCTTGGATCAGGCGAGTACCAATAGAGCGTACCGTCGGCGTCGGCCATCGGAAAAATTCCGTTGACGTAGCCGTACACGAGATCGTCGGCGGTGAGTGGGTTCATGGGGTGGCGTGCGTATCGATTAGGGTGTTCAAATGTAGGGTATAATTCAAAGACACAAAATTCTTGAACGTAAAAAAAATAATTACAGTTTAATTAGCTTAGGTGCCTATTTTTTATAAGATTTGCACTGTTTTACTAACCAAAGCTCACTGCCCTGGTGGTTTTGAAAAACCCTTGAATAGCAAAGTGATCTATACTTTCTTTCATACGACTCCTTCCCGAATTAGGTCCACCCGGACCAAATAATCGCTTTTTGCCTACGTGGCAAATACTTTTCTGCCCCTTTTTCCTGCTTATTTCCATCTAAATTCACTTCCAACCGTTGTGAGTTTCCCCAAGCTTTGCGCAGAAGGAGTCAACTCAGCCCTTTTTCATGAAAAATAAAGAAATCACAAAAAATAAAGAGATTAAAGACAGTCCTTTCATTGTCGAAGTCGCCACCGAAGACCACCTCCACCACGCCGAAATCATCTGCGCCGAAATGGAGGAGAGCGCCAAACAGCGCGGTACGGGCATCGCCAAGCGCTCCGTCGTGTACCTGATGGAGAAGATGGTGGAAGGCAAAGCGATCATCGCCACCACCAAAGACGGCGATTGGGTCGGCTTCTGTTACGTCGAAACCTGGGAACACGGCAAGTTCGTCGCCAACTCGGGCCTGATCGTCTCGCCCAACTACCGCAACAGTGGTATGGCCAAGGCCATCAAGTCCAAGGCATTCGAACTCTCCCGCAAGAAATACCCTAATGCCAAAATTATCGGCATCACCACCAGCCTGGCGGTAATGAAGATCAACTCCGACCTGGGCTACGAACCCGTTACGTTCAGCGAGTTGACAACCGATGAAGCATTTTGGAAAGGTTGCGCCAGTTGCGTCAACTACGACGTCCTAACCCGGACAGGCCGCAAAAACTGCCTCTGCACGGGCATGATGTACAACCACGAGGAAGCCGAGAAAAAGGAAGAAGAGGGAGAGGCTGGCTGGAATTTTCTGAAAGAATCCAAGCTGTACGAGCGCTGGATGCGCATTAAGCAGCGCATCATGCTGCGAAGGTCCGACAGCGCCAAAAAGCAAAATTCCGAGGCAACGCTGGTTTAGTAAGTGAACAGTTGACAGTGCGGGGTGCCCCGTGGCGATAGTCGACAGTGTGCGGTAGTCTGTAAAGCAGACTTTTGCTGAACTCAATTTGTCTTTCTTTCAGCTAGTTTCACTTCTGATTTAAATTTTAAAAACACAAAGCCCCGCTCGGATTTCTGCTGAAAACCGATGTGGGGCTTATTCTTGCCCAAGCCAGGAAAATTAGAAAGCGTTAAGTTTGCAGGAAAAATAAGCACTTATCTATAACATAAACGCTGGCGAAGACTAGCCTCAACACAGGCATCGTCAACCGTCAACCGTCAACCGTCAACCGTCAACTAAATGAATAAGGTAGTATTAGCGTTCAGCGGTGGGCTGGACACCTCGTTTTGTGTAAAATATTTGGCCGAAGATCAGGGCTATGACGTCTATTCTGTCCTGGTAGATACGGGCGGTTTTTCCGCCGAAGAGCTGAAAAGCATTGAAGCCAACGCCTACGCCCTGGGCGTAAAGCAACACACAACGGTCGATCGGACTAAGGAATATTACGGCGACTGCATCAAGTATCTCGTTTTTGGTAATATTCTTAAAAACAACACCTACCCTTTGTCGGTGAGCGCCGAGCGGATTTTTCAGGCCGTGGCCGTGGCGGAGTACGCCAGGGAAATTGGCGCGTCGGCCATTGCGCACGGCAGCACCGGGGCAGGCAACGACCAAGTGCGCTTCGACATGGCTTTCCGCATCATCATGCCGGAGGCCGAAATCATTACGCCCATCCGCGACCTCAAACTCTCGCGCGAAGCCGAAATTGAGTACCTGACCAAAAAGGGCGCACAGCGCGACTGGAAAAAGGCCGAATACAGCATCAACAAGGGCCTCTGGGGTACGTCGGTAGGCGGCAAGGAAACGCTGACCTCTAACCAGTACCTGCCTGAAAGCGCCTGGCCAACGCAGGTCACCAAGACCGAACCCGAAACGATCACACTGGAATTTGACAAAGGCGAACTCGTCGGGCTGAATGGCCAACGCACCGAAACGTCCGTGCAGGCCATTCAGCAACTGGCCGAAATGGCGCAGCCCTTCGGTATTGGCCGCGACATTCATGTGGGTGACACCATCATCGGTATCAAAGACCGCGTGGGCTTCGAGGCCGCCGCGCCGCTGATTATCATCAAAGCCCACCATACCCTGGAAAAGCACGTACTGACCGAGCAGCAGCTTTATTGGAAAGAGCAACTTGCCAACTGGTACGGCAGCCTGCTGCACAAAGGGCAGTTTGTAGAACCCGTGATGCGCAACATCGAAACCTTCCTGACCGACACCCAAAGCCACGTCACGGGTAAAGTGAAGGTACATTTGGCCCCTTACCGTTTCCACGTCGAGGGCATCGAGTCGAATTTTGACTTGATGTCGCCCGTTTTCGGCAGTTACGGCGAAATGAATAATGCCTGGACGGGCGACGACGTGCGTGGCTTCTCGAAGGTAGCGTCGAATCAGGCGATGATTTATCAGAAAGTGACGGAGTCTCAAAAAGAGGTTAAGGGTTGAACGGTTAAACGGTTAAGGGCGAATATCGAAGAGAAATGACTAAGAAAATTAATATTGGAATTGTTGGAGCGGCAGGTTATACGGGTGGTGAATTGATTCGTATTCTCCTGAATCATCCGAATGCGGAAATTTCCTTTGCTCACAGCAAAAGTCAGGCAGGAAAGCCCATTTACGCCACGCATACCGATTTGCTGGGCGATACTGATTTGGTTTTTTCAGGAGAGGATTTTGCGACTTTGCTCCAAGACGAATCTTTGCAGGTCATTTTCCTCTGCTCGGGGCACGGGGAATCGCGGAAGTTTCTGGCGGAGAATACTGTTCCTGATTCAGTAAAAATCATTGACCTCAGCACCGACTTTCGTGACGAATCGGAAGGTTTTATTTACGGTCTGCCTGAGTTGCAAAGGGATAAAGTAAGGGGAGCAACGAAAATTGCCAATCCCGGCTGTTTTGCCACAAGCATTGAGTTGGCTTTGCTGCCGCTGGCGCAAGCAGGACTGCTAAAAAATGACGTCCACGTCAGCGCGGTGACGGGTAGTACCGGGGCCGGGCAATCGCTGGGCGCGACGACGCATTTTTCGTGGCGCAACAACAACGCCTCGATCTACAAAGCTTTCACGCACCAGCATTTGACCGAAATAAAAATGAGCGTGACGAAGCTGCAAAACGGTTTCGACCAAGCCATCAATTTCATCCCCTACCGCGGCGATTTTACGCGCGGCATCATGGCGAATGTTTATACCCCTTTCGACGGTTCGTTGGAGGACGCAATCGAATTATACCGGAACTATTACAACCCGCATCCATTCACGCACGTAAGTGTTCCGGCTATTGATTTGAAGCAAATAGTAAATACCAACAAATGCTTTATTCATTTAGAAACACATGAAGGAAAAATACTGATTACCAGCATTATCGACAACCTGACAAAAGGCGCTTCCGGTCAGGCGGTGCAGAACATGAACTTGATTTTTGGGTTGCCCGAAGATGCAGGCTTGCAGTTGAAGGCAGTGGCGTTCTGACTGTAAATTCGGCCTTTTTATAATTTTACCATTCACTCAAAATATAACAAGAACTGACGGAGGTCATTCGTTGGGACGTGAGATAAAAGCAAATAGTGGTGTTTTTATGCACTAAATAACATGATGATAACAGAAAGAGAACAACTGAATAAAGACGGCTACGTGCTGCTGCGCGGGTTTTTGGATAAAAATACGGTAGCTGAAATCTACCGGGAAGCCAAGGAGATATTTGCCGCGCAAATCAAACGCGTGACGGGCCGGGCGGTAGACATCGACGACCGTGATGCCTTTGAAAACGCCATGTTTGCGTTTTTTGAAAAAGACTTCGATGCTTTTGTCAATACGGGCAAGACCGTGCAGCACAGTTTCTCGTTGCATCGCCTGGCGGTGAGCGAGAAAATTGAAAAAGTGTTGAAAGATTTGGGCATCGAGAAGCCCGTCATCGGGGCGCGTCCCGCCATGCAGTTCAACAGTCGTTTCCTGTCTAAGGGCGGCAGCAAGCACTGGAAACTCGACGCCCACCAGGACTGGCGTACCGGCCAAGGCTCGCTCGACAGTACCGTCATCTGGTTTCCGATGGTGGACGCCGGGGCCGAGATCGGCGCGTTGCAGGTCATACCCGGCAGTCACACGGGCGGCTTGATGGAAGCCAGCACCTCCGGCTACCAGGGCGGGATCACGGCGGCTTTAAAAACGGAGGATTTTGTGCAAACCGAGTTTGAGGTCGGCGATATGCTGGTTTTCTCGTCGTTTTTGGTTCACCAGTCGGGCGATAACGTGACGAACAACATCCGCTGGTCGGTGCAACTGCGCTACAACAACCTCGCCGAGCCGACCTTTATCGAACGCGGCTACCCGATGGCCTACCTCTACAAGCCCGAACCCGATCTGGTTACCCCCAATTTTCCCTCGGCGGAGCAGCTTAGGGAAGTTTATAAATGAAGGTTTCCGTAACTATCCTCACTTATAACCAGGCAGCCTTTATCGGGCAGGCCATCGAGAGTGCGCTCAATCAGGAAACTGATTTTGCGTACGAAATTCTGGTGGGTGACGATTTTTCGACCGACGGAACACGAGAGGTAATTCTGGATTACCAAAAGCGATTTCCCGATAAAGTGAAGCCCGTTTTGCACCCGAAAAATTTGGGGCAAAACGGGCTTTTCAACACCATCGAAACCCTGAAACTGGCCCAGGGCCAGTACATCGCCCCGCTCGACGGCGACGACTATTGGACGAGTCCCGATAAATTGCAGAAGCAGGTGGATTTCATGGAGAGTCACCCCGGTTTTTCGGCCTGCTTTCACAATGCACTTATTACTTACGAGGACGGTTCGCCCGCCCGGGAGGTGAACGCCGCCGACCAAAAGGCGGTCATCAGCATGGACGACCTTATCGGCGAGGACGAGATATGGTTTATGGCCACCTCGGCGGTATTATTTAAAAACGGTCTGGTGCATTATCCCGAATGGTTCCTAAAATCGACCAGCGGCGATATTCCGCGCTACGTCATTTTGGCCAAACACGGGCCGATTGGTTACGTGCCGGGGACAATGTCGGTGTATCGCAAAAACAAGGCGGGCGCGAGCTTCAAGGACCACTACCGCGATGCCCGTTTTCTGCGCAACCGCATGATGATGTACCAGGGAATCAACGAAGAAACGGAGTATAAATACGATGCGCCCTTGCGCCTCAACATCGCCCGTTATCACCGGATGATGCTCGACGCCCGACAATATTCCAAGAGCTATTTTCGACGCTCTGTCCTGGCTGTCAAATACCTAAGACTGCGTCAGCCTGGTGCGGAAGAGACGCGGGAAATTACCCGCGACTACCTCATACCAAAATGGATCGTGCGCATATATAGCTTCTTCGCGCTGCTGCCGCACCGAATCCGCGAAACGTCATGATGAAGGTGTCCGTTTGTGTGCCTACCTACCAACACGAAGCCTACATTGCGCAGATGCTGGACGGAGCACTGGCGCAGCAAACGGATTTTGCCTATGAAATCGTCATTGGCGACGACGGATCGACCGATCTCGCGCCAGCGATTATCCAAGCCTACGCCGAAAAATACCCCGACAAAATCCGGGCGTATCTGCACGCCGAAAACCTCGGCCCGAAGGAGCCGCGCGAGTTTGCCGGACGCAACAACGTGTTACACTTGCTTAAAGCCTGCCGGGGCCAATACGTGGCCCTCTGCGAAGGCGACGACTACTGGACCGACCCGCACAAATTGCAAAAACAGGTCGACTTCCTGGACACGCACCCGGATTTCGCCATTTGCCACCACAACGTCCGCGTAACCTATGAGGATGGCTCGCCCGCACATTTGTTCAATCCCCCCGATCAAAAAGCCGTTTCGACCATCGACGACCTGCTGGAAGATCGCTGGTTTATCGCCACGGCCAGTCTGCTCTACCGCAACTACTTCCTGACCGAAGACTTCGCCGCCTGGCACCCTCAAGCTGCTGCCGGTGACTGGGCGCTTGTGCTGCAACTCGCCGCGCGGGGCGACATCGGCTATCTGCCCAATGTTATGGGTGTGTACCGCAAACACCAGGGCGGACTGAGCAACGTTCACGCGCCAACCAATGAGTGGTTTATGCAGAATAGGCAGGAAATGTTTGCCAATGTGCGGGCGTGGTTGGCAGAGGTTGAGAAAGCCGGATAGGAAAAAGTGATTTCACACAGTCAACGCGGCACGGGCACTTTTGCCCCCGTCCGGGCCAAAAAACCATCTAATTTCCCCCGCAGTTCCTGTTGCTTCTTCGGGAGCTGAGACGCCACGTTGCGGGTTTCGTCAATGTCGTCTTTAAGGTTGTAAAGCTCGTCGGAATCATTTTCGTAGTTGTGAATCAGCTTCCAGTAGCCGCTGCGGACGATGTTGTAGGGCGTCACCTCCTCGTAGCGGTAGTGCGGAAAGTGCCAGAACAGATCCCGCGTGGGCAGCGGCTTGCCCGTCCGCACGTGCGCTAGCAGACTCACACCGTCGTTGGGAATGGCGCGGTCGGGCTTTGCTCCCGCCGTCTCCAGGATCGTGTCGAAAATATCCATTGTAATGGTCGGGCTACCCGACACGCGCGGCGCAATCTGCCCTTTCCAACTCACGATCAGAGGCACCCGGATGCCCCCTTCGTAGGGGAAACCCTTGCCGCTACGAAAAGGCGGATTGGAAGTAATCGGATTTTTCTCACTACCCAGTAATCCGCCGTTGTCGGAAGTGAAGATGACCAGCGTATTTTCCAGTAAATTCTGCGCTTTCAGTTCAGCCAGAATGCGTCCCACGTTTTGATCCAGACTCTCGATCATGGCGGCATAGACCGGATTGCCCTGACCTTTGGCGGGCTTTTTGGCTTCGTATTTGGCCACCAGTTCCGGCTTGCCGCCCAGCGGCGTGTGGACGGCGTAGGGGGCGTAGTTGATAAAGAAAGGCTTGTCTTTATTTTTACGAATGAGACCGATGACCTCGTCGCCCTCGCGATCCATGAGATACTCACCCGTTTTGCGGGGCGGCAGCGTCGGAATGCCCTTGGTGCGGGCATTTTCGTAGGGATCGAAGTACGAAGGCGGCTGACCGAAGTCGCAGCCCCCGATATTGACGTCGAAGCCCTGGTTGTCAGGGTAGTTGCCTTCGGATCCCAGGTGCCATTTGCCAATGAAACCCGTGAAGTAACCCTGCTCTTTCAGATACTCAGCGGTGGTTTTCTCGGAAAGCGGCAGCTCAAATGGAATGGGCGGGACGATCAGTTTTTGGGTCAAATCACGTTCGTACTCCTGCTTGCTTTTGCCGCCGTAGCGCGCCTCGGCGTTCTGGAAACTGGCCCGAATCCAGTCGGTGATGCCCGTGCGAGCTGGGTACTTGCCCGACATGAGGGCCGAGCGCGAAGGCGAGCAGATGGCCGCCGCCGCGTAGGCGTCCGTGAATTTTACGCCTCCGGCGGCCAGGGCGTCGATGTTCGGCGTTTCGTAGTACGCACTGCCGTAGCTGCTAAGGTCGGCCCAGCCCAGGTCGTCGACGAATATGAGGAGGATATTGGGCCGGTCCGGCGCACCGGTGGCCTTAGTGCTGGCACCAAAGCTACTTTCCGGCTGCTTCCAGGCAAAGGCCAGTAAAAAGAAAGCTAAACTGACACCAAAGGCCGCGCTAACGAGTCGTGTGAATTTTTTCATTTTTTTGAATTCAATTAAAAGGGGTTCTTTTGCAAAAAGCCAATTTGAAAAAATGCCTACTCAAATACAAAAAAACACCTCGACCCTCTTCCTCCTCCCCACCATCCTGGCCGAAGGTACGGCGGCCCAGGTTCTCAGTCCGCAGGTAACGGAAGTTATTAGCCAGTTGGATTACTTTTTTGCCGAAGAACTCCGTACCGCCCGCCGGTTCGTGAGCAGTCTGCGACTGGGCCGGGTAATTCAGGATTTGACTTTTTACGAACTAAATAAAAAGACGCCGGAAGCCGATACCGCCGCCCAACTCCGCGCCCTGCCCGCCGGAAAGGACATCGGCATGTTATCCGAGGCGGGTTGCCCCGGCGTGGCCGATCCCGGCGCGGTGGCCGTGCGGCTGGCGCACGAGCTAGGTATGAAAGTGGTGCCGCTGGTGGGGCCGTCGTCCATTCTGCTGGCCCTGATGGCCTCGGGACTAAGCGGGCAATCTTTCGCCTTTCACGGCTATCTGCCCATCGACAAAGCCGACCGACGCAAGGCGCTGCTCTCTTTGGAAAAAGAAAGCAGAGAACGTCGTCAAACCCAGATTTTTATGGAAACCCCTTTCCGCAATAACCACATGCTGGAAACGATCCTCGCTGCCTGTCAGCCCGACACCCTGCTATGCGTGGCCAGCAACCTGACTGCCCCCGAAGAATTCATCAAAACGCAGACCGTGCAGGCGTGGCGAAATCAAAAAATAGACTTGCACAAGCAGCCGACGATCTTTTTACTGGGATAATTTGCCAGGCACGTTTCTTGGAAAATCAATAATTCGATTGTACGTTTGCGATGTGGCTCCTGCCGAGCCACTTTCTTTTTGGCCTTATACTCTACTAAATTACTATACTAAATAGACTTGTGGAAACACCTTCTTTTATAGCGTCTATTCAGGAAACTAAGCCAAAAGCGGCCTGGCAGTCTTTGAATGCGGTAAAAATTGCCACGGGTGACCCCATCGAAGATCGCCGACTGGCGGATATGGCTCGGCAACAGGGCTACGCCGTTTTCCTGCCCGACCTACCCGGCGAGTCGGATGCAGTTTTTGCCAATGCGATTTACAAAACGGTAGCGGATGAAGAAATTTTAATTGAACCAAAGAATAGTACAAATTCTTTTTCGGCCTTTAAAAAAATTTCCAGTCGGCTTTCGGAGGTAGTATTGCGCCAGCGCAGCCGCACCGAAATCGCGGTCAATGTCTTTTCTGCTTTGGCTTTGATGATTGTCGGCCACCTGATTTTCAGCTACGCCAGCCTGGATCGACTGGGTTTGGTGTGGACGAGTCTGCTGGAAGATGAAGATTTTTTCTATTATTTAATGGGCGGCTTCATCGCCCAGATGATCGACGGAGCGCTGGGCATGGCCTACGGCGTGACGGCCACTACTTTTCTGCTCACGCTGGGAGTGCCGCCTGCGGTGGCGAGCGCGAGCGTTCACTCGTCGGAAATTTTTACGAGTGGGGTGTCGGGCTATATGCACCTGAAATTCGGAAATGTGAACAGCAAGTTGTTTAAAACGCTGCTCATTCCCGGCGTCATCGGGGCCATCCTGGGAGCTTATGTCCTCACTTCGCTTGAAGAATACGTGTACATTATCAAGCCGATCGTAGCGGTTTACACGTTGATTTTGGGTATTTTAATTATTAAAAAGGCCCTGAAGAAGCGCATCGAAAAGCGACCATTCAACAAAATCGGCTGGCTGGCCATGCTGGGTGGCTCGATGGACGCCATCGGCGGCGGCGGCTGGGGTCCAATTGTGTCTTCGACGCTTATCGCCCGCGGACGGCATCCCAAGTATACCATCGGTTCGGTGAACCTGACGGAGTTTTTCGTGTCGCTGGCCAGTTCGGTGACGTTCATCACGCTCATCGGCTTTTCGCACTGGCAGGTCATCGTCGGGCTGATCCTGGGCGGCATGGTCGCAGCCCCGATTGCGGCCAACCTATCGCGCCGATTACCCATCAAGACGATGATGATTTTGGTCGGTATCGTGGTAATTGTGGTAAGTTTGAGGATTATTTACATGGTAGTCCTCAATAACATTTAGTCGTACGTAATGAAGAAACAGACCAAAGCCATCCGCATCCAGACGCCGCAAACGCACTTTCGGGAGCATTCTACGCCACTTTTTCTGACCAGTAGTTTCACCTTCGAAACCGCCGAGCAGGGCAAAGCGCTCTTTGACGAAACGGAGCAGGGAAATCTGTACAGCCGCTTCTCCAATCCGACCGTGCAGGAGTTCGTGGACAAGGTATGCATGCTGGAAGATTGTGAGGATGGCGTGGCCACCGCCACGGGTATGGCGGCGGTGTTTGCCAGTTTTGCCGCTCACCTGCAAGCGGGCGATCACCTGATTGCCAGTCGCGCCCTGTTTGGCTCGGCGCACCAGATCATCACGCAGATCCTGAGCAAATGGAACGTCTCCCACACTTACCTCGATGCTTCGGCCCCCGAAGCAGACTGGGAAGCCGCCGTGCAATCCAACACCAAGATGGTGTACGTCGAAACGCCCTCGAACCCCGGCCTGGAACTGGTCGATATGGGGATGATTGGCAAGCTTTGCCAAAAACATAACCTGATTTTCAACGTGGACAACTGCTTCGCTACCCCCGCTTTGCAGGTTCCCGCTGAGTTTGGGGCGCATCTGGTGGTGCATTCAGCCACGAAGTTCATGGAAGGACAGGGCCGCGTGTTGGGTGGGGTTGTCGTCGGCACAAAAGAACACATCAGGCCACTGCGGTTCTTCTGTCGGCAGACGGGGCCGTCGATGTCACCCTTCAACGCCTGGGTTTTGTCCAAGAGTTTGGAGACACTCGATTTGCGCATGGAAAGACACTGCGCCAACGCCTTGAAACTGGCGGAGGCTTTGGAAAAACTACCGGAGATCAAGCAGGTCAACTACCCGTTTCTGCCCTCGCACCCGCAGTATGAACTGGCCAAGCAACAAATGAGCGCGGGCGGAGGCATTATAACCATTGATTTGGAAGGGGGCTTCGAGCGGGTGAGTGCATTCGTGAAGGCCTTGCAAATTCCTTCACTCTCGGCCAACCTGGGCGATACGCGCACTATTATTACAAATCCCTATACCACGACCCACTCCAAACTAAAACCGGAGGAAAAAGCGAGCCTGGGGATTACCGAAGGCCTCATCCGCATTTCGGTGGGGCTGGAAGCGGTGGAGGACTTGATAGAAGACTTCACGCAGGCGGCGCAAGTGAGTTCTGAAATTCTGATAAGTCAATAAATTATCTATTATGGTAGCAGTAGAAACTTACACTACTAATTCTCTCCTCGAACTAATCGCCAACAAGTCAGAGGTCGAAGGCCTGCGGCTTTTGACGGAATTATTCCCCGGACAAGTGGCCTTTTCCAGCAGTCTGGGCTACGAAGATCAGGTGATTACAGATTTGATCCTGAAGAACGATCTCCCGATCAGGACTTTTACCCTGGATACGGGACGGCTGTTTGAAGAATCGTATAAAACCTTACAGCGAACCAACCGCCGCTACGACACTAAATTGGAAGTGGTGTTTCCACGGCACGAAGCGGTGGAAAATTTACTGAGCGAAAAAGGCCCGTATAGTTTCTATGATTCCGTCGAAAATCGCAAAGAGTGCTGTTTTATTCGCAAAGTCGAGCCACTGAACCGGGCCTTAGAAGGCGTAAAGATTTGGGTGACGGGTATTCGGGCCGAGCAGTCGGGCAATCGACAGGAAATGCAGCCCATCGAGCGGGACGAGGCACATGATTTGTTTAAATTCCATCCGTTGTTATCGTGGACTTTTGATGGGGTTCAGGAATATGTGAAAGAGCATGACGTTCCCTACAATTTACTGCACGACAAAGGCTTCGTTAGCATTGGCTGTGCGCCCTGCACCCGCGCCATCCAGCCTGGCGAAGATTTCCGCGCGGGTCGCTGGTGGTGGGAGGATGAGAGTAAGAAAGAATGCGGGTTGCACGCAAAATAAGTCTGTGAGTCTTAAAACAAGCTTTAAGGTTTAGGAAATAATACGAACCAAAATGAGATCAAAAATTAAACTCGACTACCTCGATCAACTAGAAGCGGAGGCGATCTATATCATGCGAGAAGTAGCGGGGCAATTCGAGCGGCCTGCTTTGCTTTTTTCGGGAGGAAAGGATTCGATAACCCTCGTAAGATTAGCCCAAAAGGCTTTTGCTCCGGCCAAGATTCCCTTTACACTGGTACACGTGGATACGGGCCACAATTTTGAAGAAGCTATTACATACCGTGATGAGTTGGTGGAAAAACTCGGGGCCAAACTGGTCGTCCGCTACGTGGAAGACACCATTAAAGCCAAGGGATTGCAGGAACCGACGGGCAAGAATGCCAGCCGCAACTGGCTGCAAACCTACACCTTGCTGGACACGATCGAAGAATTCGAGTTCGACGCCTGCATCGGCGGGGCGCGACGCGACGAAGAGAAAGCCCGCGCCAAGGAGCGTATTTTCTCTTTTCGCGACGAGTTCGGGCAATGGGACCCCAAGCGGCAGCGGCCCGAGCTTTGGAATTTGTTCAACGGACGCATTCACAAGGGCGAGAACGTCCGCGTATTCCCGATTTCCAACTGGACGGAACTGGATGTGTGGTCATATATCCGCCGTGAGGACATCACGCTACCCAGCATTTACTTTGCCCACGACCGCGAGTGCATTCTGCGCGACGGGCGGCTGCTCAACAACACGCCCGTCATTCAACCCGATGAAAACGACCAAATCGTGACGCGCCGCGTCCGCTTCCGCACCGTGGGCGACATGACCTGCACCGCCGCCGTGGAGTCCGCCGCCGCCACGCTCGACGAGGTAGTGGCCGAAATCACCGTCTCCCGTATTAGCGAGCGTGGCGAAACCCGCATCGACGATCAGCAGACGGAGGCGGCAATGGAGGATCGGAAAAAGGGGGGGTATTTTTGATAAATGGATGTTGGATAATTGAAAATGGACAATGCGTAAATTGCTTTTCTTCAAAAAAATTATTCACTCATTCACTCATTCACTCATTCAAAATTAAAACCTTGGATTTACTAAGATTTATCACCGCCGGTTCCGTAGACGACGGCAAAAGCACCCTCATCGGTCGCCTGCTGTTCGATACAAAGAACATCCTGGCCGACCAGATGGAAGCCATCGAAAGGGCCAGTAAAAGCCGCAATGACGGCGAGATCGACCTCGCGCTGCTCACCGACGGACTGCGGTCCGAGCGGGAACAGGGCATTACCATCGACGTGGCCTACAAATACTTCCAGACGCCGAAGCGCAAGTTCATCAGCATCGATGCGCCGGGACATATCCAGTACACCCGCAATATGGTGACGGGGGCATCCAACGCCGACTTGGCCATTATCCTGGTGGATGCCCGGCAAGGAGTGGCCGAGCAGACGCGCCGTCATTCGCTGATTGCCTCTATGCTCGGTATCCCGCATGTGGTGGTGGCCATAAACAAGATGGATTTAGTGGATTATTCGGAAGACCGCTTTCTGGAAATCGCTCAGTCGTATCAGGAACTATCAAAGAAATTGAAGATCAAGGATCTGACGATCGTCCCCGTGAGCGCTTTGAACGGAGACAATGTAGCTGAGCCGTCGCCGAATATGCCCTGGTACGCGGGCGAAACGATGCTCTCGGTGCTGGAAAACGTGAACGTACTCAGCGACCAGAACCTGACCGACGGAAGGTTTTCGGTGCAGTACGTGATTCGTCCCCAAACCGAGGAACACCACGACTACCGGGGCTACGCCGGGCGCATCCAAAGCGGTACGTTTCGCCAAGGCGACCGCATTACGGTTTATCCGTCGGAACAGACTTCCACCATCGAGAAAATCGAGAAGGGCGGTCGGGAGGTCGAGGAAGCCTTCGCTTCGCAGTCAGTGACGCTATTGCTGAGCAGCGACATCGACATCAGCCGGGGCGATTTGCTGGTGACTTCCGACCATCAGCCGCCCATTCTGAGCCAGGATTTGGAAACATTGATTTGTTGGATGGACGATCGTAAAGAATTGAAAGTGGGTAGCAAATTCAACCTGCAACACGGAACCAGCCGCACCCGTTGCTCCGTTCGGAGTATAGATTATCGTGTGGACATTAACTCCTACGAACAAATTAAGGAAGTAGAAAGCCTGAAACTCAACGATGTCGCGCGCGTCGTGCTGCGTACCGCCAACCCCATCGCCTACGATCCTTACCTGAAAAACCGCGCCAACGGTGCCGCCATCCTGATCGACGAAACCTCGAACGTGACGGTGGGAGCCTGCATGGTGGAGTGAGCCAACCTGACCAGGTATCGCAAACCAACTTTTGACATTTACTATACTATTCCCATAGACTTATAGATTTTATGAACAATCTGAAACTTACCGATAACGTATCCACCGCCGCCCGACGGGATATTATTGAATTACAAGATAAAATTACGGGCTTCAACCAGGGAGACGGGCCGGAAGAGGCCTTCCGCAAGTACCGCCTGACGCGTGGCGTGTACGGACAACGCCAGCCAGGCGTGCAAATGGTGCGAATCAAGCTGCCTTACGGCTACCTGACCGCCGACCAGTTGGTGCGCATCGCGGACTCGTCCGATAAGTACGCCACGGGAAACCTGCACGCCACCACGCGGCAGGACATTCAACTCCACTTCGTCAAACTGGCCGATTCGCCGCAGTTGTGGGCTGACCTGGAAGATGCCGATATCACCCTCCGGGCCGCTTGCGGCAACACCGTCCGCAACGTGACGGCCTCAGCCACGGCGGGGATCGATCCCGACGAGCCGTTCGACGTGTCACCTTACGCGCAGGCGATTTTCGAGTATTTCCTGCGCAATCCCATCGCGCAGGAAATGGGTCGGAAGTTCAAGATTTCCCTCTCCGCTTCGGACCAGGACTCTGCGCTGGGCTTCATGCATGATGTGGGATTAATCGCCAAAATGGGGCAAAACGAGCAGGGCGAACCCATTAAAGGATTCAAAGTTGTGATTGGCGGCGGCTTGGGCGCGCAGCCCTATCCCGCCGAAACGGCCTATGAGTTCCTGTCCGACGACCAGGCGATCCCGTTCATCGAAGCTGTCATTCGCGTGTTCGACCGCTACGGCGAGCGGACGCGTCGGCACAAGGCCCGGATGAAGTTTTTGCTCAATGACTTGGGCTTGGAAAAAATGTTGGAACTCGTGCAGGAAGAATGGACGGCATTGAAAAGCAAGACCTACGCTGTGGAGAGCATTGACTTTGCCTGGCAAAATCGGACCGAGAGAGAATCGATGAGCCAAGAGGAAATTCTTACTCTGGCCGACGCGCAACTGGAAGATTCAAACAAAAATCTTTTTCAAAAATGGCTGATAACCAACGTTTTTGAACAAAAACAAAAAGGCTGGTACGGCGTATACCTGCGCGTGTTGCTGGGTGATATGCACTCGAGCACCGCCCGTCAACTGGCTGACGTTATGCGGCAGTACGCCGCCGATGACCTGCGCGTGACCATTAACCAAGGTTATCTCTTGAAATTCATCAAGGCCGAAGATTTGCCCGCTTTGTTCCAGGCACTCAGCCAACTCGGACTGGCCGATCCGGGCTTCGACAGCACCGCTGACATTACGACTTGCCCCGGCACCGACACCTGTAATCTGGCGATTTCGAGCAGCTACGGCATCACGCGGGTGCTGGAAACGATGATGAAGGAAGAATATCCTGACCTGATTTATAACAACGACATCAAAATAAAAATCAGCGGCTGCATGAATGGCTGTGGCCAGCACAGTCTGGCTAATATCGGCTTCCACGGCAGCTCGATCAAAAACGGCAAACTAGTGCTTCCGGCCTTGCAAGTGATCCTGGGCGGTGGGTTCACGGGTGTCAATAGCGAAGGCCAGATGGGCGACAAGGTCATCAAACTCCCCTCCAAGCGCGGCCCGCGGGCTTTGGGGACGCTGCTGGATGACTACCAAACCAACGCCTACGAAGATGAGTACTTTAACCAATATTACGCCCGGCAGACTAAGAATTATTTTTACCAACTGCTCAAACCCATCGCCGACCTCAGTGAGGTTCGCGACGACGAGTACCGCGATTGGGACCACGACGAGATGTACAAGACGGAAGTCGGCGTGGGCGAATGCGCGGGCGTGATGATTGATTTGGTGGGTACCACGCTCATCGAGGCCGACGAAAAACTGGCCCTGGCCCACGAAATGCTGGCCGAGGGCGTGTGGGCCGATGGCATTTACCACGCTTACAATACTTTCATCACTGGTGCCAAAGCGCTACTGATTGGCGAAGGTATATCGACTAACTCGCAGCATGGCATGGTGAAGGAATTCGAGGAAAATTTTGGTAAACAATTCTTTCCCGAAGCCGACGACGATAGTAAGCCGTTTTCGCAACTTGTTTTTAGCATCAATAAAAATGAGCCGACGGAGGAGTTTGCGCGGGAGTTTGTAAGCGAAGCCGGGGACTTTTACCACAAAGTGAAAGCATTCCGAGCCAAGCAATTATTAGAAGATTCTGAACCGGCATTACAAGAATTGGTATTTGGCCAGGACTCGTAGGGGCGAACACATAAGTTTACAGGTGCGCCTGTCCGACCCAACAAATAAATCCATAAGCTATGAGACTAACCCTAATCGGTGCCGGACCCGGTGATCCTGATTTGATAACTTTGAAGGGCGTAAAAGCTTTGCAAAAAGCAAAAATTGTTCTGTACGATGCCCTCACGCACCCCGATTTACTGGACCATTGTCCCGAATCCTGCGTAAAAGTTCATGTTGGCAAGCGGTTTGGTAAGCACAGTTGCAGCCAGGACGTTATCAATTACCTGATCGTGGAATACGCCTACCAGTACGGCGACGTCGTGCGGCTGAAAGGCGGCGATCCCTATGTATTTGGTCGCGGCTATGAGGAAGTCGAGTATGCTGCCAAACACGGCATCGAATCCGAAGTCATTCCGGGACTTTCCAGCAGCTACGCGGTTCCCGCTTTGGCGGGTATTCCGCTGACGTCGCGCGGCGTGAGCGAAAGTTTTTGGGTGGTGACGGGCACGACAAAATCGCACACAATATCGAACGATTTGGCGTTGGCGGCACAATCTACGGCTACAGTAGTGGTGCTGATGGGCGTCAATAAATTGCCCGAAATCGTGGAAACGTATTCGGGACTAGGCAAACTCAATGAGTCGATCGCCATTATCCAAAATGGCTCGTTACCCGAAGAAAAAATCGTAACGGGGAAAATCAGCAATATTTTGCCTTTGGCCCAAATCAGCGGCATCGGTTCTCCGGCCATCATCGTCATCGGCCCGGCGGCAGCTTTGCCCGACTCGGCGGCGGACTGCGCGCGGCAGATGGCCAGTCGGGCGGATTTGATGTCATAAACAGGCGGTCCACTTTCGACTTTCGGTTCAAAATCACCTATGCGGCTAATTTGTTAAATAAATTAGCCGCATAGGTTAGGCCGGGGAGATTCTCGTCTTTTGAAAGAAAACGTGATCATTTTCATTCAAGGTTTTCATTATGGATAATAAAGAATTTTCAAGAAGGCAGTTTTTGGGCAACGCGGCGTTAGCCCTGGGCGGCGTTACACTGCTGACCGATAAGGCTTTCGGCATGCCCGCCTATATCAAAAACCTGGACAAGCCCAACTCGGTCTTCAACGGCGTGCAGGTCGGGGCCATCACTTACTCCTGGCGGAGCATGCCCAGCGACGCCGAGCATATTTTGCAATACTGCAAAGATTGCAACATTAGCGCCATCGAGTTGATGGGTTCCACGGGGGAGCCTTTTGCGGGAGCACCCGAGGCACCCCAATTCGAACGCGGCGGACTCACGGCCGACCAGAAGCGCGAACAAACCGAATACTATGGCAAACTGGCCGAATGGCGGGCTTCGGTTTCGATGAAAAAATTCGAGCAACTGAGGAAAATGTACAACCAGGCGGGCGTCAGCATTTACGCCTACAAGCCCAACGCCCTCGGTTCCAGCAATTCCGACGCCGAAGTAAATTACGCTCTACAGGCCGCCAAAGCTTTAGGTGCCACGCACGTGACGGTCGAACTGCCCAAAGACGCGGCCCAAAGCAAGCGATTGGGTGAGATTGCGGCCAAAAATAAAATCTATGTCGCTTACCACGGCCACCTACAGCAGACGCCTACGATCTGGGACGAAGCCCTGGCGCAGTCGGATTACAACGCCATGAACCTGGATATGGGCCACTACGTGGCGGCAGGTTACGATCCTTTGCCATTAATCAAGGAAAAGCACCAGCACATCAAGAGCATGCACGTCAAAGACCGCATGTCGAAAGAACACGGTCAGGCCAACGTCGTGTGGGGCCAGGGCGACACGCCCATTGTGGCCGCCCTCCAACTTATCCGCGACAACAAATACAAATTTCCCACAACCATCGAACTCGAATACCCCATCCCCGAAGGCTCCGACGCTGTTAAGGAAACCGCCAAATGCGTAGAATATGCCCGCAAGGCCCTCATGGCGTAAAATGTGGTACGAGCGTCTCGCCCGTCGATGGCTTAGAAAAAAGAAAAAGCCGTTGATCGCAATCATGATCAACGGCTTTTTTTCAAATCAAAAACAACTACCCCAGCTTAATCCGCTCCGCTTCCGCCTGCGCCTTCAGCGCCAGTTCCATCGTCAGGAAACAGTGCGCCTGCGTCATGGCCGTCTCCGTCCGGTTGACCACGTCGTCCACCAACTGTCGCCCGTAGGGCAAATCTACGTCGCTGGTGTCGATGGTCTTGGTTTCCTTTTGATCCACCAGAAAAAGGTGATTCCCACCAGGAGCACCACTAATATCCACGTTCTTGCGAATCTCGATAAAGCCTTCCGTTCCCAGAATCGTCAACCGTCCGTCACCCCAGCTTTTCAGGCCATCGGGTGTAAACCAATCCACGCGGACGTAGCCCATGCCACCGTTGCCGCGCACCATCACATCGCCAAAATCCTGCAAGTCGGGATATTGTGGATTCCCTACGTTACCCACCTCCGAAGCCACGACGTGGGCCTCGGTACTTCCCGTAAAGAACAGGAATTGGTCGAACTGGTGCGAGCCGATGTCGGTGATGATGCCGCCGTAATCGCTCATCTTGAAAAACCAGTCGGGCCGCGACTTTGGGTTCATGCGGTGGGGGCCGAGCCCGATGGTCTGGACCACCTTGCCAATGGCCCCCGCCTTCACCAGCTCACCCGCTTTCACAGTCGCTTTATTCTCAAAGCGTTCACTATACATAATGGAGTAAATCTGCTTGGTGGCCTTTTGCACTTTGCGGACTTCGGCTAATTGCGCCAGCGAGGTGATGCCCGGCTTGTCCGACATATAGTCTTTCCCACTCTTCATCACCCGAATCCCCAATGGCGCGCGTTCCTGGGGAATGCCGGAACTCAGCACGAGTTGAATGGATTTATCGTCCAGAATCTCCTTTTCACTGGCCGCCGCCTTGACTTTGGGAAAGCGTTTCTTGAAATCATCCATCAACTCCTTTTCCTTGGCGTAGTAGGCTACCAACTCTCCCCCACCCCGCTCGACGGCGCTGATCTGCCCGTAGATGTGACCATGATTCATGCCGATGACGGCAAATTTGATGCGTGGCGCAACCTGAGACCGGATGATTTCAGGCGCGATTATTTTTTTGGAAGAAATATCCGCAGCCTGACCGACCAGCGGTACCATCATCAGGCCCGCCGCCGATTGTGCGGAGTGCAGCAGGAATTTCCGGCGATTTTCGTTTTTCGGGTTCATATCTTTTTTTGTTTTCAAATAATAAACCCTAAATACGGCGATAATTACTCAAAATGAAAGTGGTTATTCCGGTCGTGTAAAGCATTATTCGTAATTTTAGCGGTTTGCTATTACTTAAACGCCAGACGCGCGCCGATGGATTTGGTTTCAATTGTTACGGTCAATTTCAATCAACCCGCCGTCACGGAAGATTTACTGCAATCGATTTATACTTTCGGCGACTATCCCTCCCTCGAGGTCATCGTGGTGGACAACGGCAGCCGCGAAGATTGGACACCCGGCTGGCGGACGCGCTTTCCCGAATTCACTTTCATCCGGTCGGAAGAAAATTTGGGTTTTGCCGGAGGAAATAACCTGGGCATAGCGGCCGCGCGAGGCGACTATTATTTTTTGATCAATAATGATACGGAAATAACATCTGGGCTGATCAGCACGCTGGTTAAAACCTTACAAAGCGATCCAAAAATTGGCATGGTTTCGCCCAAAATACTTTATAACGAGACCCGCGACCTGATTCAATACGCAGGCTACACAGAGATGAATTTCCTGACGGGTCGCAACCAGTGTATCGGCCAGTTCGAGACCGACCACGGCCAGTACGATGGGGTGAGCCGCAAAACGGGCTATGTCCACGGGGCCGCCATGATGGTTAGTAAGGCGGCCATCGAGAAGGCCAGACTCATGGATACAAACTACTTTCTGTACTACGAAGAACTGGACTGGGCCGAGCGAATAAAAAAAGCGGGTTCCGAACTACACGTCAACCTGGACGCTGCCATTTATCACAAAGAATCCGTGTCGGTTGGCAAGCGATCGGCGTTGAAAGAGTACTTCATGACCCGAAACCGAATCCTGTTCGAGCGCAAACACGCCCCGCGCCTAGCCTTTTTGGGGGTTTGTGCGTACTACACCTTGGTTGTGACGCCCAGAAATCTCTTGACTTATCTAAAAAATGGCGAGTACAGATTTATCAAAGTTTTATTCAAGGCCATAGGCTGGCATTTTACCCACCAACCCGACAGCCCCGACCTGGGGTATCAACTTTAAACAAATGAAGTTACTTTTTTGGGCCTCTGCCTTTATTGTTGTTTATACCTACGTCGGTTACGGGCTGGTACTTTTCGGCCTGGTGCAGCTCAGGCGATTTATAAAAGGAAAGCGAGTCCTGCCTACCATTCCTAAAGATGGCCACCCCTCGCTGACGCTAGTGGTGGCGGCCTACAATGAAGCCGACATCATGGTGACCAAAATCGAAAACACCCTCGCGTTACGCTATCCCAAAGCGCAGTTGTCGCTGCTGTTCGTTACTGACGGTTCCACGGATGGCACCCCGGAAGTCGTGAGAAATTATCCTGAAATCAAACTAATGCACTCACCCGTACGGAAGGGCAAGATACACGCCATTCATCGGGCTATGGGTAAAGTCAAAACCGATGTCGTCGTCTTCACCGACGCCAACACCTTCCTAAACCGGGACGCCCTGCTGCTGCTGGCCAGGCATTATCAAGACCCGACGGTTGGGGCGGTTTCGGGCGAAAAGCGGGTGAGAATCGAGGAAAACGCGGACGCCACCGCCGGAGAGGGAATGTATTGGAAGTACGAATCCACGCTCAAAAAGTGGGATTCCGAACTCCACTCGGTGGTCGGGGCGGCGGGTGAGCTGTTTAGCGTCCGGCAGTCGCTTTACGAGGCCGTTCCCGATGACACTATCCTGGACGACTTCATGATTTCGATGCAGATCGCGCAGCGCGGCTACCGCATCGTGTACGAACCCGAAGCCTACGCCACAGAGTTGTCGTCCGAAAATATCGGCGAAGAATTGAAGCGGAAGGTGAGGATTGCCGCTGGGGGGATCCAGTCCATTCTACGGTTAACAGAAGCGGCGAACCCCCTCAATAATCCTCTGCTTTTTTTTCAATACATTAGCCACCGGGTGTTGCGCTGGACGGTCACGCCTTTTTTGATGATGGTGACTTTGTTGGCTAACCTGGCCATCGTTGCGACCACGGGCGAGGCCTTCTACCTGATACTACTCCTGGCCCAGCTGCTTTTCTACGGCATGGCCCTGGGGGGGTGGTTTTTGGAAAACCGAAAAGTAAAGAGCAAAATCTTATTTGTACCCTATTACTTTTGTATGATGAACTACGCGGTGTTCATGGGGATAGGAAGATACTTTGTCGGCAAGCAGAGTGCCGCATGGGACAAATCGAAAAGAAAGGAAGCAGAATCGCCCGGCGAGCGCTCACCCTTGGCGCGATGATCGATGTGAATAAAATCGCCGAGCCGACGGGCATAAGGAAACTGCGGGCCGGGGAATGAGGCTCAGTGCTGCCAAGTGTTTAGGGCGGCAATTTCGATTCTTTTCTTTTTCAACTCGTCCGAATCGCTTTCCAAAGCCTGCCGGACAGCCCCGGAGGAGGCGTCGGGGTTGCACAGATGGCAACTGAATCCAGCATGAAATCTCGCAAATTCCCATTTTCGCAGCCAGGCTCGCGAGTATGCCGCGAAAATATCCAGGGCCTCAAACCGATGTTTCATCGTAAAGCGGATAGGTGTAACGAAATGAGAGCTGATTTGTGTTGAAGGTGGCCAGAAAGCCATGAAGTCAATAGACCCACTTCGTAAGTTTTTCAGAGCGAAACAAATTTGCTCCGTCTAACTTATACAAGGGAGTCTGCTCAAAGCTTGTGTAGAAAAAAGCCGGGGGCGGTCATCCTTAAAAATGCGGCCCAATGGCAAAGTCAACCGCAATCGCTTTCAAATCAACGATTTGAAAATTAAACACCCACTTTTGGTCTCCCCGGCTACAGTAGGCACCGCTCCATCTTCGCGATTCTCCGTCTCAGAATAAGCGCAAAATATGGGGTCTTTCGCTCTTCGCGGATCCAGCCCTTTCCTACGTGCATCAGCTACCGTAACCTAATCGGGCAAGACATCGACCCATTCGAAGCGCTCAGTCATGATGCCACGGGGGTGTTCGCGGCCGATTCGGAAACCCATCCAGTTTTTGGGCGCGATCACTCGATTGTTCTTGGGAGAAAGATAGGCCGCCCACCATGAAAAAGTGCTGTTAGAGATAATGGCGATATCGGCATTCTGAATCAATTGAAAATCAATGATTTCATCGTTAGATACGAAATTGAAATTGGGAAGCGCGGCGATGGACCTTTTCACAAAATCCAGATCGTCGCTTACAAAGAAGACCTGGTAGCGTTCGAGGTCGGTGATCCGGTCCAGTTGCCGCTGAAAATATTCAATTGGTAATGATATGTCCCGGTTCTGGTAATTCAGGTAATCGGTTCGCCTTATTTGAACCGTAATGGTGGGATGGCAATCGAATATCGCCCCGTATTTCTCCCGAAACGCGCGGACATATTTTTCCTTGATGGGCGGCACTTTGACCTGGCCCAGCGCCCGGATGTAAAAATCGGACTGGTAGTATCCGACGTAAACGCTGTTATTGCTGACAATCAACTTCTTGGGACTTACGAAGTTGTGGAGTCGCACTTCTTTCATAGAAAGTAATTTCGGCAATATTCGGGTGAACGCGGAGTACAGCTTCGAATTCAGCGTGAGATTATGGTACCAGCCTAAATGGAAATACCGAGCCAAGTACGCGTGGTGGGGGTTAGGGAAAAAATAAAAATAGCCGGGCTGCTCGACGCGCAGATACTGTAGAAAATAGTACTGAAAAAGCTGGTTGCCCAGGCGACCACTGAACTTGACTCCTACCATAGTCAGCGTTTGGATTTCGACCCCATCCTGGCGATGAAAGGGCGGACGTGTTGATGAAAAAATTCGGGATAAAAGCGGTACATGTACACAAAGGTATTCAGCACATTGACCGACACCTGCCGTCGAAGCACAATCTGGGCGATGATGAAGCCCACCACGTTGGAAACCAGCGTGGCGTAGGCCGCGCCCATCACCCCCAGGTTCTGGATGAATACGAAGTTCAGTCCCAGGTTGACCAGGGTGATGAGCAGCACGACGTAGAAAGTGACCTTGATTTTGCCAATAGAATCCAAGATAGTGCCGAACTGGCGCCCGAAGGGAATCAGCACACTGTAAAGCAACGTGATTTTCAACAGCGGGATGGACTCGGCGTAGCGCTCGCCGGCGATCAGCCCGATGGCCCAGTCGGCGAAGAAGTAGAGAAACAACACGCCGGGCAGCAGAATGGCCAGTGTGATGCCGACCGACCTTTCATATAGGTACTTGATGGCTTCCTTGCCTTCCTCGGCCATCCGCCTGGCGCTCTGCGGAAAGACAATGGCGGCCATGGCGTTGGTAGGGATGTCGATTAGGTTGGTGATCCTGACCGCGATATTGTAGGCCCCCGATGCCGCCGGCGAGAGCATCGACCCGAGCATCATTTGGTCCACCGTGCTAGATAGCATGGAACTGACGGAAGTACCAAAACTGTATTTGCCGTACCCGAAGAGTTTTTTCATCCAACTCCGGGTGCGGGAGAGGGTAAAGCGCAAGTCGGTTTGAACGAAAAAGTAGGCCAGGGATGTCGCGGCCAAAATACTGAATATCTGAACCCAGACTAACTCAATCAATTGAATCGGGTAATCAAGAACATAGCTTATCCCCACGAATAGGAAAAAAATAACCTGCCGCAACAGGCCGGTGAGGAAAACTCCCCTGAACTGGAGCGCCGCCTGCTCCAGCCAATTGAATAGGTTCAATACACCGGATAAAACAAAGCCAATGTTGTAAACCAGGAATAAGTCAATGAGTTGGGGGGAATTCAAGAGAGCCGCCAACTGGCCCGAAAACAGCAGGCTGAGAGCCACGCATAGCAGGGTGACCAGGCCGCTGAGCAAGACCGAGGCCGAGATGATCGGGGAATGTTCGCTCGGATCGTTTTCCGCCAAGTACTTGATTAGGGCGGTCCGAACCAGTCCGGTTCGGACCGCCTCGATGATCGTGATGGTCGACATGTACAGTACCCATACGCCGTAGTCTACCTTGCTTACACTCCGGATGAGGAGATAGAAGCTGGCAAAACCGAAAAAAACGACCGAAAGATTTTGTAGAATCGACAAGAAACCCGATACCAGCCAATAGTTGCCCTTTTTATCCTCTTTTTTCATGAGTGGGCGGCTACCGGGGTCAGGTAGTGCGTGCGGACGAAGCGTTTCAACTCCTCGTCCGTAGCGGCGTGCAGGATGGTCGCCCCCGAAAGTTTCGGATAGAGTTTTTCAAAGCATCCGAAATGATGCTCCGGTCCCTTCTTGGACAAAATAATGTTTGTTCCACCAAAGTAGCTCGCCAGCGTTGCTGTGCCACCGTGAATCGAGATGAACTTATCGGCGTTGGCGTACAGAAGGAGCTGAAAGTGGTTGAAGTTTTTTGCATTTGCCCTGTTTTCCCGGAACAAGTCCTCCACCAAGATTACTTCCGGGTGTTTGCGGCTGATCCAGTCAAACTCTTCGAGGTCGTAAATATCGCTGTTGTCCATAGTGATGTTCTCGGGCCGGGGACGGTTGTAAATCACCGTGTAGCCGACTTTTAGCCCGGTGAACAAAAAGTCCAGCATTTCGATGCTGAAGTAACTGATCGGTGGGCCTCCCCATTCGGAATTGTAGCGGTTGGCGATAATCACGATGGGTTTGTCATATTTGTAAACCGAATTTTGGTACTGGGCTTTCAGAGGTACCGCCTTCCACTTTTGCATATCGTAGTCCTGACTGTAAAGGACGCGGGGCATCTCGAAGTTGTAGTTGCCCTCGTTGGTACGAACGTCGTATTCTTCCTGGTGGTCGGGGGAGAAAAAATAAAGCTCTTTTGAATAGAGGGAAGACACCGTCCTCTCGAGTGTCCCGTTCTGATGGTGCCAGTAGGCAAACGGCAGAACGAACTCCAACTCGGGAGCGAACTCTCCCTCGAACGCCAACTTTTTGTAAGGCTTTTTAAGGACAAAGTCGGGCAGTAGGTATTTTAACTGAACCATTTTGCAGCGTATGGTAGCTTTGTAATAGGTCAAAATTTCGTAAGGAACCGTCGGGTACTTTATGCGGGCATACAAACCGATCGCCTTACTGAGTGCGCGCTGAAACATAGTGTGTGCTGGATGGGGTGATAGCTAAAGATGACTAAAAAAGGCAACGAAATAAGAACAAAGTTAAATATTGGGCGCAAATTATCTAGTCGAGCCTTAAAAAGCCCATTCTTGCAGGGAATAAATTACTTATGTTTTCGGCACCTTGCCTATGGCCGACCCATCGAGGGTGCGCGCCAGCAAGTCCGATAGTTCGCGCGCCCGGTGCTGCCAGGTGTTCAGGGCGGCAATGCCAATTCTTTTCTTTCTCAACTCGTCCGAATCGCTTTCCAAAGCCTGCCGGACAGCCTCGGAGAAGGCGGCCGGGGTTGCACAGATGGCTACTGAATCCAGCGTAAAATCCCGCAAATCAGGGTTGAAATCGGAGATTACCACGGGTTTGGCCGCCCCCAGGTATTCGAAGAGTTTGAGGGGAAAGACCGTTGCGCTGTGGTCGTTTTTCTTGAAGGGAATGATGCACAAATCGAAGCCTTTGAGTACCCGGGGCGTTTCGGCGAACGGAACCGGGCCGGGAAAATAGACATTGGGGGCAGCCGAGACGGAAGCGGGTAGAATACCGGAAACGGGGCCGACGAATACAAAACTCATGTCCCGGTTGTGCTTTGCCAGGTAGTCTAAAAGTGGAAAATCCATTCGGTACTCAATGCTGCCGAGGTAGCCAACGATGGGCGAGGGTATTCCGGCCAGCAAGGCAGAAACGGGCAAATCAGGATTCAGGGCAGTCTGGCTGTGTTCCAGGTCGGCAGCATTGGGTATGAAATAGGTGCTGGGATTGAGGGCGCGTTTTTCCGTAAACAGCTGTTTGCTGCTGCACACGATCAAGTCCGAGTTCTGCACCAGTCGTGACTCGGAAACAGCACCGTGACGGCCATCGAAGGCCCCAATGACCGGGTCGAGACACTGGTAGACCGATAAGCAGGGGTGCAGCCCTTTCGCCACGTCGGGGTAGTGGAAATTGAAAGAATTGATGAACACGAAATCGGAGACCTGTCTTTTCTTCAGTACGCGGCGGATCTTCGCCCGAATCAGAAATTCGTTTATTTTTAGCAGAGAACGGTAAAATTTGCCTTCGGGCAGAAAATGAATGGACAGCAATATAGGCAGGATGAAAATCTCGACCGGAAAGCCCGGGTGAGCGATGGACTTGGTCGAAAACAGGCCAAATTTGCCTCGCCTTCTGGCAAAGGCCGCTGACTTCCACTTTCTTATTGCGTCATTGATAGTGTAGGGGTTGTCGAAATAGAACACCTGATTGTCAACCGACAGTTGCTTGGCGAAAGCGAAGGAGGTGGATTGCTTTACGGAATCGTGTCGGAACAGGCTGAAAATAACGATGGTTTGCCCTTGCAAATTCATACCAATTCAGTTTTTAGCAAGGGTCGCCCGTCCCGGCGCTTAACTTCACAGTGCTGACCAACAGCGGAACGATCCATAGAGACAATTATCTTTTGTAGATATTTTTCCAAAAATAGTATTTACAAACTTACTGGCAAAACCTTGTCCCGCTTTTCGGCCATTTATTATTAATTCCTTCGATACCTGCCACCCTTTATTAAATCTGCCAGTTCCTGCCAAGCATAAGCGGGTAAAGGAGAGAACAGACAGGTGAAGCCTGGAAAACCCAGCGGGGGGCATCAGGGCCTGCCGACCTGTCCCGGCGTCCGGATTTCCTATTTCTGCGAGGTGAATATTTTTTTTAGCGAATAAACTGCTTATGTTTGTGGGTCTTGGTGTTTTCACTAAGACGGTTGGAAGTTTTAGATTTTCCTTTTTATCCCGACAAACCGCATTCATAAATAGCGGTGGGGGTTTCTAGGTCAGGAAAAGCAACCAAGTTACTATACACACATATGAAATTGAAAATTTTATCCCACGGAGGGGTGCCAATCACTTTGGCAGCCCTAACAGTTGTATGCACGATCGTAATTTGCCTTGAAGTGCCTCGACCTCCCGCAGAGGTGGTCAAGATAGAGCAAAGAGCGGTGAGCGCTCCTCCCCGCTCGGGCCAAACCCTTTCCCTTACCGACGACATTTTGGCTGGAAGCACTCTCGACGGTTTGGAAAACATTCTTAGGACAAGTTCCGGCAGGCAGTACGCCGGGCTTTCTGAGATGATACTCGACGGATCTGCGGTGCTTTTAAATGAAGGTCAGCAAGTCAAGGTACTGGGCTTTACAAAACTTTGCGATGTCGAATCTTCCGAATTCGGATCAGGCGGCGAATTGGCCCTGGAAAAAATCATCCGCACTATGAAACTCAGCTTGGTGGGTTCGTGCGTTTCCGTTGCGCGGGTAAGGGTAGTGACCGGCGACCATACCGGGGAATTATTCTTTGTCGCCAGGGAAACCCCAACCGTTGCCGACGACCTTTAGCAGCAATCAGGCAGAACGCCCTCTGAGAATTGGGGCGGCACCTCTTCCTTCATCAGGAAACGGTTACTCGGGTTAGGTAGTGCGCGCGAACGAAGCGTTTCAACCCTTCGTCCGTAGCGGCTTACAAAATGGTCGCCCCCGAAAATCTTGGAATAATAGTAAAATTATAGAGCTCGGTAGAGAAACTAATGGTTTCATACCGCTTTATTCGTAATTTTGGGGCGCAATCAGTAATTGCCGCAAGGCACGGGACAAGTGAATTTGGTCTCGATCGCCACCGTCAATTTTAAGTATCCCCCGGTCGCGGAGCAGTGCCGCTCGGCGAACGCTCACCCACGGCGCGATGATCGATGTGAATAAAATCGCCAAAAGGCTGGCCCCTTATTTCAGTATAACCTCCGGGATGCTGCTGATCGCGGTCTCGCTTTTTTACGCCTACAAAAACCTGAGAGATCTGTCGCTCCAGAACGTCTGGGTGAACAACACGATCAACGTGGTCAGCCAGACCTCGCGCTTCGAGTTGGTGGCCAAGGATATGCAGTCGAACGTGCGCGGCTACCTGCTCACGGGGGACGAGGCGGTGCTGTCCGACATGGGCGGGAGGGGGCAACTGGTCGCCATCAGCGACACGCTGTTCAACCTGTTGGAGAACGACCGGCCGCAGAAAGCGCGGGTCATTCGGATGATGGCCATCACGGCCAGGATCGTCGCGTTCAACCAGGCCGTGGTGGACTCATTCAACGTCTACGGCCGCGAGTCGGCCTCCCGCCTGATCAAGAGCGGGGAGGGCATGTTCCTTTTCCGGCAGCTCGGTGACCAGGTCAGCGAAATCGATGCCTACGCAGGCACCCAACTGGCGCTGGGCCAGCAGCGGGCCGACGAAAACCGGCAGCGGGCGACGCTCTACATCATTCTTACGGGCATCGCCGGTTTGGGCATCACGCTCCTGGCGCTCTATTTCCTGTTTTGGGATCGTAAAAAACAACTCGCGTTGAAATTGCAAATCTATCAGAAGGAGCGGCTGCTCAATCAGTACCTCGAGGCCATCCCGGACGGCATCATAGTCATCGACCCCGACAGGAGAGTGACTTTCATCAACGCAGCGGGGCGAGCCATGCTGGGACTGGCCAGGGGCAGGCCCATCCGGAGCCTAGGGGACATTGCGGAGGAGATCCCCCTGCTCGACCCCACCAGAATGGGGGAGCGGTTCGATACCGACAACCTGCCCATCAGCCGTGGGCTGCGGGGCAGGCGGTCGACCGGCAACCGGATCGACATCGACCGGGGGGGCGTAGTAATCAAGGGCGAAACCAGCGTCGAGCCGATCTACGCGCTGGAGGGCGGCATCGTGGGGGCTATATCCATTTTTAGGGACATCACGGAACGGGAGGCCCACGCCCTGAACCTGAAAACTGCCCGGGATCTGGCGCAGCAGTCGGTCAGGGCGCGGGACGTTTTCCTCTCTAACGTCAGCCACGAAATCCGCACCCCGCTGAACGCCATCCTGGGATTCACCAACTGGCTAGAGAAGGAAGTCGAGGACGGCAAGACGCGCGAATACATCGGCTATATTCAGATCGCCAGCCTGAATCTGCTGGAACTGATCAACGATCTGCTGGACATATCCAAAATCGAGGCGGACCAGGTCGCCCTGGATCTGGGGCCGACCTCGATCTCAGCCCTGGTCGAATCGGTGGGCATACTGATTAGGCAGAAGGCCACCGACAAGGGGATTGCCTACCAGCAGGAGCTTTCGGACGACCTGCCCGGCATCATCGTTACGGACAAGACGCGGCTGACGCAAATCCTGCTGAACCTGTGCGGCAACGCCGTCAAGTTCACCAACGTGGGCTACGTGAAAGTGGCAGTCGACTCGCTGGGTCAGACGGGCGGCGACACGCAGCGCATCCGGTTCACCATCACCGACACGGGGATCGGCATTCCGGCGGACAAACAGGAGCAGATTTTCGACCGCTTCGTCCAGGCCTCCGACAGCACGAGCAGCAGGTACGGCGGCACTGGCCTGGGGCTTTCGATTTCCAAAGCACTGGTGAAGCTGATGGAGGGCGAGCTGAGGCTTGAGAGCGGCGTGGGGCGGGGGACCAAATTTACGCTGGAGTTCGACTTCGCCGTTTTGGAGGATTCTGTCGAAGCGGAACCCGACGACCCGTCCCTTTCGGGCCGGGGCCGACTAGCGGAACTGAGCATCCTGGCCGCCGAGGACAATGTGCTGAACCAGAAATTGCTCAGGGCCATATTCGACCGTGTGGGCAGCAGCCTGACCATCGTCGGCAACGGCCTGAAGGCGGTCGAAAGGCTCAAGCGCGAAAGCTTCGATATAATCATCATGGACGTGCAGATGCCGGTCATGGACGGGTACGCGGCCATCCGTGAAATCCGCAACACGCTGCGTCTGGCCACGCCGATCATTACCATGACGGCCCACGCGATGGTGGGCGAAAAGGAGGAGGGGATCCGCATCGGGGCCGACAGCTACATATCCAAGCCCTACCGGGAGGCCGAGCTTTTCAGGGAAATCATCAGCCTCACCCAGGGGGGGCGGCCGCCGGGCCTGGCCGAGGGGGAACGGCCTGGCGGCCGCCCGTCGGCCGCACCGCTGCTGGTGGACTCCGACTACTTGAGAGAGGTGACGGCGGGGGACGCTTCGCTGCGCGCCGAGCTAATCGACCTGTTTGAAGAGGAGAGTGGTCGGCAGTGCGGGGCGATTTCCGAGGCGCTGGACGGGGGGGATCATGAGGCGCTGCGTAAGGCCGTCCACGCCCTCAGGTCGTCACTGTTTTCAGTGGCACTACTGTCGTTGGCGGCCAGGTACAAAGAAGTCGAAACCGCGCTGGTCTCCCGGGCCATCCCGGAGGACCTGGCGCAGACCCTGGCCGAACTCGAGGCGGAGCTGTCGGCGGGTTTGAGGGAACTGAGGGCCGGGGAGTTAGGGCCAGCGCCGAACCACCTGAACCCCTACCTCAACCCGTAATATTCAGCCCAAAGTTGCCCGTAAAGATTAAATTTCCATTCATCTGGATATTCCTGACCGTAATAGGACCGTTTACCTGCACATCGTGACCTGCATTGATGCGGACGTATTCGTTGGCAAAAGGCGGGCGTCCCGCCGTCCAGACTCCATTGTCGTTCCAATGGCCGGAGGCAACCGTCTCGATGGCATCCGAGAAGAGGGAAATGGTGCTGAAATGGCCGAACAAGTGTTGGTCGGTTTTGGTGGCCTTTGTACCGAACCAGTCGTTCAGCACATCGGCATAAACGCGCCGGAAGTCGATTTGCATGGCGATGTCGCGTTGCTTTTCCCATGGAAACGAGCTTGTCGATAACAAGCCGTTCGTCAGATCAGGATTCACACCTACGGTTTGCCGCTTAACCGCCGTGCCGAATGCAAACATAGGCCCCGCCACGCCGTGGTCAGTACCTTTGGAAGCGTTGGAAGTGGCGCGACGACCGAAATCCGAGAAGGTTATACCAACCACTTTGTCCTCGATCCCCTGCATACCGAGATCTTGTTGGAAAGTGTAAATAGCCGTAGAAAGATTGTAGAGCAGTGAGGCGTGGATGCCCGTAATGTTATCTGAAGAGGCTACCTGACTGGCGTGGGTGTCGAAACCCAAAAGGGAAACAAAATATATTTTAGTTTTCAGACCACCATGAATAAGCCGGGAAATGATCTTCAGTTGTTCGGCTAAAGAATTCTTGGCCGAATCAGGTGGATAGGCCGCCATATTAGTGCCGGTGTCGGCGGCTTTCTTTATCTCCGCCGCGTAACCAATGGATAGTATCTGCTGCTTACGGATATAAGCGATCAGGTCCCCTGCATCGCAGCAGGGAAGATCGGTCCCCGTGGGTTCGAATTTATCGTTGATCAATGCATAAAAACTATCGGGATCGTTGATTGCGGCACCCATGGGCTGCTGGCTACCCAGTAGAGTGGTAGAGGTAAGGTAGCCGACTTGGATTGCCAGCGGGTCTTCCATCGTGGCGTTAGGATATTGCTCAGGATAGCCCGGAAAGCGATCTTCCAGATAGCGCCCCGCCCAGCCGCTGGTTTCGGTTTGGTCGGCAGACACGGCGGTCATCAAAATATCCGTCGAGCGGAAGTGAGAGCGGCTGGGATTGGGATAGGATACTGAGTGGATGATCGAGAGCTTGCCCTCATTGTAAAGGGACTGTAAACCCGCGAGGCTGGGGTGAAACCCCGTGGCGTCGTTGCCCGCCAGGGGCAGGACTTTGCTCTCAGGAATGGCGATGCCGCTTCGCAAATTCATGTACTCAGAATATTGGTCCCTCGGTATGACGGTGTTGAGACCGTCGTTGCCGCCGTTGAGATAAATAATTACCAGCACCCGGTCCTGGTAGGCGGCGGCAGTTCCCATCAGGGAACGAACTAAGGCCGAGTTTCGGCCCAGGGCCTTCACCCCGAAACCATCCAACCGCATCGGCAGCACCATCGAAGAGGCGGCAGTAGTTGCGGCCGCCGTTAGAAAGTCTCTACGTTTCATAAGGATATAACTCAATTTTTGGTATGACTAGAATACGTGATATTCCGCCATGGATAGCAGGTATTGCATTAGGGCTTTGGTTCGGTAAAGGATCGTATTTCGCTTGTCTCTGTTGGCGGGGTCGGCCCGGTAAGCATTCCACTCAAAAAGCCAATTCGTGCGGCTGAAACCCATCATCATGACGGTATCGATCAGAAAATCCTTTTGTGCTTGAGATAGGTCGGTAGCAAACAGATTTTTAATAAATCCGTTCAGCACCGCGTCGCAGGGGATGGCGGGTGTGTTCAAATCGGAGAAATTGGGCTGCATCGAAGTCACCCAGGCCAGAAAATCGATTCCCAGATTATAGCCAGGCTTCACCTCGATATAACCCAAAACCAGAGCGTCGATATATTTTTTCCGGAGGGTAATGGTAGCCGTGTTCATCCAATTCTTCGAGTAGCCTGGCTGATAGTAAGGCTCGTAACCGAACACCGAAGGCTGCTCGAGGAATCTGAGTTGCATCTCAGTCAATATTCTGTCGATGAACACCATGTAGCGGCGGAAAGCCGCGTAATCAGTTGTCATATCGGGCAGGGGTAGCTCAAAGAACCGCAGCGAACCAAGCACCAACTCAGCGGGCGACTTCACGATGGCACCCCGATTGGCCGGATCATAGAAAACATCGCTTATCAAAAGTTTCTGCACGACGGGCAGGATCGCATAGTCGTTTTCCGGACTCTTGAAAAATGCGGCTAACGGAACGATGACGTTATCCTCCATCTCCTGCGTCACGTTGGGATTGACGTACCAGCGGTACAATTTGCGGCAGATAAACTTTGGGGTCTCGGGGTGGTCGAGCAGCATAGCTACCAGATCGTCGAGTTCTTCATCGCCCGCAGTTGGACCCGACCTGCCCGTAATTACCGCCTTGGCGTAGTACGGGGAAAACTCCTTGTTGGAAGTATTATGCTTACTGCTGTCAAAAACCGTTTCGAAGTTGGTCGAACCTTCCTTATTGAAATTGGTGTCGGTCCAACCCGTCAGGATACGGGCGGCCGCCTTTACGTCGTCCTCGGTGTAGTTATTGTTACCGGCAAAATCCTTGTTTCCTACCGTGAAAAGCTCCTGAAGTTCGCGAGCGTAGTTCTCATTGGGGCTGTTCTTATTGTTTTGATCGCCATTGAGGTAGCGCAACATGGCCGGATCCTTGGTGACATCTTTGACCAGCGTTCTAAAATTTCCCAGGGCACCATTGCGGAGCAAGCGCAGGTAGCGGTCAATAAAGCGATAGTCGTTCACAACGGTTCGGGTAGTGACGAAGTGATTCTGCCAGAAGAGCGTGAGTTTGTCCAGCAACGATACGGGAACATCCTGCCGAATCATCTGTCCCATCCACCAAAACCTTACATAAGTGCCAAAAAAGTAATTTCGGGCGCCTTTGTAAGGTTTGTCGAGGAAAGGCTGTCCGGCGTCAGGCCTCGATTCATCTATCTCGACGGGGGGGGGAGGATTGCTAACGTAGCTTACGTTGTCAACGAGCGCCCGTAGAGCCTGCGTAGGGGTGAGTCCCGTAAAATCTCCGATTTCGGGGGGGGTAGGACCAAAGGTGGCTCGCCGCAGCAGATGCGAAGCATCTTCTGTACTGAGCGGTGCAGTACGTTGACTTAAATAAGGCATTGGCAAGAGCGATTGACTTCATACTTCTTCTTCTCGGCTCGTGCGTGTATATCTTATTCTGTTACTATAAGTTAACAAATATCGTACCTTATATTTAAAAAATAGTCAAGATGTAATTTTATTTTTCATTTAAATTAAGTGACATTTTATAACTATTAACACCGTTTTTAAATGAAGGATGAAGGTCCGTAAATCTGCACTATTTCCAAATCACCAAAAAAAGTCATCAAAAAAAAGAGGATAATAATATAAATCAAATTACTATCTTGCGTAGACAATTTTTTTTAAGAAAATTCCAATTATGGACCGCCTTCCTCAGGCCCCGCCGCTCATCGCGCCCCTGCCCCCCCAAGCCGACCGCCCCCTGTGGTCGGTCATGATCCCGGCTTACAACTGCACCCACTTTTTGCCCCAAGCCATCGAGTCGGTCCTGGCTCAGGACCCCGGCCCTGCCCATATGCAGATCGAGGTAGTCGACGACGCTAGTACCGACGCCGACGTGCAAGCGGTGGTCGAGGAGCTGGGACGGGGACGGGTGGGCTACTTCCGCCAGCCGACCAACGTGGGCAGCCTGCGCAACTTCGAGACTTGCCTCAACCGCGCGCGCGGGGAGTTGGTGCACCTGCTGCACGGCGATGACTTGGTGCTGCCGGGTTTCTACGCGGAGTTGGGCGGGCTGCTGGCGCGGTATCCGCAGGCAGGCGCAGCATTCTGCAACTATCATCATATCGACGAGTCGGGCAGTCGGATGTATACGCAAAACTCCGCAGAGATGGAGCGGGAAGGGGTGCTGGAGGACTGGTTGGCCAAGATTGCCACGCGGCAACGACTACAGTACGTGACGAAGGTGGTGCGGCGGTCGGTGTACGAGCATCTGGGAGCTTTCTATGGAGTAACCTACGGCGAAGACTGGGAGATGTGGGTGCGCATCGCCCGTTATTACCCCGTAGCATATACCCCCCACGTGTTAGCACAGTATCGAACGCATACAACCTCCATATCGAGCGAAAAGACTTCTACTGCGCAGTCCATCCGGGATATCCGTTTTGTAATGGGAATTATCCAGAACCACCTACCAGAAGATAGGAAAAAAGAAGTTTTGTTTGAATCCAAAAAAGTTTGGGCCGAATACACGGTTACTTACACTACCAAGCTTTGGCATAAGCACCGGAACCTGAAAAGTGTGAATGCGAACACCCGGGAAATTTTACGGTTGCACATAAACCCCCATATAAGTTGGGAATTATCCAAACTCTATACGAAAATTGCCCTGGAACTTTTGGGTCTGAAAAAATATGTAAAAGCAGCTTTACAAAGTACTGGTCTCAAAGCGAAAAATTGATCAATGGCTCAAAACGTGTTTTCCTGTTTTTTGAACCATGAATTGATTTTTGCTTCGAATGTTTTCCCATCCCAGTTATTTACCTGATACCTGCACAATTTCCACGGATTACTCGATCGGGTCACCACTCCCTCATGGGTGGTGACCGCTGCCTCAAAATTTTCCTCTTTCACTATAGTTACGCTGTCTGAATTATAACTTCCGTAAGGGTAGGCAAAGAACTTCACCGAACAGCCTAACATTTTCTCAAGGGACTGTCTGCTTTCCCTAATTTCCCCCAATTGCATTTGTGCAGGATGCTCGGCCAGAGCGGGATGAGTGACGGTATGCGCGCCAATGCTGAATAATGAATGGGAGGCCAGGCTTTGTAGTTGATGGGATTCCATACGAACCGGGCTTCCATTCAGGTTGGCAGAAAGATTAGCCCATTGCCTTATTACTGCCAAGATATTCTGTTGCTCATCATCTGGGAGCGGTCTTAATCTACGCCACACATCATAGTATAACTGGCACCTTAGCGTCGGTGCTGAAATGTCTTCCGCCGCCAACCATGTTTTGTGTTTTTCCAGGAGTGAGGGTGTTAAGGTACTTTCCGGACCTATCTCAAAAGTAAATGATTCAGTAGCGATAGATAGGGTCAATCGTTCGGGCAAATGAGGGGTTTCTAGAATTAGGGTTTGAAGTTCGTCCCACCAGAAAGACAATTGTCGTTCGTAGTTTTTTGTCGTAACAAAGAAGGTAGCGGGTATTCCGTATTTTTCAAGCAGGGGTTTTGCGTGGATAAAATTGTCGAGATATCCATCATCGAACGTCAGAGCTACGCTTCGTTTACGAACGGTGCCGGACTTTATGTCCTGCACTAACTCAGCGAGCGAAGTGGGCCGCCAGTTTTGACGCAGTTGACGCAACTGTTGCTCAAAATGGGCCGGGCTGACTGACAACTGCCACGGATCGCAAGTTGGCTCATCCACCCGGTGGTACATTAGGATGATAGCCCGCGGCTCCGGCTTCATTTTGCGCCACCACTTCCTGAATAAAGGACTCATGGTTTGACCGCCTTGGCTGTAATAATGACCTGGTAACTGGGATCGCAAAAATCGAGCTGTTCTTTGGTGACCTCCAAAACGCTCATTCCATAAAGGAAAGCGGTGGCAATGAAGACATTTCCGTAGGTACCGACATCGATGCTGGGCGGAGGAAAGAATTCCGATAGCATTCTTTTCATGGAGGCCGAGGTGAAGGACCACAGCCAGCTGTCCTTCCACTGATCGTGGCCGATATGGCTGATTCCCGGCGACGTCAACAGCAATACTCCCCCAGGCTTAAGGATACGTTCGCACGTTGCGAGTGCGCCTTTCGCGTTATAGATGAATTGCAGGGTCTGCGTGAGAATAATGCAGTCGAAAGTGTTATCGGGCAGGTGCGGGGCATCGCTCAAATCGCCCACGAACGTAGCCTGCGGGTTACCGCTTTGTACGTGCAGAACGTCACTTTTTACTACCTGAGTCCCGCCAAACCGAAGCGTGTAAAGGTTCTCGCCGATCTCCAACACCCGTCCCTTGATGCAAGAGGCCTGCTGGTGCAGGAAGTTTTCGATGTAATACCGGTCCACCGGTCCTCCTCGATCATATCCAAATTCGGTGCTAAGCGGACTGAGGCGTTTCAAATCGCCGGGCCACACCTTGCCCGTAGCGGGCACAAAGCTGGAATTGAACCCGGCCCGGTGCAGCCAGTGAAGTACCGCTGCGGGAGCGTATTTTTTTATGATCGTTTTGATGATTTATTGATTTAATACTTTGACAAATTCGGTAAACCAAGTTCTATTTTCCTAAGCCCGCCTGGCGGTTCATTTCGCCTTCGTAGTATTCTGTCCAGAATTTCACTCCCCGGTCGTAAGCCTGCCTTTCCGCCTCGTTACGCAAGCCCGGCTGTTGCCGTGCCAATACCTGGAGCGCAGCCGAAAGCATCATAGGAATATTACCCGACATGTTCTTACCATGCTGACGGTAAGCCGCTATTCTGTGGGTATGGTGGGCTATCGGCTTCACGCGGGCAATCTTGAGGTACATATCGTAATCTTCACAGGCGTTTAGCGAGGTGTCGAACGCGAAAGTATCGAATAACTCCCGTCGGTACATGACCGTAGCGTGCATCGCAATATAGTTTCCTTCCAGTAACCTTAGGTAGTAATCCTGAGCGAAATCTTTGCCTTCCGCCGAAATTAAGTTTTTGTCGATATCGACTTTGTCAAACTTACCGGAGACAAAAGCAACTTCGGGATGGGATTGCATGAATTCAAGGCCAACGAAAAGTGCGTTGGAGTAGAGCCAGTCGTCGGCGTCGAGGAAGACCAGAAAATCTCCTTTGCTCTTTTTAATTCCAGTATTTCGGGCAGCCGATAGTCCCTGATTGCTTTGGTAGATATACCGAACGCGAGGATAGCGTTTTGCGACGGCTCGGGTATCGTCGGTCGAGCCATCATCTACTACCAGTATTTCAAATGGCGACCATTGTGGCGCAAACGAACCTGACAACTCCCAATGTTGGGAGAACACACTGTCGATAGCATCAGGCAAAAAACGTCCGTGGTTGTAGCAGGTTATCACAACCGATACCAGGGGCGGCCGCCGGCGCATCCACATGTAAAAGCTTTTTATTGCGTTCTGAAAATTATCTATACGTGTTGTCAAGATCAGTTTTGAATTGGCCCTTTTCCATACATGTTCTTACAATACCATTTGGATAGTTACAGCCGCCTCAGGATCAGTGCGATTTACGTTATCGGCTGGCAGTTACCCCCTAGCACTAAAAGGTAAAAAGTAAACGCGGCCTTTTTTTACCCAACTGTCAGCGTATCTTGATTAAAGGTGTTGGAAGGGCGCTTCCGATTCTTGAAATAAAAAAGCAGTCCTGATAAGACTCCCTTCAATTCAACGCCGATTGTCTGGTGTCGAAAGCGAAAAGCAGGGAACCCCCTCCGCAACAAAAGAAAATAGTAGGGTGGCAAGACCCGAAAAATATGGCGTCTGTACCTGGCCTGAGGGTACTGCTGCTGTTGGATCAAGGCCGCCGCAGTGAAACCACGCATATAACTGAACAGTTGTTTTTTTAAGGCCTCTAATTCCTTTCGATGCTCATGATAAGAAATAGCCCTTGGGTTGTATAGGATGGTGTCTCCGTGGGCCAATATCCGGAACCACATCTCCGAATCGTCACTGCATCCCGAAGCACCAGCCCCCATTCTCTCATCAAAGAAGCCCACTTTATCGAATATGGATCGCCGAAAAGCCATGTTGGCTCCTGCACCAATTTCCCACACGGGTGGCCCAGTCGCCAGATGTTGGTCAAAGAAAGCTGTGTCGTACACTTTGTCGACGTAGCCCCGGTTGAAACTCCAGTGTTTTTCAAAAATGAGCTGAGCCTCCGTTTGTAGTTCGGTCGCTATGACCAATCCGGTCATGGCGGCTGCTTCGGATGTCTCGAAGGTTTGCCACAGTTGGTACACCCAGTGCGGATGCACCCGTACGTCATCGTCCATGTACGCTACAATCGGCATATGCGCCATGCGGATACCCGTGTTTCTCGCAAAATCGAGTCCGGCCTTCGGTTCAAGAACGTAGCTGACGCCGGGAAATTGGCTAACTACCTGCGCCGTACTATCATCGGTGGGGGCATTGTCCACGACAACGATTTCCTCCGGCAGGCAAGGAAGCGCTTGTAACGACCGCAGGGCGGTCGCTAGTTGTGCCGCCCGATTACGGGTACAGATGACAACGGTCACCGGTACCCGAGCGGGCAACGACTTAACGGCAAAATCTGCGAAAACCGAGCGGAGCAGATTGGTCAAAGTCGCTTGAATAGGGGCGGCTGACGCGTTCTGATCCATCGAAACGGATAGGCGGTCCGGGCTATACGACTGAATGGTGGGCCAAAGAACCGACTGTGTCTTTTCCCATAGTTGTTCCTCAGTGAGGGTTTCGCCCGGCTCGATAAACAATTGCCCGAGTGGAATCTCCTCCCACCAGAACACCAGATACCAGCCTGCCTGGCTGGTTGTCAGCACGGGCAGGTTTACGGGCTCAGCCAGTTGAACGTGCCTGATTTGGTAAGAAAAGTGGTTGTTCATGCGGGTGGCTTTAAGGTAAGGGCAGGCTGTTCTTCCTGGATCTGAACGATACGAAAGGGGAAATTTGGACGTACTGCGCCCCACCATTTGCCGCTAAAGTCCATCATCGGCTCCCGGTAATCTTCTACATCGAACGAAAGACAGTTCTCCCGCTCGTAAAGTTCTTCCCAGGAATTTCTGTAAACGACCAGCGAAATTGAAAAGGAACCGTCATTGAGGAAATTCCCCGGTATCTCACACGTTCCTTCGATAATCCCTTTCTTATAGTCAGTAAATGGAGACATGACGTCGAATACGCAATCTCCTTCGTAAGATATCAACTGGAAAGCAGTCAGCAAACGCATATCGTCCTGAAGCACCCAAAATTGAAACTGTATAGTCAGGGGAGTGCGTACGTCGATGGGTTGGCCGGGTTCGGCCAATTGGGGTGTTATCTCTACCGATTTGATCCGAATCCAGTGGTTGCCCGGTGCTACGCCGGGCGAGTCCCAAACCTGGCTGAGACGATTGTCCTGAGCTTGGGCAATGTATTGGTTAAGAATCGAATGAACTGATCCCAGGGCGGCGACCTGTCCCCCTTTCAGCCATATGGCTTGTTGACACAGATGGCCAACCGCCTGAAGGTTGTGGCTGACAAAGAGAATGGTTCGGCCTTCGTTACGGGCGAAGTCCTGTATTTTGGCCAGGCATTTTTTCTGAAACTCAGTGTCGCCCACAGCCAGAACCTCATCGAGAATCAGAATGTCGGAGTACAAGTGGGCAGCCACGGCAAAGGCCAGCCTGACATACATGCCCGAAGAATAACGCTTCACCGGGGTGTCGATAAAGGCCCCGATACCCGAAAACTCGACGATTTCATCGAAATGCTGCCGAATCTCCCGCCGACTCATGCCTAATATATAGCCGCTCAAATAAATATTTTCCCGACCCGACAGTTCATGATGGAAGCCGGTACCTACTTCCAGCATACTGCTCAATCGTCCGTTGCCGCGCACCGCGCCGCCGGTAGGCCGGATGATTCGGGAAATAATCTTGAGCAGGGTCGATTTTCCCGAGCCGTTCCCTCCCACTATTCCCCACACCTCCCCTTGCTTTACTTCGAAACTCACGTTCCTCAAAGCCCAGACGTGTGACTGACCGATGGCATTCGAATCCAAATCTTGCGCAAAGGGGTCACTTTTCTTCTGTACCGAGGTAGCCCACCAGCGGTGTAAATCCCTCTTGAATGACCCCGTACCTATAGTCCCCAGTTGGTACAACTTCGATACGTCGTCTACTTGAATAGCTATTTCGCTCATGGTCTCTGTTTAAAGAATGTCCATCAAGGCTTCTTTCTGTTTGTTGAACAGCAGAACGCCACCCAGTAGCAGTATCAATGTGATACCAAGGCTGTACAACAGTTGACCGGGGGTAAAACTACCCTCCCCCAGCAGGGCGTAACGAAACATCTCGAACGCGGGCGTCAGGGGGTTCAAAACAACGATCCAGCGAAGGTTGCCGGGAATGATGGACAGGGGATAAATCACCGGTGTGACAAACATCAGCATCCGCATAATCAACATAACTACGTTCATCAGGTCGCGGTACTTGGCCGTAATGACCGAGAATAATAAGCCCAATGCCAAACCATTACCGGCCACGACCAATAAAACAAGGGGGATTCCCAAGACCCAGGCATTCAGATGGAACTGGAAACCACCGGACAGCCCGTAATATAGCATGACTATTCCCAATAAGCCTAATTGAATCAACATGCGTATGAGCTGCGCACTTACGGACGCCAGAGGCATGACCAGCCGGGGAAAGTACACCTTGCTGAAGAGTCCGGCGTTTGCCGTGAAGGTAGTCGAAGCGTTACCGAACACATCGTTGAACAAACCCCACAGGATGGTTCCCGCCATATAGAACAAAGCCGGAGGTACCGATCCGGTTGAAATACCCACCAGCTTACTGAACACGAGGATATAAGTAAGCACGGTCATTATCGGCTGCATCAACGTCCACAAAGGCCCGAGCAGGGTTTGTTGATAACTCACCAGGAAGTCGCGTCTTACCAGCCGGGCGAGCAAACTGCGGTAGGCTACAACCTCAAGCAGCCCCACTTGCCACCAACTCGTTTTATTCTTGATTTCCCAATCCCATTTTTGCGAATCCATTGTCGCTTTGGTCATAGTTTTCTGACTTCCATAGTCGCCCCGAGCCCTGGCGAAATTATTTTCAAGAAAAGTTCTACGGCTAATAAGCGCAGTGTAACGTTCGCTCTTTTTTACGCTTGCCGCAAAAATACTAAATTCACCGTTATTTTTCCACCCGTAAAGCAATGGGCAGTCTGAGAGTATAGCGTTTCCTGGATTCGCTCCAAATTTTCACTCTTTTGTCCTCAAGTATACACTGCCTAATGTCGTTTATCACCAAGAATAAATCCTGTAGGGCTTTTCTGCCCACGAGCTGGTGGGCTTCAATACCGATACCAACAAAAACTAACCGCTGTCCGGCGGGCTGGTCAAACTACTTCTAAGTCAGCTATTCAGGGAGTGTATAGTTTTTTTTACCAAATAAATTTTTTAGATTTGCGGCTCTTAGCGTAAATACTAAGAACATTGGTAGTCTCAGACCTTCCTTTTTATCCCAATTAACCACTTTTAGCAATAGCGGCTGGGTTTTCAGGACAGAAAAAAGCAACCAAAACACTATACACACATATGAAATTGAGAATTTTATCCCCAAAGGGGGTGCCAATCACTTTGGTAGCCCTGACGACCATTTATGCCATCGGCAACACCTTTGAGATTCCTCGATCTTCCGAAGAGGTGGTTAGAGTAGAGCAAATGGCAATGGCCGCTCCTCCCCGATCAGGTCAAATCCTTCCCCTGTCCGAAGACGTGCTAGCTGGAAGAAGAGTTGATGATCTGGAACGTATTTTTAGGGTGACGTCCGCCAAGAACTACGTTGAACTTTCTGAGGAGATAATTGATGGTTCTGCAATACTTCTAAACGAAGGGCAACGGGTTGAAGTAGTAGATTTTACAAAGATTTATGTTCCCGAATCTTTCAAAGATAAGTCCGGTTATAGAGGAGTATTGGCAGGAGTCACAAACACTATGAAGCTCAGGCTGATAAAGTTGGATGTTTCCGTCGCGCTGGTACGGATTGTGGAAGGAGACCTCACTGGAGCTTTTTTCTACATTCCCACAGAGTCCATGAACCCAGCCGCTGATTATTAGCAGCAGAAAACCTAAGTGCATCCTTCATACACGTTTGAATTACCGAAAGTCGAATATCGACCAACAGAAGGGTTGAATGTACAACGCTTTTGAGATTTGAAGCCAAGACCACGGCTAACGGTCATTAACTATCTCGCACATGCAATTTTGCCTCTTTCTTCTCCTCCTGTTGAGCAATACGCTGGCCAATGCCCAGGTCGGTGCCGACTGTCAGTGTGACCAAATAATCACGGAGAATGGCACATATAAGTACGATGGAAAACCAATGCCTAATGGAACGGTTTGCATCAAGGCGGGCAACTACGACTACCTTCAGTTTTTCAATTATGAGGGTACCGAAGCGAATCCCATTCGGTTTATCAACTGTGGGGGCAAAGTAATCCTGGCCAATGGGCTTAATTTTTATAATTGCAAGTTTTTTAAGGTCTCTGGCTCTGGTCCCGACTACGGTATTCGGATCGACAAGACTGCGCCCGGTGCCCAGGGAGTAAATGTGAGCGGCCAAAGTTCCGATTGCGAAATCGAATATATCGAAGTGGCGGGTGCCTCTTTCGCCGGCATCATGGTGAAAGCCGACCCAACCTGTGATCCGGCCTCCTGGCAGGGGAATCTGGTGATGAGAAATATCAAAATTCATCATAACTACATTCACGATGTCGGGGGTGAGGGGCTTTATATTGGCAACTCTTTTTTTGGTAACGGAATCACAAGGACTTGTGATGGCGTTACCAAACAAGTGTACCCCCATCTGATCTACGGCTTGGATATCCATCATAATTTGGTGGAACGCACTGGCGCAGAAGGCATACAGTACGGCTGTGCACCCGATGCGCTCGTACACCACAACGTCGTGCGCAATACCGGCACTTCGCCTTTCGCCAGTTATCAAAACAATGGGATTCAGATCGGCGGGGGAGCCGGAGGCCGTTTATATAACAATGTAATTCGTGGAGTCGCTGGCACGGGCATCATCATCGTTGGCCACATCGGCACTACCCTCGTTTACAACAACCTCCTGCTCGAATGCGGAGGAACGGGTATTTTCTGCGACGACCGGGTTGGCTCGCAACCCGATACCGACGTTGCCTTTCTCAACAACACCATTATTGGCTGTGGAAAACAAGGTATAACGCTGTATAATGAAATCAACCGCAACACCATTGCAAACAATGTCATCGCCAAAGTTGCGCCCGGCCCAAACGGACGCATCGATTACGTAGTGCTTTCGCAGGGGGCAACCGCAACCATCTCCAACAACCGCTTCTCGGCTTCACTGGACTCCCTAAAGTTCAGCACGACGAACGACGGTGGCAATGAATTCATGCCGGCCGATGATTCGCCTCTGATCGACGCGGGTACGGATGTTACGTCTTTTGATGTCCTTTACGATTTGACCAACAATCTACGCAAAATAGGATCGGCCGTCGACATCGGTGCCTACGAGTTCATGCCCATGTCCCCTAGTACGCTTATACTGTACCCCAATCCGTTGAGAGAAGTTCTCACGGTGCAAGCAAAAACCACCATCGGCCATATCATCATTTACAATGAACAAGGGGTAGTAGTGGCAGAGTATAGTGTATTTGAACCCGCTGGCAAGTTAGTTCAGGTGTCGGTAAAATCTCTGCCCGCGGGTATATACCTTATTACTGTAGAAACTACAACAGGCCGAATTTCAAGCCGGTTTATGAAATTGTGACTCTCAGTCGTTTTATCCTGAATTCTAACCGGAGCAAGGCGAAACTTTTTTTAAGAAATAATGCAGGTCGAAAAAAAACCAGCCCACAACTTACCCCTCGTGTCTATTGTCACCATTAACTACAATCAAACCGACACAACCTGTGCTTTCCTGGATTCGGCTCGACGATTGACTTACCCTAACTACGAAATAATTGTTGTCGATAATGCATCGGAAATAAACCCGGCCGAACAAATACGGCAAGGGGGGTATACTCACATACAACTTATCAGCAATTCGGAAAACCTGGGCTTTACCGGTGGCAACAACGTAGGTATAGCGGCAGCTAAAGGCGAATTTATATTTATCGTAAACAACGACACCGAACTTACCCCCGACTTGTTGGAACGGTTGCTGGCGCCTTTCAAAGCTGACAATCGCATTGGCGTTACCTGTCCCAAGATTCGCTACTTTTACAATCGCGATGTCATACAGTACGCCGGATACCACTCGCTAAACAAGCTAACGGGGCAAACCGTAGCCGTTGGAACTAAGGAAATCGACTCTGGGCAGTATGATCAGTCGGGGCCAACGCACTTTGCCCACGGTTGCGCCATGATGGTCAAAAGAGAGGTAATCGAGCAGGTAGGTCGGTTTGCGGAACGATTTTTTCTTTATTATGAGGAACTGGATTGGTCGCAGCGCATAAAGAAGGCCGGTTATGTGATATACTATCAGGCTGAGGCGCTCATATACCATAAGGAATCCGTATCGGTCGGTAAAACGAATCCAATGAAAGTCTATTACCTCACTCGGAACAGGATTTTTTTCATGCGTCGTCATACCAATTCAATTCAGTTGGCGGTCTTTTGTGCTTTTTTTATTTTATTTGTGTTGCCAAAGCACTCTTTGATTTATTCCTTTAGAGGGCAGTTCGCTTATCTGCGCGCATTTTGGCGGGGAGCTTTTTGGAATCTTTTTTCATCGAGTGATTCATCTATTTGAGCCCTAGTCGATTATCTGACGTATAGTAAGTAGCTAGTTGAAAGTTAAATTGTCAACCACAGTCTACTGATACGGCTACCTTCTCGTTTGGAAGTAAGCAAGAGCTAGGTAAAATTACATCTATATTTATGTCCGATTACGAAGGGTCTCATTTATATATCAGCAAATTCCCAATGCTTCGCTAAATTCACTATAATGTTCTTAATCGAACAAGTACTGTATGTATTATTTGGCTTTACCGCTTTCTTTACCTGCTACTCTCTGGTTTTCTCGGTAGCGGGTTTACGGGTTAGAAAACAGGTCGCTATGCCGATTGGGGCGGAGTCTTTGGTAGTCAAACGGATGGCTGTCTTGCTGCCAGCCTACCAGGAAGACATAGTTATCGTCAATTCCACCCAGAGGGCTTTGGAGCATGACTACCCGAAAGAAAAATTTGAGGTAATCGTGATCGCCGACTCATTTCAGGCTGATACGCTTCGGCAGCTTTCTCAACTCCCCGTCCGGGTAATCGAGGTAGAGTTTGACGTTTCAACCAAAGCGAAAGCCTTAAATGTTGCTTTGGCGCAGCTGCACGGATTCGATGTCGCGGTGATTCTGGATGCTGACAACGTGATGGCACCCGGCTTCCTGCACCATATCAATCGCGCATTCAACCAGGGATGGCAGGTCGTTCAGGGGCATCGGGCGGCAAAGAATACGAATACTAGTGTGGCTATTCTGGATGCTATCAGTGAGGAAATCAACAATCATATCTACCGGAAGGGGCATCGGGCGCTGGGGCTTTCTTCGGCTTTGATCGGGTCAGGCATGGCCTTTGATTTCGAGCTGTTCCGAAATCTCATGCTGGATATTCATACGACTGGTGGCTTTGATAAGGAACTAGAGATGCGGCTTCTGGCGCAACGGATCAAAATCGAATACCTGGACCAGGCTATTTGCTACGACGAAAAGGTGCAGAATCTGGCCATCCTGGAAAAACAGCGTTCGCGCTGGATTGCGGCGCAAGTCAAATACGCGGGTCCGTTTATAAAAACAGCTTTCGGGCAGTTGCTGAGGGGCAACGTAGATTATTTCGACAAGTTTATTCAGGTCATTACGCCGCCCCGGATAATTCTGCTCGGCATGATAGGCTTGAGCCTATTGCTGGCACTCTTGTTACAGTCTTTGGGTTTGTTTCTGCTGCTTTTTGGCCAGCTCCTGCTCCAGGCAATAGCCTTTTACCTGGCAACGCCCGATGAATTAAAAAGACAATTGACTTGGCGTGAAATCAGACTACTGCCGTCCGTTTTATTTCGTTTCTTGAAGTCGATGAGGTGGATGAAAAAAGCCGGAGAGCGTTTCATCCATACCCCCCACAATACCGAGTCCACCCCATCTTAATACCGTTGGTGGTCATTCCATTGCACCCTCCGGAATGACCAAGAGTCTTTCTACCAAAATTTGATTGCCCCGTTGCGGTGAACCGTCGGCATTCTGACTTCACTTACCAGCATCATGTTTGTCAGTTGGCTTATGGCCTGATTTATAGTTAAGTTTTTCTAAATTGAGGTATGAAATCACGGCAAGTATTGGGCTAACCAGAATCGAGAGGCCCCGTAGTTTAACTAGTGATATTATATATAGATAATTTGGTATGTTTTGGAGCATTTCAAATATTTGGATAATTTTTTTACATTTAACAATAATTATAAGCTATATTTG
>JBBSUC010000030.1:0-67812 GCA_038235275.1 Cytophagales bacterium | reverse complement strand
GTGACCCATAGGGGAATCGAACCCCTGTTTCAACCGTGAAAGGGTCGTGTCCTAACCGCTAGACGAATGGGCCGACTGGTCCCTTATTTTCGTGTAGGAAAAACACTTTTCCTTTCAATTCCGCTTTCATTTCCTGAAAACGTGGTGCAAAGATGGTAGGTTGATTTTAAATATCCAAAACCTGGCTGCAAAAAATCATCCGGTATTTTTGAAGCCCTTCATTTCCAGTTCGTTCGATCTCGATAATTTCAGTATTTCAAGACCGATGAGCCAAACGACGCTGGAAAACGACAATTTTTGGTATTTTTGGAATCTGCTTTTTGCCATTCCAAATTTCCCCAATGAAAAAAATCATATCCTCGCTCTTCCTGCTGGTTCTTGCTTGCCCTATTTTTGCCCAAAACCCCACCCCCGAATCTTTCCTCGGTTACCCGCTGGGTAGCCGCTTCTCCTTCCACCACCGCATTACCGATTACGTCAAAACGCTGGCCGAGAAAAATCCCGACCGCGTCAAACTCATTCCTTATGGCTCCACTTACGAAGGTCGTCCGCTGCTGGTGGCCGTGGTGGCATCGCCCGAGAATCTGGCGCGCATCGAGACCATTCGCACCGACAACTTGAAGAGCATCGGCATGATGCCGGGTAGTCCGTCGGGAACGGTGCCGGCCATCGCGTGGCTGAGCTACAACGTCCACGGTAACGAGGCGGTGTCTTCCGAGTCGGTGATGAAGGTCATGTACGAATTGCTGAATACAAATAATTCTACCACCCAGGGGATTCTGAAAAACACCGTCGTCATTCTCGATCCCTGCATCAATCCCGACGGGCGCGACCGTTACGCGCAGTGGTACAACCGTGTGATGGGAATGCCGAATAATCCCACGCCCTGGTCCTGGGAACACAACGAACCCTGGCCGGGCGGTCGGCCCAACCACTACCTTTTCGACCTGAACCGGGACTGGGCGTGGCAGGTGCAAAAGGAGTCGCAGGAGCGTATCGCGCTGTACAACCAGTGGATGCCACACCTGCACGCCGATTTCCACGAAATGGGTTCGGCGGCATCTTATTACTTTCCGCCCGCTTCCAAGCCTTTTCACAAAGACATCACGACCTGGCAGCGCGAATTCAACAATATTCTGGGAACGTACAGCCGGAAGTATTTCGACAAAAACAGTTGGCTGTACTTCACCCGGAACAACTATGATCTTTTCTATCCCAGCTACGGCGACACCTGGCCAACCTACAACGGGGCCATCGGCATGACCTACGAGCAGGGCGGCGGCGGCCGGGCGGGCATCGCCATTGCCCGCGAGGACGAAGGCGACACGCTGACGCTGTCGTCCCGAATCGACCATCATTTTGCCACGAGTATGTCCACGCTGGAAGCCATTTCGTCGCGGGCCGAACAAACGGTGCAGGAATTCAGGAAATACCACGAAAAAGCCCAAAACGACCCCATCGGTACTTTCAAATCTTATGTAGTAAAGACGAAAGGCAACGAGGGACGGGTACGAGCGTTGACGGAACTGCTGGACAAGCAGGGCATCCGCTACGGACAGGCGGGCAAGGATTTTTCGGTCAAAGCCACAAATCTGGCAGATTTGAAAGAGGTGAGTGGCAAATTTGAAAGCGGCGATTTGCTCATCAGCGCCTACCAGCCCAAGTCATCTTTGCTAAAAATCCTGTTCGAGGCCCGGCCCGAGTTGGAGGACTCCATCACCTACGATATCACGAGTTGGGGGCTGGCTTACGCGTACGGGCTGGATGCCTACGGATTGAAAGACAAAATGACGCCCGCCGCCTATCAGCCCAAAACCACTAATAATACAGTTCCTTCCCAAGCGCCTTACGCCTATTTGGCGCGCTGGAATTCGCTGGACGACTTGAAGTTTTTGGCCAAAATTCTTGACAAGAAAATCCGGCTGCGTACTTCTAATGTCCCCTTCGAGATCGACAACCAAAACTTCGGCGCGGGGACGCTGGTCATTACCCGCAAGGGCAACGAGGCGATGGGCGCGGAATTTGACAAAATGCTTACCCAAATAGCCAACGAGAGCCACGTCACGCTCACGCCCGTGCAGACGGGCTTTGTCACCTCCGGCTCCGACTTCGGTTCCTACTCCGTCACGCCGCTTACGGCGCCCAAAGTGGCGGTGCTGGCGGGCGAGGGGGTTTCATCGCTGGCCTTCGGCGAGGTATGGCACTACTTCGAGCAGCAGATTCATTACCCGATTGCGGTGGTAGAAGGCGAAAATTTCTCCCGCCTGCCCTGGAACGAGATCGACGTGCTGATTATGCCCACGGGCAGCTACGGTAAAATTCTGACCGAAAGCGCCCTGACCCAGCTCACCGAGTGGATCAGAAATGGTGGCAAGCTCATCGCGATGGAAAAAGCCGTGATCGCTTTCGACGACAAGCGCGGTTTTGATATTAAAACCAAAAAGTCAGATGGTAAGAAAGACAAAGAATCGCCGCTGAAAATTTACGCCAACCGCGAGCGCGAGTCGGCGAGCGACGATACGCCGGGCAGCGTTTTCCGGGTAAAGCTGGACACGACACACCCGTTGGCGTTTGGATACACGGGCGATTACTACGGTTTGATCCGCAGCACTTACGACCTGGACTATTTGCCCGAGGGCTGGAACGTTGGGTACCTGGAAGAGGATAGCTACCTGGCGGGCTTCGTCGGTAAGAATGCTACTAAGAAACTAAAAAATACGCTGGTCTTCGGGGTGCAGGAAATGGGGAAAGGGCAGGTCATTTACATGGCAGATGACCCGCTCTTCCGGGGATTCTGGTATAACGGGAAATTGTTGTTTGGGAATGCGGTCTTTCGTTAAAGAAAGCCTTCACGCTCCATGGCCGAACGCAACTTGCCCGAAAGCTCCGCAGACGCCTTCAGCAACGGAAGCCGTACCTCAGAACCGCAGACGCCCTTAATTGCCAGGCACTCCTTGATTCCCACTGGATTGGCTTCAGCGTAGAGCAGCGTATCGAATTCAATAAATGAAAACTGCAAAGCCGCCGCTTCCGCAAACCGACCTTCCAGCGCGTGCCAGGTCAGGTCACGAAATTCCTTCGGGAAACCATTGGCAATCACGGAAATTACGCCGTGCCAGCCGACGCTAATCATGGGTACTACCAGGTTGTCATCGCCCGATAGAAGTAAAAAATCCTTCGGCGCTTTCCAGGCGATTTCCATGTACTGCTCTATCGTTGAGCAGGCATCTTTCAGACCAATAATGTTTGGGTGTTGCGCCAGTTCAAAAACAGTCGCTGGCAGCATATTGACGACCGTGCGACCCGGTACGTTGTAAAGCAACACCGGCACGGGTGAGGCGTCGGCGATGGCGGTGAAGTGCGCGACGATGCCCGCCTGCGTGGGTTTATTGTAATAGGGGCAGACGGAAAGAATGGCGTCCACGCCTCCGAAATCAGTCGCGGCGATATTAGCCAAAACCTGCCGGGTGTCGTTTCCGCCCAGTCCGAATACGATGGGCAGTTTTTTGGGATTATTCTCTTTGGTAAACTTCAAGAGCGCCTGCTTCTCCTCGAAATTGGTCGTCGGGGACTCGCCCGTGGTGCCATTGACGACCAGATAGTCGCTGCCGCCCTCGGAAACAAACTCGATGAGTTTTTTCAACCCGTCGAAATCAATATCTAAATTTTCAGTAAAGGGGGTCACCAGGGCCACGCCCACGCCTTTGAAGTTCATCTTGATTAATTATGAATTAGTGAATTGTGAATGAGTGAATATCTGGACTCAGAAAATTTGAGCGAGTATCTACTCGTACTTGTAATAACCAATTTATTCAATGTAGTGCAAATGAAGAAATTTATTCACTCATTCACTCATTCCCTCATTCAAAATTGAAAGGAACTCCTCCTCCGATAGCACCGTAACCCCTAGTCTTTTGGCTTTTTCCAGCTTGGCGGGCCCCATATTGTCGCCCGCCAGCAGGTAGTTGAGCTTGCCCGAAACGCCGCTGAGGACGCGGCCACCGTTGGCTTCAATCTTTACTTTCAGTTCGTCGCGGTCAAAGTTTTGGAAAACGCCCGAAATGACGAACGTCTTGCCGACCAGGCCTTCGCCTTCCATTTCTACGGGTTTATCGTCCGTTTCAAAAGTGAGTTCCGCTTTCCGAAGCCGTTCGATGAGTTGTTGATTTTCGGGATCGGCAAAGTATTCTTTCACGCTTTGGGCGATGCGGTCGCCGATTTCCGGCACGTTGACCAGTTCTTCCAGCGTGGCGTTCATCAGCGCGTCCATGTTGCGGAAATAGGTGGCCAGTTTTTCGCCCACCGTTGCGCCCACGTAGCGGATGCCGAGGCCAAAGAGCAAGTTTTTAAAGGGCGCCTTTTTTGAGCTTTCAATCCCTTTCAAGATATTCTCGACCGTCTTTTCCCGAAAGCTAATTTTTTTCGTCTTGCCCGTTTCTTCGTTGAAAATGTCCTTTTCCAATCCCAGCAAGTCGTCGTAGGTCAGATCGTACAAATCGGCGGGCGTGTGGATCAGATCCTTATCGAAGAGCAATTCGATTTTACCTTCGCCCAGGCTGTCGATATTCATGGCCCGGCGCTGGATGAAATGCTCTATTTTGCCGCGTAGTTGCGGTGGGCAACCGCGCTCGTTGGGGCAGTAAAAAGCCACCTCGCCTTCGTGGCGCACTAATTCGGTGCCGCATTCGGGACAATGCGTGGGAAAATGAATGGGCTCGGTTTCAAAAAGGCCGCGCTGCGTGTGATCGACGGCGGTGATTTTTGGAATGATTTCGCCGCTTTTTTCTACAAAAACCGTATCGCCGATGCGCAGTTCCAGGCGTTCGAGTTCGTTGGCGTTGTGCAGCGTGGCGCGCTTCACCTGGGTTCCCGACAAATGAACGCCCTTCACTTTGTCGTAAGGTTTGTCGCGCTCGTGCAAGCCCGACAGGTTGGCCACGGGCGTCACGGCCCCCGTGCGGCCCACCTGGTAGGAAACGAAGCGCAGCAGAGCGGGTTTGTTCTCTGCTTTGTATTTGAAGGCAATGGCCCAGCGCGGGCTTTTGGAGGTGCTGCCCAATTCGCGTTGCTGCGCGTAGGAGTTCACCTTCAGCACGATGCCGTCCGTGGCCAGGGGCAACTCAAAGCGCTTTTCCTCCCAGATACGGATAAATTCCAGTGCTTCCTCGATGGTTTGGCACTTTTTCCAGCCGGGCGAGATGTTAAAGCCCCAGCTTTGCAAGGCCAGCAAACTTTCTTCGTGAGATTGAAATACTTCCTCATCACTTAGAAACGAATAGACGTAGCAATCCAGGCCGCGTCGGGCGGTTTCGGCGGAGTCCTGCAACTTGAACGCCCCCGAGGCGGCATTGCGCGGGTTGGCGTAGGGCGCATCGCTCGTGGCGTCCAGTTCGGCGTTGAGCCGCTCGAAGGAGCGGAAAGGCATAAATCCCTCGCCCCGCACTTCAAAAATAGGAGGGGCGTTTTCTGCTTTCACCCGCAAGGGCAAAGAGCGGATGGTCTTCACGTTTTCGGTAATGTCGTCGCCCCGGCTGCCGTCGCCGCGCGTCACGCCTTGTTTCAGAATGCCGCCTTCGTAGGTGAAGCTGAGCGAAATGCCGTCGAATTTAAGTTCGCAGATGTAGTCGTATTCTTCCTCGGGCAGGAGTTTCTTAACCCGCTCGTCAAAATCACGCAACTCCTGTTCGTTGTAGGTATTGTCCAGCGACTGCATTGGGTAGCGGTGATACGCCGTCGGGAATTCCTTGGTAATCGTCCCGCCGACACGTACCGTGGGCGAATCGGCTTTTTTGAGTTCGGGAAATTCATTTTCCAGGGCCGACAGCTCTTTCAACAGTTGGTCGAATTCCTGATCCGATACCTCAGAAATGCTGTCCTGGTAGTAGCGGCTATTGTAGTAATTTAGTTTTTCACTTAGTTCGGCGACGCGGTCGGCGGGATTCATAAAATCTATATTTTTGAAAATCAAAGACTTTGCCCTCTAATATCCTTTCAAGTGCTGAAATAGCAGCAGAATTGCCTATTTTCGTTCAAAACTAATGAAAGCAATTGGCTTTCGGCAGTCGGCTATCGGCTTTTCTAGGAATTTCATTATCGAATAATGGCGTTCGCTATCTAAACCAGGCCGAAAGCCGAAAGCCGATAGCCGACCACCGACTGCCCCCTATGCCCCTAATCGCCCCCTCTATCCTGGCCGCCGACTTCGCCAACTTGCAGCGCGACGTCGAAATGCTTAACCGCAGTGCCGCCGACTACATTCACGTGGACATTATGGACGGCCGCTTCGTGCCTAATATTTCGTTCGGGATGCCCGTTTGCGCGGCCGTGAAACGCCACGCCGAAAAGCCGCTCGACGTACATTTAATGATCGTGGAGCCGGATAAATATCTGGAAGATTTTCGCAAAGCCGGAGCCGATATTATTACCGTTCATTTTGAGGCTTGCCCCAACCTGCATCGAACCTTACAGTACATCAAAGAGTTAGGAGCCAAGGCGAGCGTGGCCATCAACCCGCATACCCCCGTCGGGTTTTTGTCCGAAGTTTTGGGAGAAGTTTCGCAGGTGCTGATTATGTCGGTCAATCCGGGATTTGGCGGTCAAAGCTTTATTGAAAATACCTATCGCAAGGTGCGGGAACTGGTAGAACTTCGGGCCGACGCGGGCGTGAACTTCGACATCGAGGTGGATGGCGGCGTCAATGATGAGAATGCGCCGCTACTCATCGACGCCGGGGCCGATGTGCTGGTGGCGGGGAGTTTTGTGTTCAAATCGGCCGATCCTCTTGCCACAATTAGTGGTTTGAAAAATAATTCTTCCTCTTGAATCCGGGCATTGAAAGGCCCTGTGACGAAGAATTGGCCGTTCACTGAACTTTGCTCGTTATCAAAAAATATGAAAAAAACCTCCTCCTTTCTCTTCCTGGCATTTTTCCTGATTTCCCACCTTCAAGCCCAGAACGATTACTATTTTCCGGGCAAGAAATTCAACCCCAATATCCTCACCCCCGATGCTTTCCTGGGTTATTCTGTCGGGACCCAGCACACGCGCTACGATCGGCTGGTTTCTTATTTCGAGTACCTGAGCCAGGCCTCCGACCGCGTTAAGTTTCAGACAACCGGGCGCACCTACGAGTATCGTCCGCAATTGATGGTGGCGTTCAGCAGCCCGGAGAATCTGGCTAACTTGGAAAATATTCGGCAGCAGCACGTTTCGTTGGTCGATCCGGCCGCGAAGATGCCGGATGTGAAGTCCATGCCCGTGGTGATGCAGTTGGGCTACAATGTTCACGGCAACGAAGCGTCCGGCGGCGAGGCATCCATCCTGACGGCTTATTACCTAGCGGCTTCTGAGGATTTTGAAGTGCAAAACACCCTGAAAGAAGCCGTCATTTTTATTGAACCCGTCATCAACCCCGATGGCCGCGATCGCTTCGTCAACTGGGTGAATATGCACAAAGGAATGCCGCCGGTGTCGGACCCCAATGACCGCGAACACAACGAGGTGTGGCCCAGTGGCCGGGTGAACCACTACTGGTTCGATTTGAACCGCGACTGGTTCCTGGCCGTCCACCGCGAGAGCCGCAACCGCCTGAACTTCTACCATCAGTGGTATCCCAACGTCGTGACCGACCACCACGAAATGGGGACCAATTCGACGCACTTTTTTGAGCCTTCCAAGCAAAGCGCCGAAAACCCGCTGGTTCCTAGCTACGTGTACCGAAACCTGAATGATGCTTTTGCCAAGTACTTCGAGGAAGCCATGAACGAAATTGGCTCTTTGTATTACACCAAAGAATCCTTCGACAACCTTTATCCCGGCTACGGCTCCAGCTATCCCGACATTGAGGGCGGCATCGGCTTTCTGTTCGAGCAGGGCAGTTCACGCGGCCACGTGCAGGACAGCCAGAACGGGCTACTGACGTTTTCCTTCGCCATTCGCAACCATTTGGTCAACGCCATCGCTACGATCAAAGGCGGCGTGGCGCAGCGGGAAAATCTGCTGAAATTCCAGCGGGAGTTTTTTGATTCGGCGGTTTCTTCGGCTAAAAAAAGTTCGGTGAAAGGCTACGTAGTGGGTTCCAGTCAGGACGAAACCCGCAACCGCGCTTTCCTGAATATGCTGCTGCTGCACCGGATCGAGGTCTTTCCGCTCAAATCGGAATTGAAACAGGACGGCAGAACTTTTCAGGCGGGCCAGGCCTATTACGTTCCCGTGGCGCAGCCACAGTATCGGCTGGTGCAGTCAGTTTTTGAAAAACCCGTCACCTTCGCCGACAGCATTTTCTACGATGCCTCGGCCTGGAACTTGCCGCTGGCTTACGGACTGCCCCAGGCCGAGGTGAAATCCGGCACCGTGCCGACGGGTGAGAAACTAACTTTCGATGCGTTGAAATTTCAACCCAAAACCTTCGCGCCCAGCAAATACGCCTACTTGCTCGCATCGGAAGACTTTAACACGCACAAAGTTTTGTACCAACTGCTTAAAGACGGCTATTTTGTTAAAGTTGGCCAGAAGCCTTTCCGCATCGACACCGACCAGGGGTCGAAGGCGTTCAGCTACGGTACGCTGATTATCCCGGTGCAGACGCAGAAAAAGGCTGGCGACACGATTTTTGCAAAACTGAAAGAAATCGCCGCCAACACGGGGGTGAATTTTTATTCCGTCAAAACGGGCTACAGCACGGAGGGCGTGGACCTGGGTAGCAATAATTTTGGCACCGTCAAGGCACCGAAAGTTCTGATGCCGATTGGCGCGGGTACCAGCCAGTATGAGGCGGGCGAAGTGTGGTTCATGTTGGACAATTACGTGGGGATGCCGATCACAAAGGTCGATATGGATCAAATGAGCCGCGTCAATTTGAATGATTACGATGTGTTGGTGATGGTGAGTGGGCAGTATCCGACCGATGCTAAGTTTTTGGCAAAAATCATGTCCTGGGTCGAGGCGGGCGGCACGTTGATTACCTTCAAATCAGCTTCCGAATGGGTGATCAAAAACCAGATAGCCAAGGGCAAAATCCGGGAACTGAAAGATAAGGACAGCACCGCCACCAAAGCCCGGATCGATTACGAAAAGGCCGCCGACAACGAGGGCGCGCGCTATACCGGCGGGGCCATTTTCTCGGCGGATTTGGACATTACCAATCCGCTTGGGTTCGGCTATCCCGACCGCAAAATTGCCCTGTATCGCAACAGCAACACGCTGCTGGAAGTGGCGGAAAGCCCGTACAACACCGTCATCAAGTACGACGCCGCGCCGCTGCTCAACGGTTATGTCCACCCGAAGACTTTGCAGAAAATAGCCAACTCAGCGGGCTTGCTGATGAGCAGTCGGGGACGAGGCAACGTCATCATGTTTGCCGACGATCCCAACTTTCGGGGAACCTGGTTGGGGACTTCCAAGCTGTTTTTCAACGCTTTGTTTTACGGTAATAAAATTTCCGCTCCCACTCCCGGGAACCAGGAGGACTGAAATATGCTTATTTTTTGGAGGTTGGAAGCATTTTTTGGCTTGATTTTGGCTTGGTTTTTCGGAAAATCCAGGCCTCCTCTTTTTCTGATTGATGGAGAAAAGTAGTTTATGGATGTACCGTCAGGCTTCGTTAAATCAAAAAAATTGGACACGATATTCATGACTAGTGTTTCCCCGCAATGGCCCTTTTTTGGAAGGTCGCTCACACTTATCGTATTGCTTTTGCATTTATCGACTGGCCTGCGGGCGCAGGAGCAATGGGCGTCCAAGATATTAGGCTATTCGTCTGAGTATCGCCCTGGTCCCTACGGTAAGGAATATCGGGCCATACAGATTCTGGGCCGCCCCAACAAGCTGCCGAGCGTGGGGAATAGTCCCTGCGCCTGGTCGCCCGCGCAGGTCAATTCGGTGGAAGAGGAGTGGATCAAGGTAGGTTTTGATAAGTCGATTCCGCTGCGGCAAGTGGCCATCGCCGAAAACTTCAACGCCGGGGCCATCGTGCGGGTTTTTGCCTACGATGAAAACTCCGGGGAGCATTTATTGGTCGAGAATTCCATTTCACCTTCCAGGGAATTGGGCCGGATGACTTACATTTTTCCTTCGGATTCCAGTCTCAATGTCAACGCCATCAAAGTGGTATTGCAGCCCTCGCGCGTGATGGGTTTCAACCAAATCGACGCCATCGGCATTTCCAGTGCTACTGTGCCGTTGCGCGGCACCATTCATCTGACCGCCGACACGCCTAAGGATTTGCAGAAAGAAAATCTGGGCAAAACCGTCAACAGCAAGGGACAGGAAGTGGCGCCAGTGATCTCGCCTGACGGCAAATTGCTGTTTTTTACCAGAGGGAAATACCCTGGTAATATGGGCGATCCCAATAATCAAGATGTGTGGGTGTCGAGCCTGGACAATAACGGCAATTGGGGCGAAGCCTCCAACTTGAAAGCGCCTATCAATAACACGGGTGACAATGCCGCCACGGGTATTTCTCCCGATGGCAAAACCATTTATCTGCTCAATGTCTATCGCCCCGACGGCAGCATGGTCGAAGGGCTTTCCAAGTCTACCCGCACCCGCGAGGGCTGGTCTTTCCCCGAAGAATGCCGCATAAAGAATCACTACAACGACCACGATAAGAAATATACCGAGTTCGCAATTTCGGCCAAAGGGAAGGTAATGGTGCTTTCCGTGCAGCGGCGCGACACCGAGGGAAACAAAGACTTGTACGTCTGCTTCCTGCAACCCGACGACTCCTGGTCGGAACCCAAGCACATGGGAACGGTCATCAATACGCCCGACTACGAAGGCTCACCCTTCATCGCCTCCGACGATAAAACGCTCTATTTCACTTCCGCCGGGTTCAGTGGCTTCGGCAATGGCGACATTTATCTCAGCCGCCGCCTCGACGACACCTGGACCAACTGGTCGGAGCCGGAGAACCTCGGCCCGGCCATCAATACGCCACAGTGGGACGGCTACTTCAATATCCCGGCCTCGGCCGATTACGCTTACCTGAGTTCGATGGAAAACTCCATGGGAGAGGAAGACATCTTCCGCGTGCGTCTTTTCCCCGCTATCAAGCCCGAACCCGTGGCGATCATTTCGGGCAACGTGATAGACGCCGAAACCAAGCAGTCGATGAGCGCCGACGTCATAGCTGACATCAAAAGTACCAACGAGGAATTCGCGCGGGCGTCCTTTGAACCCGAAACGGGCGAATTCAAAATGATTCTGCCCTTGAAGGAGTTGTACCGAATTACGGCCAATCAGAAGGGGTATTTTCCAGTCACGGAAGAAATCAACCTGACCAATGAATCCAATTTTCGCATCATCCGCAAGAATATCCTGATGCTGCCCATCAAGGAGGGCCAGAAAATTCGCCTTAGTCAAATCATGTTTTCCCAAAGCAGCGCCGACGTAGAAAAGCCTTCCCTGCCGGAAATGGAGCGCATCGTGAAAATGATGAACGACTATCCCAATATGGAAATTCTCCTGGAAGGCCATACCGATAACATCGGCGACTGGCAGAAAAACGTCAAGCTCTCCGAAGACCGGGTGCTGGCGGTGAAGAAATTCCTGAATAGCCGGAGCATCGAAGTGAAACGCATCCAAACCAAAGCCTGGGGCCCGGCCAATCCCATTTCCAGCAACTTAACCGAAGAAACCCGGCAGTGGAACCGGCGGGTGGAGTTCACGATTTTGAAGATGTAAACTAATGCAAAAACGCAAACTAGGGAACAGCAGCCTGGAAGTATCCGCCCTTGGTCTGGGCTGCATGGGCATGAGTCACGGCTACAAACCACTACCCGACAAGAAAGCCATGATTTCGCTGCTCCACGCCGCCGTGGAACGCGGCGTTACTTTTTTCGACACGGCGGAAGTGTACGGGCCGTTTACAAATGAAGAACTGGTCGGCGAGGCCCTCGCGCTTTTTCGCGGCCGGGTGGCAATCGCCACTAAGTTTGGCTTCAAGGTCGAGAACAGTACGATGGGTGGGGTGAATAGCCGACCGGAACACATCAAACGAGTGGCCGAAGCCTCGCTCAAACGGCTTAGGGTCGAGGTTATCAACCTGTTTTACCAGCACCGCGTTGATCCCGAGGTGCCCATCGAAGACGTAGCCGGGGCGGTGAAAGACCTGATTCAGGCGGGTAAAGTGAAGCACTTCGGCCTTTCGGAAGCCGGGGCGGAGACCATCCGCCGCGCCCACGCCGTGCAGCCCGTCACGGCTTTGCAGAGCGAGTACTCGCTTTGGTGGCGCAACCCCGAAGAAGAAATATTCCCGACGCTCGAAGAACTGGGCATTGGCTTCGTGCCTTACAGTCCGCTGGGCCGGGGCTTCCTGACGGGAAAAATGGACGCAACGACAGAATTTGACGCGACCGACTTCCGCAATAACTTGCCGCGCTTCACGCCGGAAGCCCGCAGGGCCAACCAAAGCTTGATCGCATTGCTGACCCGAATGGCAGAAAAGAAACAAGCCACCCCGGCGCAACTCGCGCTGGCGTGGCTGCTGGCCCAAAAACCCTGGATTGTGCCGATTCCGGGTACGACGAAACTGCACCGCCTGGAGGAGAACCTCGGCGCGGCGGACATCGTCTTTTCTGCCGAAGAGCTTCATGAAATCGAAAGCATTAAAATTGAAAGCCCCCGCTATCCCGATTATTTGGAGAAAATGACGGGGCTTTAAGTGAAAAAAGTTTTGTCGCTACTATCTGGGAAGACGAAATGCCGGGCAAGTTGGTCACCCACGAACCGAAAAACATTATCTTGTCGAACGCAACAACTGCCCACTTTGCCTCGTATTTGAATCCAGTTATCCTTCCTTTTTTGGGAAAATGAACCGACTGGAATTCTTGAAAACCGTGGGCTTCCGAGGCCCGGCCCTGATGGCCCTGCTGACGTCCTGCGTGAATCAAGAAGACACGGTGATCGAAGCGCTGAGCCTGCAAAACCAAACCGCTACAGTCGCTACCACGCCAGGCAGTGGCACGACTGGTACAACTACCCCGACTGGAGCGCCGCCACCGGACTCGACTTCGGGAAACGTGAAACTGAATGTAGCCTCCGCCATCAGCACGGCGGAACTGAACGCCATCAAGAATCCCAGGCTGAAAATTGATGTGACGCTTGGCTCCAACGCGGCTCTTCTGAAAATGGGCGGCTATTTGCGGCAGAGCAATATCGTGGTGGCCTACACTTCCACCGGAACTTTGGTAGCCGCCACGCAAACCTGCACCCACGAACCGAAAAACCAGATTATTTTCAATAAAACCGAGTTCTACTGCACCGCCCACGGCGCACGCTACGGCCTGACGGGCAACCGTCTGAATACCCTGGGTCGTACCAATTTGACGGTTTATCAAGTGGCTACGGATGGGAACAGGGTTGTAGTTTATTAAGGTTGGGGGAGGGGAAATAGTTTGACGCTAGAATTCTATCATACCATAATCGGGCGGGCGGTCCCATCACTCATTAATATGAAGGCTATCATCGCATCTTTACTTTTCCTTTTGGCGGTACCAAATGCCGAATGGAAACTCGACTTCTCCGCTGCCAAGGCGGAGGCGGTCGCGGAACACAAAATGATCTTGCTCAATTTCTCGGGTTCTGACTGGTGCAGAAAAGACGGCAGATTTCCCGCATAGGTGGGTAAGTAAGATCAGATTGTCGGCCAACACCTTCTTAAAATCTTGCAAGAACCAGAAGTAATTTTGTAGTATCTATATGATGCCGAAAATGTAGATTTGCCGTTCGTGAAAAGACTAGTAGCCATATCGCTGGCCATCATTATTATGATGAGCAACCTGGGCCTTACCGTGGCCACCCACTATTGTGGGGGTCATGCGGTCGAGAGCGGGTTGCTGATGGGCGGTGGCAACCTGGACTGCGGTATGAAGGACGGCGGAACCGAGTATCAGGCGGCGAACGAAACATGCGCTCATTTTACGGCCGAGCCCTGCTGCGCAAACCTGCACCAGACCCTCCAAACCGACAACAATCTACAGACAGATCTTCCGGCCCCGAAATTTCAGGCCCCAATCGCGGGTTTTGTGGTTGATTACTTCCACTTTGTCGAGCCCGTCACGGCGCTGGAAATCGCGCCGTTCCGCATTGACCCGCCGCCGCTTCCTGAACGGGACGTTCAGATCCTGTTCCAGACCTTCCTGATTTGATTTTCGTGCAATGAATTTTGGCCGTGCTTTCTCGAAAGCCCGGCTGTCGGGCGTTTGCGTCCGGCTTAAACAGATTTTCGCTCTGTCCTTATTCTATTCCTACGGGTTCGTACTCGGTCCGGCCGTAGGTGCCATTTTCATGAGCCTGAGTACGATTATTGTCGCCGTCAATGCTCAGTTGCTTAAGAAGCAAATCAAAACCAGTGTCAGCGAATAAACAGTATCCCGGTTTCACGGTGTAAAAGTCGGGGCAAAGTTTTTGAGATGTCCCATTTAGAGCAGTCCAACACCATTCAACTGATTATCAAAATGGAAAAAAAGAAAAAAGGAGGAAAAGAGCAAAGCGGCGGCATGGGGAGCCGCGGCGTGAGCCGCCCCATGATGGGCGGCGATAAGATGAAGCACGACGATAAGTCGGGAGATGACGGTCACAAAGACCAGGACGATGGCCATAACATGACGATGGACGATATGAAGATGTCGGACGATATGCGCACGAAAATGCTGCACCAGCATCACAAGCAGACGCTTTGGGTCTATTGGACCGTCGTGTTGCTGGGTTTCTGGATGGTCGCCTTTCCGCTCACGTTCGACTATGGCGTGGGTGCGGTGCAGCCCTCGGGCGGGCGGAGCCTGTGGCTCACGCTCGACCAGCGCATCCTGTTCATGAAATGGAGCGATATCCTCAGCGGGCTGGGCCTGATTTTCTTGGGCTGGCGATCGCTTACGCCCAATCGGCCCGTGAGCGTCTGGCTCGCCTGCTTCATCGGCATCTGGCTGAGCATGGCCCCTATGGTGTTCTGGGCCCCGACGGCGGTGGGCTACCTCAACGGCACGGTGGTGGGCGCACTGGTTATCGCACTTACCATTCTGATTCCGGGCATGCCCAACATGATCCTATACATGAAGATGGGTTCGGAGGTGCCGCCGGGCTGGAGCTACAACCCGTCGAGCTGGCCGCAACGCTGGATTATGATCGTGCTGGGCTTCGTAGGCTGGCTGGCTTCCCGCTACCTGGGAGCCTTCCAACTGGGCTATCTGGCCACGGCCTGGGACCCCTTCTTCGGACATAGCACGACGAGCGTGCTCAATTCGGATATGTCGCATTCGCTGCCCGTGTCGGACGCGGCCCTGGGTTCGCTGGCCTACACCTTCGAGTTCCTGATGGGCTACATGGGTAGCCCGTCGCGCTGGCGCACCATGCCCTGGATGGTTTTTGTTTTCGGAATTTTGGTGGTTCCGCTGGGGTTGGTGAGCATTTTCCTGGTCATTTCCCAACCCCTCACCGTGGGGGCCTGGTGTAGTGTTTGCCTGATTACGGCCATCATCATGCTGCCCATGATCCCGATCGAACTCGATGAAGTGATCGCAATGGGGCAGCACATGGTCCAGGCCAAGCGCCGGGGTGACAACCTTTGGGAGGTGTTTTGGAAAGGCGGCGAACCCTTCGAGCAAAATCAGGACGACCGCTCTCCCGAATTGGCCGACCTGCCCCAGAAGCCGGGTGAAGTCTTTATGGCCTCCATCTGGGGCATGAGCTTCCCCTGGACTTTGGTCGTCTCCACGCTGCTGGGCCTTTGGCTCATGTTCGCGCCCGACGTGTTCGGCGTTGCCATCGACGCCCGAGCCGCTGACATCAACCACCTGGGCGGTGCGCTCATCGTGGTGACTGCCGTGATCTGCATGGGCGAAATCGTGCGCATCGGCCGCTACCTGAACGTATTGGTCGGCGTGGCGGTGGCAGCCTGGATTTGGTTCATGCCGGACAGCAACATGGCTTTGAGCATTAGCAGCACAGTAACGGGGTTAATGGTGGCTGCGCTTTCGATCCCTCGGGGCAAAATAACCGAGTCTTACGGTTTGTGGGACAAATACGTCAAGTGAGAAGGGAAACTAAAAACTTACTTCTTTTCTGAGACTTACACTTGTATCAGACCCTCATCCGCCACAGTAACAAAGCCCCGATCGTCTGACCGGGGCTTTGTTCGTTTCGTCGTTCCATGCCAAACAAACCGACAACCTCAATTCACAATAATCGCCTTCATCTCCGACTGCCGGGCCGCGTTGTTGAACGTCGGCACGTCACGGTTCAGGATTTCTGAAAGCTTGTCGAGCTGGTCGTCGATCTTCTTAGAGATCGCCTCGTAGGCTTCGTAGCTGGACTTGGTGGGCTTGCTGTCGCCGGACATCACTACGGTTTTCACCCCAGCCAGCTTGTCGTTCAACTGGATCGGGAAGTTCAGCGGATCTTGTCCGGCCTTGGATTTGGGCTGCATCAGCGTGTTTTCGATCTTTTCCAGTTCTTCCAGCATTGGCTTCGACAACTCTTTGAGCTGCTTCGAGACCGTCGAATCTTTCACTGACTTCATGTAGTCTCCGATTTGCTTCCGCACGCTGCGGATTTTGTTGATGCCCTCGTGGTTTTGTGAAAGCTTGTCGTTGATTTTTTTTGCCAGTTCAAATTGAGCCTTAAAATCAGCGTCACTGGTTTTGATTCTCGGGTCTTTCATGATCTCAAAATTCTCCTTGCCGATGAGCTTGTCGCCCGCATACAGGTGAACCTGGTACATACCCGGCACCGCCTTGGCCCCGATGCCCGAACCCGACCACATCACGTTGGTACCTTCCACTTTGGTCGCGTCGGCGTAGCGCATGTCCCAAACGAAGACGTTGGTCCCGGCCTGCGTGGGCAGCGTACCGGAGCGGGTGATGGTTTCGTCGGTGTAGAATTCCTTCGTCACCTTGATCGGCTCGCCTTTTTTGTCCTTAGTGCTGGAGTAAGTACTTACCGTGTCGCCGCTGGCGGTCAGAAAGTGCATTTTCAATTCCTCCTTGGCGGGTTCCTTTATATAATAGCGAATCACCGCGCCGTTGGGTGGGTTTTTGCCCGCCGTGGGAACCTCCTGCTTCGCCTGGCCACCGCTCATGCGGTAGGCATGGGAGGGTTTGAACAGGTGCGCGTCGGACTGGGCGATTTCTTTGTTCAGTTGGTAAAGCGGGCTGATGTCGTCCAGAATCCAAAACGAGCGACCGTGCGTGGCGACCACGATGTCTTTTTCCCGCTTTTGAATTACTAAGTCGTGAATGGGCGTCGTCGGCAGGTTGAGTTGCAGTGACTGCCACGAGTCTCCGCCATTGAAAGAAACCCAAATGCCTTGTTCGGTACCCGCGTAAAGAAAATCCTTTTTGTTTGGGTCTTCCCGGATTACCCGCGTGAATTGGTCGGCGGGGATACCGTCCGTAATCATCTTCCAGGATTTGCCGTAATCGGTCGATTTGAGCAAATAAGGCTTGAAATCATTCAGTTTGTAGCGCGTCGCGGCCAGATACACCGTCGCCTTGTCGTGCGGCGAGACTTCCACAATGCTCATCATGGCGAACTCGGGTAGGAGAGAGGTCTTGGGCGTAATGTCCTCCCAGTTTTTACCGCCATCCTTACTGATGTGGACGAGGCCATCATCCGAGGCGGCGTAGAAAACGCCTTTCTCCAAAGTCGATTCCTCGAAGGCAAAAATCGTGGCGTAGGTCTCTACGCCCGTGTTGTCCTTGCTGATCGGTCCGCCGCTGGCCCCCATCGTGGCGGGTTCGTGACGCGTGAGGTCGGGACTGATTTTTTCCCAACTCTGGCCCCGGTCGGTGGACTTGTGGACGTACTGCGAAGTAACGTACAGGGTGTTGGGGTCATGGGGCGAGAACATGATGGGGAAAGTCCATTGGAAGCGGTATTCGCGGGTATCGGAGCCATGGCCCATGTAAAATTCGGGATACACGTTGATAAGCCGCCGCTCACCCGTTTTGTGATTGTCGATACTCAGAAAGCCGTCGTAGCTGCCGCCGTAGGTGATGTCCGGGTTCAGCGGATCTTCCACCACGTAGCCCGACTCGCCGCCCGCCACGGGCCACCAGTCTTCTTTGTCGATGGTGGAGCCGTTAGATCGGCTGGCGATGCGCACCGTGCTGTTGTCCTGCTGCGCGCCATAGACGTTGTAAGGAAACTGGTTGTCGGTGTGGACGTGGTAGAATTGGGCCGTGGGAATATCCAGTTCGGTGAAGTTGCCGCCGCCGTTGAAGGTCACTTCCCCGCCACCGTCGTCGCCGATGATGAAGTTGTCGGAGTTGTCGGGATTGATCCACACATCGTGGGTGTCGCCGTGGTGGACTTCGATTTCAGAAAAGGTTTTGCCACCGTCGAAGGATTTGAAAGCATTGACATTCAGGACGATCAGCCCGTTTTCATTCTTCGGGTCTGCGGCTACGTTCATGTAGTACCAGGGCCGCTGCTTCAGGTCGGGATCTTCGTTGATGAGCTTCCAGGTGGCCCCGCCGTCCTCCGAGCGGTACAGACCGCCTTTTTCCTTGTTTTCGATCATGGCGTAAACCCGGTTGGAATTCACGGGCGATACCGACAGGCCGATTTTACCCAAAATCCCCTTGGGCATCCCGGGATTCGTGGTGATTTCTTTCCAGGTATCGCCGCCGTCCACCGATTTGTACAGGCCGCTGCCCGTGCCGCCGCTGCTCATAGAGAAATGGTTGCGGTAGGCTTGCCACAGGGCGGCATACAGGACATTGGCATTGTTCGGGTCCATCTTCACGTCCACGGCTCCGGTGCTGTCATTCTTGGCCAACACCAGTTTCCAGGTGTCGCCGCCGTCTTTGGAGCGATACACGCCGCGCTCGGGATTGGCACCAAAAATATTACCCATCGCCGAAACATATACCAAATCGGGATTGGTGGGATGCACCTGGATATTGGCGATAGCGTTGCCTTTTTCCAGGCCCACATGCCGCCATGATTTGCCCGCATCGGTGGACTTGTACATGCCGTCGCCGTAGGAAATATTGCCCCGGATGTCGGTTTCGCCCGTGCCGGCGTACACGACGTTGGCGTTGGAAGGGGCCACGGCAATGGCACCCACCGAAGTAGCCTTGAAGGTGGAATCCGAGACGGGGAACCAGTCATTGCCGCCGTTTGTGCTTTTCCATACTCCGCCGCCGCAGGCCCCGAAGTAGTAGGTGTAGGGTTCGCCGATGACGCCCGTCACGGCGGTGGAGCGGCCGCCCCGGAAAGGGCCAATATTGCGCCATTCCAAGCCTTTCAGCATCGCTTTGCCGTACATTGGTTCGGCCTTACTGGCGGAACTAGCGTTACTTTTTGATTTTTTTTGGGAGAAAGACGGAGAAATACTCACCCATAAAAAGGCGAATAACAGTGCTGGAGCTAAAATAGCGCCAATGCGGAAGTACGGTTTTTGCATTCTGGATTTAGTTTAGATTGGTTGATCGAATTGATGCTAAAAATAAGAACAGATGGCCAGAGAATCAAATTTGACACGCCTGGACCAAAAATTGTAGGTAGAATTTTTTTTTAAACCATCAATCATCCATCCTTTTCTTCCATTATGTTAAAAACAGGCACTTCTGCCCCCGATTTTGAATTAAACGATACACCCGACCAAACCGTAAAGCTGAGCGATTTAAGGGGCAAAAAGATTATTTTGGCGTTTTATCCCGGCGATTGGAGTCCAGTTTGCAGCGACCAGATGGCGCTCTACAACGAAACTCTCAAACTTTTCAAGAAACATAACGCCCAGCTTTTGGGGATTTCGGTCGATAGCAAGTGGAGTCACCTGGCATTTAGCAAAGACCGTAACCTGCACTTTCCTTTGTTGTCGGACTTTGAACCCAAGGGCCAGGTAGCAAAAAGCTACGAAGCTTACGACGAAAAAGGCGGTACCAGCCAGCGAGCGCTGTATGTCATCGACGAGGAAGGCACTATCCAATGGGGCTACTTATCTCCTAAAGGCATTAATCCCGGTGCCGACGGCATTTTGGAAGCGTTAGAGAAATTAGATCAAAACCAAAACCAAAAATCATGAGCAATTCATTAAAACCGGACGTCAGCAGCCAGGACCATTCCCAGGGCAGCACCGACGCGGCCGTCACTCTGGTCGAATACGGCGACTACCAATGCGGCTATTGCGGCGAGGCTTATTCCCTTGTCAAAGACGCGCAGGAGGCCTTGGGAGCCAAAATGAGATTTGTATTCCGTAATTTCCCGTTGGCGGAAGCCCACCCGCACGCTACTGCCGCCGCCCAGGCGGCCGAAGCTGCCGCCAGGCAGGGCAAGTTCTGGGAAATGCACGACATGCTTTACGAAAACCAGGAAGCCCTTTCGAGTCAGGACTTGATGTCCTACGCCCATGAAGTTGGGCTGGACCCTGACCAATTTAAAAAAGACATCGGGAGCGATACCATTTCCGACAAGGTGGAGGCCGACTTCGAAGGGGGCGCGAGGAGCGGCGTCAATGGTACACCTTCCTTTTTTGTGAACGGTCAAAAATACGAAGGCGACTGGCTGGATGGCGCTTTAACGGATTTTCTAAGAAGTCAGCTTTGATCGTCTGATCGGTGCTAAATTTCGGGGTGATTCGTCGTAGCAATGCAGCGTAAATTTCCGAACTCATACGAAGGCCATCTGGCTCATTTTGGATCAATCCCCCCAAAAAATCATATTTGCAGAATAAACATCCCGCAATGGAAACAAAAGAAGAACTGCTTCGAATCATTGACCTACTGAACGATACCTACGAAAGCGAGGAAGCCTGGCATGGCTCGTCGGTCGTGGAAATTCTGCGCGACGTTACGCCCAAACTAGCTGACCGTCGTTTGGCACCCGGCACCCATACCATCGCTGAATTGGTTTTTCACATCACGACCTGGCGTATTTTTGCGGTAAAGAAATTACAGGGCGACAAAGAGTTCGACATCAAAACCAAGGAAAAGAATTGGAAGATTTTCCCGCTGGTGGACGCGTTGGAGTGGGAGACACTGCAAATGGAACTGAGCCTGTCGCAGGAGGAACTGGTCAGCGAACTGGAAAAAAAGGGTAGCGACGAGTTCCTGGAAAAGATCGTTCCGGGTCGGAATTATTCATTTTATACCCTGCTCCACGGCATCATCAATCACGATCTTTATCACGCCGGACAGATTGCCCTTATAAAAAAAGGACTAGGGCAGTCAATTTTTGAAGAGGGAAATTTGGATGATACAGAGGATAATGCTATTTTTGGTGCAGACTACGACGAATTCAGCTAAAATTCAAGATATGCGGTCCGCTAGAGCAATACTCAGGCTTCGGCAGGCCCAAAGAGAAAAGTTTGGCCCGCATGGGCTGGGCTTTTAATGGTGTGGATATATGTCGGAAAGCCATTCGAAATTTCGAATGGCTTTTTTGTTTGCCTGCCAATCGCTTTTTTTACAAAAAAGAAACACAACCCAACGTCCGGACGCATGAAAATACTAGTAGTGGAAGATGAGCAAAAACTGGCTGGATTTATTAAAAAGGGCCTGGAAGAGCAGTCATGGGAGGTGGAAGTGGCCTTTGACGGAAGAATGGGCAAGAACCTGGCTCTGGGCAGCGATTTCGACCTCATTGTGATGGATGTCAACCTACCCGGCATCAATGGTTTCGATTTGGCGCAGCAACTACGACAGGAAGGCATCACCGCCCCCGTTCTGATGCTGACGGCTCTGGGAACATTAGATGATAAGTTACAGGGATTTGACTCCGGGGCGGATGATTATCTGGTCAAGCCCTTTGAGTTCAGAGAATTGATTGCCCGTATCAAGGTGCTTTCCAAGCGGCAGTACAGCACCGAAGGCAGCCAGCATTCGTTAAAAATAGCCGATTTGGAGCTGAATTTTGACGAAAAGGTAGCTCGTCGGGGCGGGCAACGTATAGACCTCACCGCGAAAGAATTTGCCCTGCTGGAGTACTTAATGCGCAATCGGGGCCGCGTTGTTTCGCGGGTAGACATCGCCGAAAAAGTATGGGATGTCCGGTTTGACACGGGTACTAACGTCATCGACGTTTACATTAATTTCCTGCGTAAGAAAGTCGATAAGGATTATCCGACCAAACTAATCCACACCGTGGTGGGTATGGGTTATATTTTCAAAGAAGAATGAACATCAAGGCTCGCCTTGCGCTGCTGTTTACGCTGCTGGTGGCCTCCATCCTGCTGCTTTTCTGCTTTTCTGTTTACTACTTCTACGACCAATACCGCGAGCAGCAGTTCAGCACTTATTTGCAGGAGCGGATGGCCACGATTATTCAGTTGCTGGAAGATGTGGATGGCATAACCATCGCCGAAATCAAGCGCATCGAGGAAACGAATAATTCCATATTATTTAAAGAGGAAATTACCGTTTACGACGAGCAGGATGCGGTGATTTACGACAGTGGCAAGACTAAATTCCCCATCTCGACCAATGAATTGGCCGAAGTGAGGGATGGGAAAGAGGTACAGGAACGCCGAGGCGAGCGCCAGATTATCATGCTCCGGCATTTCCACGAAAGCGGCCATTGGGTTATCGTGGCCGACGCCGTGGATAGCATCGGGCTGAGCAAGCTCAATCGTCTGCGCGATATTTTAGCGATGGGCTGGCTTTTGAGCCTGGTGTTGGTCGCCGTCGCGGGCTGGATTTTTGCCCGCGATGCTATCAAGCCCGTCGCCGAGATCAATTATCAGGTAAACAACATCTCGGCGGGCAACCTGCACGACCGCCTGACGGTGGGTCGCGAAAAAGATGAGCTGGCCAAGCTCGCGCAGACCTTTAATCTTATGCTCGATCGCCTGGAACTGGCCTTCAAGGCGCAAAAAAGCTTTGTTTCCCACGCCTCGCACGAACTGCGTACGCCGCTGGCCGTAATGATGGCCGATGTGGAAGTGACACTCATGAAGGAGCGTACCCCCCAAGAATATAGAGAAGGATTGCAAAGCGCTTTGGAAGAAGTCCGAAGCATGAATCAGATGGTCAACCAACTGCTGGAACTGGCTCGCACCGAGGAAGGCGTCTTGCTCAAATCGTACCATAAAGTTCGGTTGGACGAGGTCGTTTTGCAGGCCCAGGAATCGGTCATGCAGAAGAATCCCGCTTACGGGATAGCCGTGAAATACGATAAGGTACCCGAAGGGGAAAGTAAAATTGCCATCCTAGGGGAGGAAACCTTACTGCGTACCGCGTTCACCAACCTCATGGAGAACGGCTGCAAGTATTCCGAAAACCAGCGAATGACCGTACATCTGGACTCCGACGCTCACTCCATCATTCTGCATTTTCGGGACGAGGGGATGGGTATTGCGGCAGCGGATATCCCCTTTTTGTTCGACACATTCTATCGCAGCGAAGGCACCAAAAATAGACAGGGCTACGGCATCGGACTGGCGCTCACCAAACGCATCATCGATATACACAAAGGTTCTATCGAAGTGAAGTCGACAGTTGGAAAGGGAAGTGACTTCGTGGTCCGGTTTCCCCAGGCCAAAGTGTTGGAAATTTAATCCCATTTTAATCTAGGCTTAATTCCACTTTAACTCCCCCGATACAGTTTTGTAATGCTAGAAAGAATTGCCAATGAATTGGTGGAATATTGTCAGTCGTACTTTGGAACTCACGTAGCAATGGGTTGGGTGAGTTCGCAACCTCAGACCGTCAAGCCACTATCTTATATAAAAATTATTGGTATGATTTAGTTGAGTTGTGTTAATGTTACTTAAAGAGGCCCGGCGATTGCCGGGCCTCTTTTTTCTTTTCCTAAAAGTCTAAAAGTAAGGACTGGAATGCCCTTTTATTTGAAGGCATTGACCAGCTGTTTTGCCGCCAGTTGCTGCGCTTCCTCAGCCTGGGGTACAATGGCATACATCCCGAAAAACTCGTGCGTAACTCCTTCAAACAACTTGTAGGTGACCTGCACTCCCTGCGATTGCAGCTTGTCGCGCAACTGCATACCCTCGGTCTGCAGGGGGTCGATCTCGGCCCCAATGATCGTCACGGGCGGCAAACCGGAAAGATTGGCGACGTCAACGAGCGAAATCAGCGGGCTGTCCCCGTCGGCGGGAGAGTTGAAGTATTTATCCACCAGCCACTTGACCAGGTCTTTGCTCAGCGGTTTGGCGTTGGCGTAGGTAATATACGACTGGGTGTTGAGATCGTTGTTGGCCACGGGAAACACCGATAAAATGTGAACGGGTAGTCCCAAACCCCGGTCGCGGGCCATCATCGCGACGGTCACGGCCATGTTGCCGCCCGCGCTTTCGCCCGCCACGGCCACTTTGTTGGGGTTGCCTCCAAAAGTTACCGCGTTTTCCTTCACCCACTTATAGCCTGCGTAGGCATCCTCGTGGGCGGTCGGAAACTTGTTTTCGGGTGCCAGTCGGTAGTCGATCGAAACCACGATGGACCCCGTGTTGCGGGCCAGGGCCAGCACGGAATACTCATAGACGTTGGTACTGGCCAGAACCCAGCCGCCGCCGTGGTAGTACACGATGACTGGAGCATTGGCCGCCACCCCGTCGGGCTTGTAAATGAACGCCGGAATCATGACGCCGTTCGCGCCGGGAATCATTTTTTCGCTGTTGGTGACGCTGAATTGTGGGGGAGCGATGCCGTTTTTATTGAGCAGCGAATTGACTGCGTCCTTGAAAGTGGGCTTGGTACGGGCTTCCTGGGCTGAGAAGGCAGTAAGCGGCACGGGGTTGAGCCGTCCCAACTCCTCGATGACCGCCAGCATCTGCGGCTGGATCGTGGGACCCCATTCGGGCTGAGGGCCCGTGGGTTGGATACCGTTTTGGCCGGGCAGGTCGAGGTCGTGATCCTTACAGCCAGCCAGAGCCAGGACGAAGAAAAAAACGGCGGCAACCCGCAGCAGGTCGTTGGTGTTGGTTAAGGAAAATTGTTTTAACTTCATAATCAGGTTACTAATGATTTGGAAAAATTAATAATAAAAACGATTTAGCGAGTAATGAAATATTTAAGTATCCAGATGTTATAACTAATAACCTGATGTAGCCTATCAAATCAAAGCTCGTTTCATCACCCCCTTTAAAAAAGATAGACCAGAATCATTTTGATGGAATTTTTACACAACCTAGGCTATCTGAATCATTTTGAATTTTGTGATTTACTTTTACTAACAAAAAAATTAAACAATTTAATCACCTGACTATGAGTTTTTTTTTAAATAAAAATGCAAAGATGGTAATCCACCGTCTGGTTTTTTAAAAGACGGAAATTGGGGGAAAAGGCAGGGGGAAATTGTTCCCGAAATGAGGGGAGGAGTAAAGAAGGGGAGACTGGGGCCAGTTAGTGGGACTCGCTACGACCGATCGGATGGGTCTTGGTTGAACCTTATGGGAAGTGAAGGCAACGACTGCGGATACTTTTCCCGGATGAATTCGATCATGCGCTCCCGCACGTAGCAACGTAAGTCGAAGGCATCGGGCGCAGTGCGAGCCGACATGATCGCCCGTAACACGATGTACTGATCTTTGGTGTCGGTCAGTTGCAGGGCGGCCGTATCATTGTCCCAGAGTGGAGAGTCGGCCAGGATCATCATGAAATGCTCGCGTAGTTTATCGACGGGCGTGTGGTAATCAAGGTAAAACATGGCCGCACCCACGACGCGCGAATCATTGCGCGTCCAGTTCTGGAAAGGCTTTTCGACAAAGTAGGTGATGGGGAGAATCAGTCGCCGAAAGTCCCAGATTCGCACCACCACGTAAGTCAGATTGATTTCCTCGATCGTTCCCCATTCGCCTTCCACAATCACGACATCCTCAATTTTGATGGGCTGCGTGAAGGCTATTTGGATTCCGGCCAGCAGGTTGGCGATAGTTTTCTGGGCCGCAAAACCCACGATAACGGACACGATGCCCGCCGAGGTGAGCAATCCCAGCCCAAATTCCCGTCCTCGCTGAAAGCTGAGTAGGAGCAGGGCCATCGCGAGGATCAGAATGGCAATGATAATCAGCCGCTTGATAAACTTTACCTTGGTGAAGAGCTTTCGCTCTTGCAGATTATTAGTTTTGTTCAGATCCAATTGATTGAGAATCAACCTTTCGAACAGCAGAACAAGGCGAATCGCCAGCCAGGTGCTGACGGTAATGAGAGCAATTTTGCTGGCGCTGTAAATTAAATAACTCTCGTCCCTGGTCGCGTAGTGGTTGTTGGCTACCAGGTTGACAAACAGCACCAGGAAGAAAAAGTACAGCACACTCGTGATGCTCTGGTGTACCGTCTGCCAGGTCTTGGTATCTTGTTTCCGGGAAATGAATTTTAAAATCCTGATCGCCAGCCAGCCGGTCATCATGCCCGCAACGGCGGCTAGGGCCAGAACTTGCCAGTACTCTATTTTCAATGGTAAAGGAGTGAATGGTTGAACGAAAGAATAAAAGAGAAGCGAATTCTCCTTTTAATCATTCAAACGGAGGATAATAATTCCGCTGTGTCTTTTAACTGAATTGAGGTAGTCAGCCAATGGTTCGGGACTAACAATTACTTTTTTGGCGGTGGTGGAGGCGTGGACGAGGTGGGCACGGCCCTTTTGCATTTTGACGATGCCCTGGTGATTGCAGTCTAGTCCGGCGATGGTGGAGGTGATGCCGATGATGTCGCCGTCTTTGAGCTTGGCTTCGATTTTTTGGACGTCGGCTTTGGGGATGTAAAAATACTTTTCAGCGTTGACTTGCTGCTCGTTGGCTTTGATTTTTTTCAAAATTTCCTCAGAATCGATACCCTTGTATAAATCCGCGTGAGTGGACATGAAGTTGATTTCCTTTTGGTAGGGAATTCCGCTTAGTTCTTTGGTGGCGTCTTTTATCATGCCACTTTCTAACCCCTGATTCCGCCACGACAGGAAATAATGCTGCCGCGACGGGTAGCCATCGACTGTTCCCCCGGCGTAGCGGAGTTGCGTCATTTTTTTTAGGAACTGGCCGTAATCCAAATTCTCTTTTTTGGCCAGCGCCAAAGCCACCGACACATCGACCAGCGTAGTACAGTCCAGCGCGTCGAAGCGGCAAACCAACTGCTCGTTCGCATTGCCTTCCAGCGTTTGCGCCACATAAGGTACGCCCAGGAAGGTCTCGGCCATACGTAGAGTCAGTTCAGGCGTCGTCCCCGAACTTACCTTACCCATTTTCTCCAAAAATACCTGCTCCGGGTCTTCTGATTTTGGAATAAAACCCAAAATCAGAAGCGCAAAAATGAGAGCGACAATACTTCGCCCTTTCAGGGCTTGCAAATGGTTGAACATCGGAATAATAGCAGGGCTTCCCCCGCGCTAATATTTGATACCCCTTCGGGGCTGACAGAAAAGACTTTATGAACTTACTCTTTAAACGTATTCAACAATTCCATCACCGCGTACTGATTCTTGATGTGTTTCTTGGCGATCGACAGCGCGTCTCCCACTTTTACGGTATAGGCCGAATCGGGCAGGACTTCGAACATATCCTCGTCGGTGGTGTCGTCGCCCATTGCCAGAATGAAGTCGTAGTCGCCTTCCTCCACAAACGATTTAGCCGACGTACCCTTGTTAAAAGCGGTTTTCTTTACCTCGATGACCATGTTACCCTCGATAATTTGGAGGCTTTGCTCGGGCTGAATAAAGCTTTTGAGCTGCCAGGCCAGCTCCTGCGCCCGCCGCAGGGCGTATTCGTGGTCGTCGGCGGTGCGGTAGTGCCAGGCCAGCGAGGTTTCTTTTTCCTCCACGAACGCACCAGGGCAGCGCTTCACGTACAGTTCCAGAATGGGTCGAATGTCGTCCTTCCAGTTTTCCTCGTAGGCAGCATTCATCACGAATTCCGTTTCACCCTTCTTGCGAATCAAGGCACCGTGTTCGGCCACGATATGGACGGGCAGATCACCCACGACATCCAACAGAAACTTGCGGTCGCGGCCGCTGATGACAACCACCGTGTCGCGCTTGGCCAGTTCGGCCACAATGGCCTTGGTTTCGGCGGAAATGATAGCGTCTTCCGGTTCGCGGACGATGGGAACAAGCGTGCCGTCGTAGTCAAAAAAGAACAAGCGGTTTTTGGCTTTGGTGTAAGCACTGTCCATTTCGACGATGTCATCGTCGGTCAGGTAATCTAATTTCAATCTTTTATGTTCTTGATCGATCATAATCATTTGGGTAAAAAAGTCGTTTGTCCACGCAAAAACGTCGTATTCCCGCAAGCGCTGCTGCATGGCTACCATGCGCTTCCTTTGGTCTTCGGGTTCCATTTCCAGAGCCTTATCGATAGCGTCGGCAATTTCCTGGCTATCGGTGGGATTGATGATGAGGGCTTCGCCCAACTCGGCGGCGGCTCCGGCCATCTCGCTCAGAATCAGGACGCCCTGTTCGTCTTTGCGGCTGGCCACGTACTCCTTGCACACCAGATTCATGCCGTCTCGAACGGGTGTGATGAGGGCCACATCGCTGGCCGTGTAAAGGCCGACCAACTCCTCAAAAGGCATGGAGCGGTACTGATAGATAATGGGTTGCCAATTGATCCGGCCATACTTTGCCCCGATACGCCCGACGGTCTGGTCGATTTCGGACTTCATTTGCTGGTATTGCTCGATTTGGTCGCGCGAAGGTACCACCATCATTACGAATGATACCCGCCCGTGCCATTCCTGGTACTGTTCCAGAAAACGTTCGTAACCTTTCAGGCGGTTGAGGAGTCCTTTGGAATAATCCAACCGATCGACCGAGAAAATAACTTTTTCCATCAAAGGTATCCGCGCATCGTGCCGGGCTTTAATGACTTTTGGATCGTCAAAGGCATCGTTAAATTTCTGGTAGTCGATGCTGATCGGGAAAGCGTCTACTTTCACCAGCCGATTGTTCAAGTTGACGTAGTGCATCCGGTTGCCCTGCCCGATCACCATCCGCACGGCTTTCAGGAAGTACTCCACGTAGTCATTGGTGTGAAAACCGACCACATCGGCTCCCAAAATACCGTCGATAATGGCCTCCCGCCAAATGGAGGGCAACAAGCGGAATAACTCGAAGGACGGAAAGGGGATGTGAAAAAAGAAGCCGATTTTATTTTTTGGAAACTTCTGCCGGATCATGTCGGGCAGCATCATCAGTTGGTAGTCGTGAATCCAGATGACATCATCGGGCTGAATGACGTCCTTCATGGTATCGTAGAAAAGCAGGTTGGCCTCTTGATATGCCTCAAAAAACTTGGTTTCAAACTTAGCCAAGGTCGGGAAATAGTGGAAAAGGGGCCAAATCAGATCGTTGCAGAAACCTTCGTAATAGTTGTCGTTCAGTTCTTGCGAAATAAAAACGGGATGTGCCTTGAAATTGTCGTTTTCCAGCGTCACACCTGCCAGTTCTTCGGCGGTGTTGTCGGTGTAGCCAATCCACTGGATTTTGTCCTCGAACTCGAAGCTGGTGTTGCTTTCGCTACCCTGCGCCAGCGAAAGCACGGCAGAAACCAGTCCGCCGGAATTTTGAAAGAGCGAAGGGCCGCTGTCGTTTTTTATTATTTTAAAGGGAAGTCGATAGGCGACAATGATCAGGCGGCCTTTTTTGCGGGTAGGGAGGTTTTTCATACGCTTAGCTCGTTAAAATTTCATGCCCGGTAGCCTGGTCTTTTACCCTTAAACACAGTAGCCCGGCCAGTATCATCGATCCTCCGCCCAGAACGAGGGCGTAAATCGGTTCTCCATTAAACAACGATTTTACGAGAAATCCCAATAGTGCCGCCGCGACAATTTGCGGAATGACGATAAAAAAATTGAACACGCCCATGTAATAGCCCATCTTGTGGGCAGGCAGTGAACCCGCCAGCATAGCGTAAGGCACCGACAAGATGGACGCCCAGGCAATGCCAATCCCAACCATCGACAACATCAAATAATCAGGATTGCCCATGAAATAAATGGAAAGCAACGCCAGCCCGCCCGCGCTCAGACACAACAAATGCGTAACGCGCCGACTCGTCAGACGTGCTACTACCGGAATACCGAAAGCCACCAAAGCTGCGACGCCATTGTACACACCCATGCACAACCCGACCCAATCGGCTCCGTCGTTGTAAAGCTTCGAAGTGGTGTCGGTGGTGCCGTAGAGATGACTCGTCACGGCGGGCGTCATGTAAATCCACATGGCGAAGAGGGCAAACCAGGAGAAAAACTGCACCACGGCGAGTTGCTTCATGGTAGCGGGCATGGTCTCGAAGTCGTTCATGATGGTCACGAATCCGTTGGCGTACGAACCCCGCCGCTGCATCAGTCCCGACAAAGTGAAAAGCACCCCGACCAGGAAAGTGCCTACCGAAAAGACATATAATTCTTTGTTCAAATCCTGAGAATAAAGCCAGCCCGACAGAATCAACCCGATGACCGCGATGACGAGGCCCTTGGTGATTTGTGATTGACCGTTGTTTTCCGAAATTTTGGCGGCCAGTACGCCCTCACCGTGTAGGGGCTTCTCGTCGATGGGTTCCGAAAAAGATCGCAGTTCGTCGGGCGAATATTCTTTTGAGCGGAAAACCGTCCAGAGTACTGCCGCAAAGAATACCGCCCCGCCCAGATAAAAGGACCACTTCACCGAATCGGGAATAATGCCCTCGGCGGCCTGATTGGGCACGCTGAACCAGTTGGTCAGTACGTAGGGTAAGGAGGAGGCGACGATGGCCCCCGAGCCGATGAAAAAACTCTGCATGGCGAAGCCCGAGGTCGTCTGGTCGGACGGCAGATTATCGCCCACAAAGGCCCTAAAAGGCTCCATCGAAATGTTGATTGAGGCGTCCATGATCCACAGCATCCCGGCGGCAAACCACAGCGTGGGTGAGTTGGGCATGACGAACAACGCCAGCGAAGCCAGCACCGCGCCCGTCAGGAAGTAAGGCCGCCGCCGCCCCAGCCGCGTCCAGGTCCGGTCGCTGAAATAGCCCACGACGGGCTGAATCAGCAACCCGGTCAGCGGGGCAGCTACCCACAGGATGGGAATATCGTCCACGCTGGCCCCCAACGTCTCGAAAATGCGGCTGACGTTGGCGTTTTGCAGGGCAAAACCGAACTGAATACCCAGAAACCCGAAACTCATGTTCCAGATGTCCCAAAAACTTAGCCGTGGCTTAAGCCGCACGGTGGGGATGTTGGGGGAGGGGAGAGGGATGTCCAAGGGAATGATGAATTATGAGTGATGATTTATAGAATAGCCGTTGGACGCTGAGTAGGTGTTGCCCTGAAAGGGCTAATACCAATATTACCCATCTCAGTCATAATCAATGATCTTTTATCTCAATGATTATGACTGAGATGGGTAATAGCGTGATCGGGATGCCGTTGCTTGCGATTTCTTTGGCATTCGACTCTTTTTTGAATTCTTTTTTTGGAAAAACTTCGGTCAATTTATACAATTTATCATCAGCAAGACCCAGCGTATCAATTAACACTCCTTGCGGGATTTTGACCGTCGTGTTGATGGTTTTGGTTTTGTCAAAATTATAGACGCAAAGAAAACGCTGGTTTTCCGTGTAACGCAGGTAGGCGTACGTGCGGGTTTTATCGTAGTCGGGGCTTTGGCCGTCGATGTTGACGTATTGTAAATCGTAAAATTTACCCGTGCGAATGGCTTCATTTTCCACCACGAAGTGGTTGAGGTTGTTGTAGAACTGGCGGAGTTTCTTTTGGTTTGCATCCAGGCCGCCGCCATCGAACTGGCCGCCATTCACCCATTTTTGGAATTCGGGAACGCCCCAGTAGTCAAAAATCGACGTGCGGCCATCGTCGCCCTGGAAGCCTTCGGGCTGCGTGGGATTGACGCCGACTTCCTGCCCGAAATAGACCATCATCGGGCCAGTATGCAGCGTGGCGCTTAGCGTCATGGCGGGTACCGCCACCCACGGGTCGTTGGCGAAAAAGCGAGAGGCGATGCGCTGCTCGTCGTGGTTTTCCAGAAAGCGCAGCATGTGGTTGGCGATGTCGCCCGACTCGTTCTGCCACAGCTTCGTGATGTTCTCAACCGTGCCGCTGCCTTCCATGATGGGCCGCAGGTAGTTGTACAGCCCGACTTTGTCGTAGAGGTAGTCGAATTTTCCCTTGGTAATATAATTGTGGTACTCACTAGGATTGTAAATCTCGGCGATGAAAATAATGTCGGGATTCACTACCTGAATCTCGGGAATCACCCAGCCCCAGAACTCTACGGGTACCATTTCGGCCATGTCGCAGCGGAAGCCATCCACGCCTTTTTTCGTCCAATACACCAAAATATCCCGCATTTGCAGCCAGGTGGCGGGCATGGGATCGAAATACTTGGTGTGCCGGTCGAGGTAGTCCACGCCGTAGTTGAGCTTAATGGTCTCGTACCAGTCGTAGATTGTCGGATGCGGATTGAACACATCGTTGCCCGTAGCTTTGGCGGGATTCTCCACGTAATCCTTTTCCACCCGAACGGGAGACTCGATGTCCTCTGGCGAGCGAAAGGGCTGGTTGGGCAGATAGTAAAAGTTATTCTGCTGGTCGAAGACCACCTCGGTCCGGTCGCCTTCGCCGAAGTCACGCACCCCGGCGGGCTTGGCGTCAGAGGCGTACTGCCGCGCCACATGGTTGGGAACAAAGTCGATGATGGATTTCAAATCAGCCTCGTGAGTGCGTTTGAGCAGGGCGTCGAATTCCGCCATGCGGTTGTTCACGTCCACCGCCAGGTCGGGGTCTACGTCATAGTAGTCCTTGATGGCGTAAGGCGACCCCGCCCGACCCTTGACAATCATCGGATTATCGGGATTTATGCCAAATGCCGAATAGTCAGTCATCGTGGCGTGTTCGATCACGCCCGTATACCAGACATGCGACACGCCAAAGTCTTTCAACGCTTTGAGGGCGGCAGGTGTAATGTCGTTGAACTTGCCGACGCCATTGGTGTCCCGCGAGCCGTAAAATTTATTGGTGAGGTTTTGGTTCCCAAAAAGCCGGGTGAATATCTGGTAGATGACCAGTTTGTCGTGTTTCGGAAAATCAGATTGCATGGAGTGGTCGGTAGTTTTTCTGGTACAAGCCGACAAAAAAGCAATAATAATCGGAAGTAACGCAATCAGTGATTTCCTTAGCATATGGCAAGAGCTTGATGCTCAAATGTAAAGAAGATTTTTTAGAATAAAATATGAAGAATTGAACTGGTTACGAATTGAAAAAAGAAGCCAACGCTGAAAGAATCTCCGAAAAAAGCTAATTTAGCCTTTCATCAATAATTCCTTATGCCCAGCTTCTTTACAAAACCTCTCATTCCACTTCTTTTTTGCCTGATTGGTTTCAGCCTCAATTCTTTGGCTCAGCCGATTGCCATCGATCACCTTGTCCCGCTCAACTGGTGGGTGGGTATGAAAGACCCTAATTTACAGATTATCGTTCATGGCAAGAATGTCGCTGCCGCCAACGCCTCCGTCGACTATCCCGGCCTAAAACTAGAAAAAGTCAACAAGGTCGAGAACTCCAACTACCTCATTCTCGATTTGATCGTTTCGCCCAACTGCCGGGCGGGAACCTTTGATATCGTGCTGAACGGCGAAACGGCAGTAAAAAAAGGCCGCCGGACTACTTCCAAAACTTTCACCCAATCCATTCCCTACGAACTCCGCGCCCGCACCGATTTGGTGAAGGCGCAGGGCGTGGACGCCGCTGATTTTATCTATCTGCTGCTGCCCGACCGCTTTGCCAACGGTGACCCGGCCAACGACAAGTTTGCCGACATGGCTGACACAAAAGCCGACCGCTCCAATCCTTTCCTGCGCCACGGTGGCGATTTGCAGGGAATTATCGACCACTTAGACTACTTCAAGGAATTGGGCGTGACCGCTCTTTGGCTCAACCCGGTCATCGAGAACGACCAGCCACTCACCGACGAAGGCGGCGAGATGCGTAGCGCCTATCACGGCTACGGCTTCACCGACCATTATCAGGTGGACAAACGGCTGGGTGGCAACGACGCCTACAAAAAACTGGTAGAGGTCGCCCACGCCAACGGATTAAAAATCATACAGGACGCCGTGTATAACCACGCGGGCATCAACCACTGGCTTTTGCGGGATATGCCCGACAAAAACTGGCTGCACCAATGGACGACTTACACCAACACTTCCTACAAAGAGCAGCCCATTCCCGACCCGCACGGCTCGGTACTTGACCGCAAAGTCACTTCGGACGGTTGGTTCGTGCCTTTCCTGCCCGATTGGAATCAGGAAAATCCCTACGTGGCCAACTACTTGTTACAACACGCCCTCTGGACGGTGGAGTACTTCGGCATCGACGCCTGGCGCGTGGACACCTACATGTACAACAACCTGGCATACATGAACCGCGTTAACGCCGCCCTGCTGGCGGAGTATCCCAAACTCCATATCTTCGGCGAAAACTGGACGAAGAGTGTTCCCAATCAGGCGTATTTTCAAAAAAATAACATCGACGTTCCCTTCAAGAGCAACCTGCCGGGTGCCTGCGATTTTCAGTTGTATGCCGCCATCAACGACGCCCTCAACCAGAAGTTTGGTTGGGACGACGGCGTCAACCGCCTCCATCAGACTTTGGGACTCGATTACCTTTACCAGGACCCAATGAAGAACGTCGTCTTCCTGGACAACCACGACACCGACCGCTTCCTGTCGGTCGTCGGCGAAAAGATGGATAACTACCGGATGGGTCTGATTTGGCTGCTGACCACGCGCGGCATTCCTCAGCTATATTACGGCACCGAGATTTTGATGAAAAATTTTAAAAACCCCTCCGATGCCGAAGTACGCAGGGATTTTCCGGGTGGATTTGCGGGGGATCAGGAAAACAAGTTTTTGGCCAAAGGACGTTCCGATGCCGAAAACGAGGCATTCGATTTTGTGAAAAAACTAGCCAACTACCGCAAAGCTACTCCCGCCCTGCACAGCGGCAAACTCATGCAGTTCGTGCCAGAAAACGGCGTGTACGTCTATTTTCGCTACGACGACCAAAAGACGGTCATGATTGTGATGAATTCCAACGATCAGCCTTTTTCGCTCGAAACCGGACGTTTTCAGGAAAGGCTTGGTACCTTTGCGCAAGCAAAAGACGTCTTGACTGGCAAGTCCCATCTCCTGAATCAACCCCTAAAACTAGCCGCCCGAACTGCGTACGTGCTGGAATTGAACTAAAAAAATGTCCGACCTAAAAGCCTGCCTATTCGACCTCGACGGCGTGATCGTCGATACCGCCCGATTTCATTACCTCGCCTGGCGTGAGCTGGCCAACGGCCTGGGATTTGACCTGACTGAGAAGCAGAACGAGCAATTGAAAGGCATCAGCCGAATGCAGTCGCTGGATATAATCCTCAAAATCGGTAACGTCGAACTGGATGATGAAACCAAAGCAAAACTAGCTGCCAAAAAGAACGAGCGCTACCTCGAACTTTGCCAGGAGATGACACCCGAAGATGTGCTGCCGGGCGTGCAGGTTTTTTTGGATTCATTGATTCAGGAAAACATAAAAATAGGGCTGGGATCAGCCAGTAAGAATGCCCGCCTGATTTTGGAATACATCGGCCTGACGCATTATTTCGCCACCATCATCGATGGCAACCGTATCACCAAAGGCAAGCCCGATCCCCAGACTTTTCTGCTCGGCGCGGAAGATTTGAAAACAAAACCAGCCAACTCGCTCGTATTTGAAGACGCCGTGGCGGGTATCCAGGCCGCTAAAGCGGGCGGTATGAAAGCCGTCGGTGTCGGCGGCTCCGCCGAACTCAAAGCCGCCGGTGCCGACATGGTCATCCCCGGCTTTCAGGACATAGACGTAAGTACGGTGAAGCACCTTTTTTAATTAGTGAATTAGTGAATGTCGGAATTACAGGGTCGCCATTATTCCGACATTCACTAATTCCAAATTGTCTATAAATGAAACAATACATTACCCCCTCTCCCTGGTCGGTGATTGAAGAAGGCTTTCATGCCGAGGAAAACGAAATTACTGAGAGCCTGATGAGCCTGGGCAACGGGCGCATGGGGCAGCGCGGGAATTTTGAGGAAAAGTATTCGGGCAAATCGCTGCTCGGTAATTACGTGGCGGGCGTGTATTTTCCCGATAAAACCCGCGTGGGCTGGTGGAAAAATGGCTACCCGGAGTATTTCGCCAAGGTCATCAACGCCTGCAACTGGATCGGCATCGACGTCGAGATCGACGGGGAAACGCTGGATCTGCATACCTGCCAGATTGAAGAATTCCGCCGCGAGTTGGACATGAAGCGGGGAGTATTGTCGAGAAACTGCACTGTCGTTACTCCGAACGGCAAGCGGCTGTCCATTGAAAGCGAACGCTTTTGCAACATGGTCGATGACGAATCCGGGGCAATCAGGTATTCGGTCAAAGCCCTGAATTTTGATGGTTCCATCACGCTGACGCCTTATCTGGACGGCACAATTCGCAACCGCGATGCCAACTACGACGAGACTTTTTGGCAGGAAATCAGCAAAGAAACTTCTTTCGCCGAGGGCATTTTAACGCTGGAAACCAAGCCTAATCCTTACGGCGTGGAGCAGTTCGAGGTCACGACGGGAATGCGCTTTGACTTGACCCAGAACGGCCGGAAGCTCGATTTTCAATCGCATCCGGTCAAGAATGAGAAGTACGTCGCGGGGAAGGTGGTAGTCAAAATGAGCGAAGGCGATGAAGTGACGCTCTACAAATACGCGGTCAATTTATCCTCCATGAATTACCAGCGAGAGGAGTTGACAGAAAAGGCGAAAGCCTATCTCGACCGGATTTCCGGGAAAGGCTACGAACAACTCCTGGCTGAACACGAAGCGGCCTGGGCGGAGAAATGGGAGCGGAACGACATCGAAATTGTCGGCGACCTGTCGGCACAGCAGGGGATTCGTTTCAATATTTTTCAATTGCAACAAACCTATACCGGGGAGGACGAATCGCTGAACATTGGTCCCAAAGGATTTACGGGCGAGAAATACGGCGGCGTAACCTACTGGGATACCGAAGCGTATTGCCTACCGTTTTATTTGTCAACTTCGGGAAAGCAGGTAGCACGTAACTTGTTGATATACCGCTACAAGCAATTAGGGAAGGCCATTGAGAATGCCGAAAAACTAGGCTTCAGGGATGGGGCCGCACTTTATCCGATGGTGACCATGAACGGGGAGGAAAGCCACAACGAGTGGGAAATTACCTTCGAGGAAATCCACCGCAACGGCGCCATTGCCTACGCCATTTACGACTACATCAACTACACGGGTGATCGGAGTTATCTAACCGAGTACGGTCTGGAGGTTCTGATTGCAATTGCGCGTTTCTGGAAACAGCGCATCAATTGGTCGGCGCACAGGGAGAAATTTGTGATGCTGGGCGTGACCGGGCCGAACGAGTACGAGAACAACGTCAACAACAACTGGTACACTAACTACATCGCGGTTTGGTGCTTGAAATATGCGTTGGAAGCCATTGCGTACGCAGAAAGTCAGAATAAGGCGGCGGAGATTTTTGCCAAGATAAATTTTGACAAAAATACTGAGCCGGGTGACTGGCAGGAAATTATCGAAAAGATGCATTTCCCCTACGACCCCGATCGGCAGGTATTCTTGCAGCAGGATGGCTTTTTGGATAAAGATTTAAAAACTGTCGAGCAAATAGCCGACCAGCGGCCCATCAACCAGAACTGGTCCTGGGACCGTATTTTGCGCTCGTGCTTTATTAAACAGGCTGACGTGTTGCAGGGGTTATATTTCTTCGAGGATCATTTCGACGAAGCAGTTATCCGCCGGAATTTCGATTTTTACGAACCCATGACCGTTCACGAATCGTCGCTTTCACCCTGTGTGCACTCGATTCTGGCCTCTGGCCTGGGCAAGACCGAAAAAGCCTACGAAATGTACGTCCGCACGGCCCGTCTCGATCTGGACGACTATAATAACGATACCGAAGACGGCCTGCACATTACCTCGATGGCGGGTACCTGGATGAGCGTTGTGAAGGGATTCGCCGGACAGCGGGTTCGTGACGGGGTGCTGGTGCTGAATCCCTATGTTCCCGAAAAATGGGAATCTTACACCTTCCGGTTGAGGTTCCAGGGTGCCACGATGCGGGTCGTGGTGAGTGAGGATGCCGTGTCGATCGACAATCCTTCCTCCGAACCCGTGGAGGTTGAGGTGGGGGGAATCAAGAAGAGCGTGATGGGAGAGGTTCAATTTGCGTTGCAGAATTTTGTGGCGGAATAGCCCTGAATCAGAAAAAAGACCGATTAGTAAAGGTCAGGCAATCCAAAACCGGGATCGCCGTTGGAGAAGTGTCGGGTTTCCCTTAGCTTGACGCAGTTTTTGTCCCCAAAAAATTGAAATGGTGATGCTAAGGGCGCAGTGGGTTCGTTGGGTTTTGGGGATGCTGCTGCTGGTCGTGGATCAGTCGGCGCAAGCCCAGGATTTTCGCGAAGCGCAGGGTTTATTTGAAAAACTGTTGAAGGATTTTAACCAATCCTTTGCCGAAAATAACCCGAAACTCCTTCACTCGACCGACTACCGCCGCGAACTCATCGCCCTCCAAAAGTCCTACCAGGCTTACCATAAGGCCCACTTCAACCCGGTAGATTCCGTTCAGAAGTTCAACAACGAAGCGATGCTCAACACCCTCGCGGGTAACTATGGCAAGGCGCTCCGCTTACTCAACTCCATTGACTCGCTCGACGATCAAACGAGCTATTCGGTAGGGCTGCTCCATCTCTTGAACGGGAACTACGACGAGGCCATTCCGCTCCTGCAAAATGCTGAGTCGAGTAAATCGGCTTCCCTTAATACCCTGGTCGTGTATTGTAAGCAGGGCCGGATTAAGGACGCGCTGGCCTACGGACAAACGACCGCCCACGGCAATACGCAGGGGAAATGGAACTACAACCTCGGCTTGCTCTACAAACTGAACGGCCAGTTGGAGGAATCCGTGGCCGAAACCAGCACCGCCATCCGCCAGAGCGACGAAATGGCCTATCGCCTGCTGCGGGGCGATGCGCTCATGAAACTGGATCAGCCCAAACGGGCCGTTTCTGATTTCGAGAAAATGGCGAAAAGACATCCCAAGGCCCAAATTCGCTACGCCAACGCCCTGGTGGACTTGCAGCGTTACCAGGAAGCCAACTTCATTTTTCAGGAATACTTGGAAGAGGGAGATCGCACCTTCCGAAAAGATGCGTTCCTGGGTTTGGGCCACGCCTATTATGGCTTGAACCAAATGGATAACGCCCAAAAATACTATCGGCTGGCTGCTACGATGATTCGCGACAGTCCGGTGGCCCTCTGCGGACAAGCCAACGTCCTCGTAACCAAGCACGAGTATCAGGCCGCCCAAACGCTCTACAACCGAATTTTATCGAACGACAGCACGTATCTGTCGGCCAAACTGGGCCGGGGAATCACGCAGTACGGTTTGGGCAATTACGCCGAAGCACTCGAAGATATGGAAGCCGCCGATCAGCTTTTCGATCCGGCGGACCGGGCTTTGGCGGATATTTTCGTTTGCCGGGGCTTCGCCAAATATTACACGGGGAAAGCCGGGGCCGCTATGGCCGATTTCGAGTCTGCCCTGCGACTGGACGGCGTGCGTTACGAAGCCCTGGCCGGACTGAGCGGCATCTACGTCGATCAGAAAAACTATTCGGAGGCGGGGCGTTATTTAAGTAAAGCCCTGGGTTACGAAAAAAAAGACAGCAAAATGTGGGGCAATTACGGCAATATGCTGCTGCACTTCGATATGCACAAAAAAGCCTACGATATTTTCAGAAAAGCCGTTGGCCTAAACCCGGAAAACATCAAAGCCCAAAACGGCTGGGGCATCGTCCTGCTGGAAAATGACAAGCTGGATCAATCCAAGGTGCTTTTCGACAGCCTGGTCAAGGCTAATCCCGATATTCCTTACCTGCTCAATAACCGGGGTATTGTGAATGCCTACCACGGCAACCGCTACGATCAGCTTCGTCAGCCCGAAGCGGCTAATAATCAATACCAACTGGCGTTCGACGACTTCAAATCGGCGGTGGAAGCGGCCCCCGCCCGGAAATTCTACAATGTCAATCAGGGGAATGTCTATCGCTATTGGGAACAGTACGAAGAAGCCAAAATTAGCTACCGTATTCATCAGGACAAGAGTGCCCTGAACAATACAGCCGTCCTTTACGCGGGACTGGAAAACGAAAAAGACGCCAAATATTACCTGGAAACCGCCCTGCAAATCGATTCGGCCCACCACGTATTTCAGTTCAACATGAATCTCTTGATGAAGGGCAAACAGAATGAGTTCGCCCAAACGCTGGCCCGAGCTGTCGCTTCCAACGACCAAACTGACGGATCGTTTTCCGACATCGGCATCAAATACAGTCGCGATGGCTTCGTGACAATCTACTTGTATGACTACGAGTATGATACCCTGCATTTTCCGGGTCGACACTACCTGCCACTTCCCGTGGCTGAGTACGCCGAGGATTACTTTATTCCGGAGTTTGATTTTAAATTGCTGCCCTATTCCCAAAAAAAAGAACCCAAAGACAAAAAAAAGCAGCCCCGTTACACATCGCAGAAAGTTAGGATGAAGGGCGGACGCAAGCGCTCGGGGACGGATTGCCCGGTTTTTTAATGGACAACAGCAGGTGAACAGTGCCGTTGACTGAGAGGATTAACTAGGCTGCGATTGGGTCAATTATTCGTAAAGTGAAGAAGCTTTGACTCTTGCATGATTATCCGTCTTGTTGTGCTTGATAATCAGCACGAGAGCAATGATAAACAAGACCACCGCCGCCGCACCCGCGATGAAAGCTACGGACTGGTAGACAGGTTCAGAATTCTGCCGCTTAATGATAATGCCGGCAAAGCCCCACACTACGGCAAGGGCCAGGTAGCCATTACGAAGACGGAGGGCCGCGAACAGCACGATGAGTGCGCCCACTACGATCATAATCACTGCCCAACTGTCTTGTTCCAGCCCGCTTCCCGTCCAGCGGACGCCCGTCAGCCAGGCCGTTACGTTGGCGATGGTGGCCACACAAATCCAGCCCAGATACACGCCAAAAGGTGCTTTGGTGAGGAATTTTTCTTTACGTGTCATAACGTCGTTAATGTTGACAATCCCAAAATTGGTGAGCAACAACGAAAGCAGGATAAATAACATTACCACCACCGAAACGGGGAGGAATTCGTAGTGCCACACCACAATCCAGAGCGCGTTCGCTACGGATGATACGAAGTACCAAATCCCAACTTGCGAAACGATTGTGTTTACCCGACTGGCTTTATTGCTGAATAAAGTGCTGGCCTGGTAGATGGTGAATACCAGCAGCAGCAGATAGATTACACCCCAGATGCTGAAAGTCAATCCGGCGGGAACAAAAAGATTAGGATATTTATCCGATAATTCGCCCGTATTTAAGCCATTGAGCGGTAAAAAGTTGGCGAGAAAATTCAGAAGAATCATCAAGAGAAAGCCGAGAATGTTAAGTATTTGGAGCGCTTTGATCCAGGAGTTGGAGGGGGTAGTAATCATTTTCATAAGGATTAGTAAGGGGTCTTTTACAAAAAAAAATGCGCACTAAATCTGTACCAAATGCCTTTCTCGTCCTCCCTAATTCATAATAGTGGTGAATCCTGCTGGGGAAAAGTTTCCAGCCCAAAGTTTCCAGCCCTTTGATTAATTCGACCAATGGTACGAGAATTATAGCTTCCTGCTATTTTGACTAAAACAGATCAGCTATGAAATTTTTCAAGAAAATCATCTTTATCATTGCCTTGGCTTCTATGACGACCGCCGGGTACGCGCAGAGTCGTAATTTCAAATTTGGTATCAAGGCAGGGGCCAACCTTTCGAGCCTGAAGGGCGGTGATGTGGTTTCGTCTAATGACCCTAATGTTAGCATCGGCAACACAAATGCTACTCTGACGGGCTTTGTAGGTGGGGTGTTCATGCGGCTGGGCAGCAGCATTTACCTGCAACCGGAATTGTTGCTGTCGCAGAAGGGGGGATCAGTCAATGTATTTCGTTCTGCTACAAGTTCGCAGCCAAATGGCAAAATCGATGTGCGCTTTACCAACTTTGACGTTCCTGTGTTGGTAGGCTTCCGCCTCGGTGATTTTTTTAGAATTAACGCCGGACCTATTGCCTCGCTTCAATTATCGAAGAATAGCGGCCTCCGTGAAGCTCTCAATGCGGTCGGGGCAAACTCCGTAAAGGATAATTACAAAGCAGCGGCGCTGGGTTATCAAGCCGGGGTGGGCGTGGACATTGGTAACTTGAGCATCGACCTGCGCTACGAAGGCAATGCCTCCAATATTATTAATGCCAATACCGACGACGCGAATTTCAATTCCCAGCTTAAAAGAAAAGGCAGCCTATTCCAAGCCACCGTAGGCTTCGCCATTTTTTAACAAAAGCAAAAAAGCTCAACCGCAAGGCTGAGCTTTTTTGTAGATATTTTCACAAAATCCGAAGCAGATAAACTGTCCATACGCACAGCAGTGACTGACCGTGGGCGGACAGGTCAACTGAATCAGCCGTTATCCGCAAACTCAGGATACAGCGTCATGCCTCCATCTATATAAAGCGTTTCTCCATTTACGTAATCCGATTCATCGGACGCCAACCAGGCCACAGCTTTGGCTACGTCTTCGGCGGTACCAATGCGGCGGTAGGGGATAAGATTCATCAGTTCATTTAAACTCTCCTGCTTCTCCCACACCGACTTGTTAATAGCCGTTTTGATGGCACCGGGGCTGATGGAATTAACCCGAATTTTATAAGGGGCCAATTCCTGCGAAACAGACTTCATCATCATGGAAACACCGCCCTTGGAAGCGGCGTAGTTCACGTGACCCGCCCAGGGAATAACATCGTGGACCGAACTCATCATGACGATTTTGCCGATGGCGAGGTCATTATTGATGGCTTTACCCTTGTTTTCGTTGGGCGACTGCTTGACAAACTGCTTTGCGGCTTCCCGAATGCAGATAAATTGTCCCGTAAGATTCACGTCGATTACTTTCTGCCATTGCTTGGTTGTCATTTCCAGGAAAGGTGAATCCACCTGCATTCCCGCATTGCTCACCATAACATCCAGCCGACCAAATTTCTTGATCGTCTGGTCGAACATAGATAGTACGTCCTCTTCCTTGCTCACGTCGGCCTGGACAATAATTCCATCACCGCCGCCCTCTTTTACTTTTTCCAGAGTTTCATTGGCTCCGTCCTCATCATTGTGGTAGTTCACGACTACATTGGCCCCCAAGCCGCCAAAATAAATGGCACAAGCCTGGCCAATTCCCGAAGATGAACCCGTGACGATTACCGTTTGTCCCTTAAATTTTAGAGATGAATCGATCATAGTCCTTCGCTATCGACCTGCTTCAATTTCTTCCAAACGCTGCGATTGATGCTTTTAACCGCCCAGTTCTTAGCCTGGAGAATAGCCGTGCGGATGGCTTCGGCCGGAGTCAATTGGTTGGTGTTGATTAGCTCCTGTGCTAACATGATGGCTCTTTCGCGCGTCGTGGGTGAAAGGTAGGCCAATTCGGGAGAACTGATGTTTTGATTCATGTATTGTTGTTTATTGATTGCGCGATTTATTTTTAAAAAAGAGTACCACAGATTGCCCTCGCACGTAGGTCTGAATACTGTAAAATTTTATGCTCAAAAGGCGGGGTCATGGAATAAAAATCCCCACTCCCGGCTGGAAGTGGGGATTTTCGGGGTATGATAGATTATTTGACTTCTTCAAAGTTAACGTCCGTAACGTCTTCTTCGACGTTGACATCCTCAGAGGCCGGGCCGTTAGGTGCGCCCGCCATTGGGTCACTTTCCGGACCAGCCGCGTACATTTCCTGCGAGGCGGCTGCCCAAGCGGTATTCAGTCCTTCCATAGCGGTGTCGATGGCAGCTACGTCTTGACTCTGGTGCGCGGTGCGCAGTTCGGCCAAAGCCCCTTCGATAGCTGATTTGTTATCAGCGGAAAGCTTATCGCCGTATTCTTTGAGCTGCTTATCGGTGCTGAAAATCAGCGTGTCGGCCGCGTTGATCTTATCGATCTTCTCGCGCTCGGTCTTATCCGACTCCTCGTTGGCTTTCGCCTCCTGACGCATCCGCTCAATTTCGGCGTCGGTCAGGCCGCTCGATGCCTCAATGCGGATTTTCTGCTCCTTGCCCGTACCCTTATCGCGGGCCGAGACATGGAGGATACCGTTGGCATCCACATCGAAGGTGACTTCTACCTGGGGAACGCCACGCGGTGCGGGCGGAATGCCGTCGAGGTGGAAACGTCCCAGCGTGCGGTTTTGGTTAGCCAAAGGCCGCTCTCCTTGCAGGACGTGGATTTCTACGGAGGGTTGGTTATCAGCCGCCGTCGAGAACGTCTCTGTCTTCTTGGAAGGAATCGTTGTATTGGACTCGATTAGCTTAGTGAACACGCTACCCAGGGTTTCGATACCCAATGACAGCGGAATCACATCGAGTAACAGCACGTCTTTTACCTCGCCCGTCAGCACGCCACCCTGAATGGCTGCGCCTACGGCAACGGCCTCATCGGGGTTGACGCTCTTGGACGGCTTGCGACCAAAGAATTTCTCTACTTCCTCCTGTACCTTCGGAATTCGGGTCGAACCACCGACCAGAATAACCTCGTCGATGTCGCTGGTGCTGATGTTGGCGTTCTTGATCGCCTTGCGGCAAGGTTCCATCATACGCTTGAACAGTTCGTCGGCCAGTTGCTCGAATTTCGCCCGCGTCAACGTCCGCACCAAGTGCTTGGGGATTCCATTGATCGGGAAAATGTAAGGCAGGTTAATTTCCGTTTGCGTGGAACTGGAAAGCTCTACTTTGGCTTTTTCGGCAGCTTCTTTCAAGCGCTGGAGAGCCATCGGGTCCTGCGTCAGGTCGATTCCTTCGTCTTTTTTAAATTCCTCGGCCAACCAGTTGATGATAACCTGGTCGAAGTCATCGCCACCCAGGTGGGTATCGCCATCGGTTGCTTTCACTTCAAAAACACCGTCGCCCAGTTCCAGGACGGAGATATCGAAAGTGCCGCCGCCTAAGTCGAAGACAGCGATCTTCATGTCCTTATGCTGCTTGTCCAAGCCGTAGGCGAGGGCAGCCGCAGTGGGTTCGTTGATGATGCGCTTCACATCCAATCCAGCAATTTGGCCGGCTTCTTTCGTAGCCTGGCGCTCGGCGTCGTTGAAGTAAGCGGGAACTGTTATCACAGCCTCGGTCACCTCTTGGCCCAGGTAATCCTCGGCGGTCTGCTTCATTTTTTGCAGAATCAGTGCGGAGATTTCCTGCGGCGTGTATTGCCGATCGCCAATCCTGACGCGCGGTGTATTGTTAGGACCTTTTTCTACGTCGTAGGCAATGGTCTTCATTTCGCTAGTCACTTCTCCAAACCGCCTACCCATGAAGCGCTTGATGGAGCTGATGGTGTGCGTCGGGTTGGTGATGGCCTGGCGCTTGGCAGGGGCACCTACTTTGCGCTCACCGTTGCCGTTGTCCATAAAAGCCACTACGGACGGAGTGGTCCTGGCGCCTTCGCTGTTCGGAATTACTACGGGTTCGTTACCCTCCATCACAGCCACGCAGGAGTTGGTCGTTCCTAAGTCTATGCCAATTATTTTTCCCATTATATCAGTTGTTTTGGTTGAAGTTGATTTCTGAAAGGAACTACCAAAAAGCTTGTACCAGGATTGATGGAGGTGATGGTTTGTGCCAAATTGGCAGAATAGAGAAGAAAAGTATAAAAGTAGGATGGAGGAAGGGAATTTTCTGGATAAAGACAAAAAGAGCGAAGCCAATGAATTGACTTCGCTCTATTAAACTATTTATTTTCAACTGTCAACTGAAGAACTACTTACCAAATAATCCCCCCAGCATTCCGCCGAGGTCCATGCCTCCGCTGCCTTGTTGCTGGTTTGAGTTGCCACCACCCATCAGGCTTCCGCCTACGCGCATGAGGTCGTTCATGTCGAGCTTGCCATCTGCCAAGGCGTAGCCAATTTGGTTAAAGTCGAAGCCACCGCCTCCGGCTTGCACACCAGCGTTGCCACTTGCCCGGCTACCACCCATCAGGTTGCCGAGGATGCTGTTGAAGTCGATGCTGCCGTCGCTTGAATTGCGGGTTTTGTTGATGAGGCTGCCAATAACACCCGGCAGAACCGAGGCTACGATGCCGCCGGCCGTCGAGTTGGACATACCAAATTTCTCCATGATGCTATGGATGGCTTTGCCCGCAATACCCGCCACGATGGGGTTACTCATCAGGCTGGAAGAATGGTTTGGGTCAACGGATTTACCCGAAAGCAATCCCATCAGCCCCCCCACGTTACCGCTTTGGGCTTCGTGCTGCATACCGCCCATGATCGAGCCCAGCAGGGTTTGCATCACGTCATCATTGTGTTGGTTGGGAACTTCGGGGTTTTTTACGACGGCCTCCTGGGAGTGTTCCTGGATCAAGCCCATAAGTTGTTCTAACATTTCTTTTTAGGTTAAAGCGGGGCGCCCCGCTGCGTGAATTTAGGTTAACAGTGAAATGGTTAAAGAACCGTTCCCTCAATATGAGCTTCTGACGCAAAGCTCGGAAGAAGGTAACTAAGACAGTTGGTACTTGAACAAATAAAAAACCCCCACCGATTAGGGTGAGGGTTTGGAAAGCGCTGTTTTTACTTTACTTTATCGACGATAGCCTTGAAGGCTTCGGGGTGATTCATGGCCAGGTCGGCCAGTACTTTGCGGTTCAATTCGATACCGCTGGTATTGAGCTTACCCATGAAAGCCGAATAGGACATTCCGTGCTGCCGGGTGGCGGCGTTAATCCGCTGGATCCATAGAGCGCGGAAGTTTCTTTTCTTGTGCTTGCGACCGATGTAAGCGTAGCCCATCGCTTTTTCAACGGCATTCTTGGCAACGGTCCAAACGTTTTTGCGGCGACCGAAGTAGCCCTTGGCCATATTTAAAATCTTCTTGCGTCGGGCCCGCGACGCGGCGTGGTTCACTGAACGTGGCATAATAAAATTGTTTTTTGAGAGTCGGTGCTGCTATGAGACTTAAATACCGACAATCGGGTGGAAACTTAAACCAATGGAATAAAGACTAGAGTACTGAATTACTTCAATCCCAGCATGAGCAGTACGCGCTGCTTTTCCGTCACATCTACAAGGCCCGTTTTCACTAGGCGGCGCTTGCGCTTAGTGGACTTCTTGGTCAGGATGTGGCTGTGGAAGGCGTGTTTGCGCTTGATTTTTCCGGTACCCGTCAGCTTGAATCGCTTCTTGGCGCCGGACAATGTTTTCATTTTAGGCATAAAAATCGTCTTTAAAAAGATGTAAAGTTTAAACAGCCCGCAAAAATACGGGATTATCACGCAAAAAAAAAGTCCCGACTGAACACATGGTTCCATCAGGGCTTTTTCTAGAAAACGTTAGCGGTTAAAAAGTTGGAATGCTGGAAAAAGAAGAATAAATTCTCTCATTCTCTCATTCTCTCATTCTCTCATTCAAAATTATTTTTTAGGTGCCGTCGGTGCCAGAATAATCGTCATTCGCTTGCCTTCCAGTTTTGGCTCCATCTCGACCTTGCCGACTTCGGCCAAGGCTTCTGAAAAACGGCTCAAAATATTGACGCCCCGCTCCTTGAAAACAATAGTACGCCCCACAAAGTGAACGTAGGCTTTCACCTTGGCACCCTCTTTTAAAAACTCCATGGCGTGTTTCAGCTTGAAATCGAAGTCGTGGTCGTCGGTATTGGGGCCGAAACGGATTTCCTTGATGACCACGCGTTGCGCCTTGGCTTTGATCTCCTTTTGTTTCTTCTTTTGCTCGTACTTGAATTTCGAGTAATCTACCACCTTACAAACGGGCGGCGTGGCAGTGGGGGCAATTTCCACCAAATCCAGGCCCTGCGCCTCGGCGATGGCCCGCGCTTTGTTGATGTCGTACACGCCAATTTCGACGTTGTCGCCGACTACGCGGACTTCGCGCGCCTGAATGCGTTCATTGACTTTGTAAGGTTCTTCGGGTACTCGGTATCTGCCGCGTGAGCGTGGGGATCTTAATGCCATAGAGTGTTTTTTTGTAAAAAAATTAGATTTAAGGTTGAAAAGTGGATGTCACGTTAATAGAGGCCGAAAAAATAGTGCCAATACGCTATAATAATAAGGAAAAATCAAAAACCTGCCAAATTCTCCTTAATTTCTTTTTGAAAAAGGTCCGAGAACTCCGACCAGGACATGGAACCCAGATCACCTTCGCCTTTCTTTCGCACCGAAACCATGTGGTCATTCTGCTCCTTTTCGCCCACGATAAGCATATAGGGTACTTTCATAATTTCGGCATCCCGGATTTTACGCCCGATCTTCTCGTCGCGGTGATCCACGAAACCCCGGATGTCGTCGTCCTGCAGGGCGAAGAAAACCTCGTCGGCGTAGTTGGAGTATTTTTCGGAAATGGGCAAAATAGCAATTTGGTCGGGTGAAAGCCATAGCGGAAACTGTCCCGCTGTGTTCTCGATGAGGATCGCGATAAACCGCTCCATCGAGCCAAAGGGCGCGCGGTGAATCATCACCGGACGGTGCTTTTGGTTGTCGGAGCCGATGTACTCCAATTCAAAGCGATCGGGCAGGTTGTAATCTACCTGGATGGTGCCCAACTGCCACTTGCGGCCCAGGGCGTCGCGCACCATGAAATCAAGCTTGGGGCCGTAAAAAGCCGCTTCGCCTAATTCGGTGACGGTACTTAAATCCCGCTCGGCGGCGGCTTCGATAATGGCCGACTCCGCCTTTTCCCACAACTCGTCGCTCCCGATGTACTTCGCTTTATTTTCAGGATCACGCAGTGATATTTGGGCGCTATAATCATCAAAACCCAGCGTTTTGAAAACATAAAGCACCAGGTCGATCACTTTGATAAATTCCGCTTTTACCTGGTCGGGGCGGCAGAAAATGTGGGCGTCGTCCTGCGTGAAACCGCGCACACGGGTCAGGCCGTGCAGCTCGCCGCTCTGCTCGTAGCGATAGACGGTGCCGAACTCGGCCAGTCGCAGCGGCAGGTCGCGGTAGGAGCGGGGCTTGGTTTTATAGATCTCACAGTGGTGCGGGCAGTTCATGGGTTTAAGCATAAATTCTTCGTCCGCGTCAGGCGTCCTGATGGGCTGGAAAGAATCCTTGCCGTACTTTTCCCAGTGGCCCGAAGTTTCGTAAAGTGCCTTGCTGCCGATGTGCGGCGTTACGACGGGTAGATAACCCGCCCGGAGCTGGGCTTTTTTCAAGAAGCTTTCCAGCCGCTCCCGCAACATAGCACCCTTGGGCAACCACAGGGGCAACCCCTGACCCACTTTTTCCGAAAAGGCAAACAGTTCCAATTCCTTACCCAGCTTCCGGTGGTCACGTTTCTTCGCTTCCTCTACCTGAAAGATGTATTCGTCGAGTTCTTTTTGCTTGGGAAAAGTAATGCCGTAAATCCGGGTCAACTGCTTATTTTCCTGATTGTTGCGCCAATACGCTCCGGCAATGTTGGTTAACTTGACCGCCTTCACCGCGCCTGTATTCGGGATGTGCGGCCCCCGACACAAGTCGGTAAAGCCACCCTGGGTATACAGCGTAATCTGCCCGTCTTCCAGGCCGTCGATGAGTTCAAGTTTGTATTCGTCGCCCTTTTCGGTGAAGAACTTTGTAGCGTCGGCCTTGCTAATGGGCTGTCGCACATATTCGTTTTTCTCGCGGGCCAGTTCCTTCATTTTATTTTCTATGACGGCAAAGTCGTCGCTGGAAAGCGTTTTTTCACCTAAGTCCACATCGTAATAAAAACCCTTCTCAATCGAAGGTCCGGTACCAAACTTCACGCCGGGATACAGCGCTTCCAGCGCCTCGGCCAAAAGGTGCGCCGAAGAGTGCCAAAATGTCGCCTGTCCCTCGGCGTCGTTCCAAGTCAAAAGCTTGACCGAGGAATCCTGCTCAATGGGCCGATTAGCATCCCAAACCTCCCCATTGACATTGGCCGAAAGCACATTACGTGCTAAACCTTCACTTATACTAAGGGCAATTTCAAAAGCCGAAACTCCGCTTGGATATTCCCTAATCGAGCCGTCAGGAAGGGTGATGTTTATATTCATTATTGTTGAAGTATTGAAGTATTGAAGTATCTATAAATTGAACACTTCAACACTATTTGATTTTAATTTTCATTACAGAGTCTCTGCCCATATCAATAGTGCGGCGGGGCTGGATAGTTTTTATTTTTACATCTAGGCCATCCAGCGCACGAGGCACAGCCACGGGTGCACGTGGAACCACAGTTTTTTTCTGAGTTGTAAAAATTCCCGCCGGGTCGTACTGCCGCTGCTTGCGGAATTGGATGCGAGCCAGCGCTGCCCGCGCTTCCACGTTAGTGGTTGTGAGTTCGATTTCAGCGGTGTAAAATTCAGCAGCCCGGTCGTCATTACCAATTTTTTCGAGGCAATAGCCCGCCAGATAATTGGCCTCAGGATATCCGGGTTGATTTTTCAGCGTTTTCTCGAAAGCCGCCAAAGCGCCCGAGTATACCTTCCATTTGACATAAATTGTCCCAATCCGGTAGTGTGCCTCAGCCATAGAAGAATCCATCTTCACTGCCTTCTGGTAGGCATATACCGCGCTGTCCAGTTCGTTGTTGTGCTGATAAACTTCCCCCCGTTCAAAATAGAGTTCGGCTTTTTGGGGAAAACGATCGATGGCCATCTGGTTGTACCGGAGTGCTTCACCCGTATTTCCCAGCTTATTATAAACAGAACTAATTTGCTGATACGCTCGCAACATCCGGGGGTTGAGCGATAGGGCATGTTTCAAATTATCCAGTCCGGTTCCGGAGATAGAGTCCGCCATCTTGCTTTGCAGCATTCCCTTTACGAAATAGGCATCGCCTTCGTAAGGAGCCATATCCAAGGCAGTGACAAGGTAGTTTTGGGCATCGCGGTACTGCTGCTTTTCCTGGTTGAGGTCGGCGAGTAAGATATAAAGTTCGGGAAGATCCTGCTGCAAAACCTCCGCGCGTTGGGCATCTTCCAGCGCCAGATCAGTTTTATTCAGTTCGTGCCTGACCCTTGCTCTCAGCAGGTAATATTCGCCTACGTTGTCTTTTTGGTCGATGGCGGCGTCGATGTCTGTTTCGGCCAGGCCGTATTTTTCCTGTTCCAGATAAATCCTTGCCCTCTTGTATAGGTTGTTGTCCAAATCGACTTTCTGGGTAATTAAGTCGCCCAAAGATTGTAGAGCATCTTCTTTCCAGCCTTTTTTGGCAATGCTGGCGGGCGTCGGCGGAATGCGCGTAGTGGTGCGGGCATCGCTCTGGCAGGCCCATTCGCCCAGCAATAGCAATACGATCAGCAATCCAACCGGAATTTTGGGATGTAAAAAAGACATCGGGAATATAGAACTTACGCGCTTCAAAACGCAAAATTCGGCATTCTTTTGACAAAAGCCCATTATTCGGCGCTCATTATTGCTCAGCAGCGCGGATATTTTAGGCCAAAATATCCGAAAAGCGAGCAAATACGCCCAGCGGTAGCTTCTTTTGGAAGGAGTCTTGCAAGAAAAGCTCACCGGATTCGTAGCCTTTCACTTTCCCAAAGTGGCTGTTTATCAAATTGTCAAGAATTAAAGCCGAGAAGCCCAGCGAATACAAATTGATAATAAAGAAATGGGTTTTCTCCACCAAAAGCTCCGCGCAAAGACCAATCAGTTCGTTGATTTGTTCCTCCAAAAGCCACTTTTCGCCGTTGGGACCGCGACCGTAGGCGGGCGGGTCGAGAATGATGCCATTGTATTTTTTGCCTCGCCGTACTTCACGCTTCACAAACTTCATGGCGTCCTCCACTACCCAGCGGATATTGTCCAACCCGCTCAGCTCCATGTTTTCGCGCGACCAGTTGATAACGGGTTTCACGGCGTCCACGTGCGTCACATCCGCTCCGTGGGCCTTGGCGGCGAGGGAGGCCATGCCCGTGTAGGCAAAAAGATTCAGGACGGTCGGCTTTTCAACCGAAAGAATGCTCAGTTTTTCCGCGATAAAGTCCCAGTTCACCGCCTGCTCGGGGAAAATACCGACGTGTTTAAAAGAGGAAAGTGTAAGCTTGGCTTGTAAATCCAGCAAAGGTGTGGCGTAGACCATGTTCCAGCGCTCAGGAATCCGGGTTTTCAATTGCCACTGACCTTTCTCCTGGGAATTCTTGTCGCGGGCAAAAACGGCCTGGGCGCGGGCGTTCCATTCGGCGTCGCTCAGTGATTTGTTCCAGACGGCCTGCGGCTCGGGACGGATAAGTGTATACGCTCCGAAGCGTTCCAGCTTTTCAAAGCCGCCAGAGTCGATCAGTTCGTAGTCGGTATGTTGGGTGGGGGTGAGGAGGAGCAAATTCAGAAGGTAATTTTATTCAAATAAAAGACATTGCGGCGGCCTCGGCTCTGCACGTCCCCGGCGGGGTTCACGATGCGCTGCACACCCCAGGCCAGGTAGTGGTTACCGTACCAAAAGTCCACGTCGTCAGTCGAGGTCTTGCGGACTTTGTCACCTTCCAGACCCGTCGGGAGTTCTACTTTTTTGCCGCTGTCTACGACTTGTTGTCCTTTGATAATTTTGCTGGTAATCGCGCCGTCTTTGCTGTAAACCAGTTGAGTACGGCCTTCGTCCGACACCTGCACGTTAATTTTTTCCTTCAACTCCATGCTCTTGACATTGTCGAAATTGATGCTGTTATCCCACAGCAAGCGGCCTTCTTTATCAAAATCAGCCACAATGGCGTGGGTGTAGACGAAGCCGTCGAAAACCTGGTTACTGTAGCCACCGCGCGAACCGTAATAAGGATTCCAGAGGTAGGGATTGTATAAACCCCGGCCAAAGGGCGAGCCGTACATATACGGATTGCCGTAAAAGGAATTCATCCCCATGATGTTGTTATTGTTGCTGCGGTATTCGGGATAAAAAACCTCCGAAACCATCACGAATTGGTCGCCTTTGGGAATAATATCGTGGACCAAAAGGCGGTAGTTGAGTTTCAAATCCCCACCTGACTCCTTCTTTTTCTGGATACGCCGCTCTATTTTTTCCTGCTGTCGTTCGTTCATGAACGAAAAGAAATTAGCAAAGTCCGTGAAGCTGTGGTAGCGGGTGTATTGTACCTCGTCGTACAAAATCTTGCTGATAAACATTCCCTGCGAGGCGGCGCTGTTGGAATTCTGCATATTGCGGTAGCCGTAAGTGCCAATCATCAGCTTCACCGAATCGTTCAGGATTTGCAGTTTCCCGTTCAAAAATGAATAGTCGTCTTCCGGCTCTACCATGACCTGCGAATACATCTTCCCGGAGGCATCGTAGGTATGGGCGACGATTTTCACCTCCTTCCGATTCTTGACCGCAAAACTCACGTTGACCAATTGGTGCGTGGTGTCGATCTCAATGGACTGAATGGCGTTGGAACCCCGAATGGCGGAAGGCAGAATTTTGGTTTGTTGTGATTGTAGATCCGTGTAAATCAGCACAGGTTCGTTCCTGACGGTACCCGCCATGAACAAAGCGTAGCCCAACGACTTGAAATCGGTGATCTCGAATCGGTCAAGGGTGTTAATGGTGAAATTTTCGACGAAACCCGGCCCGATATTAACTTTGACAATCTGATAAATTGGACTCCGGTATCGGCTAAAAAGCAGAAAAACCGAGCCGCCATCGTAGGTGGATGCCACGTAATCGAGATTATTCTCGATGGTGCCGTCGATGGACCAGCGGCGTTCGAGATCGGTGTCGAAAAGCTGGACGTTGTAGGCATTCCGGCCCGATTGGGAAATGAGTAGTACGCCGCGTTCGCCTAGCGGGACGGTTTGGTAAGTTTCGCTTTTATCGGGAATAGGCAGTTCGACCCTTTTGGTTTCCTGGGCCGATACGGAGTGGATAATCAAGGCACACCAAGCGAAAATGAACAAGGTTCGTAAACGCAATAATCTGTTAGTCATGGGCTAAACCTACAATAATATCAAATTCTTCGGCGCGAATGGGAAGGACAGAGAGCCGCGACTGACGTACCAAAGAAAGGTTTTGCAGCCGCTCGTCGGCTTTGATTTGCGCCAAGGTGACGGTTTTGGGAAAACGCTCGATCGGCACCAAATCCACTACCACCCATCGCTCGTCTTCGGTGGTTGGGTCAGGATAGTGTTCTTTCACGATTTTTGCCAGACCGACTACTTCTTTTCCCTGGTTGCTATGATAAAAAAGCACGAGATCATCTAACTTCATGGCTTGCAGGTTATTACGAGCCTGATAACTCCTTACGCCATCCCACATACCGCGCTTTTCTTGAACGAAGTCGTCCCACGAATATTTGAAGGGTTCCGATTTGACAATCCAGTAGTTCATATAATAAGGCACAAAGTGGGACAACCCCTACTGCACAAAGTGAAATTAAGCGACACTTGATTCTTACTCAAAAAAGACCTCCCAGGTATGATCGGCTAACATATTGACTCTGGCAATGAATAATTGGTACGGCTTCTTCCGTCCCCATTCCTGCGGACCGATGAGCGAGAGGGCATCGCCGCCATCCGCTTTTTCGTAGAGGTAGTACGTTTCGCCGATGATGGGCTCGAAGCTCATTTGCGCCGAATAAATCCGCTCCGATACCTCGACACGCTGACCGATATATTTGGCTTGTTCGGCCAAAAGCTGCATCTGCTTGTACAATTGGGCCAGTTGGATGTCCGTCTGTTGGCGCATGGCTACCAGGCTGCGACTCTTGACCTTGCCCATATCAACGGGCCGGATTATGGCCCCACCCACCGTGTGCGCATACTCCATCAATCCAGGATTCTGAGCAATCTTTTCGTCTCTCGTTGATTCTTTTGCGTAATTCATAGTTCTGCTTAACGCCCAAAAATACGCATTGTTTCTGCGGGGTTAAAATCAATTCCCGAACTTTGGGTTTCAAATCACTACGAATGAATAGCTGGATAACTAATCGAGACAAGGTTTTACAGGAACAGATTCCGACCGATCCGTACTTCAAGTCAGTCTATGATTTTGCCAGAGCTTGGTTAGATGGGCAAAAGACTTTCACCATTAGCACTTCCGGCTCGACGGGTACCCCAAAGGAAATTACGCTCAGCCGCAAGCAAATGGTGGCTTCGGCCCGCCTGACGGGTCAGGTCCTGGATTTGCCCAAGGGAACGCGCGCGTTGGTTTGTCTCAATGTCAATTACATCGCCGGCATGATGATGCTGGTCCGGGGATTGCAACTGGATTGGCAACTCACTATCGTAAATCCCGGCAGTAATCCACTCCTGGATGTACCAAAAGAGGCGGTTTTTGACTTTGTGGCGCTGGTTCCCATACAATTGACTGCTATTTTACAAGATGCAACCACGCGCGGACGAGCTGAAGAATTGGGGAAAATACTGCTCGGCGGCGCCCCTGTTTCCGAAATACTTTTGCAAGAAATTCAATTTTTAAAGATTCCCATTTTCCAAAGCTACGGAATGACCGAAACGGTTTCGCACGTGGCGCTCAGGCGGTTGGACGGCGATGCGCTGCAGAACAATTATCAGTTTCTGCCGGGGATTGAGTTTGGCATCGACGCCCGAAACTGCCTTTACCTTCGTGGTGCGGTAACGAACAATGAACTCGTGCAAACAAACGACCTGGTCGAGATTAACTCTTCCAACTCGTTTCATTGGTTGGGTCGGGTCGATTCGGTCATCAACTCGGGAGGAGTCAAGATTTCATTGGATAAAATAGATAGAGTAGTCGGGGAAATATTGCGCGAGATGGATATAGCAATCGAGTATTTTTGCTGGCACGAGCCGGACGAAAAATTGGGTCAGAAACTGGTTCTCTTCTTGGAAGAAGAGCCTTTAGTTTTGAATAAAAAAGCACTTCTGGAAAAAATATCTGACCGTGTGAAACGGTACGAGACCCCAAAAGGGGTTTACTTTGCGAAAGAATTTAAAAGAACGCCAACCGCTAAAATTGACAAAATAGTGACTGCCCAATACTACTTGAACGCTCCTCATGACTAAACTACCCACCGACTGGAAAACGTTGACCATCAAATTCCAGACTTCCGAAATCACCCCGCCGCCTTACGCGTATTTCTATACTTTGGCTTTAACCAAATCGGGCGAAGGATTACAAGTTGATTTTGATCACCAATACCTTGACCGCGACGAATTGGACGAAGAAGCAATTCTGGAAGAAGGCTTCGAACTGAACAGCGATTATGCCTGGAAAGGTGAGTTGTCGGCGGTTTGGAAGAAGGAGTTGGAGAAGGTCTTGTCCAAAAACTCTTACAAGTCAGATAACAACATAAAGGAAACCGAGGACTATATTGAGCTGGTTTTTCCAAATTTATCCAGCGAAGACACCAGTTATTTTCCGACAAAAACCGCTGATTTAGAGTATTTTTTGCAGGAAATCATGCAGGCGATCTATGAAGTTTCGGGCAAAGAGCAACCCTTCAAACTCGAATACCGAAACATTGACCGCCTGGGCGAGACCATCACAGCCTGTCAGGCGGTTTTTGCCGAACTCAACTTCACCGTGCAGCAGAACGACAGGCCACCAAAAAAACTAGGCTGGAAATGGACGCAGGAGGTGATGGGAACCATCTTTATGGCCGATTTTCTCATGGAAGATGCTTCCCGCGAAGTTCCCAAGTTTAGCGGTAAGTATCTCAGCCTGGGGGACGGACTGTGGTACGAGTTCGGCGAGACGCTCGTAGAGCCGACCTCCGACGGCGAGGTGTTGCCGCGCATTGAAAAGCTACTGAAACAGTTAGGCGAGGAAGCTGCCCGTTGAGGCGTCGCGGTTCAGTTCGTCGCGCAGGTTACCCAATATCTTTTTGAGATTTTCGTGCGAGGGGTTTGGCGCGGGCATCGTTTGGCTGACGAAAGCTTTTATTTCCCATACTTCAAACACTTCACGAACAGGAATTTCCAGGTCGCTCCGTTTCTCATCGTCTGATCGAAGTAGTAGAACTCCCTTGGCCTTCACCTGATTGTAGACTTTTCGACTGAGAATCCCGGTATTTTTAACTATCAAGACGTAATGGGTTCCGTCTTTTATATCGTACCAGTTTCGTACAAAGCTGCCGATCAATAAAGCACCCGGAAAAGAAAAGTCTTCACTTGCTTCGAAAGCGCGATAATGTCCCGAAGGCAGGTTGGGAAGCTGAAAAACGGGTAATCGATTTAGGAAATCTGCGCTCTGGTAATTGCCTAAATATTCATTTCCCTGACTGCGCTTGACCCATTGGATGGTCTGCTGCGGCGGTTTGGCTTCTTCTGGCGGCGCGGGTTTGGCCACGCCATTTTCCTGATAGTGATTGTTGAAAGTTAAGGGGGCGTTGGACGTGTTCGTCGGCGTTTGGGACGCCACTCGCTCGAACTTTTCGGGTCGCACGGGTTTGAGGGCGACGAGTCGCGCCACCATGCGCAATGTCGGTTTGGGGGGCTGAAACTTGGCAACGATGGCCGAAAGGGGCTGCGGCGCGGCGGGGGCGGGAGCATCGTCCTGCATTAGCGGGGCCATCGGTTTGAAGGCCGGATTGAAGGGAATTCCCAAGTCGGGCGTCTCGCGCAGCCGCCTCAAGTCGTTTTTGAGCAGATGGTCCACCGACACGCCGAAGGCGGCGGCCATATTTTTTAAGTTAGTAAGATTGGGATTAGCGCGAGCTTCCTCGTAAGCACCAAGCAACGAGCGCTTTATACCGATTTTGCGAGAAAACTGTTCTTGAGTCAAGCCATTCAGCCGACGCAGGTACTTGATATTATTACTGACTAGTGACATTCTGATTCTGAATCATTTACCGACTAATTGATAAAATTATTAGTAAAAGCAGAAACTACTTGAAGTCTAACGAATTGCGGTTGAATTTCGGTTTTATAAATTGCTTCTAAACATAAATCTCCCTTCGAGCCGCTTTCAGCGTATTGGTCAGCAAGCCACAAATCGTCATTAATCCCACGCCGCCGGGCACGGGCGTAATGTGGCTGGTTTTTGGCGCGACTTCGTCGAAGTTGACGTCGCCTTTTAGCGCAAAGCCGCTCTTTTTAGAATCATCGGCCACGCGGGTAATGCCCACGTCGATGACCACCGCGCCTTCTTTCACGTAGTCGGCCGTAACAAATTCGGGACGGCCCAGTGCGACGATCAAAATGTCAGCCGTCTGGCAAATTTCTGGCAAATTCTGCGTGCGGCTATGGCAAATCGTCACGGTGCAGTTGCCGGGATAGGTGTTTCGTTGCATCAGAATGGCCATCGGTAGTCCCACGATTTGGCTACGGCCAATGACGACGCAATGCTTGCCCGCCGTCTCAATTTTAGCGCGTTCCAGCATTTCCAAAATGCCAAAAGGCGTCGCTGAAAGGTAAGCCGGAAGCCCTTTGCACATCCGTCCGACGTTAATGGGGTGAAAGCCATCCACATCCTTGGCCGGGTCGATGGATTCCATGATGGTGTTTTCCGAAATATGCTTCGGCAGCGGCAATTGCACAATAAAGCCGTCCACGTCAATATCTTCGTTCAACTTCCTGACTTCGGCAAGCAAATCTTCTTCACTCGTACTTTCCTCCAACCGCACGAAAGTAGAAGTAAAACCAACCTGTTCGCAACTCCTGATTTTGGAAGCTACATACGTTTCGCTCGCGCCGTCGTTGCCTACCAAAATAGCCGCTAGGTGCGGTTTCTTGCCGCCCTGCGCCATCCAAGCGTCTACTTCTTCTTTTATTTCAGACTTTATTGTGGTGGAAAGTGCCTTTCCGTCGAGGAGTTGCATTTATTGAATGATGAATGATGAATGATGTTTCACCAGTGATGAGTATACCCTACTGAATCCAGAATTTTCACTTTGTGCCTTTGTGCCTTTGTGCCTTTGTGCCTTTGTGCCTTTGTGCCTCAATATTCCCCCGGATCATTCGCCACCCGCGCACCTGTATCCAATTTGTTGAGTTGGTCCATTTCGGCGTCGGTGATTTCGAAATCCCAGACGTCAAAGTTAGCTTGAATGCGTTCCAGGTTGGTAGACTTAGGGATCGTGACGATGCCGTGTTGCATGGCCCAGCGAATGAGTACCTGGTAGGTAGATTTGTTGTGGTTTTTGGCCACGGCCATCAGGGTTTGGTCGTCTTCATATTTCCCCCGCACGAGCGGCGCGTAGCCTTCGGGCTGGATGGCTTTTTCTTTGCAATACTCCAGCAAATCGGGTAGATAGAGAAACGGACTTTGTTCAAACTGATTGACCGCCGGGATCACCGAAGCGTAGCTGAACAGTTCTTCCAAGTGAGATTGGTAGTAATTAGAAACGCCAATGGCACGGACACGCTTGTCGGCGTAGAGTTTTTCCAGCGCCAGCCAGGTTTCTTTGCGCGTTGCCTGAACGGGCCAATGCACCAAATACAAATCCAGGTAATCGGTTTGCAGCCGCTCCAAACTACGGTCGTAAGCACGCAACGTGCTATCAAATCCCTGCTCATCGTCCCAGACCTTGGAAGTAATGAACAATTCTTCCCGCGCAATGCCGCTATCCTTAACGCCTTGCCCGACTTCTTCCTCATTCTTGTATACACTGGCCGTATCAATCAAACGATACCCCGTTTCGACAGCCCATTGTACAGCTTGGCGAACCTCGTTTTTCTCACCGGGCGCATAAATCCCCAGTCCCAAAATCGGCATCTCGACGCCGTTGTTCAATATGACTTTATTCTCCATCTCAATACCTAAAAAAGCTAAACTTATCGCTGAACTATTCAGCCACTTTCACCAATGTATCGAACAACTTCGCCACCCCGATCGTCGCCTTCTCCTTAATAAAGGTCGTGTTTTTGCTCAGATTGATTTCCGGCTGTACGGGATCGATCAAATAGACGGGTGCATCATCCTTGACATAATTCACCAAACCCGCCGCCGGGTAAACAGCCAGCGAAGTACCGATCACCACAAAAATATCGGCCTCCTCGGTGATTTCCATCGCCACGGTCATCATAGGCACCTGCTCACCGAACCACACGATGTGGGGGCGGAGTTGGCTGCCTTCCGCGCATAGGTCGCCCGTTTTGAGTTCCCAGCCTTCAATGTCGTATACCAGTTTGGGGTTGCGGCTGCTTCGCGACTTAAAGAGTTCGCCGTGCAGATGCACGACCTTACTCGATCCTGCCCGCTCGTGCAGATGGTCGATGTTTTGGGTAATAATCGTCACGTCGAAGTAATCTTCCAACTCTGCCAGAATGCGGTGCGCCCGGTTGGGCTCTACGCTCAGCGCCTGTTTGCGTCGCTCGTTGTAGAATTTTTGGACCAATTCAGGATCACGCTCCCAGGCTTCGGGTGTGGCGACGTCCTCCACCCGATGCTCTTCCCACAAGCCACCACTATCACGGAACGTCTTGATTCCGCTCTCGGCGCTGATGCCCGCTCCCGAAAGGACGACTAGTTTTTTCATTTTTTGGGACTCTGGACGATGGATGTTGGACACTGGATTTTTCAAAAGGCCAACATCCAATGTCCAACCTCCAAATTTATGATTTCGCCTTCTTCGCCGCTACTTTCTTCTTTGGGGCTGCTTTTTTCTTCGCCTTTGGCGCGGGTTTGTCTTCCTGCCCCTCGGCCAGTTTCAGCACGTCCGGGTAGGTCAGTTCAGCGGGTTCCATGTCCTTGGGGATCTTGATGTTGCGCTTGCCAAAGGTGATGTAAGGGCCGTAGCGTCCGTTGACGACTTTTGCCTCAGGATTTTCGTCGAACTCTTTAATCAGTCTGTTGCTGTCGAGTTTGCGCTTTGCTTCAACGATTTCGATGAGACGATCCGTGGTGACAGCCATCGGATCGTCGGTCTTTTCTAGCGAATAGAATCTGCCGTCGTGCTTGACGTAAGGACCATACTTGCCGATGTTGACAACCAGCATAAGATCTTCGAAAAGACCTACTTCGCGGGGTAGTTTAAACAATTCCAGGGCATCTTCCAACGTGATGGTTTCCATTAACTGGCCTTTCATCAGACTGGCGAATTTGGGCTTTTCCTCATCCTCAGCGTCGCCGATTTGAACGTATGGACCGTAACGGCCAATCCGGGCGCTGATGGGTTTGCCCGTTTCGGGGTCTTCACCCAACAGACGGGTCGTCAGGCTCTTGTCAATTTTCTCGCCTTCGGCGTCGGTGACTTTTTGGTGAAATTTTTTGTAAAAACCATCGATCATGTCCTGCCATTGCACCTTTCCGTCAGCGATATTGTCGAAATCCTTCTCGACGTGGGCCGTGAAGGAAAAATCCACGATGTCGTCGAAGTTGGCCACCAGAAAATCGTTGACGATCATGCCCGCACTGGTCGGGAAAAGCTTGGCCTTCTCGTTGCCGAATGTCTCGGTATTTTCCTGTTTGTTGATCTTGTCGTCTTTGAGCGTAATCTCGGTGAATTGCCGCTCCTGACCTTGTCGGTCTTCTTTTACAACATATTCCCGGCGGACAATGGTCGAAATTGTCGGCGCGTAAGTCGAAGGACGACCGATGCCCAATTCTTCCAATTTTTTTACCAAACTGGCCTCCGTGTAGCGCGGCGGATTCCTTGTGAAACGCTCGGTGGCTTTCAAAACATCCAGGTCCAGCTTTTGATCGATGTTGAGTGGTGGGAGCATTCCTTTTTGCTCTTCGTCTTCGTCGTCGCTGGATTCGAGATATACTTTCAGGAAACCCTCGAACTTAATGACTTCACCCTGGGCTACGAGTTGCTCGGAAGTGGTTGAGATACCAATCGTCGCCGTCGTCCGCTCCAACTGCGCGTCGGCCATTTGGGAAGCGATGGCGCGTTTCCAAATAAGCTCGTATAGCCGCTGTTCGTTACGGTCGCGGCTACCAACTAGGGTCGAAAAGTCCGTAGGCCGGATGGCTTCGTGAGCCTCCTGTGCCGACTCGGATTTAGTTTTGAAAACCCGCTCTTTGTGGTACTCCGCGCCGTACTCTTTATTGATCTGGTCTTTGGCCTTCTGCATGGCCTCGCCCGATAAGTTGGTCGAGTCCGTCCGCATGTAGGAAATCTTCCCCGCTTCGTAGAGTTTCTGGGCGACGGTCATCGTCTGCGATACCGAGAAACTCAGCTTGCGGGAAGCCTCCTGCTGAAGCGTTGAAGTGGTGAAAGGGGCGGCCGGGGTTTTCTTGGCGGGCTTGGTTTCCAGGCTTTTTATTTGGAAAATCGCCCCGACGCATTTTTTGACAAATTCTTCGGCAAGTTCCTGATTCTCAAAATTTTTGGCTAATTCGGCGTGAAGTTCTTTGCCATTTCCCAAATCAAAAACCGCCGTGATTTTATAGCTGCTCTTCGAGTTAAAAGCTTCGATTTCGCGCTCACGATCCACCACCACGCGTACGGCTACCGACTGCACGCGTCCGGCGGAAAGGGAAGATTTACCAATGCGGATTTTTTTCCACAGTACTGGGGAAAGTTCGTATCCCACCAGTCGGTCGAGAATACGACGAGCCTGTTGGGCGTTAACCAGGTCGATGTCGATGGTACGCGGCTTGCTGATCGCCGATTGCAGGGCCGTTTTTGTAATCTCCCGAAAAACAATGCGTTTGGTGGCGTCCGGCAGACCGAGCGCTTCTTTCAAGTGCCAGGAAATGGCTTCGCCTTCACGGTCATCATCCGTTGCCAACCAAACCTCCGCTCCCTTAGCCATCTTCTTCAATTCATTGATAACCTTAACTTTATCGCTGGAAATCTCGTAAACGGGTTCGTAGCCGTTCGCCGTATCTACGCCCATGTCTTTGGCGGGCAAGTCGCGCACGTGACCGTAACTCGACATGACGGTGAAATCAGCTCCTAAGTATTTTTCAATGGTTTTGGCCTTCGCCGGTGACTCTACGATCACCAGATTTTTCGACATAGCAGGGTAGGTTGAGTTTGGAGGAAATGGTGTTGAGAAAGCGTCAAATATAGAGGAGTTTCTTGCAAAACTAAGAACAGGCAGGAAATTGGTAGCGTCTAACGACTATCCTTTTTCCAGGCTATTTTGCTTTCCTATTTAGCAAGATTAGCGGCTGAAAGGTTCATTCAGCACAACGAAATTAGCCATTTTAAGTATTTATAGGGCTTTTAAATTTGGCTGTCTTCCCTCGAGTGGGTCAAAAAATAGCCCGGAATTTCGTACTTTTAGGCTTTAAAGAAAACCATCCATCAAAACGAAGCAAAACCAACCTTATGGCATTTGACTTAGACATGATTAAGGGCGTATATGCCCGCATGGAAGAACGTATCGCCGCCGCCCGCCAAGTCGTGGGCCGTCCCCTCACTCAAGCCGAAAAAATCCTGTACTCCCACCTCTGGGAAGGCACCGCAACCCAAGTTTACGAGCGCGGCAAAGCCTACGTGGACTTCGCGCCCGACCGCGTAGCCATGCAAGACGCCACCGCTCAAATGGCCCTGCTGCAATTTATGCAGGCCGGACGTCCCCAGGTAGCGGTACCTTCCACCGTCCACTGCGACCACCTGATTCAGGCGGAAGTGGGGGCCGAAAAGGATCTGGAAATAGCCAAAAGCCGGAATAAAGAGGTATATGATTTTCTGTCGTCGGTATCCGATAAGTACGGTCTGGGCTTCTGGAAGCCCGGCGCGGGGATTATCCACCAGGTAGTTTTGGAAAATTACGCTTTCCCTGGCGGCATGATGATCGGTACCGACTCCCACACGCCTAATGCGGGTGGTTTGGGCATGATCGCCATCGGTGTCGGCGGGGCCGACGCCAGCGACGTCATGTCGGGTCTGGCCTGGGAACTCAAAATGCCGCGCCTCATTGGCATCAAACTGACCGGAAGATTGTCGGGCTGGACTTCGGCCAAAGACGTAATCCTGTGGGTAGCCGGCCAACTCACCGTGAAAGGCGGTACGGGTTACGTGGTCGAGTATTTCGGCTCCGGCGCGGAGAGCCTGTCCTGCACGGGTAAGGGAACCATCTGTAATATGGGGGCCGAAATCGGCGCGACGACTTCGTTGTTTACCTACGACGAAAAAATGGCCGAGTACCTGCGCTCCACCGATCGGGCCGACATCGCCGAAGCCGCCGACGAAGTCCGCGAACACCTGCGGGCCGACGAGGAGGTATACGAAAACCCCGAAGAATACTACGATCAGGTCATCGAACTCGACCTTTCGACTCTGGAGCCGCACATCAACGGCCCATTTACGCCCGATCTGGCGTGGCCGCTGTCGAAATTCGCCAAGGCCGTGGTGGAAAACGAGTGGCCTGAGCGACTGGAAGTCGGCTTGATCGGTTCCTGCACCAACTCTTCTTACGAGGACATGACCCGCGCCGCTTCGGTGGCGGGCCAAGCCTCCAAGAAAAATATTAAGGCTAAGGCTGAATTCACGATTACGCCCGGTTCGGAAATGGTGCGTTTCACCGCCGAGCGCGACGGGATTCTGGATACCTTCGAGAAAATTGGCGGCGTGGTGCTGGCCAACGCCTGCGGACCCTGCATCGGCCAGTGGGCGCGGCACATGGACGACCCCTCGCGCAAAAACTCGATCATTACGTCCTTCAACCGAAACTTCGCCAAGCGCAATGATGGCAACATCAGCACCCACGCCTTCGTGGCCTCGCCCGAGATCGTGACCGCCTTCGCCATCGCGGGTGATTTGACGTTCAACCCGATGACCGACAAACTGATGAACGAAGATGGCGTGGAGGTAATGCTCGACGAACCGCGCGGCATCGAACTGCCCATTCAGGGCTTCGACGTGGAGGACGCGGGCTATCAGGAACCCGCCAAGGACGGCAGCCAGGTGCAGGTACAAGTCGATCCCGATTCGGACCGCCTGCAAATATTGGAACCCTTCAGGGCTTGGGAAGGCACCGATTTGACGGGTTTGAAACTGCTAATCAAAGCCAAGGGAAAGTGCACGACCGACCACATTTCGATGGCCGGACCGTGGTTGAAGTACCGGGGGCATTTGGACAATATTTCCAACAACATGCTCATCGGTGCGATCAACTACTTCAACGACAAATCGAATACGGTCAAGAACCAACTGTCGGGCGAGTACGGCGAAGTCCCCGCCACGCAGCGAATTTATAAAGCCGAGGGCATCGGTACGGTAGTTGTCGGTGACGAGAACTACGGCGAAGGCTCGTCTCGCGAACACGCGGCGATGGAACCCCGCTTTTTGGGGGTGCGGGCGATTATTGTGAAGTCGTTTGCCCGTATCCACGAAACCAACCTGAAAAAGCAGGGAATGCTCGGACTGACTTTTGCCGATCCTGCTGACTACAATAAAGTACTGGAAAATGATACGGTCGACATTCTGGGCCTGACCGAATTTGCTCCCGGTAAGCAGTTGACCATTAAACTGCACCACGCCGATGGCACGACGGAAGAATTCCCTGTGAATCATACTTACAACCAGCAGCAAATCGAGTGGTTCAAGGCGGGCTCGGCGTTGAATATCATTCGGGCTTCGGTTGGGGCGTAAGCCTTCTAAGCTCAATTAATTACGGCGTTGCATTAGTTGGTTTTTTTTAAATCAAAATTCCCAAGTCATGCAGTCGAAGACCCCGATTTTGTCGGGGTCTTTTTTATTTTTGTGAAAATTGTGTATCAGATAGATATGGCACGAATATTATTAAAAATGAAAACTAAACACTACCTATTCCTTTCCAGATACGCCAGCCTGGCACTTTACCTTTTTGTCTTTTTCTCCCTTCCAACTTTCGCCCAAACCGACACGCTCGCCATTACTCAATTGGAAGAGGTGACCGTTAATGCATTCGAGTCACAACGAAATGTGCTGGAAACGACGGCTTCGGTGGGTATCATCAGCCCGAGAACTTTGGAAAGATATTCCACCACGACATTTACCAACGCGGTCAATTCAGTACCGGGGGTCAGAATGGAGGAGCGCTCGCCGGGCAGCTACCGCTTTTCGGTGCGGGGTAGTTTGCTGCGGTCGCCCTTCGGGGTCAGGAATGTGAAGTTCTATTGGAACGGCATCTCGCTGACCGACGCCAACGGCAACACACCGCTCAATTCGCTGGATTACGCCTCGGTAGGTCGGATGGAAATTATCAAAGGGCCGGGCAGCAGCGTGTACGGCGCCGGAACGGGCGGCGTGGTGTTGCTTTCCACGGCGACCAGGCAAGAAAAAAATAAGGTGGAGCAAGCCGTTGGTTTGGGTAGCTATGGATTTCAAAGCCGGAATACGGAATTCAGCATCGGCGACGTGTCGGTGCGCTACGGCCACCAGCAGCAGGAAGGCTACCGGCAGCAAAGCGCGATGGTACGGGATGTTTTTCAATTCAACTCCACTTCCAGGCTCAGCGATAAAGCCACGCTCTCGCTGCTGGGGATGTACTCCGACCTGCACTACCAAACGCCGGGCGGCATCACTTTGGCGCAGTACCAGAAGGACCCGACTTTGGCCCGTCAGCCCACGCCTACGCTGCCGGGTAGCGAAACGCAGAACGCGGGGATTTATACCAAATATTCCCTTTTCGGTGTGCAGCACAAACTGAATCTCTCATCGCATTGGGATCAGTCGCTTTCGCTGTCCGTGACGACGAATGATTTTGATAACCCTTTTATTTCCAATTACGAAAAGCGTAGTGAACTCGGGTTCGGCGGTAGAAATGTCTGGACTTTTTCAAAAGATTTCGGCAATAATTCTCTGCAATGGACGAGCGGGTTCGAGTGGCAGTACGGCAAGTCGGTGCAGCGGAATTATAATAATGATAAAGGAATACCCACCGGCTTTCAAACTTCGGAAGATATTCGTAGCAGCGGGCTAACTGCCTTTACGCAAGCTGAATTTAAACTCCTCCAATCTGTGACCGTGAACGCCGGGGCCAGTATCAACACCAACCGATACGGCTACGAGCGATTTTTCCCAACGCCTTACACCAAAGAGCAACGCAAATTCGATAAAGTCATCAGCCCCCGAATTGCGGCAAACCAGACTTTTGGCCGTAATTGGTCGCTAACTGCGTCGCTGAGTTCGGGTTATTCTCCGCCTACTTTACAGGAAGTACGTCCCTCAGCGGGCGGCTTTCGTACGGATTTGCAGCCAGAACTTGGTCTTAATCGCGAATTCTCGTTACGCCGGGTAGGGGATCGGCTACGCTTGGACGTAACGGCTTACCAGTTTTCATTGAAAGAAACCATCGTGCGCCGTTCGGATGCGCAGGGCGCGGAATTTTTTGTCAACGCCGGGCGCACCAATCAGCGTGGTATCGAATGGCGAGTGGATTATGACCTGCTGCGCAGCGCGGGTTTTCTGCAAGACATAAAAATTTGGAATGCCGGGACGGCTACCAACTACCGCTTCCGCGATTACCAGCAGGGCAAAAACGAGCTGGGGGGCAACCGCCTGCCGGGAATCCCGACTTTTACCCAAAATACCGGACTGGATATTTTCCTCCGAGGCGGCATCACGGCTTTTGCCACGTATCAGCACGTCGGAAAAGTTTTTCTGAACGATGCCAACACCGTCGAGGCACCCGCTTATGACCAGCTATTGCTTCGCCTATCCTGGAAAAAAAATTGGGGGAATCACTTCTATTCTGAGTTGTCGGCCTCGGCAGATTTTGTTTCGGCGGAGATTTATAGCCTGGGCTATGACCTGAATGCTTTTGGTAGTCGCTACTACAACGCCGCGCCCAAGCGGACGCAGTGGCTGGGTTTGAAGGCAGGTTGGAGGTGGTGAGGTTGTGGTACGGGCGTCTAGTCCAGGCAATTAAGGATTAATAAAAGGCCACCTCTGGGTGGTGGAAGAATTTTTTAATGATGTCTGTTTTCAACTCCATTGTTTCCAAGGCCTCACCGACGGCCTTGGCCAGGGCGTCGATGTTTTTGAAAACCCG
>JBBSUC010000029.1:0-68544 GCA_038235275.1 Cytophagales bacterium | reverse complement strand
TCCGAAAATATTACACTGTGAAAAAAACTTTAAAAATTAACAAAAGCGCCTACGGTATGTATTTCCGTTCGGCGCTTTTTTGGTTTGAGTTTACTGGAACAGTCTTTTTGATTCTATCGGCTCTCAGAAACTACTCAAGGCTTCCATCATCACTCCGACTACTATCTGCATGAATGCCTTGCCCGATTTAGCCGCAAAAACCATCCTGGCCCACGAGCGGCTAAACGAAGTCTACGGCGTGCAGGAAATCTACGGCCGCGCCGACCCCATGCACGAACTGATTACCACCATCCTTTCGCATCGTACCACTCACGCCAACGAAGAAATAGCCTACAAAACCATGCGGGCGCGCTTTCCGTCCTGGGAAGCCATCCGCGATGCCCCGTTGCCCGAGCTTATTGACGCCATCCGCATGGCCACCTATCCCGAAGTGAAAGCGCCCTACATTCAGCAGGTGCTTACTCGACTGTTTGAGGAAAAAGGAGAAGCCAATATCGACTTTCTGCATGACCTCTCTACCGAATCCGCCCTGAAATGGCTCACCGACCTGCCGGGCGTCGGGCCCAAAACGGCGACGCTTTTGCTACTCTTCAATTTCAAAAAGCCTCTGCTGCCCGTCGATACGCACGTGTACCGCGTCACGCAGCGCGTGGGGCTGATTGGCCCGAAGGTGAGCGCGAATAAAGCACACGACATTTTGCTGAGCTATTTGCCCGCCGACGCCACGGTACTTTTCAATTTTCACAAGCACTTCTACTGGCACGGACAGCGGGTGTGTACCTGGTACGACCCGAAATGCAGCGAGTGCGTCCTGCAAACGATGTGCGATTATTATCAGTCGGGCGGGAAGATGGTGCTGAGCAGTACGGCGGGGCGGAAAAAAGGGTGAGAATCATTTTTCAATGATCCTGATATTTCTAACCCAGGCCGTTGGCTTTTCGAGCGCTGGATTGTTGCCCAAAGAATGAATTTTCAGCGCAATGTACCCTTCTTGATATTTACCATTGACGAGGTTACTGGCCGCCACGCCGTTTACCCAGACTTTGATAGTATCGTCAAGCAATTCAAATCGGTAATGATCCCACTGCCCCGCTTCTTTAAGGGCATTTTGGGCTTCGGGGTTGTCGGTAAGGGTCGATAGCCATTGCCAGGTATTGCCGAAATCGTCGAAAATAGCTCCCGTCCACCGGCGATTTTTGTTTTGATCAAATTTGAGCTGATACCCGTACAAGCGGACGTGCGCCGTGTCGGGAGCCGGGATGGCGCGTACCAGAATTCCGTACTGAAATCGCTCCTCTTGCTTGCATTCCAGCTCTAAGATGAAGTCGCGGTATTTTTTGTCCGTTCGCAGGAAGGTGTGTTCGCGGGTGTTGGCCTTGCGGTGCATTCTGATAGCCCCTTCCTCGACCGTGAAAGTGGCTGAGTCGCCCACTACGGACCATCCGGCCAAATTTTTGCCATTAAACAACGACACCCAACCTCCCGATTCCTGGGCCTGAGCGTTTTGGCAGAGAATAAACAGCAGAAGTAAAACGAAGCACTTTTTCATTTCAATTACTCAATTTTTCAGATAAGCTTTACCCACTTTCCTAATCATGCCGTCTTTTTTGGTCGTCAAAAAGAGTTCTTTCGTCGCCCGGTCATAGCCGACTCTGAGGTGTACTCTCTTCTGTCCACTCAACTCCCGCATGGACGATTCTCTGCCTTCGTTGGCCAGATTGATGGCATAAATGGTCGAATCGGACAGAGCCGGGTCGATATTCATATAAAATAACCGGCCCGTGACAATGTCCCCAAAAACGTACTTACCCGCCAGAGCCGGAAGCGGGCCTTCGTAAATAAAACCACCGCTGATCGCATTGCCGTCGCTGTGGTCGTATTGCCCGAACGGCAGGTTGATTTTTTGTTTTTGCGAATCGCTCAACTCAAACAGGACGGTCTTGTCGATTCTGGTATTTACTCCGTACAAACCTTCCTGATTGCTCCAACCGTAATCGCCCCCATTCACGACCACATCGACTTCCTCCACGTTGGCCTCACCAATGTCGGCCACCAGCATTCGATTTCCGTTTGCCTCGTCCCAGGCCAGCCGGTGCGGATTTCGAAAGCCATAGGCGTAAATTTCCTTTCGTGCGTCCGGTACCTTGCGTTTTACGAAGGGATTGTCGGCTGGGTAGCCATAGGTTTTGGTCGGCGCGTCTCTCGCTAAGGGGTCGATGCGGAGAATGGTACCCAGCAGCGAGGCCGGATCATGGGAAAGCTCAGGATGTCGGATGTTGTTGGAACCGCCATCACCAACGCCGAGGTACAACAACCCGAAATCAGGATTATCGGCACTTAATCCGGGGGCAAAAGCGAGGTCCTGCATTCCGTGGGCGGTGGTCGGCGTGTTAATCCTCAGCACCTCCCGTTTATTCCCTCGAAAAACCGGCGCTTCTGGCGTACTAGTCTTCCATTCGGTCACCACCCATTGCAGACCGACCCCGATCGTGTCGCTCCAATTGTTGTCATTCAGGGCCGCTCTTCCGGCATATTTTTCGGCGTGAGTGGTGTACAGCAAACCGTTTTGTCCGAATCTCGGGTGAAAGTCGAAACTACCCAGTCCGGTGCCGATGCCGGGTGAGAAAATGAAATCGTCCAGTTCTTGTCGAATGTCAAGGTACACCAGTGGTACTCTGTCGTGAATTCGGTAGACGAGGCCGATTTGATCGCTCGCAAATAAATCGCCGCCGCCGTTTGGGTCGGTGCGTAAGGTGGCCACTCCTTTGTCGTCGGGAGCATTTTGCTGTCGGGGTATTTGAGCGAAATCTTCCAGCTCGATCCACAGATTGGACAGCGCAACGGGCGGGCAAAAACTCAGATCGTTATTCTTGCCGGAGAACGCCTTTACTATTTTGGGTTGACTATTCTTTTTCTTCGTCTCATTGTCTATAAAGGCAAATATCGCTTCCAGGTCCGCCATCGGGAGTTGTTCAAAGGCGGGCATCACGGATTTGTATTCCGAAACCAAAGCAACCGTTCGTACGTCGGCTCGATCGACGTACTTCTGAGGATTTCTGGTAAAGTCCAGTAACTCAGACAACGGCCTGACGGTCGTTACCCCGCCCAGCTTCGGCCCAAAGGCACCTTCCTCGATTCCGTGGCAGGAAAGACAGTTCGCCTCGAATGTTTTTTTGCCCCGCTGGATGACTTCCTGGTCGGTAGAATAAGCCGGAACCTGTCCTTTACTGACCAGCGAAAGGAAGAACAGCGCTAAAAATGGCAGGATTTTGCAGGCATTCATGCAGACTTCGGGAGTAGGATCGTAGGGAGAATAGCAGGTTGATTATTACTCGGCGGCAGGTTAAATATAAGAAGCCGTCGTCCGCTCTTTTTTACCAATAACAAGTCAATAAACAAAATGAAAAAACTCGCCCTGCTTTTTTGGTTGCTTCCGTTTTCGGCTTTCTCCAAGGATCTTACCATCGCCGTGGCCAACAAATCGCCCGTAATAGACTACGCCCTGCGGCAGTTCCGGCAATCGGTGGAAATAGCAGGCTTCGTGGTCAAAGAAACCGCCCCAACCACGGCGTACGTGGTGGTTTCGACCGAGGTGTCTTTAGGCAAAGAAAGCTACCGAATCGAGCGGCGGGGCAACCAACTCCTCCTCCAAACGGGCGACGACAACGGCACCCTGTACGGCTTGCTGGACGTGGGTGAGCAGTTGCGCTGGGGCAAAAGCCTGGCCCAGGTCACGGCCAAAACCGTGCGGCCCCGCCTGAGTTTCCGGGCGGTCAAGTTCAATCTTCCCTACATGGCCTACCGCAATGGCCCCTCCCTGACTCAGCACGACTGGACCTGCCGCGACCTGAATTTCTGGGAAGCCTACCTCGACAATATGGCCCAAAACCGCTTCAACGTGCTGTCGCTGTGGTCGCAGCATTTGTTTCACTACATGGTCATTCCCAAGAACTTCCCCGAGGCCACGCAATTCAACGAGTTCGAGATGGGTGAGTGGCAAATGTTCTGGAAGGCGCTTTTCCGCATGGCGCACGAGCGGGGCATCGAGACCTACATCATCAATTGGAACATTTTCGTGTCGCCCTCCTTCGCGCGGGCCCATAACGTGGGCAACTACGAGGGGGCGCACATCGGCGCGGGCGACACGACCCAAATCACCGAGCGCTACACCCGCGAGATCATCCGGCAGGTCATCGACGAATACGACGACCTCGACGGGCTGGGCATCACGCTGGGCGAGCGCATGGGCGGCCAAAACCCCAACGAGCGCCGCGCCTGGCTCGACCGCACCATCCTGGCCGGGATGCGCGACGCCAAGCGCAAGATCAAATTCGTGTACCGCGCCCCGCTCTCCGCCAACGAAAAATCGGGCGGCACCACCAGTGCCGAGAACGACTTGCGCAGCCGACAGCAGGTCGAGGAACTGGACGTGACGGAGGCTTACGTGGAATTCAAGTATAACTGGTCGCACGGGCATTCGTCGCCCAACCTGTTCCAGGTCCACGGCGGCAAGCTGTCGGATGCCTACTGGAACCCGGTGTCGGATAAGTTCAAGGTGGTCTGGACGCTGCGCAACGAGGACTTTTTCGTGCTGCGCTGGGGACAGCCCGATTTCATCCGGGAATTCATCACCAACAACGGCGCCGACTACGTGGGCGGCTGCTTCGTGGGGTCGGAGGGGCTAATCCCCGCTAAGGATTATATCAGCAAAGACGGTCCGCACCGGACCTGGAACTGGCATTTCCAGCGGCAATGGCTATGGTACGCGTCGTGGGGGCGGTTGCTGTACGACGACACCACGCCGGACACCGTTTTTCAAAACCTGCTGGCCGACCGCTTTGGGACCGATAAAGCCAAAGATTTGCTGGTCGGATGGAAAAATGCCAGTCGGGTGCCGCTGCTGTTTGCTTCCTACCACAAGGGCCAAAACGACCTGTCGCTCTACACCGAGAGTTTCGGAAATTGGATTGGGGCAGGGAAGCACTTTCTCTTCGACATCAATAACATCATCGACCATCCCGTACTAGACACGCTGCGCTTCGTCAATATCAAAACCTACCTCGCCGATGGGGAAAAGGTAGCGCCGGGCATCCTGTCGCCGCCCCAACTGGCCGACAGCCTCGACCGGATTGCGCAGCGTTCCCTGGGCATCGCCCAAAAATGGACGGGCAAAGGAACGCCCACGCTGGACGCCGAATTGGCCGATCTGGCAGCCTGGTCGTACTTCGCGCGCTACTTTGCCGACAAGCTGCGGGCGGGCGTGGCCCTGGCGAAGTATCGCCAAAACGGCCAAAAGGCTTACCAAAAAGAAGCGATCACCCTGCTGGAAAAGTGCGTGACGCACTGGAAAAACTACGCGGCGGCCATCGAACAGTACAACCAACCGTCTTTTCTGTTCCACACCGCTGAGCCGTTTTCCTTTGCGGGGAAGCTGGCGGAGGTGGAGCATGATGTGGAGATTGCGCGGGGGAAGTGAGGGGGAGGGATTTAGTGAAGCGAGTTCCCGTAAAGCCTACGGACGAGGAAAAGTGGATTCTTGCGTGTAAAGAGCTAAATGGTTAAATATTTAAAATCTCTCGCAAAAAAAAGTATATTTGAAAAAAACAGCCACGATATAACTGGCTCGCCATTAAATTAGGATTAGCGGAGTATGCGGCTTTTGACGACGGTGGCCGTTGAACGGGGCCGACCATCAGTGGCCTCTTATTTTAGTATGCAGTCTCCCTTCGGAAGACATACGCACAACTTAATACCTGGGAAAACTACGAGATACGGGAAGATGGCAGAGACAAAATTGTATCATTACTTTCGATCTGGCACTTATAATGTACAAAAATGGACTCTTTTATCTTCTCAAATCAGACACATTCTAAGTAGGCGGTGGCAAGATCATAAGACACTTGTCAGGCTTTACCTTTTAAGATAAATGAAAATATTGGTAATTAGTGACCTTCACATTGGGGTACGCGCTAGAACGAAAGAACTTTGTCCCTATCCAGAGGGAAACAGCAAAGATGATAAGCAAGTAAGTTCATTTCTTAGAGCGCTGAAAATCTATCAGGATAGCAACGGAAATATTGATTATCTAGTAATTCCAGGAGATGTTACTCATCAATCCAATCTCGTTGAATATGATTGTGGAGAAGTATTCTTGCGCAAGGTGCTTTCTGAACTTCACATGGAAGACACGAAAGTAATTTTTGTCCCTGGTAATCATGACGTAGATTGGTCAGTATTAAATGGTTCAACAATTCAAGAAAATGAGCGAGAACTTAGAAAGCGACACAAATACAATACTTTAAAAGATCCTGAACATATTTTCTCAAGACTTTCATCATCTGCATTAGTGGCAGAACCATATATTGAGAAGTGGGAATTTAATGATGTGGTGTATTTCGGTTTCAATTCGTCTTGGCATGACGATCCATTACAAAAAAGTCACTACGGTCTAATTGAGCTAAGTCAAGTGGCAAAGCTTAGAGAAATGTTAGAATTGACTGTTTTTGAAGACAAACTTAAAGTCTTTGTAGTTCATCACCATGTGTATCAATATACTAATCCACATCCGACATGGCGTGAATTCTCTTGTATACAGAATGCTCAGGCTTTGTTGGATCTGTTATCAGAATTCGATTTTCACTTCGTCATTCATGGACACCGACACGTGCCTTTTTTTTCAGTAATCAATCCAAATGGCACTTCAACTATCAACATTTTATGTTCAGGCAGTTATTCTTGCGAAGTCCCTTCCGAAATTGCAGGGGCCGTTGGTAACCTGTTCCACATTATTGAAGTTAATGAAAAGCCATGTAAGGGAAAAGTTTTGTCATTTGCCTATGATCCTACGTTATATGAGTGGATAGAGAGTCGAGATAATCATGGGATTTACTTTATAAATCCCTTCGGTAATGAAACACCTGTTGAAAAGATTTTGGATCAATGTTCCCAAAATATTGAGAGAATTGGGCTAGGTGAAAAAGTTATTTTTTTTGATAATGTAGTCTCAGGAATTGCAGATATGGAATACTTACCGAATACAAAACAAGAAAAGCTGCTGAAAGACATTGAAGACAGATACAATCTCAGTAGAGGAACAGTTGGAAATAGAATCATATTTGTAAATGAGCAAGAATGAATAGAAATTTGTTTGCACTACATAATGCGCGTTACCTACTCAAAAGGGAGTTGGTTGATACTTTTGTAGTGACCCATTCATTTGAAAGACTATTATCTCCTAAAAACCAGATTATTATTGGATCTAGGGGTTCAGGCAAGACTGCACTTCTTAAAGTACTTTCTCATGATCATCTGTCTTTATTGGAAAATGTAATTGCCAAAGATATTATCCTAAATAAGACTTACATTGGGATTCACATATCGACAAAAACAAAGTTTGTAGGGGGGCTAAAAAACAAAGACTGGCAGAATGATCAAGAAAAAGAATATCATTTTCGTTGGCTAATGAATATTGCTTCTTGCATCGCTTTGCTTGAAACATTTAGGAGTTGCCTTTCTGCTTACATTGAAGTGGATGAAGAGCGTGTTGTAAAGGAGGTTGAAATAGTACGCAACCTTTCGAGAACTTGGTTTCCTGAGGCCACAAAAATAGTTTCAATAGATGATATTCTATTAGAACTGGAACGAATTGTTACTCTCCGATCAAAGCGTAATCTCGAAAAGAAAATATATAATATCGTTCGTGACGAAGAGCCGATCGGCCTTACCTTTGAGCTTGACCTTTATGATCCGCTTATCGATGGCATAAAGATTATTAGTAGGGGACTTCAATTTCCTGACTATACTTCCTGGTTTGTCTGCATTGACGAAATCGAGATGCTTGACGAATTTCATCATAGAATCTTGAATTCCTATATGAGAGCGAATATGGGGAATATTTTCTTTAAATTTACAACGTTACCTTATTGTCACTACACTCTGGAAACGAACTTAAACGTACCGCTAGATATTCGACATGATGTAGAATACGTATACATTGATCAGGATGTTTCTTTCGGATACAGAGCAATTCCTAATAATAGTAACGCTTACAAGTTATTTAAGAAACGAGCTCAATTGTCGAAGCCAGAGTTTGCTGACTATACTTTTCAGGATTTGTTCGGAAAATCATATCTATTGGATAATAAAATGATTTCCTATGATGAAATTTTGAATTCTAATAAGAAAAAGCTGACCTTAGCAAATATTGAGGAATTAGTGATAGGAAATGAAACGCTTTCGCTTTTTCTTAAGCATACCAACGAAGCTACCAAGCGACGGGGTGTTGAGTTATTGGCTAGCAAAGAAATAGGTAAATTTGGTAATCAATTCGGGAGAAAATTAAGAGCTTTATTATATTTAAAAGAGTATGAGGCAACACGAACGGGTAAATCAAATATGGAATTGTACTGTGGTGCAAAAACTGTCATCAATGTTGGTGATGCTAACCCTCGGAAGCTGATTGATATATTCAGCGAAATGTTATCAGTTGTCGAATCAGGTAAGTATAACAAGCAAAAATCACCAATCCATATTGAGTTACCACAGCCAGTAATATCATACAGCAATCAGAACATGGTTCTCACGTCAATTTCCGAGCGTGAACTGAATCGTTATCGAATCGAAAAAAACTTTGGAACGGGATTGCATGAATTTATTTTGTCAATTGGAAATTTTATGTACGATCATATCCATAATAACAAACTCAATTTAGAACAGATATCATCAATTGAGATAACAAATACAATTGGCGATATTGAGTGGAAGTTAATCGAAAGAGCTGTTCAACGAGGATTAATTTATCCAAACATAAACTCGCAAAATCCGGACTATATGCCAACAATGGAAGGAGTATTTCATTTGGCCTTTATACTTTCTCCAAGATTTAAGCTTCTACCTAGGAAAGGTGATTCCCGACGTCTTTCAAGTATTCCAAATTTCCAACAATTATCTATAAATTTTGATGCTTAATCTTATTAGCGTACGTAACATAGCAATATCTGAAATTAAAGATATTGCTTTCGATATTGGAATATTTGCGTCAGGTTATGAAAGTCGCGCCACTTTTGTCGCAAAAAGTATTGATTTTGAGCAAATTCATTATCCATTAGTCTTAGGTTTTAAGGAGTTTGAACACAACCCTGTTAGAAAGCAAAATGATTTATTCTATTCAGAAAAGGGCTCCAAGGCAGTGCTAATTTCTTCCGCAGAGGAAAAGGGTATTTACAGTGAGTTGATTACTATCTTTACGAAACTCGATGATACTGCTACCGTTCGTATTTTAGTTGACTACACCTCAATGGCACGACTATGGTATTCTGGTATTCTAAATTTTCTTCGTTTTCAACAAGAAAAGGACATTGAAGTATACTTAACTTATTCGATTGGGATATACGAGAAGGCAAAATTCCTAGACTACACATATAGCGAAATTAGTTCACTTCCTTCTCATGAAGGGTCTTTGAGTGCAAATGTTCGTACCTTATTAGTATTAGGCGTGGGATATTCTCCATATCTGGTCAAGGCCGTGATAGAGGATATCGAACCGAACTCTACGTTGGGAATTATTGCGAGTTCTTTGGATCCAAACTATTCACCAAATAATATGAGTGACATTAAAACTATATTGAAGGGGGATATAAACCATTGGGTCAAATGCCCAATTCAAGATCTTGAATATATTTTCAGAACTTATGCCGAGATTGTGAGTAATAATATCTACAAAAGGGATATCTTATTTTTGTCTCTTGGGCCCAAAATTTTTACAATTGCTTCAATTCTCATAAGCCAAAGATTCGAATCTGTAACCTGTTTATATTTGAAGCAACCTAAAAATCCTTCTATCAATATTCAACCTTCTGGCCAAATAGTCTGTAATAAAATTCTTTATTTAAAGAACAAGGTAAAATTTTAACCATATATTAATAGTTCATTGAAATCTCCACGAGTCTTGTTTCTGCCGCCAACTTTACATATACGACTTAATGTTTTAGACGCACCAATACCAGCGTATAATTCTGAAATTGATGGATGACTAGCATTAGTGAGAATAAAATGTGCTCCCTTCAATTTAACTTTTTCAATAAAATCTCGGAGTCTTATCTGATCTTCCCAAGAAAATAATTTTTGGTTATACTCTATAAATCCATTATTTTCATGCGCTACTGTATAAGGTGGATCAATAAAAACAAGGTCTTTTCTTTGGATTTGTTCTATGGATTCTTCAAAACTCCGACAATTTAACTCAACTGACTTTAATGAGTTGCTAACAGAAAGAATTAGGTCCTCAGTAACAAAATCAACTTTTTGTCTATATCCGTAAGGTACATTATACTTTCCTTGATTATTAACACGATAAATACCATTGAAGGAAGTACGGTTTAGAAAAATAAATCTCGCAGCCCTACTAATATCATCTCTAAACATTTTATCTCTAATGTAGTAGTAGTGCTGTTTAGTATTGTTGAAAGATTTTAACGTGTTAACTAAATCTTTCGGCTTATCGCGTACCTGAATGTAGCAGTTGATCAACTCCTCATTTACATCGGAAAGATTAAATTTCTTAATACTATTGGGGTTGTTTGTTATTAAATAGAAAAACATAGCCCCTCCCCCTAGGAATGGTTCATGATAATTATTAAAACTTACTGGTAGATAATCTTTTATGTGATCTTTTATTAGCCATCTTTTCGATCCAGTCCATCTAAGATAGGGAGTTGGCATACGCTTACGTGTTCATTCTGTGTAGTGGGTCACAATTTGGCGACTTTTTTTTGATTTAGCACCAGCCGTTTATGTATGTATCTCCCCCGCTAACCCCGATTTACAATCGGGCGTTGCATCACCTCGCGTTTGCAACGCGACGAAGGCCGAAGCCACTAAGTATTCTCAATCTTCCCTTCCTTTCAATTCGTACCAACCATCTGAACAATCCCAAGTCGCTAGGACGCTAGTCTGTTCTTTGTTCGCGATTTGCAAACAAGGAACGAAACTTTCACTCCATGAGAGCGCACAACGGCGTGAGAACTGCCAGGCCGAAGAGACCAGACCCAGGTAGGAGCGGGCCGTGTTCACCCAACGCACGTCAGCAATGGCACCATTACACATCCCCAACTATTCCCTAACTTTACCAAAAACTCACCCCGCCGCTCATGATCATCGCCAACCCCATCTACGACGTAGTCTTCAAGCGGCTCATGGAAGACGAGCGCATTGCGAAATTCTTCATCGGTACGCTGCTGGACGAGACTATTGAACACGTACAGGTAAAGCCGCAGGAATTTACTTATACCGACCAAATGGCCGGGTTGGCGGTCTTTCGCCTGGACTTCATCGCCACGATCAAAAACCAGGACGGGGAATTCAAGAAAGTGCTGATCGAGATTCAGAAGGCCAAGAATCAGATCGACCTCATGCGTTTCCGCAACTACCTGGCTGAGCAGTACAAAAAGGAGGACGAGGTGGAGACCTCAACCGGGAAAAAGAAAGAGCCGCTGCCCATCGTAACGATCTATCTGCTCGGTTTCACACTGCCCGAAATCGAAACCTCGGCGGTACGGGTACAGCGGCAATACATGGATATGATCGCCGACCAAATCATCGAGAAAAAGAGCGAATTCATCGAAAGACTGACCCACGACTGTTTTGTGATTCAGTTGCCGAGGATCGAGTCGAAGTACCAAACCCGGCTCGATAAACTGCTGAGTGTCTTCGAACAGGGGAACTTCGTTGATAATGCTCAGATCATCAAGCAGTTCAACCACGACGCTGACCTTGAAGAAGTGAAAATTATGACCGACCTCTTGCACCATACCGGAACTGACCCGGAAGAAAAGCGAAGAATCGAAACCGAGCAAGAAGCCTGGCGGAGCGTCGAGGCGATGTTCGATGAGCGGGCTGGAAAACTGAAAGCAAAACTGTCGGAGGCAGAATCGGAATTGACAGAAACCAAATCCGAATTAACGGACACCAAATCAGCACTGACCGACGCTCAAAAGGAAATCGAAGAACTAAAACGAAAACTCAACGAGAGGTAGAGTTTTTCCCCACTCCCCGCCACAATGCGCCTGTAAACTCAATCCTCCCGCCCCTCCTTCCGATTAGCATCCGCCATCCTCACAATTTTCGGCGTAAACTTCGCCAGTACCTCCACCAATTCGCGCTGGGCGTCAATGACGGTGTCGATGTCTTTGTACACCATCGGGGCCTCGTCCAGATCACCGCCGATGAGCTGAATGTCGGCTTCCTGCAACGCCTTGTTCAACTGCGACTGCGTGATGCTGTTGAGGGCTTTCGTCCGCGACATCAGCCGCCCGGCCCCGTGCGAAGCCGAATTAATGGAATCGGCGTGGCCGCGACCCCGCACCACGAAGCCGGGTTTGGTCATCGAACCCGGAATGATGCCCAGCACGCCGGGTCCGGCGGGGGTAGCACCCTTGCGGTGCACCATCACCTCGCGGCCGTCGGCCAGTTGCTCTTTCCAGGCGAAGTTATGATGGTTTTCAATCATCAGCTGTGGTTTTTCGCGCAGGGCTTTGGCTATTTTATTATGGATTTCGTGGTGATTGGCCGAGGCGTATTCGCCCGCCAGGTTCATGGCAATCCAGTATTCCTGCCCTTCTTCGGTGTTCAGGTCGAGCCAGGCCAGGTGCGCGGCTTGTTTGGGCAGGCGGGTTTTCTGCATGGCGAGTTTGGAGTAATAATTCGCCACCGTCCCGCCAAAACCCCGCGAACCCGAATGCGTCAGCAGCGCCATGTATTGGCCCGGCGGCAGGTCGAGGCCGTTGGCTTCGTCTTGGGCGTACACGTCCATGATGCCCCACTCCGCGAAGTGATTGCCCGTACCGGACGTTCCCAATTGCCGGTATGCCTTGTCTTTCAGATCGCGAATGACCTTGGTCGCCTGCCACTCAGGCAAGTCCATGACGCTCTCGTCGAACTTCTCGCGCACTTCGCCGCCCATCCCGAATTTGGTTTTTTCGACCAAAGTCTTTTTGAGCAAATGCGGCTCGCGCTTCAAGTAATCCGGCGGCAGGTCAAAAACCGACAGGCACATTCGGCAGGCGATATCGACACCGACGGCAAACGGAATGATGGTGTTCGGCTCCGTGGCCAGTACCCCACCGATGGGCAGGCCGTAGCCCTGATGCGCGTCAGGCATGAGCGCCCCGGCCACCGCAATGGGTAGACTGGCGGCGGTTTCCATTTGCTGCAAGGCGCCGTCTTCGATGTGTTCGCGACCAAAAATAGCGTAGGGCAGCCGCTCCGTTCGCAGGTCGAAGGCCGTGGCCTGCTGCTTTCCCTCGGCCTGAATGGCGTAGGGCGTCGGTTCTGGCAGCAGGTAAGCAGCCCCGGCTTCGCTCAACGGGACGGAGATGCCTTGCTTGTTGAGGGCGTAAATGGTGCGGGCCAGATTGGTGACCTTGTTTTTGGAGTAGGCGTATTTTTTTGGGTTTTGGAACATCTGCGCCAGCAAGCCCAGAACTTTTTCTTTGGGATATTTGGCCCGCTGCGTCAAGCCATTGGCCACCCGCAGGAAAGGCGTGTGCAGGTCGGTGGGGATGGGAGCAAGCACCAAAATGTCTTCGATGGTAATCAAGTCAGTTTCCATGATTGGGATTGTTTACTAATTCAAATGTATCGTGTTCGTTTTCACCTCACCCCCTGACCCCCTCTCCTGAAAAGGGGAGAGGGGGGAGTTCATTACGGTGGGGTTCAATTTTTAGAAGAAACAAAAATCTGCTTCAACTGGTCAATGACTTGACCGCTGCCGGAGACGGAAATGGTGTTCATTTTTTCGGCGATTTTCTCGACGTACTCCATTTCTTTCAATTTCCACAGCATCTCGTTATCCTCCATCAGCTTGGCCGTGTTCAACAAGCTGCGGGTCGAGGCGGTTTCTTCCCGACGCATGATGATGTTGGCCTGGGCTTTCTTTTCGGCCGTCAACACCTGGTTCATGATGTCGCGCATATCGCCCGGCAGGATGATGTCGCGCACCCCGCCACCGCTCAACTCGACGCCCAGTTCTCCGGCTTTTGCAGCCGTAGCTTGCAGGATGGCATCCGTCATGTCAGCTTTCTTATCCAACAACTCGTCCAGCGTCAAGCCGCCGATGTAGGCCCGCAGGGCCAACTGCATTTGTACGTACAGTTGCTTGTCGTAGTCTTTGTTTTCGACCAACGCCTTGATCACATCCCGAACGTGGTACTGCACGTAGAAGCTTAGCCGAATGGTGGCTTTGTCCTTAGTCAAAATTTCCTGGCCCGAAATTTCCATTTGCTGGCGGCGCGTGTCCACTTTCAGCACGTGGACGGGCGTGTTGTTTTTCCACCAGTGATAGACGCCGGGTTCCAGCACGCTCTCGAATTTCCAGTCGATGAACAGTGTACCTTTTTCGTGGCCTTCGACGGTTGTCGTCCGCACGTAGGCACCCAGGGGCTGCGGCATCAGCGAGGCTAAATCAACTTCCGCCGGAATCGCCAGTTGCGTGATGTCCAGAATCTGGTAATGGTAGTTTTTCACGCCTTTCCAGTAGGCCCAGCGCCCTTTAGGCAGCACGGCCCGGAACAGGTTGTCTTCGTACTGTATCGCAATTTCGTTATCTTTTACTTCGACCACATCCAGTTCGGCGGCGATTTCGGGATACGAAAGCAGTATCGTCAAATCACGGGGTGGGTTTTGCAGCAAATCCCTGCGCTTGTAGAAATACAGCGTTTCGTTGGGCCAAATCCAGTGCTTGCCGGGTGTAAGTACTTTGTGGAAATCGCCGTTCTTGAATAACAATCCAATTTCCTGGGTCTGGATGCGTACGGTTTTCATGGTTATTTTTGATAAAAAGTGGTTGCTAAATATAAACCAGCGAGCCGCTACCCATTCAGCCCACGCGGAGGCAGGTGGCGACGACCTTCGGGAAGGCGGTTCGGAAAAAGGGTTCAGCACCGGGTGCCAACAGGGAAATCGTTGGCAGAATCAATACTGAATGCTCTTCCAGAAGCGGCCTTCCGGCCCGGCTGTCCCCTGGTCTGCCCGCTGGCATCGACTCAATTGTGGCGTATCCGGCAAGCCGAATAGTTCACGGGGCAGCGTCTCTACTGGTTTTTCAAGGTGACCTTTTTTATGAAGTGGTCTGCTTCGCCTTCCACCAACGGACCACCCTTTCGGGTGGTAGCAGGACTCGAACCCGCATTTACTGTTGCTCTAACCACTGAGCTATCCTGCCGAAGCAGGAAGAGGAATTGAACCTCTGACCGACAGATCAAATGACGAAAAACAGGGCGCAGCCGACAGCATATCGGCAGTCAGCGACTACCGACACTATGGGGCTATAAAGAAACCCGCATCAGGTTCGACTACGTTGCTTTCGTCGCTACAAAGGTTAGTGGCTAGTGCGCAGTGTTTTTGCGCAGATGAAAAAACTTTCTATTTTTCTGAAAATATTTTTTCTTTCCTGCTCATGCCCGCCAACCGCAACGCCCTCGTCCGCTACAAAACCATCGACGCCTGTCTGCGCAACCGGCAGCGCAACTGGACGCTCGAAGATCTGATGGAAAAGGTTTCGGAATCGCTCTACGAATACGAGGGCATCGACAAAGGCATTAGCCGCCGCACGGTGCAGGCCGATTTGCAGATGATGCGGAGCGACAAGCTGGGGTATTTTGCGCCCATCATCATCCGGGAGAAGAAGTACTACACCTACGAAGATCCCAATTACAGCATCACCAACATTCCGCTCTCGGACGGCGACTTGGCGCGGATGAACGAAGCGGTGGAGGTTTTGAAACAGTTCAAGAGTTTTTCGCACTTTACAGCCCTCAATGAAGTGGTGCAGAAGCTGGAAGACCACGTTTTTTCGTCGGCCCGAAAGGTGGCTCCGGTGATTGATTTTGAGAAAAACGATAACCTGAAAGGGCTGCACTTCCTGGACGACCTGTACCAGGCCGTGGTTCAGAAGAAAGCGATTCAATTAACGTATCAGTCTTTTTCGGCCCGCAACTCGCAGACGTTTACGTTTCACGTCTGGTGGCTGAAAGAATTCAAAAACCGCTGGTTCGCGGTGGGCGTTCGCACCGACCAGCGGAACGTTACAAATCTGGCCCTGGACAGAATCATGGCCCTCAAACCCGCGCCCGACGTCGAGTACATTCCCAATCAACTAATTGATCCTGAACTGTATTATCGCGATGTCATTGGGGTTACGGTGAGTGGGAATTTGCGGCCCATCAAAGTGAAGTTATTCGTCACCGCGCTTCATGCGCCCTACGTCGAAACCAAGCCGCTCCACCCTTCGCAGCAGGTCGTGGAGCGTGGTCCCGACGGCATGGTCATTAAGCTGAAAGTGCAGCATAACTTCGAGCTTGAAAAAGAAATACTCGGCTTTGGCGAAGGCGTGACCGTACTGGAGCCTGAGAAGCTCCGACAAATTATTAAAAGGCGGATGAAGGAGGCTTTGGCAGTTTATGAGCAGTGATTTTCCAAATCCTGATTCGGTCTGCGTCATGCGAAATCAAAATTTTGTTGAAATTGTCTCCCCGTCAATTAATCAATTGGCGTTATCCAGCCCTTTTATCGCATTCATATCGCTTTTTAGCCGCGCTCGTTCGGCCGACAGGAATTTCTGCAACTGCTCGTTAAAATCCTTTTGATTCTCCGCCGAAAGCGACGCGTACAAGTCTTTCAGTTCCTGATTGATGGCGGCGCGTTCTTCGCCGGAGGCAGCATTGCTTGAGCGGATATGGTAGCGTTTGAAATCGAAGGTAGGCATATCGGTCGGTGGTTTTTGCAAAAGACAGAATCAACCAACTGAACAAGAAAAAAGATTCCCGCGTTTACAGAAACGTGCCGAAATTCCGGTGTATCCTATCCATTTTTTGATTTCAATGAACCGCTCTTTTTTCTTTCTCATACTTACCTTTATTTTCTTCGCCATCGACTGGTACGTCTGGCAAGCCGTTCGCACCCTCATCCGCACTTCCTCCGAAAGTACCCAACGCTGGGTGACGGGCGTTTACTGGGGTTTTTCCATTCTGACGCTGGGCGCGTATATCATCGTGCAACTCCTGCCGCCGGATTATTTCAACAAAACTGTCCGCAACTTTGTCTTCGCGGGCATCGCCATTCCCTATTTCGCCAAACTGTTCGCCGTACTTTTCCTGCTCATCGACGACGTTCGCCGCCTGTTGCAATGGATCATCAGCCAGTTTGTACCCTCCGTGGCCCCAGCGCCCGCCGACCCTTCGCTGCCTCGCATCCCACGTTCGGAGTTTTTGTCCACCACCGCCCTCATCGCGGGCGGTGGTTTATTGGGTACTTTCGCCTACGGCATCATTTCGGGAGCGCACGACTACCGGATTCGCCGGGTCAAGGTGGTTTTGAAAAATCTGCCCAAAGAGTTCGACGGCATCCGCATCGCGCAACTCTCAGACATACACTCGGGTAGTTTTTTCAACAAAACGGCGGTGCAGGGCGGCGTGGACATGCTGCTCAAAGAAAAACCCGATATCGCTTTCTTCACCGGCGACCTCGTCAACGACCGCGCCTACGAAGTAAAAGACTACATCGATGTGTTCAGTAAAGTCAAAGCCCCGCTGGGCGTTCACTCCATTTTCGGCAACCACGACTACGGCGACTACCAGCCCTTCGAAAATGCCGCCGCCAAGCGCAAAAATCTCGAAGACCTCGCCGCCGCCCACAAAGAAATGGGCTGGAATCTGATGCTCGATGAAAACCGTCCTATCCGCGTGGACGGGGCCGAAATCGGTCTGATCGGCATCCAAAACTGGGGCGCGGGCGGCTTCGCTAAGTACGGTGATCTTGAAAAAGCCTACCGGGGGGCAGAGGATTACCCGGTCAAGATCCTGCTCTCGCACGACCCCAGCCACTGGCAGGCGCAAGTTCGTCCCAATTACAAAGACATCGACCTCGCCCTCGCGGGCCACACCCACGGGATGCAGTTTGGGATAGAAGTGCCGGGCTTCAAATGGAGTCCGGTGCAGTACCGCTATAAAGAATGGGCAGGATTGTACGAGGAAGAAGGGCAGCGTTTGTACGTGAATCGCGGTTTCGGGTACCTCGGCTATCCTGGTCGGGTGGGAATTTTGCCAGAAATTACTATATTAGAGTTAGTGAAGGGGTAGGCGACGCAGGCCTTTGGGTTAAAAGGTTAACGGTCAAAGGTTAACGACAACCGGACTTCAAAAAGGCACCATAAGTATAGCCGATTATCGATACTTCGCCTGGATTTGAGAGGAATAAATTTTCAATCAATACGTTCATAAAGAAAAGGTTGCACCTTCACGATATTGAAAACCATGAACAAGAAACTCATTATATTCTTCCTTTCCGGCTGGATGCTGGTTGGATTCGGCATCGAAGCAGAAGCGCGGGTAGTGGCTGCGCCCCAAGTCACGATTGCTAAAACCGAAATGGGTTTGTTTGGCAAGAATGGAAAGAAGAAACGTAAGAAATATAAAGGCTACAAGAAGCCCCGCAGCAAGAAAATTCTGGGTATTTTCAAGCGAAAGAGTAGCTGTGGCTGCCCTGGTACCTGAAACAGCTTTCGTACAAATAGCATTGAGCCCCGGAATTTTTTCCGGGGCTTTTTTTGTAAAAACTTCTTTTAAAAACAAAATGTTAGCCCATCTCAAATCCCTATTTTTGCACTCCCGAAATCAACACTCTGCCAATACCCAGCATGAAAATCAATCTCCAGTCCCAGGAAAAATTTGAAAACCGCCACCACGGCAAAGACGAAACCGAACTCAGCGAAATGCTCCAAACGCTGGGCGTCGAAACCTTAGACGAACTCATCGACCAGACCGTCCCGGCGGGCATCCGCATGGCCGAGCCGCTGAACCTGCCGCCCGCCCGCTCGGAACGCGCCTTTTTGCGGGGCTTCAAGCGAATGGCGAGTGAGAATGCTATTCTGAAAACTTACATCGGGCAAGGCTACTACGACACCATCACGCCCAACGTCATCCTGCGGAATATTCTGGAAAATCCGGGTTGGTACACGGCTTACACGCCCTACCAGGCCGAAATCGCGCAGGGACGGCTCGAAATGCTGCTTAATTTCCAGACCGTCGTCACCGACCTGACGGGCATGGAAATCGCCAACGCCTCGCTGCTCGACGAATCCACCGCCGCCGCCGAAGCCATGACGATGCTCTACGCCGCGCGGCCCGCCAGCAAAAAAGCCGCCGATACCTTCTTCGTCTCCGACCTCTGCCACCCGCAGACCATCGACCTGCTTTTCACCCGTGCCAAGCCCGTGGGTATCAAACTGCTGGTCGGCAACCACCGTACCATCGACCTCACGCAGGAGGCCCTGTTCGGGGCGCTGGTCCAGTACCCCGCCACCAACGGACAGGCCTACGACTACACCGACTTCATCGCCGCCGCCCACGAACTCGACCTCACCGTGGCCGTCGCCGCCGATTTGCTGGCCCTGACTTTGCTCAAAGCCCCCGGCGAAATGGGGGCCGACGTGGTCGTCGGCTCGGCGCAGCGCTTTGGCGTGCCGATGGGCTACGGCGGACCGCACGCGGCGTTTTTTGCCACCAAAGACGCCTTCAAACGCCAACTGCCGGGACGCATCATCGGCGTGTCGGTGGACGCCGAGGGCAACCGCGCCCTGCGCATGGCCCTGCAAACCCGCGAGCAACACATCCGCCGCGAAAAGGCCACGTCCAACATCTGCACCGCGCAGGTACTGCTGGCCGTCATGGCCGGGGCCTACGCCGTCTATCACGGTCCCGACGGACTGAAAGCCATCGCCGCCCGGACGCACGGCCTGGCCAAACTGTTCGCCGAGACGATCAAGAAATTCAATTTCCACGTCACGACCGACGACTACTTCGACACCATCACGATTCAGACGGCTTTGGCCAAAAAGCTGAAAGAAGAATCGGGCAAGTGGGGCGTCAACCTGCGGCATTATCCGTTCCCCGATAACCGCGTGAGCGTGTCGTTCGACGAGGCCAAGACTTTCGACGATGTCATCAACCTGCTGAACCTCTTCGCTGAGGTTTCCGGCTTTGCGGGCGAGATGGTAATCGAGGAAGAAATGGAAATCGCTTTTCCCGAGAACCTGACTCGCCACACGCCCTACCTGACGCACCCGGTGTTCAACACCAACCACACCGAACACGAGATGCTGCGGTACCTCAAATCGCTGGAAAACAAGGATCTATCGCTGGTGCATTCGATGATTGCGCTGGGAAGTTGCACGATGAAACTCAACGCCACGGCGGAGATGATTCCCGTCACCTGGCCGGAATTCGGGGCGATTCACCCCTTCGCGCCCTTCGCGCAGACGCGTGGCTACCAGATCATGTTTAAGGAACTGAACGCCTGGTTGTGCGAAATTACGGGTTTCGCGGCCATGTCGCTGCAACCCAACTCCGGTGCCCAGGGCGAGTACGCGGGCCTGATGGTGATCCGCGCCTACCACGAAAGCCGGGGCGACAGCCACCGCAATGTGGCCCTGATTCCGTCATCGGCGCACGGCACCAATCCCGCCTCGGCGGTGATGGCGGGCATGAAAGTCGTGGTGACCAAGTGCGACGAGCGCGGCAACATCGACGTCGCCGACCTGCGGGCCAAGGCCGAGCAGTACAGCGACCAACTCGCCTGCCTGATGGTCACCTACCCGTCCACGCACGGCGTTTTTGAAGAAAGCATCAAGGAAATCTGCGGCCTGATCCACGAACACGGCGGACAGGTGTACATGGACGGCGCGAACATGAACGCGCAAGTCGGCCTGACGAGTCCGGGCCTGATCGGGGCGGACGTCTGCCACCTCAACCTGCACAAAACCTTCTGCATTCCGCACGGCGGCGGCGGTCCCGGCATGGGGCCCATCGGCGTGGCGGCGCAATTGGTGCCGTTCCTGCCGCAACACGTCAGCCTCGAAGGCGGCAAAATCGGCAAGGCGGGTGCGGTGTCGGCGGCGCCCTACGGCAGCGCGAGCATCCTCACGATTTCCTACGCCTACATCGCCATGATGGGCGGCGCGGGCCTGACCAACGCCACCAAAACGGCGATCCTGAACGCCAACTACATCAAGGAACGCCTGCGCGACGATTTCCAGGTACTCTATACCGGTGCTAACGGCCGCTGCGCCCACGAAATGATCCTTGACTGCCGTCCGTTCAAGGCGGCGGGCATCGAGGCCGAGGACATCGCCAAGCGGCTCATGGACTACGGCTACCACGCCCCCACGCTGTCGTTCCCGGTGGCCGGGACGCTCATGATCGAACCCACCGAATCGGAATCCAAGGCCGAACTTGACCGCTTCTGCGACACGATGCTGGCCATCCGCCAGGAAATTCGCGAAGTAGAAACCGGCCAGGCCGACCGCGCCGAGAACGTCCTGAAACACGCCCCCCACACCGCCCGCGTGGTGCTGTCCGACGACTGGACCCGCCCCTACGCCCGCGAAAAAGCCGCCTTCCCGCTCCCCGCCCTGCGCTTCAACAAGTTCTGGCCCAGCGTCAGCCGCGTCGATAGCGCCTACGGCGATCGGAATTTGATTTGTGCGTGTATTCCGGTGGAGGAGTATGCGGAGGAAGCGGAAGGGTAGATTTTAGAAGTCACAGAATTGTTTTGTGTTAAGCCCCCAGTTAAGAAACTGGAGCAGCAGGAGATGGCGCGTTGTAACCGAAGTAATTCAGAAAACAGGCTTAGAATACGATAAGACACTGAAAGTTGATAAACGACAAAAAACTGGCCGATAAGTGATGCGTCTGGAAACATGAAAAAATAATTTGTAAATTTTTTTGAACGGAGAAAAATATGTTAAAATTAATTTCTACATTTCGTTTTCAAAGCACCTTTAAATCAAATGTATGAAAATGAATTGTAGACAATGGGGAACACCATCTGGCTGGGTAGCATTAGCCGTCGCATTTATGGTAACGGGATGTATGACCGAGCCCGATTTTATCGAAAGTCCTACTCCTGACCGCTCTTCGGCCCGGGTTGGGGCACAGGACGTAGTCCCGAATGAATTTTTGGTCAAATTCAAGCCCGGTACCAGTGAAACCGGAAGGGAGAGAGCCCTCAGCCGGGTCAATGGTGTGGTATCGGAGCGGATCTTGACCAAAATGATGGAAAAAGTCGGAGACCGGGATGGGCTGTACCTGATCAGAACTCCGCTGGATGCAGCTGAGGCGGTGGGACGCATGAAAGGTTTGGAAAATGTTGAATACGCCGAGCCCAATTACATCTATACCTACGATGCGACCTCCAACGATACGTATTTTACCAACGGTTCGCTGTGGGGCATGTACGGCGATGCTACCATTCCGGCAAACGAATTTGGCAGTCAGGCGGGTGAAGCCTGGGCAGCTGGTCATACTGGTTCTTCAACCGTGATTGTAGGAATCATTGATGAAGGTTTTCAGACAGATCATCCTGATCTGAGTGCTAACATTTGGATCAATCCCTTTGATAAAGAAGATGGTATTGATAATGACGGTAATGGCTACGTGGATGATGTCAATGGCTGGGATTTTGACGGTAACAACAATTCAGTTTATGATGGTGGTAAAAGAGGATCAGTGGATAAGCACGGGACACACGTAGCCGGTACCATTGGTGGAGTAGGTGGTAATGGAATAGGCGTAGCCGGCGTGACTTGGAACGTAAAAATGATCTCCTGCAAATTCCTGGGCCGTCGGGGTGGTACTACTGCCAACGCCATCAAGGCTGTAGATTATTTGACAGATATGAAAACGCGTCATGGTATTGACCTGGTTGCCAGTAACAACTCCTGGGGAGGCGGTGGCTTTTCACAAGCATTGAAAGACGCTATTGATCGGGCAAATACCCAGAATATCCTGTTCATAGCCGCCGCTGGTAATGACGGCAATAACAATGATGCTACGCTTAGTTATCCTTCTGGCTATACAAGCGCTAATATTATTGCTGTAGCCTCTATCACCAGCACAGGTGCTATATCCAGCTTCTCCAATTACGGTGCTAATACGGTTGATCTGGGCGCTCCCGGTTCAGGGATTTATTCCTCCTTGCCTCCAAATACCTATGGCTCGTATAGCGGTACTTCCATGGCTACACCCCACGTAACCGGTGGTGCTGCTCTTCGCGCAGCGCATAGTGGTGACAGAGGGGCAACTTTAAAGGCCACTATCTTGAATACAGCTGTAGCCACGGCATCGCTAAGTGGCAAGACAGTAACAGGCGGTCGTCTGAATGTAAGTGGTTTCTGATTTTAGCCAATACCCTAATTACAGTAGCGGGCTATCAAGGGGTAGCCCGTTTTGTTTTTGGTGCCGCAGATTGACCGTTGTCACTAGTTGGCCGTGTACGTGGAGCAAGCGACAACTTCACGATCAGCAGCAAAGCGCAAAAGCCGGGAAGACATTAGCGCGTAATGACCTGTTTCGTAGCATAGCAGAGGGAAATTGTCAAATCGTACATTGACGGCGTGGGACCTGGTCTTGAGCTTGGGAGTGTAAATAGAACTGTATCACTCGCTTTAACTAACTCACTCACTCCTCGTACGCCCAGTCGATCCGGTGCTTCATGTTCCGAATCCCCAATCCCTGATTTTTGAAATAAGAACGCACTTCATCGACTTTGTCGTACTGCTGCGCGGCTTTGTATTCGCGGTAAAGGCTTAGCATTCCTGCCAATACAGCCGTACCTTCGGCGGCTTCTTCCTGCAAACCGAGGACGTCCTCGAAGAAAGTCACGAAGTTGGCTTTTAATTGGGCGAAAAGCTCCTCGCCCAGGGCCGCCGATTTCGACTGATTCATGTACAGCATATTCACATACTTCAACAAATTGAAAAGGTGCGCGATGGCGACGGAAGTATTCAGGTCGTCGTTCATGCCGTCGTAGAAGCCCTGCAACGACTGCGCGATGTTGACCCGCTTTTTCTCATCCGGTGCTATACCATCCTCGGCGGTGTATTCCAGCGTTTTTACGATACGCAGACCATTAGCCAGCCGCTTAAAGCCTTTTTGGGCGGCCTTCAGGGCGTCGTTCGAGAAATCCAGGGTGCTGCGGTACTGGCTTTGCAGCATGAAAAACCGCACCGTCATGGGGCTGTATGCCTGGTCGAGCAGTTCGTGGTCGCCGCTGAATAACTGGGCGGGCAGGAACGAATTACCCAGCGATTTCGACATCTTCTGGCCGTTGACCGTCAGCATATTGGTGTGCATCCAGTAGCGCACCGGATCGGTACCCGTGAGGCCCTTGGCCTGCGCGATTTCGCACTCGTGGTGCGGGAATTTCAGATCCATACCGCCGCCGTGGATATCGAATTGGTTGCCCAGGTACTTGGCGCTCATGCAAGTGCATTCGGGGTGCCAGCCGGGAAATCCGCGTCCCCAGGGCGAATTCCATTGCATAAGGTGCTCGGGCGAGGCATTTTTCCAAATCGAACAATCCAACGGATTGCGCTTCTCGGACTGACCGTCCAGCTCGCGGGTTTCGTTCAGCAAGTCTTCCAGAATGCGGCCCGAAAGCTTGCCGTAGTCGTTACCCGCCTCGTTGTAGGCATTTATATCGAAATAAACCGAGCCGTTCGATTGGTAGGCCAGACCCTTCGCGATCAAATCCTGCACGGCTTCGATCTGCTCGATGAGGTGACCCGTGGCGGTGGGTTTGATGCTGGGGGGCAGGATGTTGAAATCCTCCATGACCCGGTGGAAGTCGTTGGTGTAGCGCTGCACGATCTCCATCGGTTCGAGCTGCTCCAGCTTCGCCATGCGGCCGATTTTGTCTTCGCCCCCGTACTTCGTAGTCTTCCCCCGCCGCGAACGTTGTGCGGGGTCCTCCGAAGGGAGACTGCGTACTAAAAATAAATGGCCGTCGACGGTCGGTCTCACTGAACGGCCCGAAGCCCAAGCAATTCAATTATTCTCCCTATCTTCATCGCCAAGTAAAATTACAAACCATAACAATCACACTCAAAAAGGCCAGTGATTGGAAGCGATACTTCCTAAAGCTAATCAAGGAAAAGTCCTCCGCTAAGTGCGTGAAAATGAAGGAGTAAGTTTTGCAAGTCTTAGACTCGGGTTATACTATGCTGTCAGCGGACGCATTGTGCGCTGGAGCGACGTAGCTTAAATGTCAAAAATGTCGGATGTAGCCATCAAAGTTGAAAATATTTCCAAACTCTATCAGTTGGGCGAGATCTCGACGGGGACGCTCAGCCGCGACCTGACGCGCTGGTGGGCGGGCGTACGGGGCCGGGAAGATCCCTACCAGAAGATAGGCCAGGCCAATGACCGCGCGACCAAAGGCACGAGCGATTTCGTGTGGGCGTTACAGGATATTTCATTCGAGGTAAAAAAAGGCGAAATCCTGGGTATCATCGGCCGTAACGGGGCCGGAAAATCCACGCTGCTCAAAATTCTGTCGCGCGTGACCAAACCCACCACCGGGCGCATTCGGGTGCGGGGCCGCATGGCTTCGCTGCTGGAAGTGGGCACGGGCTTTCACCCTGAACTGACGGGCCGCGAGAACATTTTTCTCAACGGTGCTATTCTCGGGATGAGAAAAGGCGAAATTCGCCGCAAACTCGACGAAATCGTGGATTTCGCCGGCGTGGAGCGCTACCTCGACACGCCCGTGAAGCGCTATTCCTCCGGCATGTACGTGCGCCTGGCTTTCGCGGTAGCTGCGCACCTGGAACCCGAAATCCTGGTCGTGGACGAGGTGCTGGCCGTGGGCGATGCCGAATTTCAAAAGAAGTGTTTGGGGAAAATGAAGGATGTCAGCGAGAACGATGGGCGGACGGTGCTGTTTGTGAGTCATAATATGAGCGCAATGAAGTCACTCTGCAAACAAGCTATGCTTATGCAATTTGGCCGCATTACAGATCAAGGATTGGTCGAAGCGATGGTTCATCAGTACCTGCAAGTAGAGAACAGCGCTATTTCGACTTATGAATGGGACGATACCAACAGACCCATATACCAAGGAATTGAATTGCTGTCTATATGCGCAAAGGCCATTTCTGAAGAAGAAGATGATGTCCTGACTACTGATGTTTCCTTCAAAATAAATATCAGGTATCGGATTGTAAAAGAAGGACATTCAATAGGATTTACCCTATCCCTATGGAATGATCTGGACGAGATTATTTTTCAAAGTATCAATAATCACGAATCCCAGTATTACGGCAAACCGCTGCCTTGTGGGTCATTCCTCACAAGCTGCGAAATACCGAAACACCTACTTAACCAAGGTGATTATTATGTGTCGCTCAACATTTCTGGTGAAGCATACCGAAATCCTTTGCTCCTGAAAAACTTGCTTCATATTTCAATCGAAGATGGTAAGGAGGTGCGAGGCGATTATTTTGGAGGACTCGCCGGATATATGCGCCCTATGCTCGAATGGAAAACTCAACTAGAGTAAGGGGTAAGGTCAATTTGAAGAATGGATATGAACTTAGACCAGCAGTATTGGGATCGGAGCTATGACAATTTTCGTTTTTACGAGGAGGAAGATACGCTCACCGAGTGGCTTTGCCATTATTACTTTAAAGATAAAGAGTTATCGGGCAAAACTATCTTAGAAATCGGCTGCTTTCCCGGACGATATCTGATTCATTTTGGAAAAAGAGGGATGAAGTTAAATGGTCTGGACTTGACGCCTCATTTGATCAGACTACCTGATTGGCTGGCTGAGCGCAATGTAAAGTACGGCGAGTTCTATCAAACGGATGTCCTGAATTTTGACTCTAAAAACAAGTTTGACGTAGTGTGTTCCTTTGGCTTTATCGAGCATTTTACAAATTTTCAAGAAATAATCGAGAAGCACATAGAATTGAATTCTATTAATGGAACAATCATTATAACGACGCCGAATTTTAGAGGATTCCAGTTCTTGTTGCACAGATTATTCGATGGTGCTAATCTGCAAAGACACAATACTAAGGCCATGAATCCAGACAAATGGGCAGCATTATTGGAAAAAGCTGGCTATGAAATTATTTATAAAGGGTATTTTGGAAAATATGCTTTTTGGTATGATAGTGAACTCTCTGAAAGAATGACACATTACCGGGAGAAGTACATGAAGCATATCCATTGGAGGTTATTGCGCTGGGTTAACTTTGATAGCTGGCTGTTATCACCGTATTGTGGAATAATTGCGGCAAAACCTCAGCAGCTATGAAAATCCTCCACACCGTCGAGTCCTACCTGCCCGCCCGGCATGGCATGGCGGAAGTAGTGAGGCAGCTTTCGGAGGGTTTGGCAGCGCGCGGTCACGACGTGACGGTGGCTACTTCGGAAGATGACCATCGTGATTTGGACACTTTGAACGGGGTGAGTATTCGCTCGTTCCCAATTAGTGGCAACGCTATCCGAGGCACGAAGGGACCCGCTGAGGAGTATGTCCAGTTTGTTCAACAGGAAAAATTTGACCTCTTCACCTGCTTCGCTGCCCAGCAGTGGGCAACCGACCTGCTGCTACCGCATCTTTCCTCGCTTCCCGCCAGGAAAGTGTTTGTGCCAACGGGCTTCTCGGCTTTGCATGACCCTGCTTATCAAGCCTATTTTGAAAAAATGCCCGACTGGCTGCGCGAATTCGACGCCAACGTCTTTTTGTCAGATACCTACCAGGACGCGACTTTTGCCCAAAAGCACGGAGTAAAAAACACCATTCTCATTCCAAACGGCGCTTCCCATGAAGAATTCGGGCCGATGCCTAAACCTTTTCTCAAGAAAAAACGGGGTATCGGCATACGCACCAAGCTCATTCTGCACGTGGGTACCTTCACGGGCGAAAAGGGCCATCACGAGGCCATCCAGATTTTCCTAAATGCCCGTATCAAAAACGCCACGCTGCTTTTTGTGGGACAAAATCCGGCAAAAATTACCAAAATACTCGGACGGCGGCGACGCTACCTAGAACTGCCAAAACAGTACCTGTTGTCAGGCAAGAAAATCCTGTCGCGTTCTCTGAGTCGGGAGGACACCGTGCAGGCGTTCAAGGAAGCCGATTTGTTCCTGTTCCCTTCCCGCGTCGAGTGTTCACCCATCGTTTTGTTTGAGGCGGCAGCAGCGGGGACGCCTTTTCTATCCACCGAGGTGGGCAATGCCCGCGAGATTGCCGAATGGACGGGCGGGGGCCAAATCATTCCCACTGAATTCCGCGACACGCGTGGCTACGCCGACATCGACGCCGCCAGTCGTCAGCTTGAAGAGTTATTGAGAAATAAAACTCTGCGAGAGGAAATGGGTACTTCGGCCCGCGCCGCCTGGCAGCAGCGTTTTACCTGGGAAAAAATAACGGATCGCTACGAGCGCTTGTACCTGGCCCTGCTGGCGAACAAACCCCTGGATACAGTATGATTACAGTAAAACTACAAGGCGGCTTAGGTAACCAACTCTTTCAGTACGCGACGGCTCGCGCCCTGGCGCATTGGCACGGCACGTCCGTAGCCTTCGATCTGAGTTTTTTCCAAAATCTTGGAAAGGGTTGTGTCGTTACGCCCCGTATTTTTGAATTAGGCGCGTTTGGGATAACGCCTGATCTACCACCACCAACGGCCCGTGTTGCTCTGGGTCTCACGAAACTGCCTCTTACAGGAACGCTGCAGCGATTAGCGAGGCGAGGCTATCCAGTAACGGAGTACCGCGAGCGATCACTGCGCTACGATCCCGACCTATTCGAAACTACCTCCATAAATACGCATTTGGTCGGGTACTTCCAATCGGAATTATATTTCAAAAAGATTGAGGATTTGCTTCGACAAAAATTGAATTTTATCAATGAACCGAATAGTGAATTAGCTGGATCAATCAGCACGACTCGTTCTGCGAGCCTGCACATTCGGCGTGGCGACTACGTAAACAGCCCGGCGACCCGGCAGTTTCACGGTCTTTGTTCGATAGACTATTACGAGAAGGCCTCAGATTACCTAGCCGAGCGATTCAGCAATATTCACTTTTTTGTGTTTTCCGATGACTTGACCTGGGCGCGTGAAAATTTACTTTTGCCCTATCCCGTTACCTTTGTGGAATGCCACGCAGAGGCCGATAGCCACAAAGACATGCAGTTAATGAGCCAGTGCCGCCATCATATCATCGCCAATAGTAGTTTTAGTTGGTGGGGTGCATGGTTAAACCCTGCGCCAGATAAGATAGTAATTGCTCCCGAGCAATGGTTTGCCGATGAAACTGCCCAAGAGCAAACCCATGATTTAATTCCCGCCTCATGGATACGAATGTGAAACCAAAGGTCAGCGTGTTAATGCCAGTTTATAATGCCGCCGCTTATCTACGGGAGGCGATGGATAGCATACTGAGCCAAACTTTCACGGATTTTGAGTTTCTCATCATCAACGATGGCTCCACGGATGCCAGTGAGGAAATCATCAAATCATACGGGGATACCCGAATTTTTTATACGAAAAACGCCGGAAACCTTGGCTTGGTCGCTACGCTAAACCTCGGCATCAACTTGTCTCAGGGTGAATATATTGCTCGTATGGACGCCGATGATATCAGCTTATCGGAGCGATTTGCCCGGCAGGTTAACTTTATGCACGCACATCCCGAGGTTGGGGCATGTGGTACTACTTTTCAGTTTTTTGGAGACAGCGACCATATTGTATTTCATCCGAGTGATTACAAGCAGTGTTTTACTTTGCTCTCAGTTAACTCTTCTTTGGGACACCCTACCACCATGATCCGAAAGGAAATTCTGACTCGTTATGATATCCGCTACGAAAAAGAATACCACTACGCGGCAGATTACGCCTTCTGGATCCGAATCAGTCGGGTTTCCTGTATTTCCTCCTTGCCTGACACCCTGTTGTTGTACCGCTGGCATTCGGCCAATATGAGCAAAACCGATCCCAGCCGAGTGATGGCTCAAATCAAGGCTCGCATTCTGTGGCATGAATTGGTACTCGGTGGTTCAATCTCTGAGTTTCAAAAAGCCTATTTGGCCTGGAATTTTCGTGATCGGGCTACTTTTCAAGCAGGAAAGGAACTGCTGGCTACGGTGCTGGAAAGTCCGCTCGTTGACAAAGATTACTTCGGCCAATTAGCCGTAACTGAGTGGGAGTTGAAGTTTATCGACTATGCTGGCCTGTGGGGATTGATAAAATGCTTTCAACAAACCAATTTCCGAAAGAGAAGTCGCGCTACGGCCATTGGCTTGATAGCGCATTATCTGGGCAGATACGGCGTAAAGTTCAAGCGATAGCATGGAAGAAAAGCCTCCGATAACCAACGAGAGAATACTTTTTCTTTGCCCGCGTCCCAATCTCGGCGGCGCATCGCAGGTCCTGCTAAATCTCCTGAACGCCAGCCGGGACTTGAGGTGGTTCGAAGCCGTATTCGTTTTTGATGAAACGGGCCCTTTGTTGTTGGAATACAGTCAGCATGGCTCCGTTTTCATTTTCCCCCTGGAAAAAAAGGCCGTTATTCGTAAAATGGGCAGGCGTCTTGCGCTGCCTACGTACGATTATTTGCGATATCTGTATGTACAGTGGATTATCCGTACTCAGAAACCCCGGTACTTATACCTCAACTCCCTTACTTTAAAGCCCACTTCAAAAGCTGCCCCGGCTTCCACCATTCCACTTATCCTGCATGCACATGTCATGGATACGCTGGTGGTTTCCAGTTTCCCGGAAAGTTGGGCAAGAAATGCCTTCCGGCGCACCAGCCAGTTGATCGCTTGTGCGAAGGCGGTGGCTGATTCCTATGAGCGAACATTTGGCTTTCCTCCCCATCGGACTGCCGTTGTTTACGGGCCGGTTAGTGCGGAGCGGCTGTTTGGCGAGGTGGCTCGCAGTTCGCCCGCTGTCCGGTCTGACAACGGTGTCATCGTAATGGGCGTAGTAGCCAATCTCTCCTATTTGAAGGCTCCAGACCTGCTTATCGAAGCATTCCTGATTGTCAGGAATCAGTACCAGCTTGGCAAGAAAAACATTTTGAAGTGGCTGGGCGCACCTGCTCATGCCGATCCGTATTTCCAATCCATCGAGCAACTGGTGAATCGACATGGCCTGGCCGGAGAGATTTCTTTTCTGCCCGCTTCTGAGCAAACCGCCGCGTTTTACGCCAGCATAGATATCTTCGTTCTTCCGTCCCGCATGGAGGGCTTCCCGCTCACGATTCTGGAAGCGATGCTGTTCGGGAAACCGATGGTGGCGATGGACGTGGGGGGCGTCCGGGAAGTGGTAAATTCGGAAACGGGCATGCTCCGCAAGTCGGTGCTGAACCGCCATGGCATCCGTTACGAAAAGGCTTATTCTTACGCCGAAGACTACGCGCTCTGGATTCGGACAGGCCAGGTGTCGACCCTCACCTCCCTCCCCGCAATGCTACTGCGCTACCGCTGGCACAGCCAGAACGTGAGCCAGTCGATTACTAGGCAGGATGACGCTCGAGGTGGATCTCGTTTATTGTGGTACGAACTTTTGTTAAAAAAGCAGCCAAGTACTACCAGAAGAGATTATCTTACTGGGAGTTCGAGGAAACGGTCCGCCTTCCAGGCGGGCAAAAGCCTGATTCAAGAAGTTTTGGCAAGCCCTTTTTTCCAAAGATTGGATAAAGATTATTACGCCCGACTTGCCTACACGGAATGGGAATCCAGAGTCATAGACTGTTTAGGGATGTCAGGGCTATTGCGTTGCCTCTTTCATCCTACAGTTAGAAAATATAGCCAGGCGACGGCTTCGGGATTGTTAGCTCACTATCTGAAACAGTGGGGAATCTCGCTCAAAAGACAAACCAAAAAATAAGTCAATGGCTGCTCCTGAGAAAAAGGTCTTGTTTTTAGTGCACCGCCCCAGTCTGGGCGGTGCTTCCCAGGCTATGCTCAATCTTTTACAGGTCACTCGGGAATCCAAAAAATTCAGCGCTATTTTTCTTTTTAACGAAATGGGGCCCGCCCTCCATGAATACCAGCTACACGGTTCGGTTCATGTCTTTGGCTTGGAAAAACGGGTTTTCTTACGCCGGGTTTTGCGTCGGATCTCGCTGCGTTTATACGATTACATCAAATACTGGTACGCTCGTCGGGTTATAATCTCGCACGCTCCCAACCTCCTTTATATAAACTCCCTCGCTTTCAATCCAGCAGTCCGCGCTGCGCTGCGCTCCTCAGTTCCCCTGTGCCTGCACGCGCACGAAATGGATTTTCTAGTCACCTTCAAACTGTCTGATGCCTGGGTACGAAGCGTACTTGATCGCGTCGACCGACTAGTCGCCTGTTCAAACGCCGTTGCTACGTTCTACGAACATACCTATAGCGTATCGCCGACAAAAATCTCCGTGATTCATGGCCCGGTTAGTAGCGAAATATTGCTCAAAAAAGCGGAAAAACTCCCGCTTTTACCTCGATTCCATGGTAAGACCGTAGTAATTGGAACAGTAGCCAACCTTTCGTTTCTAAAAGCTCCTGACACAATAATCGAAGCAATGTATATTTTGATCAACAAATACACCGGAACGAAACAAGTTAGATTTGAATGGCTGGGTGCACCAACTAAGCCCAATCCCTATTTTTCTTCGATGCAGGCATTGGTAAAAGAACGAGGGCTCGAAAATTTCATCCGTTTTCTGCCAGCCTCAGCCCAGACGAACACATTCTACTCCGGCATCGATATCTTTGTATTACCCTCCCGAACCGAGGCTTTCCCGCTCTCAATTCTGGAAGCCATGCTTTTTGAAAAACCCGTGGTAGCAATGGATGTCGGGGGAATACGCGAAGTGGTGGATCTCGAAACGGGCTACCTGGTCAAAGACCGTACCCCGGAAGGTCTCGCTGAAGGAATTTTATATTTTTTGGGAAGCAAGGAGCGGCGGAAGGAGGCGGGACGGCGAGGAAGACAGCGAGTCCTGGAAAACTTTGAGGCGGAGATACAAGCACCCAAATGGCTGACAATTTTGCATAATTCATGAAAATCGCCTTCGTCGTTTCCTTCTTCGACTTCCGCAACGATGTCAGGCGCGTGATTGCGGAAGTGGCCCAACGGCACGAAGTCGTGGTGCTGGGCCGCGCCGACCAGGTCGAGTCGATTGCGAGCCACTTGCCAAAAGGTGTCGAATTCAGGGTGATCCGCGAGCGTAAAGCTACGGCCTGGAACCGACTTTGGGAGCGCTGGTACGCGCTGTACAAGCAGATACCCAGGAGCGAGAACAACTACTACCTGATGCAGCTCTTCCTCGCCTCCAATGCGGCTACCGAAGCGCAGAAAGGCAAGGCACTGCGTATTCTGCAATGGACGAGGCGGCTCCCCAAAGTTCTTTCGTACGATACCTATTTGGATGGATTACGGTATAGCGGCGAAACCCGGCTGGATGACATCGATCAATTCATTCTCTACACTTCCATCGCGGACGATTACCTGCTGGCCAGGCTCTTGACGGAAAATCGGACGGCCAGCGTGTATGTTTATAGCTGGGATCACGCTTGTAAAAATCCCCGGTTCTCGAAACGCGTCCCGTACCTGTGCTGGTCGGAGGGTATCAAGGAAGACGTAGCTAAACTGCACGGGGTTTCTCCTTCGCAAATCGAGGTAGTGGGGGCCAGTCAATTCTGCTACATTCACGAATTCCTGAACCGCAAGCCGCCGCCGCTTAGCCGTTCTTTTTCCTTTGAATACGTTTATTTAGGCTGCGCGGTGGGCATTCCAGAGTTGGCTCGGCAGGAAGTGGAAGTCATCCGGCGCGTCGCTCAGGTGATGGTTGATTACCGTCCCGACCTGAAACTCGTCGTGCGGCCCTATCCGGTGATGAAGGATTGGACGCTGTACGATCAAATCCGTCAACTGCCCAACGTGATTTTTGACGAAGACTTCCGAAACGCCGACCTCTCCGTGTCCGAAGACGCTATTTTTGAAAAATTTGAGAAGGTTCATTTTGCCAGGGCGTTTTTCCACCTGGGTACGACAATGGGCCTGGAAGCGTGCTTCACCGAAACACCCTCCTTTATCCTTGATTTTGGGTATGAGACGACGGAGGGCCTGAGTCTCCATAATTTTATTCACCAGTACCAAAACGACAGACATCTGATCGACCTGGCCCCGCAGAATGCCGTCGAGTCGGAGAAGAATTTGCGGGAAATACTGCATGATCTGGACAACCCAATCTACCGAAACCTCAATCGAGCAATTCAGAGTCAGTACAAATTAATGTCGTTCGCCGAGTTCAGCACAAACCTTCTCCCATAATCTTAATCCTGCCTACTTTCGACTTTGAGCGTAGTGCTGTCACTCCGAGCGGAGTCGAAGAGCAATCAACCGCAGTCCGTCCAGCGTCAGCCCGCGGTCTATTTCCACAAACTCCCCTTCCAGCGTGTCGATGATCGACGAAAGCCCGCCCGTGGCGACAGCGACACAGTCGCCGCCAAGTTCGGCGCGGATGCGGCGAATCATGGATTTGACGAGTCCCTCGTATCCCAGCAGAATGCCCGCCTGAATGGCGTGGACGGTGTTTTTGCCAATGGCCGAAGCAGGCAATACCAAAGGTACTTCGGGGAGTTGGGCGGTGTTGGCGAAGAGCGCTTTCACGGCCGTTTTCAGCCCTGGCAGAATGGCCACGCCCAGGATTTTGCCCGTGGCCGAAACGGTGGTAAAAGTAAGCGCGGTGCCAAAGTCCACGACCACACAGTTCTGCGGGTAACGGGCGTGGGCAGCTACGGCGTTGGCGATCAGGTCGGCCCCAATTTCGTACGGGTGATCGATGGCAATTTCCAGACCGGGATAAACGTCGGGCCCAACGACGATCGGCTCGGTGCCGAAAAGCGAAATGAGCATGGCTTTCAGCGTAGCCGTCAAGTCCGGTACGACACTGCCCAGCACTACTTTTTCCACGCGATCCAGCGCGATCCCGGCCTCCAGAAAATGCAGCCGCAACCACGACTCGTAGTGCGCTGCCGACTCCTGCGACAGTGAGCGGGTTCGCCATACGTGCAGTTTGTTTTGTTGGTCAAAAAGGCCAAATACGGTATCGGTGTTTCCGGCATCGACGGCGAGGAGCATAACGGGAGGGTTGCGTTGATGACGCCAAATTAGTGGTTTTTTAGCTAAAAGATTGATTTGAGAAGCCGTTTTCACCCCACCGCCTTTGCCAAAAAATGCCTTACTTTGCAGGAAGTCCCTCTTTTCACACCACGCTACAGTATGCTCGACCTTATTTGTACTCCCCCCGTTTCCGAACTGAACTATGCGTTTTGCCCCGAGAGAGTTGATTTGTGCCGTTGGTCTTTTGTTTTTTGCAAATAGCGCACTGCGGGCGCAAACCCAGCTTCCCGACTGGGAGGACCCCGAAGTCATTAGTAAAAATACTGAGCGCTCCCGCGCCAGCTTTACACCCTACGCCACCGAAGAGCAGGCTATCGCCGCCGCAGGCAGTTCTTCTTTCGTCAAATCGCTGAACGGCACCTGGAAATTTAAGTGGGTGTCGCATCCGTCGAAGGTTGCCGCCGATTTTTTCCAACCCCATAATTCCGCCGCTGCCTGGGACGATCTGCCCGTTCCTTCCAATTGGCAGGTCGTGGGGGCCAGAGAAAAGAGGCCCTACGATCGCCCGATTTTCACCAACATCAAACATCCCTTTGCGGCCACGCCGCCGCGCATCACTGCCGACACCAATGCCACGGGCCTGTACCGCACCACCTTTACCGTTCCGGCGGACTGGGTGCAGCGGCCCTTGTTCCTGCATTTCGGCGGGGTGCAGTCGGCTTGTTACGTGTGGCTCAACGGCGAGTCGCTGGGCTACCACGAGGACGGCATGACGCCCTTCGAGTTCGATATTTCAACCAAAATCCAGGATGGTCCCAACACGCTGGCCGTGCAGGTCATCAACTGGTCGGACGGCAGCTATCTGGAAGACCAGGATTTCTGGCGGTTGTCCGGCATCTTTAGGGACGTGTATCTGCTGTCGCCGCCGCCTGTCCACATCAGCGACTTCGTGGTGCAGACCGACCTCGACGACGACTATCGCAACGCCAACCTGAAAGTGAGCGTGTACGCTAAAAACCACACGAAGGAAGCTAAGTACGGCTACCTGCTCGTCACGACGCTCTACGATGCCAACGGCCAAAAAACCATCCCCACCAAAACCCAAACCATCGGGCAGCTCGACCCCGGTGGTGAAATGCCCGTCCGGCTGGAATTTCCCGTGACCTCGCCCCAGAAATGGAGCGCCGAAACGCCCTACCTCTACAAGCTGACGATGCAAATCGTGGGACCGGATGGCGCGGTTCTGGAAGCCGTGAGCCAGCCCGTCGGGTTTCGGGAGGTAAAAATTAAGGGCGGGCAATTGCTGGTCAACGGCAAAGCCATCACGATCAAGGGCGTCAACCGCCACGAGTTCGATCCCGAAACGGGGCGTGTCATCAGCCGCGAGAGCATGATCCGCGACATTACGCTGATGAAGCAACACAACATCAACGCTGTCCGCACTTCGCACTATCCCAACGTGGAGGCATGGTACGACCTCTGCGACCAGTACGGGCTGTACGTGGTGGATGAGGCCAACATCGAAAGCCACGAACTTTGGTCCAGGAAAATAATCCTGGCCGATAGGCCCGAGTGGAAAGCTGCCTTCCTGGCGCGGGGCAAAGCGATGGTCGAGCGCGATAAAAATCACCCGTCGGTCATCATCTGGTCGCTGGGAAACGAGGCCGGCAATGGCACAAATTTCGTGGCGATGGCCGATTACATCCGCCTGGCCGACCCGACCCGCCCGATCCACTACGAAGGTCGCGCCAACTACACGCCGACCTCACTGAGCAGTTTCGACATTATTTCGGTCATGTACCCGTCGGTGCAGGATATGATCGAGCTAGTCGAAAAAGACCCCGAACGTCCCCTGATCGTCTGCGAGTACGCCCACGGCATGGGCAACAGCGAAGGAAATTTGCAGGAATACTGGGACGTGATCGAGCAGTACCCGACCATGCAGGGCGGCTTCATCTGGGACTGGGTGGATCAGGGTCTCCGTGCCAAAACTGCCGACGGACGTGATTACTGGAACCACATCAACTACATCGACGGGGCTAACGCCGGCGACGGCCTGGTGAACCCCGACCGGACGCCGCAGCCGGAAATCAATGAAGTGAAGCAAGTTTATCAGTATGTGAAATTTGAGGTGTCCGATTCGATTCAGCCCGCGCAGAAGCAGATCAAAGTCCGTAACGCCTACGATTTTCAGGCGCTGAGCCAATTCAAATTGGTGTGGACGTTGCAGGAAAACGGCAGGCCGATTCAGAACGGCACACTGGACAACCTGACCGCCGCCGCCGGACAAACGCAGGAGGTAAGTATCCCCTACCAGATTCCGGCTACCTCATCGCTGGGGGCGGAATATTTCCTCAATCTTAGTGTTCAGTTAAAAGAGAAAACGCCTTGGGCAGCAGCGGGTTACGAGGTAGCCGGGCGGCAGTTGAAAATGATCGTGCCGACCGGGCAACTGTCCGAAGTCAGTTACGCGGGTCTGACGCCGCTGCGCCTGACGCTGACGCGCGGCAAGGGCATCACGCTGGTAGGCCAGCAATTTTCCGTCAGTTTTGACAAGAAAATCGCCCGCATGAGTTCATTCATGTACAAAGGCAAAGAACTACTGAAAAGCGGCCCCTACGCCAACTTCATGCGCGTCCCGACCGACAATGACGAAGGCGGCGGCGACAAAAGCTACGCCGCCCGCTGGCGCGCCGCCGGGCTGGATTCGCTGCAACTGATGGGTTCCGACTTGCGGGTCGAGAAAGTGAATGCGCACGTGTACAAGGTGACTCTGACCAAGAGTTTGCAGGGCAAAGCGGGCAGCTTGCTGGTGAGTTCGCTTTATACGGTATACGCCACGGGCGACGTGCAGCTACAAACTACCTTCGCGCCCAACGGCACCTGGCCGCCCTTTGCCAAAATTGGTATGCAGTTAGAGATGCCGCTCAGTTACGATAAAGTGCAATGGTACGGCCGCGGCCCCTACGAAACCTACGCCGACCGCAAGAGCAGCGCGAAAATCGAGCTGTATACCAGCTCAGTAGACGAGCAGTATTTTCCCTATACCATGGCGCAGGAAAACGGCAACAAAACAGATGTCCGCTGGCTGGCCGTGACCAACGCCGACGGCCTGGGGCTGCTGGCCATTAGTGATTCACTCTTCAACGTCAGTGTCCACAACTACACGGACGCCGCCCTGCTGGCCGCCAAAAAGCCTGGCATACCGCTGGCAAAAGACAGCGCGACCGTCGTAAATATTGATTTGGCCCAAATGGGCCTGGGCGGTGACGATAGTTGGACGCCGCGCGTCCACGAAGCGTACCAGCTGCCCGCGAAGGCATACAGCTATTCATTCCGGCTACGCCCCATTGACGCGGCGGACGAAATCCCAGCGCTGACGCATACGAAGTTGCCTATTTTTGCCAAAACCACGAGTTCTGGCCTGGATACCGAAGCTACAACAGAGGAAGGTGGCGAAGAAGAAGCCACTGTAAAACCGCCCGTGAAGAAGGCCCCGACGCGATATTATCCCAAGAAGAAAACGTACACCAAGCGGAAATAATTTTGAATGATAGAATGACGGGGCCGACCGAGCGGTGAATATTCTATTATTCTATCATTCACTCATTCAAAATTAAAAAATGTCTATCCTGGTTTCGCAACTTACCAAGCAGTACGGCTCCCAAAAAGCCATCGACTCGCTCAACTTTACACTTCGGCCCGGCGAAATCGTGGGCTTCCTCGGCCCCAACGGCGCCGGAAAATCCACGACCATGAAGCTGCTGACGGGCTACCTCACGCCCACCGCCGGCCGGGCGGTGGTCAACGGCCACGACCTGGCCGACGACGCGATGGCCGCCCGACGCGCCATAGGCTACCTGCCCGAACACAACCCGCTGTACCTGGATATGTACGTGCGGGAATTCTTACTTTTTGTGGGGAAAATGTACGGGATGAAGGGTAAACCGCTGGATGCGCGCGTGGACGAAATGGTGAAACTCTGCGGCCTGACCGTGGAGCAGCACAAGAAAATCGGCCAACTTTCCAAGGGCTATCGTCAGCGTGTGGGCTTAGCCCAAGCCCTGCTGCACGACCCCGCCGTGCTGATTCTGGACGAACCCACCACGGGCCTCGATCCCAACCAACTTACCGAAATCCGCGCCCTGATCCGCACCGCCGGAGCTGATAAGACGGTTCTTTTTTCCACCCACATCATGCAGGAAGTCGAAGCCCTCTGCGACCGGGTGATTATCATTAGTAAAGGAAAGATTGTGGCCGACAGCCCGCTGGCTACGCTGCGGCAAAGTGGGGAAAGTTTGGAGGAGATTTTCCGGGTGCTGACGGCTTAATTAACGGAGAGTTACAGGGTAATGTGTATAGAGGCAACTGCTTACAGTTGATTACGGGGCTTTCTTATAAAAACTTACTTGGGTCAGATTTGGGCATTTAACAGTAATAAGAGGATGAGAAAGTGGCTATTTTAGTGTTAACTCAGTTTCAACAGACTAAAAGGGTTACTAAATTCAAAACCACCTTTATAAATATTTCTGTTATTTACATAATTATTTTTGTATTTATTTTTTATAAGAAAGCCCTGTATTTCTTTGGTTGCTTTGTAAAATTTTTAACCATAACGGACATCTTTCAATCAATGAAGGCTTTTCAAAAATGTTCCTTTATAAGCCACTTTCATTTGGCGTGAAGCACCTTCATCACTTCCTCTTTACTAACCCGTAGGCGTTTCCACTCCTCTGTCAATCTCCGCTGCCAATAGATGATCCTCCCACTGCTGGGTGCACAGTTTGCGGGTAGTCATCCCCATCTTTTTTGCCAAAGTGAGCATTAGCTTTATATCCTGGCTTGATTCGCTCGCTAACAGTACAGCATTCATGTGTTTAGATGTTTAGTATTTCAACGAAATACAGGGAATTCTCCCCAAACCATTTTTCTCAGAGCTTCCCCCGCAAAAAATCCGCCGTGTAGTTTCCTTCCAGCCCGACCATGTCCTCCGGCGTACCCGCGTAGGTGACGTAACCGCCATGTTCGCCGCCGTCGGGGCCGAGATCGATGATCCAGTCGGCACACTTGATGACCTCCATGTTGTGTTCGATGATGATGACGCTGTCGCCCTGATCAACCAACGCATTGATGGCGGCCAGCAGTTTTTTGATATCGTGAAAATGCAGACCCGTGGTGGGTTCGTCGAAGATGAAGAGCGTTTTGCCTTTGTTAGAATTTCCTTTTCCCAAAAACGACGCCAGTTTCACGCGCTGCGCCTCGCCGCCCGATAGCGTGTTGGACGACTGCCCCAGCGTGACGTAGCCTAGCCCCACATCCTGCAACGGTTGCAGCTTCTCGACCAGTCGCTCCTCGGAACCCCGGAAAAAGTCGATGGCGTCGTCCACGGTCATGTCCAGGATGTCGGCCACGTCCTTATCGTGGTACTTCACTTCCAGGATTTCCTGCTTGAAGCGCTTGCCGTTGCAGCCCTCGCATTTGAGGTAAATGTCGGCCATGAACTGCATCTCGATCTTCACCTGCCCTTCGCCCTGGCACACCTCGCAGCGGCCCCCGTCCACGTTGAACGAAAAGTGCGACGGCTTGTAGCCCCGCGCCTTGGCCAGCGGCAGGTCGGCCATCATCTGCCGCATGTAGTCGTAGGCTTTGATGTAGGTCACCGGATTGGAGCGCGACGACTTGCCAATCGGATTTTGGTCCACCATTTCCACGGCTTCGATGCGCTTCAAACTGCCCGCCAGTTCGTCGAACTTGCCCACATCCTCGCCGTATTCGCCCTTGGTCCGCATCAGGGCGGGGTACAGCAGCTTGCGCACCAGCGTGGACTTGCCCGAGCCGCTCACGCCCGTCACGACGGTCAGCGTGTTAAGCGGAAATTTCACGTTCACGTCTTTGAGATTGTTTTCCCGCGCCCCTTTCAGTTCCAGAAAATGCGTGAATTTCCGGCGGAACGTCGGCACCGGAATGGATTCTTTGCCCAATAAAAAGTCCAGCGTGTAGGAATGGCCGTTGGCTTTTTCTTCTAAGTCTTCGCCGTATTCCTTTATTTCCTGCCAATCACCCTGAAAAATCAAATGGCCGCCGTTGGTACCAGCTTCGGGGCCAATGTCGATGATTTGGTCGGCGGCGTGCATGACTTCCTCCTCGTGTTCCACCACGATGACCGTGTTCCCCAGGTCGCGCAGTGATTCCAGCACGCCCACCAGTCGCTGCGTGTCGCGCGGGTGCAATCCAATGCTCGGCTCGTCGAGGATGTACATCGAACCCACCAGCGCGCTGCCCAGCGAAGTAGCCAGCTTGATGCGCTGAAACTCGCCGCCCGACAGTGAATTAGTTAGACGGTTGAGCGAAAGATAGCCCAGGCCCACGCGCACCATGTACTCGAGGCGGTTGTTGATTTCGGTCAAAATACGCTTGCCGATTTGCTGGCTGTGTTCGTCCAGTTCCAAGTTTTTGAAAAAATCCAAAGCGTCTTCGATGGATTTTAAAACTAAATCCGTGATGGATGCACCCGCAATCTTGACGTAAGCCGCGTCTTTCCGCAGCCGCGAACCCCGGCAATCAGGACAGGTGGTGCGGCCCCGATAACGCGAGAGCATCACGCGGTACTGGATTTTGTGGGTTTGTCTTTCGATTTCTTTAAAAAAAGCATCCAGCCCCTTGAAGTGTGCGTTACCCGTCCAGAGCAGGTCTTTTTCGGCTTGACTTAAATCTTTATACGGCCGATGAATCGGGAAGTCGAAGCGGATGCCGTTGCGCAGCAGCGGTTTCAGCCACTCGCCCATTTTCTCCGTCCGCCAGGGCGCGATGGCTCCCTCAAAAACGGAAAGCCCTTTGTCGGGAATTACCAGATCGGGGTCAATGCCCAGCACTTTGCCGAAACCCTCGCAACGCTTGCAGGCTCCGTAAGGATTGTTGAAACTGAACAGATTGACGCTCGGCTCTTCAAATAGAATACCATCCAACTCGAACTTGTCGGAGAAAATACGCCGCTCCTGTCCCATGATTTCGACCACGCAATTGCCTTCGCCCTCGAAGAAAGCCGTCTGCACCGAGTCCGACAGGCGGTATTGCGTGTCTTCGTCGTCGGGCTGCACGGTGGCGCGGTCGATGAGGATGAAAAGCTCCTCAGCCTCGGAAATTTCGGCGAGTTCTTCGCCTTCCAGTACCTCCTCAATAAACTGCGTTTCGCCGCCACGCACGATGCGGTTGTAGCCTTTGGAAAGCAGGATATTCAGCTCCTCGGCCAGCGAGCGGCCGGGCCGCACCAGCAGCGGGGCCATCACCAGCACGCGGGTGCCCTCGGGGTGCGAGAGCATGAAGTCCACTACGTCGGTGACGGTGTCCTTGCGCACGACATCACCCGACACGGGTGAGTAGGTGACGCCGATGCGGGCGAAGAGCAACTTTAAATAATCATAAATCTCGGTACTGGTCCCAACCGTCGAGCGCGGGTTGCGTGTATTGACTTTTTGCTCGATGGCGATGGCTGGCGACACGCCCCGAATGTACTCTACCTCGGGCTTTTCCATGCGGCCCAGAAACTGCCGCGCGTAGCTGCTCAGGCTTTCGACGTACATACGCTGTCCCTCGGCAAATAGCGTATCGAAGGCCAGCGACGACTTGCCGGAGCCAGAAAGCCCGGTGACCACCACCAGCTTGTTGCGGGGAATGGCGACGTCGATGTTTTTGAGATTATGAACTTTGGCCCCCTTGATCAGGATAAAACGGCGGGCATCCAGGTCGGCAAAATCTATCTTTTCTTCGGAAATCGTTTCGGATTGGGAAATCATGCGTTGGACTAAGGTGTGTGGCCCACAAGGGCCAGAGCGGGTGGAAAGACCGTATCCTGATCTTAACCCAAAAATAGCTCCTTTAGTTTTTGAAAAAGGAAAGGGAATAGACGACCGGAAAATCAATTTTTACTTGTCACACTAAGATTTTTCTAAAAGAATAATGAATAATCTATAAATTGCGATTCTAACTTCAAAACCGGACGTTGGCCAGTTGGCACTGTCAACCGGTCCACCATCCACTGTCAACTAAAAAAATGATCGCCGAAGCCCAACAAATCGACATCCAGCCGACGACCAAGTCGCGCTTGCAGGAGGTTGACTTCAACAACCTCGTTTTTGGCCGGAACATCTCCGACCATATGTTCATTGCCGAATACCGCGACGGCGAATGGCAGGACGCCCGCGTCGTACCCTACGGCGACCTGCCGCTCAGCCCCGTTACAGCAGCTTTGCACTACGGACAGGCTATTTTTGAAGGCATGAAAGCCTACAAAAACGACGAAGGCGAAGTATTGCTTTTCCGTCCGACCGACAACTGGAAGCGCATGAACCACTCCGCCGCGCGGATGTGCATGGCTTCCATTCCTGAAGAACTTTTCATGAACGGCCTGACCGAACTGCTGCGCCTCGACGCCGATTGGGTGCCTTCCGCGCCGGGAACATCGCTTTACGTGCGGCCTTATATGTTCGCCACGGATGCGTATTTGGGCGTACGGCCTTCCGACACCTATTATTTCATCATATTCACCTGTCCGGTGGGCAAGTACTACGCCAATCCGCCCAAAGTGAAGGTCGAGACGCAGTACATTCGCGCGGCGGAAGGTGGCGTGGGCGCGGCCAAGTGCGCGGGCAACTACGCGGCTTCGCTGTACCCGACCAAGCTGGCGCAGGAGCAAGGCTACGATCAGCTTATCTGGACGGACGCTAAACACCACACTTTTGTGGAGGAATCCGGCACGATGAACGTCATGTTCGTCATGGATGGCAAGCTTGTGACGCCCGCCATTAACGACACCATTCTCGATGGCATTACCCGCCGCAGCATCGTCGAAATCGCCCGGCACTGGGGCATGGCGGTGGAAGAGCGGAAAGTGGATATCAAAGAAGTTATGCAGGCGCTGAAAGAGGGTCGGCTCGAAGCGGCTTTTGGCGCGGGTACGGCGGTGGTCGTGTCGCCCTTCTCGGTCATTGGCTACGAAGGCAAGGACTACGAATTACCTGCCGTAAAGGAAGATTCTTTCGTAGCGCGGGTGAGTCGATACCTGACTGACATTCGTACGGGGAAGGAAGAGGATGTTTTCGGCTGGACTTTGAAAGTGTAGAGTCGATTTATGCGATGTACCGATGCGGTGATTTTCAAATGAGAATCACCGCTTTTTTTTAATTTTTGCAAAAACACCATTGAAATCCTCGTTTAGCATTCTGCTTGTCGTGCTGGTAACCGTGGCCGCACGCGGGCAATCCAACTGGTCCAAAATCTTACCGGGAATCGGTACGTTTTCGTCGCCCCGCGTGGCCGATTTGAACGGCGATGGAGTTCGGGATATCATTCTGGGGGCGGGAAAAGAGGAATTTTTGCATTCCGACACGGCGGTGTTCGCGCTGGATGGGCGCAACGGTGACCTACTTTGGCGCAATTCGGCAAGCGACCAGCTTTTCATTTCACCCGGACTGCTCGACATCAATCAGGATGGCGTGCAGGATGTTGTGGTAGGCGGCCGGTCTCGCGAACTCATGGCCCTCGACGGGCGCAACGGGAAGGCTTTCTGGCGGTTCGACACGCTGAGGTACGGGGAAGGAGGCAAGAAACGGTGGTTTAATTTTTATAATCCCCAATTCATCGACGACCAGGACGGGGACGGGGTTCAGGATATCCTCATCGCCAACGGGGGCGATATCGCCGTGGCCCCTTACAACCCCAACCGCGCCGCCGGCCGACTGGTGGTGCTGAGTAGCCGCACGGGGGCGCTCCTGGCCGAGGCGACCATGCCCGACGGTAAAGAGATTTACATGTCTATTTCAGCTTTGAAAACCGGAGACGACTACCAAATTATTTTTGGCACCGGTGGCGAAACCGTCGGCGGGAATCTTTTCGTGGGGACTTTGAAGGAGGTGCTTCGGGGCGATCTTTCGACCGCCAAAAAAATTGCGACCAGCCCCAATAAAGGGTTTATTGCGCCGCCCGCCTGGGTGGATGTCAATTCCGACGGGCAGCCAGACGTGGTAGCGGCGGCCGTGGACGGGCGACTGCTGGCTTTCGACGGAAAAAATTTGGCTCCGCTGTGGAGTACCCCCATGCCCGGCGTCGAGGCGTACAGCTCGGTCACTATCGGAAACTTCACGGACGATGCCACGCCGGATTTCTTCGTGTCTTTCGCGCGAGGGGTTTGGCCCAAACTGGAATGGACCCGCCAATATATGCTTAATGGCACCAACGGCGCCATCGAGTTCAGCGATTCGCTGGGGTACTACCAGACCAGCTCGGCCGTGGCCGTCGATGTGAATGGCGACGGACGCGACGAGGCGCTGCTCTCTATTAATTTTCAGGCGTATGATTCCCTGAACCTGGCGACTTTCTACAACACCCTGATGATTTTTGAGTTTTCGACCAATGAAGCAACCCAGCTACTAGAAGGATTGTCGGGCCACAATATTTCTTCCACGCCCTGGGTGGGCGACCTCGACGACGACGGGTTTCTGGACATTGTTTTTTGCCACAGCAACAATCGTTTCCAGACCTATGTCTTCGATGGCATGCAGGTGGATTGTCTTAAAACCAAAATCCCCATTACAAAACCCATCAAATGGGGAAGCTACATGGGTAGCAACTACGACGGGATTTACCCAAAGTAACAAATTTGTTCGCTATTTTTGCCGCAACAGTGCACTTTTCAACCCGCCGCTTTCCCTATGCAACTCAACCCTACGGCTCCCAAAGAAGAGATATTTTCCAGCGTTCAAACTTTCCTATCTGGTAAGGGCTTCGACATCGCAAGCCAGGATTTCGACCGTCCCTGGGGCGGCTTTTTTGTGCTGGACGAACGGCAGGCCGCGCAGTTCATCGCCGAGTTTTTTCCGCATCTATCGCTGGACGACTTTGCCGAAGGCCAAAAACTAAGTCCTAAAATTTTAGTAGTAGCCCCCGATCAGCGGCTTTCGTGGCAGTACCACCACCGCCGGGCCGAAATTTGGAAACTTGTCGGCGGCGTGGCGGGCGTAGTCATTTCTGACACCGACGAGCAAACTGACCTCCAAACGCTCGCCATCGGCGACCTCGTAAACCTCAAATGCGGGGAGCGTCACCGCCTGGTCGGCACCGACGGCTACGGCGTGGTGGCCGAAATCTGGCAACACACCGACCCGGCCAATCCTTCCGACGAGGACGACATCGTACGGGTACAGGACGATTTTGGCAGGTAAATAAGTAGCCATGAAAAAGATACTATGCCTGCTGCTCGCACTTTGGTCCGTACCGGCGGCGGGCTGTCATTGTTCCCCCCCTATTTTATCTGAAAATTATCAGGATTCCGAATTTGTGGCCTTGGTGAAAATCTCAAAAGCTACGCCTGATCCTAAGAGCAGCACCTATCTTATCCTGGAAATTGACTTGCTGAACCTATACAAGGGTGAAGCTACCTCCACAATGAGGATAAATACTATGGCCAACACCTCCTGTGCGTTCACGATGCCGGAAGGCTCGACCTGGCTCGTTTTTGCCAAATTAGGACAAAATAAGATCCCTGCATTCGTGTTCGGGCAGCCAAGAGCTCAATCGCTTTGATTCTATCCAGCATCCCAAGGCAGCTGGCAATGACAAAAAAAGCATTGAGTTGAAACTAGCGACGCTAGATTTTTTGAAGAAAAATAATATGGAATCTTACAATCCATATCACTTGGCGCTATTCAGTTTGGGTGGCTGCGATGAAAACATGAGAGGATTTGAAAATCAACGCAGGTTCGCCGTTTACGAGCTAGACGTAAATGAAGATTTATCCATTGAAAAAATAAAGGCGCGTCAGGAATTCGATAATGCCGATCTTGCCCGCCGACTTTTGGAATGTGTGCGTGAAAATGCCCGAATTAATACGACCACAATTAAAGGAATACCGACCAAAACGAAGCTATTTATTATCTACTACTACTATCCGGTTGAGGGCAATGACCAGAGTTTTGTGAGTAGGTTTGATGTGTAGTATTAGTCCGTTGACACCCATTCGCCCGTTAAATCTAAAACAACCGACGAATAGCAGCTTCGCGACGGTCCGCCTCTCAAAACTATTTGTAATAGTTCTAAATTTTTTACAAATCCCTGACCCGCAGAATTAATTGGATAGTTTTGGTCGTTAACGCACTATTAGTTCGTCCATTCCTGGTTCATGAAGGGTTTCCTTGTCTATTTCTTGTCCTTTAACTTGTTGATCGGCAGCCTTTTGCCGGGCGACGGTTGGCACGAGTTGGCCAAGCTTCCCGATTTGGTGCAACACTACCAGCTTCATCTCCAAAAAACCGACGGCCAGATTAATTTTCTGACTTTCCTGCAAATGCACTACGGGGCGGGGTCAAAGCATAAAGGCATGGAAGACCACAGCAAACTGCCCTGTTTGAACCTGCACGCCTCAGTGCTACTATGCCTGCCCACGCTGCTTACGCTGGAGGTGGCCGATGTAAAAACAGCCGTTTTTTCTCGTTTGAAAAATTTCTTTTGGAATAACCTCTACTCGTTCCAATTCAAGAGCGTCCTGCTCAATCCGCCTAAATTTTAGGCTTCGTACGGCACGTGCATCCCTAAACGGAGAATAATCCGTTCGACCCAATCAAATTTTCTTTCTAAAATCCTTATCTGCGTACCGTAGTCGGTAAGCATTCCGCTTGGTGGAATGCCCGGCGCGGGACGCAATCCAATACCATGTATGTCATTTGAATCAATTATCCGGTTCAGCGTCCAGAATAAGCTGATCGTTGGGATGCTCATACTGGGACTAATCGGCTGGGGCAGTTATTCGCTGTTGCAGCTCCCCATCGACGCCGTGCCGGACATCACCACCAATCAGGTTGTCGTACTCACGCAGTCGCCCGCGCTGGCGGCGCAGGAAATGGAGCAGTACATCACCACGCCCGTGGAGCTGAGCCTGGCCAACGTGCAGGGCGTGGCCGAAATCCGCTCCGTGTCGCGGCTGGGGCTGTCGGTGATTACGGTCGTTTTCGACGATGGCATGGACATCCTCAAAGCCCGCCAACTGGTGGGCGAGCAACTGGCGCAGGCCGAGCAGGACATTCCCGCCGAGTTCGGTAAGCCCTACCTGGCCCCCATCACCACGGGGCTGGGCGAGATTTATCAGTACACCCTCGTGCCGCAGCCCGGTTACGAAAACCGCTACGACCTCACCGAACTCCGCACCATGCAGGACTGGATCGTGAAGCGCCAAATGGCGGGTGTTCCCGGCGTGGTGGAGGTAAGCAGCTTCGGAGGTCACGTGAAGCAGTACGAGGTCAGCATAAATCCCGAGCGGCTGCGGGCAGCGGGCGTCACGGTGGCGGAACTCTTCATGGCTGTGCAGCACAACAACGGCAACACCGGCGGCAGTTACCTCGAGAAAAGTAGTCAGGCATTCTTCATCCGGGGGGAAGGAGCGGTAAAAAGTCTGGAAGACATCGGCAACATCGTCCTGAAAACCAACGAGGGCGTTCCGTTGCTGGTGCGGAATGTAGCCGACGTAAAGTACGGAGCCGCTGTCCGCTACGGTGCCATGACCCGCGACGGCCAAAGCGAAGCCGTGGGCGCGGTGGTACTCATGCTCAAAGGGGCCGACGCCGAGCGCACCATCATGCTGGTGAAGGAACGCGTGGCCCGTATTCAAAAGTCCTTGCCCGAAGGCGTCCGCATCGTACCGTTCATCGACCGCACCGAACTCATCGACCGCGCTATCAGGACGGTGGAGAAAAACCTGCTGGAAGGCGGGTTGATCGTGATTTTCGTGCTGGTGCTGCTGCTGGGTAACTGGCGGGCGGGGTTGATCGTGGCGTCGGTGATTCCGTTGGCGATGCTCTTCACTTTCGGGATGATGCGGTTGTTCGGAGTATCGGCGAATCTCATGAGTTTGGGCGCAATTGACTTTGGCTTGGTCGTGGACGGCTCGGTGATCGTGGTCGAGGGCGTATTGCACTTTCTGCACGGCCATTGGAAAACGGGCGACAAATTGAGCCAAGACCAAATGGACGAAACCGTTCAGACCAACGCCTCGCGCATTCTGAAATCGGCGGTTTTTGGGCAAATCATTATTCTCATCGTCTATATTCCCATTCTTTCTTTGTCAGGAATTGAGGGCAAGATGTTTCAGCCAATGGCGTTGGCGGTAAGTTTTGCCATTGTCGGGGCGTTGCTGCTCTCGCTGACCTACGTCCCGGCAGCCACGGCTTTGTTTTTGAAAAAAGAAATACGAAACGAGAAAAATTTCTCCGACAAACTAGTTGGGAAAATGTACGCCGCCTACGAACCGCTCGTGCGCCGGGCGCTGAATTTTCGCTGGGCGGTGGTCACGGTGGCAGTCGTTGTTTTGGCGGGCAGCGCGTGGCTGTTCAGCACGCTGGGCGGGGAATTTATCCCGCAGCTCGACGAGGGCGACATCGCCATCGATTTTCGAATGCCCACAGGTACATCACTCACCGAAACCATCGAAGCCTCGCTGAGAGCCGAACGCGCCTTGCTCAAAAACTTTCCCGAGATTCGGCAGGTCGTGGGCCGTATTGGGGCTTCGGAAGTACCCACCGACCCGATGTCCGTCGAGATGACCGACCAGATGATCAACATGAAACCACGCAGCGAGTGGACCTCGGCCAGCAACCGGGAAGAAATGTCGAAAAAAATGGCCGAAGTACTGGAGCGCGAAGTACCGGGCGTCATGGCCGAATTTACCCAGCCGATCCAGATGCGCTTCAATGAGATGGTTACTGGCGCGCGCTCCGACGTGGTCGTAAAAATCTACGGCGACGATCTGAACCAACTTTTTGAACGCGCCAACGCCGCCGCCGCCCTCATCACGCCCATCGCGGGCGTGGCCAGTTGCCGCGTCGAACCCATCGTGGGATTGCCCCAAATCAACGCCGCCTACTACCGCGACCGCCTGGCGCAATACGGACTCGACGTGGCCGATGTCAACCAGCTCATTCGCACCGCCTTCGCGGGCGAGACGGCAGGCGTGGTCTTCGAGGGCGAGCGTCGCTTCGATCTCGTCGTGCGGCTCGACAGCACCCATCGCACCGACCTGACCGACCTGCGCAACCTCTACGTGCCGCTGCCGCGCGGCGGGGCCGTGCCGCTGGGCGAACTAGCCGAAATCACCTACCAGGAAGCCCCCGCCCAAATCTCGCGCGACGACACCAAGCGGCGCATCACTATTGGCATCAACGTGCTGGGTCGCGACGTGCAGAGCGTGGTGCAGGACATTCAGGCCAAAATCGAAAAGAGCGTGCCGCTGCCGGAAGGTTACTATTACAGCTACGGCGGGGCATTCGAGAATCTAAAACAAGCTTCCGATCGGCTGCTCATCGCCGTGCCGCTAGCTTTGGCCCTTATTTTTGTGCTGTTGTACTTCACCTTCGGCTCTCTGGTGGAGGCATTGCTGATCTTTACCGCCGTACCCTTTTCGGCGGCGGGAGGGATCTGGGCGCTGTGGCTGCGCGACATGCCGTTCAGTATTTCGGCGGGCGTAGGTTTCATCGCGCTCTTCGGCGTGGCGGTCCTCAACGGCATCGTTCTCATCAGCTACCTCGACCAACTGGCCAAAAAAGGCAATCGTGACCTGCGCGAGCGCATCCTGCACGGCGTCCAGGATCGTTTCCGGCCCGTGATTATGACCGCTTCGGTGGCCTCGCTGGGTTTTCTGCCCATGGCGCTGTCCACTTCGGCGGGCGCAGAGGTGCAGCGTCCGCTGGCAACCGTCGTGATCGGTGGCCTCATCACGGCCACGCTGCTGACGCTGGTGGTGTTGCCGGTTTTGTATAGCCTTGTCAAAGGAGGGGGGAGGAAAGGAGGAAGGCGGGAAGGAGAAGATGAAGGATTCACACCTAATAAGGGAAATGCAAATCTTGGTCTACAAATCTTCACTTTGTGCCGGATCGCCGTACCGCTTTGTGCCTTTGGAACTTTGTGCCTTCCCCTTAAAACCCAAGCTCAAAAAGCAATCTCCCTTTCGGACGCTATTGAGCAGGCGGCTGGTCAGAACTTACTCATTAAATCCGATCAGCTAGGCATTCAGCAACAGCAGGCTTTGTTGCCTTCTTCATTCAATCCGCCCAAGACAGCCGTGGATGTGCAGTACGGGCAGACGCAGGCGCGGCCGCTGGACTATACCGTGACGGCTATTCAATCTTTTTCGGCGCCGGGATTGTACCGGGCGCAGCGGGAGGTGATCGAGGGCAACGTGCAGAGCGCGCGCTATCAGTTGGTTGTCAATCAGGTGCGACTGGCTAATGAGGTGAAGCGGACGTACTACCAACTGCTTTTCGATCAGCAGTTTTTAACTATCTTAGAAGCCCAAAACGCGCTTTACCAGGAAGCGGCGCGGGCGGCGGAAGTACGCTTCCGCACGGGCGAATCGAATCGGCTGGAAGCCGTGACGGCCCAAAGTCGCGCGCAATACCTGAGCCAGCGCATCCGCAACGCCCGGCGTGAGCGAAATGTCCATTATGTCTCGTTGCGGCTTTTGCTCCAAACCGACGATAGTTTACAGATCGACACCCTGATAGCGTTGCGGCGGCCGCTTGGGCCGGAAGTGGCGGCGGTCGTGGCGGTGGAAAACAACCCGCAACTGAATGTTTTGCAGCAAAAAATTGAAAACAGCCGCCGCCAAACTACCCTCGAAACCCGCGCTCGATTGCCCGAGTGGCGGCTGGGCTTTTTGAACCAATCCATCGAGCGCACTTACGGCTACAACGCCCTGCATTTGGGCGCTTCGTTTCCGCTTTTTACCAAAGCCCAAACGGCCCGCGTTCAGGCCGCTCGCATTCAGGAACAAATTCAGGAAACGCAACTTAGCTACACCGTCCGGCAGCTCGCCACCGAGCTGGAAGTGGCCCGAGCCCGGCAGCAAAGCCTTGCCGCCACACTGCAATACTACGAGAATTCCGCGCTGCCGCAAGCCACACTCATCCGCCAGACGGCCCTGACGGCCTACACCAGCGGCGACATCGGCTACGTAGAGTTTTTCGCCGCCATCCAGCAGGCGTATTTGTTACAAGAGGAATACCTGAATAGTGTCCTGGAATACGACATCAGTCTAATTCGAATTGAGGAAATTTTAGGCGTACAGTAGGGTCGGACAGGCGTACCTGCGAACCCATGTGTTCGCCCGATAGCTAAATAATCGGACACCCCACATTTGTCCCAATATCAAAGGATTAAGAATTTTTCTATGAAAAACAATAACTGGAAACACATCATTGGCCTCAGCTGGCTCCTGTCAGCAGCACTACTTTCCTGCCAAACGGAATCACAACCGACGGACGAAATGGCCTCTACCGAAAAGGCAGCGCCCGACAGCACCACCGTCAACGAAATCACCCTAACCGAGCCGCAGTACCGCGCCATCGGCGTACAGCTGGGTAGCGCACAAAACGAAACGGTGAGTTCGGAAGTGAAGGCCAATGGCCGGGTAGATTTACCGCCCGAGAACCGCGCGACGGTGAGCCTGCCCATCGGCGGTAAAATAAAGTACGTCAATACCCTGCCGGGACAGCGCGTCCGCAGGGGCGAGTTGCTGGCGACGCTGGAAAGCTTCGACTTTATTCAGTTGCAGCAGGATTATCTGCAAAATAGCAGCCAACTCACTTTCCTGCAAAAAGAACTGGAGCGGCAAAAAACGCTCAGCGCCGAGAACGTAGGTGCTCGGAAAAATTACGAAAAAGCCCAGGCTGATTACTCCGCTACCCAGGCTTTGACCCAATCGCTCGCCGCCAAAATGAAGTTGCTGGGGCTATCGGTAGGTACGTTGGAAAAAGACGGCATCGCGTCGGCGGCGCGGATCGTCTCACCCGTCAATGGTTATATTACCATAGCCAACATCAATCTGGGCAAGCAAGTGATGGCTGGTGAGGAATTGCTGGAAATCATTGACAAAAGTCACATGCACATTGAACTCAACGTCTTCGAGCAGGATGCGCCGCTGATTCAAAAGGGCCAGGAAGTGCGTATCGTACCCGCCAACGGCCAGCCTATGCAAGCCTACGTACATTTGGTGGGCCGGATGTTGGAAGGCGAATCCCGCAGCCTGAACATTCACGCCCACGTCCGCGACGAAAAGCGGGAGAGCGAACTCATTCCCGGCGAGTACGTGTCTGCCTATATCCGTACGGGCAGCCGCACTGCCCTGACCGTGCCGCCCGACGCGCTGGTACGGAAGGGCGCGAACGGGTTTGTTTACATCGAAAAAAATAGTCATGAATTCCAACGCATTCCCGTAGAAATCGGCGATACGGCGGACTCGGGCAACATCGCCATCAAAAGCCCCGTCGATCTGACCGGGCAAAAGCTGGTAACGAAAGGCGCGTATTTGATCGACGCCGAATTCGCCAAACGCAGCGAACCGGAGGAGTAGAGATGCGATTTATTGCGTCTAACCGTGAGCGTACAGCGAGAAAAAAGTTTTTTTGAAAAAGAGACCCGCTCATGTAGACCATCACCGTGCAAATTCCTAAGACGCTGCTCTACGAAGAGTTCGGTGGCCGGAAATACTATCGCCGGGGCTACCGCGACGTACTGCTGGGGTTGAGAAATGAGGGTGAAATCCTGCCTAATAATTTTCTGCTAGGCCTGATAGTTTCGGCGATTTTATTTCATTTAAAAACAATCCTGTCCAAAAAGAAATATTGGTGTCCCATCTACGAGACCGGACAATACGGGAATGAAGATGAAACCTTGGTGAACGATATTGCTGTCGTTGAAAAAAGCAAAATCCTAAATCCCCCTCCCTTGATTATAATCACACCCCGCCCAACTTCATCATCGAAGTCAATATAAAAATTGACCTCACGAACTACACCTACAATCCACCCGCCGGATCAGACATGGCTTACATCGTTCAGAAATCCGAGAAACTAATCGAGTTCGGCGTAGAGGGCGTCGCCTGGGTTCTGACCGAAAGCCGCAAAATCCTGTTGCTGCGCCCCAACCGACGGATGGAAATCTTCGAGTGGACCGACGACGCGGTACTTTTTGGGGAGTATAGCTTTTGTCTGCAAACTATCTTGGAGGAGGAGGATATTTTGCCGCCTTCGTAGTAAGCGAACTTCCCGAAAGGCTGGAGCTTCCGGGAAGTGGCAGTATCGGTTAGAAGATTCCCACGGCTACGCGTAAACCATAATTTACATTTTGTAAAAACCCGGTATAATACCATTCCGTTTCTACACTAATTCTGGGAATGATATTGAACCCGATCGCTATCCGATAAGTATTTGGCTCGTAGTACCCACCGTTCTGGTCGAGCAGAAAACCTGCTGTTAAATGACTGATCTGTCGGGTGGGTTCGCCTCGGTTGTCGTTTGTTTTAGGTCTTGAAAACTGAGTTACCCCGAGCAGAAAGAATTCCTGTTCGTAAACTTGCGTCTTACCCTCGGGATTTTTTCCGTAGAATTGCTGAGTGGAGATCCCGATCCGAGGTCCAAGCCGCGAACCTTCGATTTGGTAAGTAAAATCGCCGCTATAAGCCGTGGACCAGCCGCCCCAATTATACCCAAGGCTCATAGCAAGGGAAATAATGAGCCGATTGGAACCCAGATCATACTTCAAATTTCGGTCGTCGCGATAACTGGCAAACACCTGCGGAGCGCGGGCCAGTTTGCGAGCCTTGACTTTTTCTTCGAGCGCCATGCGCAGAGAAGCGGTTTTGAGATTTATTTCGTCAAACAGTAGTGGTATATCACGCAAGTCGTTGATGAGCAGATACAGATCGGCTTCTTGTTTGTCCGCTTCCTGCACGGTGATATGCAAAGTATCCTGCACTGATTTCACCCGGACTAGTTCCTGCCCCAGAACGGCGTACTCCGCGACCGATGCCGGGTACTTGCGCCAAAGGATGTAAGGTTCTTCTTCCCGACCGAGTACGTAATGGACTGCGGTTACGTCGGTATTGTCCGGCAGATTATTTAATATTTCCCCGTATTCATTCCAGAACATTCGCACCAGCGAGTCGGGCTGTTGCAGCATTTTTGACTGTTCATAATCCCGGCTGAGTAGTAGGAGCACATTGCCTTTGCCTAGTTTGACTTCCAGAGAGGCCGATTTTAACAGACTCTTGTAGCTGCCAGTAAATGGGTAGGTAGCCGATTTTTGGGCAAAAAGGAGTCCCGTGACGCTCCCCCACAAGAGAGCGGTGCAGATAATTAGCTTTTTCATGGTAGAAAATTTTGGGGCTGGTTACGGGGTAGGTTAATGAGGAATAGAAATAGAGAGCGAAAACTCACCTTCGTACGGTTCCGGTTCCGGCGGAACGGGTATCCCGATTTGAAACGCCACCCGCGAGCGCGCTTTAGCTTCTTGCTGCTTACGCTGCCTTATCTCGTTAATATGCACCACGCGGTACACTTGCTTTTTGGAAATCGCCGGGGCGATCACTTCCGGGAAATTCGTTTCATTTTCAAGTAAGAGTGGCTTTTCGGTAGTTGTCATTTCTATTAATTGTACCTTGATTTCTTCTATGGCGGGAAGCGGCGAATGAAGCGTTACCTTTTCATTTTTTGCAAGAAGTTTTTTGTCTGGGTTTCCTCGCTCAGAAATAGGACTACGGTTGTCCTTTTTATGGAGAATAGTAATCGCCATTCTCGGCACTGAATCTTCTGCGATTTGTTCCGGCGACGTTTTTACTTCGACTTTATTCGCCAACTTCTTTTCTACCCCCCCCGATTGCATCCACCAGATGCCGCCAAGCATCCCGGCCAGTAGCACCGAAGCAGCCGCCCACCACCAGGCGGCTAGTTTTTTCCGGTGGTCCGCCTTTTTGGGTAATTCCGTTTGCAACTGCTGCCAAAAGGCGTCCTTGTCGAAGTCGCGGGGTGGCTCGTCGGCGAGGTAGTCCGCGTTGTGGCGGAAGAGGTCGTCCAGTTCGTTATCTTTCATAATGGTATCCGTGCTTGACCAATAATTTCTGCAAGGCCGCGCGGGCTTTGCTAAGCTGTGATTTCGAGGTGTTCTCGCTGATGTTCAGCATCGCCCCTATTTCCTGATGCGTGTATCCTTCCAGCGCGTGGAGGCAGAAAACCGTCCGATAGCCGTCGGGCAAGTGCAGAATCAGCTCGTGAATTCCCTCGGCGTGGAGGTCGCCTTCGGCGGTGGTGGGCTGGGCGGCAAGGGTAGTTTCTTCCAAATCCGTATCGGCAAAAAGCCATTGCTCTTTCTTCGTCTTCCGCAGGTACATCAAGGCTTCGTTGACCACGATGCGCTTCATCTACACTTCCAGTTCGTCGTCGCTGCGGTACTCGAAGGTGACAATGGCTTTGAAGATTTTCAAAAAACCGTTCATCAACACCTCCTCCGTTTCCATCGAGTTGGACACGTAGCGGCAGACAAGGCGGTAAAGCCGATTCGCGTAGCGATCGTATAATCGCTTTTGGGCGAAGGGATTTTCCCGTTGGCACTGGCGGACGACTTCTTTTTGAGTGGACAATTGACGGTGGATAATGGTATTTAAAGACATCAGGCTTTGACCGCCTTCGACACCAGTAATGCCAAAAATCCCCGCAGGGTTGCCCACGGAGATTTTTATTTTCCAACTACGAATGGTATAAGTCGCTGCGGCTGAACGAAGAACTGATCAACGCGTACTGACGGGCTGGTACCGCGCCCGGAGGAACGTAAAGATTCCGTAGCACAAAAGCCCCAATGCCACCACGGCCAAAACCCATGAACCCCACTGCTGTTCCAGGAAGCTGAAAGCGGAATTGGAGCCGCCCGCCTCGTCGGAGTCAGCCTGTAGGGCGGCCTGCAGGAATAAATAGCCGATAAGCAGCCATACAATACCTCGTGCAATATAGCCCACTTTGCCAGACGCCAGCAGTGTTTCCCTTACTCTGTTATCCAGCTTCGACTCCTGAATTTTCTTGCGATGCTTTTCAGAAAGAGCGTAGTAAATTTGGTACACTCCGACGGCCATTACGCCCGCCGCAACAACTCCCACAAGCCATTGGCCGAAGGGCTGTTCCAGTAATTTTTGGACGATCGTTTCGCGCGTGTCGCCGCTGCCTTCGTCCGAGCCGTTACCGAACAGTAGCTTAGCAGCGTAAAAAGCGGAAGCGCAGTACACCAAGCCGCTGAATAGGTACCGTCCCCGTACGGCCAGACCTTTCATGTCACTTCCTTTGTCCTCGGTATCAAGAAAAGCCTGGATTAATCGCCAGATGCTATAACATAGCAGCCCGAGGGCAGTCAGACCTAGCAGGACTTGCCCAAAGGGCTGCTCTTCGATCCATTGCAGGGCTTGGGACTTGCCTCCCTTGTCGTCACCGCTGCCCAACTCGAAGGCTGCCATGAAAGTAAGGATGCCGATCAGGGAATAGACGAAACCTTTGGCCGTCAGGCCCACACGGGCAGCAATTTCGATCCAGCGGTCTTTGGCAGAGGTAGAAGAAGCCATTTTAGTGTAAAGCGGTTGAAATAACCGTTCAAGCGTACTAAAACTGTGCCTACCCCCCTCGTTATTTCTTCACAATCGGCTGGTACTTCGCCCTGGCAAACTGGAAAATTCCGTAGCACACCAGGCCGAGCGACACGGTGGCCAGCGTCAAGGTACCGTACTGGTACTCGAGGAAGTTGAGGGCGGTTTGGGAATTACCCGCCGCGCGGGAGTCGGAACGAATGGCGGCCAGCAGCAGAAAATAACCGATGATGAGCCACACCACGGCGCGGGCCACGTAGCCGATTTGGCCCGAACGAATCAGGATTTCCTTGGCGCGGGTGTCGATTCTTTCTTCTTCAATTATAGATCGGTAGGTCCCCGATAGGGCCAGATAAAGTTGAAAGACGCCCACGCCCGCCGTACCCAGTGCGAAAGCCGCCACCAACCACTGTCCATAAGGAAGTTCGAGCAAGCTTTGGGCTACGGTTTCACGGGTGTCTTTCTCGGGAGGCGGTGCGCTGCCCCCGCTCTGACTGAGTAATAAGCGGGCGGCGTAGTAAGTCAGCGCCCCGTACACCCCACCATAAGAAAGGTACGAAGCCCGCAACGCCAAGCCATGCAGACCGTTTCCCTTGTTATCGGTATCGAGTATAGCCTCGATGAGCCGCCACACCGTGTAACAAAGTAGGCCGAGGGTGATGATGGCCAGCAGGATTTGCCCGAAAATCTGGTCCTGAACCCATTGCAATATTTGGGAGATTTTGCCCTTGTTCCCTTCGCCGCTGAAATCGACCGCGCTGGCAAAAGTGAGCGTACCGACCAGCACGTACACCGTTCCGATAGCCACCAGGCCAATTTGCCCCGTGCGTTCAATCCATTTTTCGCGGCGGTTCAGGAGAACTTCTGCCATAAATCAAACACGGGCGACAGGTAGTTTACACTTTAAGCGCAAAGTGCAGGCTCGTGACCTGCATCCGCTTGTTGAGGTACAGGCGGTGGGCATCGGTACGGGCTTCGCTCACACCTGAGTCGAGATGCACTTCGTCGAATCCTTCGAGGCGAGCGTATTCGATGATCCAGCCGAGGAGTTGCCCGGCGTAGCCCTTGCCCCGCGCTTCGGACAGGGTCGAAAGATCGTCTACATAGATGTATTTGCCCCGGTAAAGGTTGTAGCCCGTCTCGAACACCGCTACGGCGACGGCCTCGCCGTTTTCTTCCACAAAAATCATCTGTCGGTTATCCGCCAAAGTCCGCTGCACTGCTTCCTCATACACGGCATCGACCAGCAAAGGCCGCAAAGCCTGCACCGCCCGGCGGCATTTCAAAATGTCCGCGTCAGAATTAGCAATTTGAATTGAAGTCATTTTAAAAAAAACTATCCAAATTTTTTGAAGGGTAGTAACGGATACGACAATCATTTTGAAACCGTCTACCGCTAACCTTTAACCTTTTAACGCCTCGGGGCGTCCCGCCTCACCTTTGAACCCGTTAGCAGACAAGTTGAGCAGACTATGCCCCATCTTATCGCGCTTGGTAAGCAGGTACTTTTCATTGTACGGATTGGAAGCAATTTCGATCCCGATCGTATCTACGATTTCCAACCCGTAGCCCATCAAACCGACGCGCTTCTTGGGATTATTGGAAATCAGTTTTATTTTGGAAACACCCAAATCCCGCAGAATCTGCGCCCCCACGCCGTAGTCGCGGGCGTCCATCGGTAGGCCCAGTTCGAGGTTGGCCTCTACGGTGTCGCGGCCCATTTCCTGTAATTTGTAAGCTTTCAGTTTGTTCAAAAGACCGATCCCGCGCCCCTCCTGGTTCATATAAACGACAACGCCTTTCCCGGCTTTGTCCACCATATCCATGGCAGCGTGGAGTTGGCCACCGCAGTCACAGCGGCAGGAGCCGAAAATGTCGCCCGTCACGCAGGAAGAGTGGACGCGTACCAGCACGGGCTCGTCCGGTTCCCAAGTACCTTTTACCAGGGCCAGATGCAATTCGTTGGTGTTGAGCTGTCGGTAAGCGATCAGGTCGAAATGCCCCCATTCGGTAGGCAGATCCACGCCAATTTCGCGCTTAATGAGTGATTCCTCCCGCAAGCGGTAGGCTATCAAATCCTTGATCGTCACCAACTTCATATCCAGGCGGTCGGCAATTACGCGCAATTCGGGCAGCCGGGCCATCGAGCCATCCTCGTTCAGGACTTCGATCAGCACGCCCGAGGGCGTCAATCCGGCCAGTCGGGCAAAGTCGAGCGAGGCCTCGGTGTGGCCGCTGCGACGCAGCACGCCGCCCTCCTTGGCTTTCAGGGGGAAAATATGGCCGGGGCGACCCAAGTCTTCTGCCTTGGTATCGGGATTTACCAGGGCACGGATCGTTTGGGCGCGGTCGGAGGCCGAAATGCCCGTCGTACAGCCGTGGCCCAATAAATCCACCGACACGGTGAAGGCCGTTTCGTGGGCCGCCGTGTTGATCTGCACCATCATGTCGAGACCCAGTTCGTGGCAGCGCTCTTCGGTCAGCGACACGCAGATGAGGCCACGCCCTTCGCGGGCCATAAGGTTGACAAGTTCGGGAGTGATCGTTTGGGAGGCACCGATCATATCGCCTTCATTCTCACGATCTTCGTCGTCCACGACGATAATCAACTTGCCCGCTTTTATATCCGCAATGGCATCTTCGACGGAGTCAAGACGGATTTTGGTATTATTATTGCTCATTAGTACATTCGATGAAAAATAGTTTCGCCGCTCAGGGCGTTGTAAGTCGTAAAGGTAAACCCTTCCTTTGGAAAGCTTTACCTTCGATCTTTGGGAAACAAAGGTTCACGACCTTCCGTTTCGTTCCGAACCCATTTCGCGCGGCAACAAATTATTTTTCAGGCGATTTTGAAACAAAATTTACTCAGAATAAGAATGTTACATTGCGAATTCCGCTGGGGCTGGCTACTGTGGATGATTGCCGGAATGGGGTCGGTGACTACGGCGCAGGATTTGTGCAAAGCGGGAGGAGGGGGATTCTCCATTAATGGGACCACAGGCACTGACCCGCTCATTGGCTGCGCACCATTTACAGTGGAAGTGGCGAATACAGTAAGCGGAGCTGATAATATAGGTTTCGTTTTCGATTATAAGGGTGAAACGCTGTCATCCCTACCTCAGGCCACTCAATTCACTTACAATAAGCCCGGGAGATATCGTATTCTACAGGCAGGCAGTAGTAATGCGGGTCCTATCACTCTTTGTCGTGAGGTAATCGTGCGCGACCGCACTCCACCCAAAATAACGGCGGTCCCCTGTTCCGATGGAAAAGTCAAGCTCATTTTTGCCGACGACAGCATTTCCAAGCAATACGACCAGATCGAGGTAGACTGGAATGATGGCTCTGCCCCGGAATACATCAATCAGGGCGGGGCTTTGGAGATAGAACACGACTACTTCGGCGCTGGGGTCCGCATCCTTTTTTACCGAGGAATCTACACCCAAAACGCAGGAGGATGTTTTGGCAGTAACAAAACCTTGCTGCGGGTGACCATCAACGGTAAGCAGAACAGCCAGATTAGCATTAGCCAGGTGGAGTCCCGAGCGGACGGATCCGTAGGTCTTTCTTTCAAAAGTGCGGGGGGAGTTGAGGTGGAGGTGATGGTCAAAACCGGGTCAGGCAACTACGTCGGGACGGGAGTAAAATCTTCCCAAACGGGTAATGTGGAATTGACCCTGCAATCTCTGGATCCCAGGCAAATACATTGCCTCAAGCTGAGTACGACCGATGCCTGCGGCAACGTGACCGAATCCAACGAAGTATGCACCGTAGTGCTGAACGGGAAAGCCGAGAGTGAGCGCAACATCCTCACCTGGAATCAGTACCCGCAGCCACAGGAATTCAAAAGCTACGAACTACTGCGCAATGGCAATCGGATCAAAAGATTTACCAAAATCGAGGATATTTCCTATGTGGACAACGATGTCGAATGTGGGGTGTCGTACCGCTACCAGCTGGTGGCCACGGTTGGGAAGGCCGAATCCCGGTCGGCACCAGTGGAGGTCACAGCCAAGTCAGATCTGAAGCCCAGCACTATTTCTCAGGCGATCGTAAGCGTGGAACAGGACGGCAGCGTATCGCTGGTGGCCTTTCCGCCCACGCAGGGAACCACGCCCGCCTACAAAATGATCTTCGAGCGGGCCGACAACGTCACAGCCGGCTTTCAGGAGGTGGGCGTCACGGAGAACACTAATCGCTACTCCGACGTAAAGGCCAAGACTTCGGAACGATCCTACTGTTACCGCATTCTGTACGAAAACGCCTGCGGAAACCGCTCCGAACCCAGTAAGCCCATTTGCACCATTTTCCTTAAGGATATAGGCCAACTCATCAAATGGACGGAAGATCCGCCCTTTACCGACGATGTAGGCGGGTATTTCGTGGTAAAACTCAATAAAGGCGGGTCGGCATCGGAGACGGGCGTCGGTGCCAACCTTATTTACGACCCGAAATTTGACGACCCCAACGAGCAGGAGTTCGAGTATCAGATTCGTTCACGTTCTAAAAATGGGTCATTTCTAAGTTATTCCAACGTGGTTCTTTTTCGCCGCGAAGCCGCGCTATTCCTACCCGATGCTTTTTCACCCAACAGTGACGGCATCAACGACACTTTCAAGCCCAGCGGATCTTTCTACGATAATTTCCAGATGATTATATACAATCGCTGGGGGCAGTCCATTTTTCAGACTACCGATCCCGGCACGGGCTGGGACGGCGCGATTAACGGCGATCGCGCCCCGCAAGGCCCATACGTATACAAAGTCATCATCCGAGATAACACGGGTAAGGACTTTGTCAAGAAGGGTACTGTGATGCTTTTGCGGTAAAGGTGCTATCTTTGGCTATCGGCCGTGGACTTTGGGCTTTCGGCTAAAATATCGTTCATCATGGTACGGGCCATCCCGTCACCATTCACCATTAAAAAAATATGTTAGGAAACATGGATCTATCGGGCATGATGGGTAAGATGAAAGACTTGCAGGCTCGCATGAAGGAAGCGCAGGAACAGTTGAGCAATATCACTGAGTCGGCAGAGTCAGGTGCGGGACTCGTGCGCGTGACCATCAATGGTCAGAAAAAAATCATCGGTTTAGAGATAGATAATGATCTCATCAAACCGGAGGACAAGGAAATGTTGCAAGATTTGGTGGTTGCGGCTATGAACAAGGCTATGGAAAACATCGAGCCTAAAATCAAAGAACACCTCCAGCAATCAACGCAGGGTATGCTGCCCAATATTCCGGGCCTGGATTTGGGTAACCTGATGAAGTAGCTTATTTTCTTCAAATCTCTTCCCTCTTTGCTACCACTTCCGGTTTCAGCCAATAGAACCGGATTTTTCACTTTTGATGAAACAGGTTGCTATCGTCATCCTCAATTACAACGGACAGAGGTACCTGGAACAATTCCTGCCTTCGGTGCGGCAGTTCTCCCCGAACTGCAAAATTTGGGTGGCCGACAACGCTTCTACTGACCAGTCATTGACGTGGTTGCGCGAAATGCCCGACGTAAGCGTGCTGGTCATTCCTGATAATAAGGGTTATGCGGGAGGCTACAATTACGCCCTTTCCCGGATCGAGGCCGATTACTACGTACTACTAAATTCTGACGTGGAGGTGACGTCCAACTGGGTTGAGCCGATGCTGGATTACCTGGAAGCTAACCCGAGGGTAGCCGCTTGCCAGCCAAAGATCAAGGACTTCAACCATCGAACACACTTTGAGTACGCCGGGGCAGCGGGCGGCTACATGGATTTTTTAGGCTATCCGTATAGCCGGGGCCGTCTGTTCGATACCTGCGAGGCCGACCACGGGCAGTATGACGCCACCGTAGACGTTTTCTGGGCCACGGGGGCCTGCCTGTTTGTGCGGGCCACGGCTTTTTGGGAAGCGAAGGGGTTCGACGAGCGGTACTTTGCTCACATGGAGGAAATAGACCTCTGCTGGCGGCTGCTCAATCGGAAGTGGCGGATCGTCTGCTGCGGCGGCAGCGAAGTGTACCACGTAGGCGGCGGCACGCTGCACAAGTCCAACCCGCGCAAGACCTTCCTGAACTACCGCAATAACCTGATGATGATTTATAAAAATATGCCCCTCGGGCAGCGGGTACGGGTGCTGCTGGCGCGGCTAGTACTGGATGGTATTTCGAGTGTGCGGTTTATGATGGCCGGGGCCTGGCCCGACGTGTGGGCCATCGTGCGGGCGCACTTTGCTTTTTATCGCCTGGTGCCCCGGCTCAACGAACGCGGCAATCGTCCACCCCGGCAGGCCAGTCTCTATCGCCACAGCGTGGTGTGGGAGTATTTTGTGAAAGGAAAAAGAAAATTTTCCGAACTACCCTGAAATCTTCCTGAGAGAGAATTTCTGCTAAAATTCCCAAATAGTGGGGCTTTGGTGGCGGCGCAAATGCTTGCGCACTTCCATCCAAAAAGCCAGCACCAAATAAATGATGATGGGCGAGCCGAAAGTAAGGAAAGAGGCATAGATGAAGTACAACCGAATGCTGCTCGCCGAGAAACTAAGCTTCTCCCCCAGTTTAGCACACACGCCAAACGCCTGATCTTCCACGTAGTATCGAATCCGATCCATTATATTTTTCTTTTTAAAGGGTACAAAGTACCAATTTGTGCGGTGGGATGCAAATAAATAAGACGTGGCTTCTACGAAATCCAGCCGTCGACTTCTTCTTTCTTCGGCATGGGCGCGTCAATTTTTAGCTTCTTGCGCATTCCGCCCAAGTCGTTGAAAACCTTGTTAGGGTTGGCCGTTTTCAGGGCTGTGACGGTCATAAAGCCCATCTTTTGCAGCGCCGGAATCCAAACCATCGGCACACCCGCTGCTTCGTAATCGGCGTTGGTGGATTCCTCGGCCTTTTTCTCGGGGCGCATCTGCGGGAAGAAAATAACTTCCTGAATGCTGGCGTTGTCAGTAAGCAACATAGCCAGGCGGTCGATGCCGATGCCGATGCCCGCCGTTGGCGGCATACCGTACTCCAGGGCGCGGAGGAAGTCATCGTCCATCGCCATCGCCTCATCGTCGCCGCGCTCTTTTAATTTGAGTTGTTCCTCAAAGCGCTCTTTCTGGTCGATCGGGTCGTTCAACTCCGAGTAGGCATTGGCGATTTCTTTCCCGTTCACGAATAACTCGAAGCGCTCGACCGCGCCTTTTTTGGTCCGGTGCTTCTTGGTTAGTGGCGACATCTCGATGGGGTGGTCGATGATGTAGGTTGGTTGGATGATGTGCTCTTCCACCTTTTCACCAAAAACTTCGTCGATCAGCTTCGCCTTGCCCATCGTTTCGTTCACATTCATGCCCCAGTCGCGGCACTGTTGGCGAATGGCGGCCTCATCCATTGTTTCTACGTCCAGTCCGGTATGCTGCCGGATGGCGTCGGTGATGCTCAGGCGCGGGTACGGTCCGGCAAAATCCAGCTCGGTGCCACCTAAAGTGGTTTTAGTGCGGCCATTGACGGCCACCGCCACTTTTTCCAACAGCTCTTCCACCATCCGCATCATCCATTCGTAATCTTTGTAGGCCACGTACAGCTCCACGGTCGTGAACTCGGGATTGTGGGTACGGTCCATGCCCTCGTTGCGGAACAGTTTACCGAACTCGTACACGCCTTCGAAGCCGCCGACGATCAACCTTTTCAGGTGCAGTTCGGTCGCAATGCGCAGGTACAGTTTCATGTCCAACGCGTTATGGTGCGTTTCGAATGGCCGCGCCGCCGCGCCGCCGTGGATGGCTTGCAGCACGGGCGTCTCCACTTCCAGCCAGCCTTTATCATCGAAATAGCCGCGCATAGTCGTAATCATCCGCGCCCGTTTTTTGAACACCTCCCGTACGTGCGGGTTCACGATCAAATCCACGTAGCGCTGTCGGTAGCGCAGTTCGGGGTCGTTGAACTGGTCGTACACATTGCCGTCGTCATCGCGCTTGACGACCGGCAGCGGGTGCAGCGATTTGTTTAGAATCGTGAATTCCTGCACGTGAACCGAGATTTCGCCCGTCTGCGTAGTAAACACAAAACCCTTCACACCGATGATGTCCCCAATGTCAAGCAGTTTTTTGAACACCGTATTGTACAGTGTCTTGTCCTCACCGGGACAAATGTCGTCGCGGCGAAAATAGACCTGGATCGTGTCGGTACTGTCCTGCAACTCGGCAAAGGAGGCGCTGCCCATGATGCGGAAGTTCATCAGCCGCCCGGCCAAAGACACGCTTTTGTAATCCAGCTTGTGGTTCTCGTAATTTTTAAGAATATCGCCCGCCGTGGCGTTCACCAGGTACTCGGCGGCTGGATAGGGATCGATCCCCAGTTTCATTAACTCTTCGCGCTTGTTGCGGCGCAGTATTTCTTGTTCGCTTAGCATTTAATTAGCTGACAGTGGACCGGTACGCCGGCGCGGGTTGACGGTTGACAGTGTTTTTGTGCGCCGTTACCTATGTTAATTATGAAAGTTGGCAAAATTAGGGAAATTTTGCGTGAACGGACTTTTCGTTGTGTACGCCCTAAAATTTATTGCTTGATTTTTGCCACAATATTTGATACCTCAGGAACTGAGGTATATATTTGCTCAATGAACAACTCCCAACTCTATAAAGGCAGCCTGACGACTATAATCCTGAAACTCCTGGAAGAAAATGGCCGGATGTACGGCTACGAAATGACCCGGAAAGTGAAGGAAATGACCGTCGACGAAGTCACGATCAACGAAGGGGCGCTTTACCCGGCCCTCCACAGGCTGGAAGCCGAAGGACTGCTTACCGTCGAGGTGGTCCCCGCCGGCAACCGTCTGCGCAAATATTACGCCATCACGCCCAAAGGACAAACCGAAACTGTCAGTCGTCTGGCCGAACTGGAGGAATTCATACGGCACATGCAGATATTATTGGGGCCGAAAATAGCCCTTTCGTAGGGACCGAACCTATGTGTTCGCCCAGCGCGCGTCAGCCAATGGCACAACGCCAAAATCCATAGCCCCAAGCCAAAAACAGCCATGCTAACCCCAACCCCTCTTACCGATACGCAAATCCACGCCCTCTTCCAATTCGTCAAAAGCAAATACGTGGATTTCTACGACGTACAGGTCGAACTCGTGGATCACCTCGCCAGCGAGGTCGAGCAGCGCATGGCTGAGACGCCTGGCCTTACGTTTGATGGCGCTTTGCAGCAGGTATATCGCGGATTTGGGATTTTTGGGTTTTTAGATGTTGTAGAACAGAAGCAAACAGCGGTAATGCACCGAAATCAAAAGTTGTGGTGGGTTCATTTTAAGCAACTGTTTAAGTTGCCCATGATTGTTGGTTCGCTGCTATTGGCCTTCGTGCTATATCTCGGTTTCAAAACCATAGACGGTAATATCTTTGTCATAACCAACGGCATTTTAGCGTTTGCGGCTTATATAGTTTCCTTCTTTCACTTCAAGGAAAAATTGCCTCAGAAAGAATATCAGCTTAGTTCATTCAAGTATGATAAGTTTGTTTATTTCGGGGCAGGGCTAAATTTGTACCAAATTTATAATTTTTTTTTACGCGAAGCACTTATTGGTTTCGACGGCCCCACTTGGACGATCATTATTCTTTCACTCTGCTGGTTAGGCTGGATGATTATCTGGGCAGGCGTCTTGTCTTTCGACGCCATGATCAAGGACCAGCGTAAACTTTACCCCTTAGCTTTCGCCTAGAAAATAGCAGAGAGGACAGCAATACATTTGTACCGAAGATGACTTTCATCTTTAAGAAATGGCATCGAAAATATCCTCTTCACTTTCAAAACCCTGCTCTTTGGCTTTTCCTCGAAGCTGTTTTCGCATGGCGTTGAGCCTTTCCACATAGAAATAATCTTCCAATGCTTTGTTGACTACATGGTCGGCATTGGTTTTGAGTTCGTTCGTCTTTTGCTCCAGGCTTCGGAGAATCGAAGGTTTGAGCTTGATATTTATGGTTTGATTCATGATGATAATAGGCTCTGATTGATTTTCCGTACTGTGCGTATTTCCAAAGGAAGACTGCGTACTGAAAATAAAAAGGCCGCCGACGGTCGGCCCCCGTCAAACGGCCAGCGTTGTCAAACGGCAACCCGTACAGTCCGCCCCCGCTCCGTTGCGTAAGCTAGGCAAGCATCAATATCCGCTTCCGCCAATTCAGGAAAATCCTCGATAATTTCAGCTTTCGACATTCCCTTGAATAGCTAGGCCAACACGTCATACACGCTAATCCGCGTATCGCGGACACAGGGCCGTGCGAATCTTTTCAGAGGATTTATTTTGATAATGTCTTTGTAGGTTTCTATAGCCATGTACTCATCACTTTTCCTATCAATCATAATTTGAGATCACTTCAATTGGATACAGCGGAAATTTGCTATCATCTGACAAAACTGTAAAGCCCGTGCTGGCGGCTTGGGCAATGATGGTTCGATCAAATGGCCGGGCCGCCGTCGCGGTCTTTGTGATTCTCAATCGGTTGAATCTCGTAGTACCGCTGGGCGTGTTCGGGCGTAATCGCCAGTACCTGAACTTGCAGTTGAGCCATCGACTGATGGATGAAAGTTGAAAGCGGAATCTTGAAATCGAAATCTTTGGGCTTCGTTTCGGACAATTGCGCTATCTCCACGAGCGAAATAGCACTGAGGTACTTGGTCGCGTTGGCATTGGCCATGATGCGAGTCATAGTTTTACCCAACCTTTCGGGTTCGGCAGAAGCCCACAAGAAGATGTGCGTATCCAGAAGCTAGCTTTTCATCTTTCCAAATCCTCATCAAATTTCCAAATCCTCATCAAACAGTGTCTCGGACATATAGACGAGATGTCGTCCCAAACCCAGTTTAATTTTCTTCTTGGGGTCTTTCTTTCTGATTGTAGCCGCTGGTTTAGCTGTTGGCTTCCTAGTGTTTTTTTTAGGTTCCTTTATCATGGGAACTATGTTTTGTTTGACATATCACTTAAACGCATTGGTCTTGTCGTTGGTTGTAGCGACCAAATATACCAAATTATTCCGGTTCTTTGACAATTTTTGTGGTCGGTGCATCAGCTACTCAGTTCTTACAATTGCAAAAACTTGTAAGCCACTCATAATTAGCAATTTAAATTCGTTCGTTTCGTAGTTAGAAAGTAAATATCAGCTTGCTCCACAAAAAT
>JBBSUC010000028.1:0-70848 GCA_038235275.1 Cytophagales bacterium | reverse complement strand
TGCTGGTGTGACAGTGTAGCGTGATGCGCTTAGCCGAGGACTCAACGCGGTCTACGACCAAATCGGGCAGCGACAGCAACCGCTCGTAAAAATCTGTTTCTTGCATATGTGAACTTAACCACAAAAATTGTCAAAGAACCTTTTCTTTTGAGAATTTAATTTGAAAAGAATAGGGATAAAAATCATTTGGAGTGGTTTAAGCATACGCTCATTTTACTCCAAAGTCTGCTCGCCACCGCCATTGACGAAGATGGTCTGTCCGCTGACCCATTCGGAAACCGGTGAAGCAAAATAGAGCATCGCTCCCGCGATGTCGTCCGCCGTTCCCAGTCGCTTGATGGGCGTGTGGGCCAGCATTTTTGCCTCGATCTCGGGCGTCAGGACGCTCGCCAAAGCGGCCGTGCGGGTGGCACCGGGTCCCACGGCGTTGATGCGTACTTCCGGCCCGAAATCGTGGGCCAGGTTAGCCACCATGTGGTTGACCGATGCTTTGGAAGCCGCGTAGCCGCTCATGTTGGGACTTTTGTTGATACTCGACATGGAAGTAGTAAAGACGATGGAGCCGTAGCCCGCCTTTTTCATGTGCGGCACACAAAGCTGACACAACCGCCAGGTGCTGAATACGTTTAGCTCAAAATCGCGTTTAAAATCGTCCACCGTAATTTTAAACGGATTCTCGCGCCCTCCACCGCCGCCACCAGCGTTGTTGATCAAAATATGCACACCACCCAGTTCCTTCACAGTGGTATCCACCAGGTTAACCAAATCCTCGTCTTTGAGCACATTGCAGGAGATGGCGAGGGCTTTCACACCCAATGCCTCAATTTCCTTCGCGGCGGTTTGGGCGTCTTCCAGCTTGAAGTCGCCGATGGCGATATTGGCCCCGGCCCTGGCCAGCATGAGTGCCGTGGCTTTTCCGATACCGTTGGCTCCGCCGGTTACTATGGCAACCTTTCCGGTCAAATCAAATAAATCGTGGATAGTATTCATAATTTTTGGATTGATTTAGAGTGACTTTCGCTTATCAAGCCAGACTTTCAGAAGTCTCATGTGATTTAATCACAGTGTTTCCCGAGCCGTTTTCTCCCGTAAAACGATCTACCAAATACACCAGTAAAAATCCTGCCACCGCCAGCAGAATCCCGTAGGCCAAAAAGGATACCTGACCCGTGAGCGACTCGTAATTTCCCGGTGACACGTTTTGCTGCACCAGCGGCTTTATTTCACCGTGGCGGTCGGTGTAGGTTTCTACGGTTTGCTTCCAGGGCCACACTTTGTTCAGCGAACCCACCATGAAACCCGTTAGCAGGGCAATTGTGGCCCCGTAGTAGTTTTTGAGCGCCCAGTTGAGTACCCGCGAAAACGACAGAATACCCACCACACAGCCCGCTGCGAAGACAGCGATTACGTCCAGACGTAACTCCTTGACTGCGTTAAGGATGAACTCGTATTTAGCCATTAAAACGAGCAGGAAACTACCCGAGATACCGGGTAGAATCATCGCGCAGATGGCAATGGCCCCGGATAAAAAGATGAACCAGTGGGCTTCGGGCGTTTGGGCGGGCGTCGCCACCGTTACGAAATAGGCGATCCCCGTTCCCACTAGACCGAAAAGTACGACGCCCGGGCTCCAGCGGTCGATTTTGCGGCCCACCACCCAGGCCGAGGCCACGATGAGTCCGAAAAAGAACGACCAAAGCAATTCGGGATGATTGGCCAGCAGATACAAGACCACCCGCGAGAGCGCCAGAACCGAGAATCCAATGCCCGACAGCAGCACAAGCAAAAATGTACCATTGATGTGCCGCCAGAAATCGGCCAGCCGAAAGCTGAACAATAGTTTGATCGCCTCGGCATCTATCGCCCGGATGGAGGTCAAGAGTTCTTCGTAAATGCCGGTAATGAAGGCAATCGTGCCGCCCGATACGCCGGGTACGACGTCGGCCGCGCCCATGCCCGCGCCTTTGGAAAACAGCAGAAGGTATTCTTTGGTGGTTCTTTGTGGAGTCATGTTTGTAAGAAATGGTTTTTGGATAAAACGGTGGGGTTATTCAGAGGGGGAACCGGATAAACTCAACAGGTATCGACGAAATTCGTCGGTATCATAGTTTGCTATGCCCTCGATCCGCTGGACGATTTGTCCTTTGGAATCGAGAATCAGGGTCGTAGGAATGGCCTCGGAGGCAAAGGCGGCGGGCAATGGCCCAGCGGGTTGATACACAGGAAAGGTGAAGGCTTTTTCCCGCACAAAATTCCGGGCTTTTTCTTCGGAATCGTCCAAAGACAGCATGACGAAGGCTATTTTATTTTTGTCCACGGATTTGTAAAGCTTCTCAATGGCGGGCATCTCGGCTCGGCAGGGCGGACACCAGGTTGCCCATTGGTTCAGAAATACTACTTTCCCCCGCAATTCACTCAATTGAATGGTTTCTCCTTCCAGCGTGCGAAGCGACAGATCGTGGGGATAGCCGCCGTAGGCAGATGAGGCCGCCGCTTCATCTATTTTCGTCTCGGTAGGGGCGTTTCTGAGACCAGTTTTGAGGATAAGTTGCTGTAAGCCGACGATGGTCGATTTGCCCGCATCGGTGAAGAAAAGGAAAGCAGCCAGTCCCGCCCACAATGCGTATTCCAGCCAGGCGCGTTTCTGTTTGTTCATGGTTTCTTCGTCGACTCTATATTATTACAAGTTAGGCCGCACTACTAGTGCACCGTCATGCTCTTGACCTTGCCGCCGTCTACGTTTTCCAGCGCCGACTGGCTGACAAAGGCTTGCTCATCAATATCGAAAATTGCGTCCATCAGGCGACTCAGTTCCAGGCGCGTGACGATGACGTACAGCACATCGTGGGTTTGTTCCTGCTCGCCGCGCTTGCCGAAGCCCTGATGGCTTTGCAGACTCGTGACGCCCCAGCCCTTTTCCTGAATACTCTGCCGGATGTCATTGAATTTTTGCGAAACGATCATCACCGCCGTGTATTGCTCGATGCCGTTGACGATGAAGTCGATCGTCTTGAAAGCAGCAAAGTAGGTGAGCATCGAGTACAATGCCGATTCGACGCTGAGGAAAAAGACAGCCGCCGCGAAAATGAACACATTAAGAATCAAGATTACGTCACCCACCTTCAGGAAGCGCGACTTACGACTGACCAGCAGCGCTAACGCCTCCGTGCCGTCCAGCACCGCCCCACCCCGCATAGCCAGACCAATGCCCGCCCCGATGAAAAAGCCGCCAAAAACTGCCGTCAGCAGGGAGTCCGGCGTCACGTCGGGATAGGGGACAACCAGTAGGCAGATAGCCAAACCCGCAATAGCCAGTACACTGCGGATGGCAAAAGTGCGGCCAATGTAGCGATAAGCCATCACGATGAAGGGCAGGTTGATGAGCGGAATCAATACCGCCAGCGGAATTCCAAAAATCTCGCTCAACAGCATCGAGATACCCGTTGCGCCGCCGTCGATAAAATTGCTGGACATCAGGAAGCCTGGCTCCGGCCACCCGGTTCAGACCCATGCCTGCGCTCCCGATGCCCAGCAAAATGAGGAAGGCGTCTTTCAGGATGAACCCAATTTTAGTTTTTCTTTGCTTGGTCACTTGCTTTTGGATAAAAAAGGAGGGCCACCCCTGGCGGCCCCGGTTTCGTTAGTTGATTCAGTTAGCCGGAATTAATACCCTCGTAGTAGCTTGCCGCTCTTTGGTGTTCATCGACAAAAGCTCGCGCCAGAACTTGCGGATAAACTCCCACTCGGCCCGTGAGGCACCTTCGTGCGCCCTCGCCACCCGCAGCAGGATTCTGACGAAACGCTTGCGGGTTTCGCGGTTAATTTCGATGCCTTCGTCGGTCATGCGCCGCATGCCCGCTTCGTAGGCCTCTTTGGTGCTATAGCCAAAGTTGTCCCGCAGAAAAAAGCCACAAACGGCCAGGTCGCCGTGCGGCTCGTCGGCCAGAATTTCGCGAACAGCTTTCACTTCTTCTTGCTGAAGTTCGCCGTCGAGTTTTGAAAGGGCGTAGATGACGCTGCCCAGGCCCATCAACAAATCAGGTGAATTCATGACGTTTTGATCTTTTGTAGTACACGGAATTTATTTTTTGAAAAATTTAAAAAGTAGATTTCAGGCAAACGAATGCGCGGCTAACTGGTGAAAAACCCGCTCATCGAGTCGGTAACGGTCGTTGAAAGTCAGGCTGCTACGGGCGGTGAAAAGTGCGTAATTGACGGCATTGTAAAGCAGCCAGTACGAGAGCTTTGCCTCCAGCATTCGCTCTTCGAGCCGGAGTCTTTCCATGGCTTGCTTGGCCAACTGCGACGGAATCGCCAGTTCCTTTAAAAGGATCGTGTCCGTCCCGGCGGGAATGGTTTGCTGAAAATGGTCGTACACCTGGACCGTCAAGGTGTGTTCGGTGGTCAGGTGTTCGGCGATCAGCTCCCGCAAATGTTCCTGGAAAACCTCGATCGTCAATGCACTGTGGTGGATATTTCGAATTTCCGAGCGCATCTGCCGCGTGCGATCCGGGGCGATGGCGCTCTTCGGTGGCTGCTTTTTCTTGCGTCCTCCGGTCCATTGTCCCAGCCACGTCTTATATTCAGTCAGGTCAGCGAAAGGGTCGGCCCAGCCCATCAGGCCGTTCTGGCAAAGGTTGCGGTAGAGGCTGCTGCCCAGCCGGGTGGCGGGGTCGAGCAGGGCGGCTAACGACTGGCCCTGAATGCTAAAGGGCGTCTTGCCATTGTAGCTATTCGTGAGCGTGAGACTGCGGTGAATGGCCTCGCCGCCGATTTGTACCGTGGCAGGCAACACGATGCAGATGCTAAATTCCCCGGTAATGGTGTGTTTGACCACCAATTGGTACTCTGGCACCAATTCATCGATTACTTCTTTGATGGCGGCATTGGGAACGATGGTATAATCGGCACTTTGAATCCCGAAAAGCGTCTTGCGCCCGCCGGGAATTTGCCCCACGATCAGTTGCTGGCGATCGGTAGCGATAATGTCGTAGCCGGGAAGCAGATCGGTTAGCCACATGGATTCGATCGGGTAGCAGATGTCTTTCCAGTAGCCCGTGATACGAGGTTCCGTGCTAATATAAGTCATAAAACTTGCATTTTTATTTTTACAGTTGTAAATTTACAGCCATAAAAACTTATTTCAAAGTAAGAAGTCATTATTACCTCGTATTTCTTAAAAAACGGGTTCGAACATGAAAATTTCCCTATTACTTACCCAAAAAGTGAAAGTAGCGGCTTTGCTGTTCTTAGTGATGGCTTTCATCATACTCTTTTCGTTGCGGGTTGATAACAGGGCGCACCAAATGGATAAAGCGGTAACGTCCGTGTATGAAGACCGCCTGCAACCCGCCTTGATCATTGTGTACCTCAGCGAGAACCTTCACGCCAAGCGGAGGATATTGGAGAATCATCTGAACGGGCATTCGCTCCTCACAGAAAACGAAGTGAAAGCCCAGCTTTTGGAATACGATACCAAGAACGATAAGCTCGTGTCCGATTTCGAACAAACCGTTTTAACGCGAAACGAGGCGGCGGTGCTGGCTGAATTCAAAAAGGGCATGGCGGACAACAGCCGGATGGAGGGCGGCGTACTTAAACGGGCCGCAACGGAAAGGGAGCTGGCCGCCGCACTATATAATAAGGAGGGTGTCCCCATTTTTCGCCAGAGCATTCAGAACCTCCACATCCTGGCCCGGATCCAGTCGGAGACCGGGCGGGAGATTGTTCAGGGGTCGCATCGCGATGCCGCCGGGGTATCGGTCATCACCTCACTGATGATCGCCGTGGCCGTTGTCATCGGCATTCTTATCCAGAGCCTGGTACACAAGGCAAAATTTCTGGAGCGGAATCCCACAAAATTTCACCTTAATTAATTTCTAAGTTATTTTTAAATCAATCAAACTATGAGTAATCTTATCATCAGCCGCCTTGACTACCAGCGGCTTCAGCAGTGGATCGGTCGGGCCAGGAACGACTTCAATTTTTCAAACAATCAAACCAATGGCTTCCTGCGGGCGGTCAACGAAGCCACGCTGGTTGATCCGACCGACATCCCGGCGGATGTTGTGACGATGAACTCGCGCGTGCGACTGACTTACCCCGAAACCAACCGGACGCTGGAGGTGCAGTTGGTGTATCCAGAAGCCGCCAATATCGAAAAAAAACGAATCTCAATTTTTGCTCCCCTGGCGGCAGCGATTTTGGGCTGCAAGCAAGGGGAGCAAACCAGTATGAAAACGCCCAACGGGACAGTTCTCATCAAAATCGAAGAGGTGGTTTACCAGCCCGAAGCCGCTGGGGATCTGACACTCTGAGCAAGTAATATTGTTCGTAAATATTCGGTCCTATTTCTTGGTCCCCAAAAACAAGTGAATCATGAAAACCATTCATTCTTTTTTCGTCACAATCTGCGCGGTGCTATCGGGTAGTTTCGAGGCCGGTGCCCAAAGTGACTCCAAAGTAAAAGTCGATCCCGGTGTGTCGGTGCATAATTACAAACATCCCCACAAAGCCAAAAAGGCGGACAGTATGCAGGAAGTCCGCCATCGCCGCCGCTTTCCATCCCGCGTGGGCATTGTACCCAGGGCCGTAATGGCTCCTCGGAACGTTGTGCAACCCAGCACCCCCAAGTACAAACAGCGTGCGGGCTGGTCCATTTTCAGGAATTCCAACCCCACGCCGACCCAATTGAATCCATTGACAAATCCCGGAAACTATAAAACCCAGCATTGAGTTACCGGGTGTCCTCGACAGAAGATAGTTGTATAAAAATAATAGATGAAGACCAAAAGGAGAATAGTTAAAATCAAGAATGCAGTGAAGCCGGTCGTCGAGCCGGTCATCAATCCCATTCGCGACCTGGCCGAAAGTGGACGTTTGTCGGGAGTTTTACTTCTGGTTGCCACCGCTGTGGCGCTGGTTTGGGCCAATTCTTCGCAGGGTGCGGAGTTTTTGGCTTTTTGGGAACAAAAAATCGGCATTGCGCCGCTGGATAAGACGATAAGTCACTGGGTCAATGACGGTCTGATGGCTGTCTTTTTCTTTTTTGTGGGACTGGAAATCAAGCGCGAAATCCTGGTGGGGGAACTTTCGGACTGGCGGCAGGCCGTCCTGCCCGGCGTGGCGGCTTTGGGCGGGGCCATTGTCCCGGCGGCGATCTACCTGGCTTTCAACACTGGTTCTGCGGCCGCCGATGGCTGGGCCATTCCTACGGCGACCGATATCGCCTTTTCACTGGGAATGCTGTCGCTGTTGGGCAATCGGGTTCCTTTTGCCTTGAAGGTTCTTCTCACGGCCATTGCTGTCATCGACGACCTGATCGCGGTGTTGGTTATCGCACTTTTTTATACTAAAGATATTGACACGAATATGTTGCTGTACGCGGCGGCTACGCTGGGCGTCCTTTTCGCACTCAACTTTTTCAAGGTACGCCGCTTCCTATTTTACTTAATTCCCGGTCTTTTGCTTTGGTTTTTTGTGCTAAAATCGGGTGTCCATGCTACCATCGCCGGGGTAGTGTTGGCCATGACGATTCCGCTCGACCGCCTGGGCAGTCTGGAACACGCCCTTTATAAGCCCGTCAATTATCTCATCATGCCCATTTTTGCGCTGGCCAACACGGGTATCGTCCTGGCCGGGGACGTGTCCGCTCTGTTGACTTTGCCGCTGAGCCTGGGTATTGTGGCGGGATTATTTCTGGGCAAACCCTTGGGTATCGTTCTGTTTTCCTGGGGGGTGGTCAAGGCAGGCGGAGCCGAACTACCCGGTGGACTGAAATGGCGGCACATATTCGGTCTGGGTTTTACGGCGGGTATCGGCTTCACCATGTCTATTTTTATCGCCAGTCTTTCCTTCCCGGATGCCGCCCAGCAAGCCAGCGCCAAGCTGGCTATTATGGCCGGGACGGTGCTATCGGGAGTCGTAGGGATGCTGTGGTTGGTGAAGGTGGAGAAGACGCTAGCGCACGAAACGCTTCATTGAAAAGGCGTACTTATGTTGCTCGTCCGCCTCGTGACGGACTGAGTACACTTCCTTCCAATCCTTCCAGTCGATTTCCGGGAAATAGGCGTCGCCCTCGATGGTGGCGTGGACGATGGTTAAATACAGCCTGTTGGCACGCGGCAACATTTCTTTAAAAATACTGACCCCGCCCAGCACGAAAACCTCCTCTTCGTTAGCCAGCATGGCTAGGGCTTCATCCAGGTTATGCGCTTGCTCGGCGGGCTGGTGTTTCAGCGTAAGATCGTCGCGACGGCTCACAACAACATTACGATAGCTGGAATACAGCCCGTCGGGTGCTTCGTAGCTTTTACGGCCAATCAGAAAGGGCTTGCCTTCGGTCGTTTTTTTGAAATATTCCCACTCATCGGGAAGTTTCCACGGCAGGTGTTCACCTTGCCCGACGCAACGGTTTTCGCTCATAGCGGCGATGATAATGAGGGTCGGGGCAGTCGTCTTTTCGGTTTTCATTTAGTCTCTGCAAATGGTTTTCTCACAAAAATAACCATTCATCCCGGCAATGCCGCCATTCGTCACTTAGTCCCAAACCAAAACTACCAAGTACCTTGCATAGCAAAGTACCTTTCCATACCTTTGTCCTGTTGCAAGTGAAAAAGCGTTTGCATCCATTAGCCATGAAAAAGACATCGGATACTGGATTTTTGATATTGGATCGGTTCTGCCCAACGAGAAACACAGGTCTGAATCGAGAGAAGAATTAAAAGTCCAACGTCCAACATCCAGAATCCAAAATCCCAATAAATATGAAAGTTGAAAACGCCCAGGTGCAGATGCGGAAGGGAATCCTGGAATTCTGCATTCTGCACGTCATTTCGCGCGGTGAGGTGTACGCTTCCGACATGCTCGAAGAGCTGACCTCGGCCCGAATTATGGTGGTGGAAGGCACCCTCTACCCGCTACTGACCCGGCTCAAAAACGCCGGGTTGTTGGATTATAAATGGGTGGAATCGTCGTCAGGGCCACCGCGCAAATACTACGTATTGACCGACGAAGGAAGGCAGTTTCTGGAAGCCATGCAGGAAACCTGGCTCGACCTGGCCGCCTCGGTGCAGATGATTATTAAGAAAACTGAGGCTACTACCTAAACTAATTGATCCTGTTTACCCCAGACATTCGATTAACACTCCCATGAAAAAGACCATTAGTATCAACATCGGCGGCGTCGTTTTCCACATCGAGGAAGACGGATACGAAAAGCTGCGCGACTACCTCGGTACCGTGCAGCGGTATTTCTCCTCCTTTGCCGACAGTAAGGAAATCCTCTCCGACATCGAAGGCCGCATCGCCGAGCGGTTCATCGCCAAGCAAAAAACCGAAAGCAAGCAAGTCATCTCACTCGGCGACGTGAACGAACTCATCACCGCGATGGGCACCGTGGCTGACTTCGAGGCCATCGACCAGGCCGAAGACCTGCTCACCGAGCCGCTACAGGCAGCCAGCAGTCGTCCGCAGCCCGAGCCCACCAAAACACCCTACACTAACCCGCCCCGCACGGAGATTTTTCCACCCAAAGATACCTTTGCCGGGGAAGAATCGGCCCCGCGCCGCCTGTACCGCGATCTGCGTCGCAAACTGGTCGGTGGCGTAGCGTCGGGCATCGCGCACTACTTTACCGTGGATCCGCTTTGGGTGCGGCTGGCGTTCCTGTTCTTTGTCATTGGCATACCAGCAGGTAGCGGCATATTCCATAATGGTAGTGAAGAATTTGCCGGGTCGCTCAGTGGGCTGACGGTGTTGATTTATATCGCCATGTGGATTGCCTTCCCCGGCTCCAACGAACTGGAAGAAGACAAGAGCATCAAAAAATTCTACCGCGATCCTGACCGTAAGGTCGTTGGCGGCGTGGCGGCGGGCGTGGCCTCTTACTTTGGGGTAGATATAGGCGTCGTTCGGTTTGTGTGGGTACTTTCCGTCTTCTTCTTTGGTACGGGCTTCCTGGTTTACATCGTGTTGTGGATTATCTCGCCTTCGGCCAATACCCTCACCGAGAAAATGGAAATGCAGGGCGAACCCATCACGCTTTCCAACATCGAAACTAACATCAAGCGCGGCCTGAACCTCGAAGAATCGCCCACCACGGGCGAATCCGGCCTGACGCGGCTGCTGCTCTTTCCGTTCCGCGCCATTGCGGTTATCATTAGTGGTTTGGGCAAATTACTCAAAGGCATCGGTCCCATCGTGCGAATTTTGATTGGCGCAGTGCTGGTAATCGTGGGAGCCGTGGCTCTATTTAGCCTGGTCGTCGGGGGCAGCGTGGGGGTAAGCATTCGGGACATGGTGCCGTTCAGCGATATTCCTCCGCTGCTGATGCTGCACGAAGCACCTTCGACACTACTCTTTTCCCTGGCGCTGCTAGTGGGAATTCCCTTCGCCGTGATCCTTTTGCTGGGGCTGACCCTGATCGCCAACCGCCGGGTGGCCAGTGGCACCGTTTGGCTCACGCTACTGGGTCTGTGGATCGTCGGTACCATCGGCGTTGCCACAACGGGGACCATTTATCAGCGTAATTTTGCCCGGCGGGGCGAAATCCAGCAGACCGACCGCTACGCTGTACGAGGTACGCCGCTGCTGGACGAGCACGACAATGACGAAGACAACGGCTTCAATTGGGACGTCCGGTTGATGATCGAAGGCTACGCGGGCGACAGCATTCAGGTCGAAAGGGAAATCACGTCCAGGGGCCGCTCCATTGAAGATGCCCGTCGCAACGCGATGAACCTGAGCTACCGCATTGTACAAAAAGACTCAGTACTCGTCTTCGATGAAGAACCCACCCTAAGCTCCGACGGCAAGTTCCGCGACCAGGAAGTGCGACTACGGGTACTCATGCCCTATGACCAAGAGTTCGTGATGACACGCAATTTCTTTTACCGCAAAATTTCTAATTGGGAAATCAGGGATCGGTATCCCGAACTGGATCGCCAGGGTGACGGCGAAGACTGGCAAAAACTCCGATGGGCCATCAGGCGCGACTCCGGCTTGGTATGTCTGAACCTGCCCGAGAAGTACCGACAGGAGGAAAATAACGAAGATAATCAACAGGAAGAGTCCGACTACGATAGGGGGGAGAACTCCGGTGCGTTGTCATTGGGGGAGCGGGGCGATTTCGTAAAACAGTTCGACCTCCGGGATTTTCAAAAGGTAGAGGTCAGCGGGGCTTACGCGATCGATTTGCAGCAAGGCGACCGCTTTGCCGTGTCCATCGATGGTGATCAGAATGACGTGGAAGAAGTGACGGTTTCGGTTAGCAACGGCGAACTAGCGGTCAAAAAAAAGAACAGCTCCAATATTTTCGACATCGACGACAAGCGCCTCGGGCTGCGAATCACGATGCCAGACCTGCGGAACATAAAGCTCACGGGAGCCAGCAAAGCCCGCATTTCGGGTTTCCGCAACCTAAACAGTCTTTACGCCGAACTGTCCGGGGCCGTAGAGTCGGAGTTCGACATCCGGGCTGACCGCCTGGAACTGGAAGCCACGGGGGCTTCAAAAACCAAACTCATCGGCCGCGCCCGCAGCGCGAAAATATCCCTGACCGGTGCCTGTAAGCTGGACGCCACCGACATGGAAATGGACGAAGCCGACGTGCGGGCCATCGGGGCCAGCCAGGCCGCAATGGGCAAGGTTCAGCACATTACCAAAACGACCGTCGGCGTGAGTAAAATCGACTAATATCCACATAAACCAGGGGCTGAAGCAACATTTCAGCGGATTCCTGCATCTCTTGGACAAATGAAGACTTAACCTTTTATCAAAACATAAATCGACTCATGAAAAAATTACTCACCCTCTGTCTCATTCTCTTTACCATCACCTCCTGCTCATCCCAGAGCAAAGGCCCCGAGCGTACCCGCAGCCTGAAAGTGTCGAATTTTTCCAAACTCGATATGGGCAGTGCCTTCAAAATCAACGTCGAGCAGGGCAGCAGTTACCGCGTGTCGGTTACGGGCAAGGAGGACGACCTCGACGACCTGGAGTACGGCGTAAGCCGGGGCAAGCTGCACATCGGCTATAAGAATACTTCCTGGCGCAAAAATCGCCAAAACGTCGAAGTGGAAATCACCATGCCCAACCTCGACGGCGTGGACTTCTCCGGGGCCTGCAACGCCAAAGTTAGAGGTTTCCGCAGCGGTCGCGGCATGAACATCGACGTGTCGGGTGCCTCCCGCGTGGAAATGGATTTCTCGGCGGATAAAGTTTTCGTGGATCTTTCCGGGGCCTCGCGGCTAACCCTAGTAGGGCGGGGCGAAGTTCTGGAAGGCGAAATGTCCGGTGCCTCGACTTTCGACGGCAAGGATTTCCCGGTGAAAGAAGCCAATATCGATGCTTCGGGTGCCAGCAAAGCCTCGGTCGTGGCCAGTTCGGCCCTACAAGCCGACGCCAGCGGGGCTAGCAGCATTCGTTACTCGGGCAACGTGAGCCAGGTGCGTTCCAGCAGTTCGGGCGCGGGTTCGGTGCGGCGGGAGAATTGATTTTAAACGATGAGTGATGAGTGAGAAAATCACTCATCACTCATCACTCGTTACTCGTTACTCATCATTTATTAGTTATGCGATTTTCAAAATGTGTGGTGAAAATGAACCAAGCAGAAGCGATTGACAAAGTCAGGGCGTATCGGCTTTTGTTGCAGGATCACTTCCAGCTCGAAAGCGTGTACCTCTACGGGGCCTGCGCCAGCGAGAGCTACAACGGCGAAGGCAACATCGACGTCGCTGTAGTGGTCGACCGGGTCAGGGGCGACTACTTTTCGGTAAGTCCGCTGCTGTGGCAATTGCGCAAGGAAATCGACGACCGCATCGAGCCGGTTTTGATCGAAAGAGCTTTTGACGATGCTACTATTTTGAAAGAAGTACAGAAACACGGCATCGAGATCGCCTGAATGTCGGCCTTACTCTATTACGTTTGGCAAATGCAAAAAGCCGTTCAAGTCTAGCTCGAACGGCTTTTATTTGAATCTTCCGCCTTCAATTAGCGGTAAACACTCCGTGGGTTGGTTGTATAAATACGTCCAGCAATCCAAATACCGGCCATCGGTTAGCTGCACAGGGACCTGCTGTCGCAGGTACAAACTCGCCGCTTTGTTCTCCAGTACGTCTTCGTAGTCGTCCAGTTCGGGGATGAGTTTTTCAAAATCAATAAGCTGGTAGACTTCACCCCAAACCCGCGACTTGATCTTGGGTGAATATACTGCTCCAGGGTACCAGTCGACGCGGTAGAGTTTTCCCGAAAAACTTCCCTCTCCTACCCACTCTGCTCCTACGCGTAAGGTAGCTGCGAACGGGTTGTCGTGTCCCCGCATCAAGGTGCCATACACGAAGAGATGGGGGGCGCAGTTGTCAAATCTCAACTAAAAAATATTTTTATTCTCCGCCAGCATAGCATCGGCAATGCGACGACGGGCATCTTTGAGGTTCATCGGTTCGATCTTTGTGAAGCGTTTCAAGCCCATCAGCATCACGCGCAACTCATCGCCTTCGGCAAACGAGGTAATGGCCGAACGGCCCGCTGAGTTGATTTTATCCACGGCATCGTGCAAATACACCAGCGCTATATCCTTTTGCAGGGCATTGGCTTCCTCGCCCTTGATGCCGATGAGTTTTTCCACCCGCAGTAGCGCCGACTCGGCCGCGTAGATTTCGATAATCATGTCGGCCACGTTCATCAGGATTTCCTGCTCGTGCGACAGCTTCATCATAAACTTCTGCACGGCGGCCCCGGCAATCATCAGCGCGGCCTTTTTCAGGTTTTTCAGCACCTTTTTTTCTTTGGCAAAAATCGTATCGTCGTCTTCGGTACCAAAATCAGGAATTGACATAATTTCCTTGCTCACCGCCTGAGCAGGTCCCATCAGGTCGAGTTGGCCCTTCATGGCGCGCTTTAAAAGCATATCCACGATAAGCAGTCGGTTGATTTCGTTGGTGCCTTCGAAGATGCGGTTGATGCGCGAGTCGCGGTAGGCGCGTTCCATCGGGGCATCGGCGGAATAGCCCATGCCGCCGTAAATCTGTAGACCCTCGTCCACCACGTAATCCAGCACTTCGGAGCCGTGAACTTTGGTAATGGCGCACTCAATGGCGAATTGCTCCACGCCTTTCAACTTTGCCTCGGCTTCACTCATCCCGCCCTGCTGTAAGTCCGCGATGGCATCGTCGATGTTTTGTCCGGCGCGGTAGCAGGCCGTCTCGGAAACATAAATCCGCGTCGCCATTTCAGCCAACTTGTGCTTAATGGCCCCAAAGCGGCCGATGGAAATGCCGAACTGCTTGCGCTCATTGGCATACTTTATGGCTTGGTCCAGCGAGCCTTTAGCTCCGCCAAGTACGGCCACGCCGAGTTTGATACGACCAATATTCAGAATATTTACGGCAATTTTGAAACCATTACCCCGACTGGAAAGCAGATTCTCGACGGGTACTTTGCAATCATTAAAGAACACCTGTCGCGTGTCGGAACCTTTGATGCCCAGCTTTTTCTCCGGCTCATTCATCGTAATGCCGCCGAACGTATTTTCTACCAAAAAAGCCGAAAGGTTTTTATCCGTATCACCGTTCTCTTCGACTTTGGCAAAAACAATGAACAAGTCCGCGAAGCCACCGTTGGTAATCCACATTTTCTGGCCGTTTAGGACGTAACTTTTCCCGTCTGCGGTCAAAATTGCCTTGGTTTTGCCGGAGTTGGCGTCAGAGCCGGAGTCGGGTTCGGTCAGGCAGTAGGCGGCTTTCCACTCGCCCGAGGCGAGCTTGGGCAGGTACTTGGACTTCTGCTCCTCGTTACCATAATAGACGATGGGCAAAGTACCGATACCCGTGTGCGCCGACTGCGCTACCGAGAACGAGTGGCCCGTTCCCAGACTTTCGGCTACCAGCATGGAGGTGTTGAAATTCATTCCGAAGCCGCCGTATTCCTCGGGAACCGCCGTACCCAGCAAACCAAGTTCACCGGCTTTGTCCATGAGCGACGCCATGAGTTCAGGTGACTTGGCAGCGTCGATCTCGTCGAGACGCGGGTGCACCTCGGTACGCAGGAAATCGCGACAAGTTTCGGCGATCATCTGCTGCTCTTCCGTGAACTCTTCGGGAATGAATATCTGCGAAGCGTCCGTTTCTCTGACCAAAAATTCGCCTCCCTTGATGGAGGATTTATCTTCAATAACTGCCATGATTCGTATTTTTTGGGGTTTCCGAATAATCAAAGTATATAGTATGCAAGCATACTATATTTTGGTTCTGCAAATATAATGATTGCGATAATAGTATGCAAGCATACTATTATCGCAGAATGAAATTTTCGGAATGATTAGGGTGATAATTCGAACCTACTTTTTCAATACTTTGAAGAGGCGCAGCTCTTCTCCGCCCGACTCCACGCGGACGAAATAGATTCCCGGCGTGATGGATAGGCCGGATAGATCGATTTGGGCAATTTTACCGTAAAGCGTTATCCACTTAGCCGGAATGGGCTGACGCTGGCCGCTGGCGCTGAGGAGCGAAAAGGAATAGGGAATGGCGGATTGGCCTTCGGGAAGCTGGATATTAAAAACACTCTCGAAGGGATTCGGATAGCCCGCCCATTCTTCGAGGGCGCGGCTGGTTTTGCTGGAATCGCCGGGGGCAATGCTGAATCGAACCTTGTCGACCAGCACCAGCGAGTCTTTTCTGTAAGCCGAAGCCGTGAGTGTATAGCTCCCGATATAAGGCGCAAAACCTCTATCGTCCGTAAAAAGGGCATGGGGGAATCGAAGGGTCCGGCTGTTATACCGATAGGGGCCGTTCAGATCAAAGTCGATCCGGTCGAACTCAAAATTGCCGTAGGCGTACACGTTGATTCGGGGCGGAAGCGAACCCGCGCGCAGCTCGTCACCTTCCTTTAAGGTGACGATGCGCTGCCGCTCGATGAGGCTACCCGAGCGCATCAAGTCGAAAGTAATTTGGGGGATCTCGACTCGAATCAGCAGCGGGGTTTCCACGTAGCCGCCGTTGTTGTCGTAAGCCCGCACGAGTACGCGGTACTCGCCTTGCTCGGTGGGTTTTCCCGAAAATTCATTCAGCGAGAAGTTGAGCCAGTTAGGCAGGGTTTGCACCGTAACCAGCGAAATATACCCATCGCTATCGCCAAAAATATCGGCGGGCAACGTGTAACGGAACAACTCGTTAACCTTGGTGAATTTTACGGGGATCGTCTTCTGGATGTAGGGTGGATTATTCAAAAATTGCGGTTCGACTACCTGAATCGTGAAAAACGTTTCCACAAAAGCACTCAGATCGTCGTAGGCTTTTAAGGCGATGCGGTATTCCTCGGCTTTGGTGGGCAAGCCATTGAACTGGCCATCACGAAAAGTAAGCCAGGAAGGCAGTTCCCCCACCTCGACGCGGGTCACGGTGCCGTCAGCATCGGCAAAAAGATCTTTAGGCAGCGCGAAATCAAAAGGCTTATTAATCGCCGTCGTGACGGTCGTCAGGTTTTTCTTGACGGTGGGCGGCTTGTTAGCGTTCTCGCGCGTATCCACCCGAATGGTAAAGTAAGCGTCGGTGGCACCGCCCTCATCATCGATGCCGCGCACCAGCAGCCGTGAGTCACCCAGGGCGGTGGGCTGCCCGATAAGTTGCCCGTTTTCGTAGCGCAACCAGGCTGGCAGGTTTGAGACCTCCATCCTGACGACGGTTCCGTCGCGATCTGCGAAGGTGTCAGTGGGAAGCTTGTAAGTAAAATCACGCGAGATAGCGATGATCTGCATCGGTACGGGGTTGAGTAAGTAGGGCGCGGCATTTTCGGCCGCTTTCCAGTACTCTGGCTGCAAGAGGTCCTCAATGAGTATTACGCTGACGGGGCGGGGGCTGGCACCTCCCCGAGCTTTTTGCTTCCATGGACCGTAGGCCAGGTCCTCCACGCTCTTGTCCACGGCCCGAGACAGCCGATAAGACACCGTGTCGGACGTCACAATCGGCGTCATGGGTTTGGGAATCCACTTGGCCGCCGAGTTTTTTATCACGTCCCTTACCGCCGCCACGTGTCCCGTGGTGGAAAGGACAAAGACGACCATCTTGGCTCCGCTTTCAAAGCATTCGTCAATTTGCTCGTAAAACTCAATATTAGGTAAATAATCGGCGTAAAACACCTCGTTCATCACCCACTGATCGGGGCGGACATTGCTACGGACGATGTCCATCGTCCAGCGGTGATCGTAGCGGGCATCATCGTGTATTTTCACGCCGTCGGTTTTCTCGTCGAGGTCGTGAAATGCCAGGGTGGCCCGCACCCCGCTCACCTGGTCGCTGACGGCCCCGAACTCGTTGATGTAAGCGATATTCCTGTCCACGCCCTTGACGGTCTGGATCATTTGATCGTTGAATTTCTTGAGCGTGAGATGGCGATAGATGTACCAATCCTTGCCCCGACGTCCGAAGAAAGACTCCTTGGGTTCCCAGGGAGTCACCGGCGGCAGCACTTCATCAAAAGATTTGTACTCACCGCCCCACAGTAGGTTAAGACGAATGATTTTTTTGTACTTCTCCTGTAGCCATATCTGAAAGCCTTTCTTGTAAAAATCGGAATAATCGAAGAGCGTGGGATAGCTGGCCGTGTACTCTTTGTCGGGCGGGATGTTAAGCATGTGGTAGCCGGCCTCCTGGGTGGGCGTGGCAACGACTGACAGAAACAACAGGTTGTTATCTTTTTGCAGGTACTTGTAGCGCTCCGTCACCTGCCTGACGAAGTCGGCAGCCAGATCCACCGAAGGCTGGTGCAAATAGCTGAACGAAGTGGCGTCGTACACCTCCCGCACGGGATTCTGGTTGAAGTCTCTCATGCTCTCGGCCTGCGTCCAGAAGCCCTTGATCCGGTTGCCGTTTCGGCCCACCATTACGCGAATAGCCACTTTCAAATTCAGTTGAATGGCCAGCTGAATTTCGCTGTCGTAGCGGTACCAGTCGCCCGGTCCCGTCGGCGAATCCCGGTAAACCTTATCCCAGTGGACGGTAAGCAGCACCGAGTTAACGCCTGCCTCGGCGGCTCGGCGGATAACGTCCAACTCGAAATCCTTTTCCTGCGAAAGGTTGAGGAGCATTAGGGAAAAGTAGCGCTGAGTATTGCCGGATGCCAGGGGTGCCTGAGCCATAGCGCCGATTCCCGACAGCCACAGGGTAAGGAGCAGAAACACCTGGCAAGTCTGCTTCGTAATTTTATCGATGTATAGTCTCTGCATTATTTTTTCTCAATAAAAAATCCATCAGCCCGCACCTTTTACAGAAATACCCGAAACGCAGGCAGCCAGTCCGGTGATACAACGAACCGAAGCTTTTTTTTAAGGTGCAAGAACGCAAAAAGTGAATATTTCTGCCTGATGTCAAGGCAGAACTTGGGGAGAAGGCACCAGACTGGCGGCGAAATCGCCAACAATCGTCTCCCACCGACGCATCCCCGCTTGTGAACCGAATTCGGCAGCCCTCTCTTTGGCGAGGGTAGCGTCGAACTTGGCAGAGCTTTGCCGCCAATATTGCATGGCTTTGGCAAATTTCGCAATGTCCAAATTGGCGATCACCGTGCCTATATTGTCCACAACGAACTCGCTCGGACCGCCAGAATCAAAGGCGACGATGGGTTTTCCGAGCCAAGCCGCCTCCACCATCACCAGCCCGAGGGGTTCCTGTCGGGAGGTCATCATGAATCCGTCGGCGGCAGCCAGGTGGTTGTAATAATCCTCCTTCTTGGGGCCTACCAGATGAATTTTAGTGGTTTTGCTCCGCTCACATCGCTTTTCCGTCAGATACACCAGACCATCGGGCAAGGCTTTGCCCACCCAAACCAAGTGTACGGTCGGATCATCGAGAGCCGCCGCCAGGTCAGGCAACAGGTCGAAGCCCTTGCGCTCGGAGGTGGTGCCGGACATGGTCCAGACCGAGTCGCCGGGCTGGACGCCCCATTCGCGGCGAAGTTGCTTGACGCGCGTCGGCGCCGGATCAATCTCGTCCAAATCTATAAATGAAAGTAGTTTCCGAACGTTGGCCCCACCCGACGTCCGTAGGTTTTCGCAGACTACCTCGGAACAACCAACCAACAGATTGGAATCCTGGATGATACCTTCGTAATCCTGGCGGCCCACAAAAGCTAACATGTGCGATAGTTCGTGAATGTGGCTGATGACTGGTATGGAAAGTTCCCGGGCAGTCCGCACCACATTGCCTAGCATGACGGTATTAACGTACCATAAATCGGCGTTGAACTGGCGGGATAGCTTGCTTAGAAACCGCTCCATAGGATGGATACCTAGGTGAAAGGAAAGTTTTTGAGTCAGGGTGTACTGGCCCGGCCCGATGAACACCGGAATATCGGCGGGTACTTCTTTGAGTAATTCGCCGTCGGCGAAGCTGACCAGTCCAGCTTCATACTTCTCGCGGTCGAGGTGGCGGAGCATATACAGCAACATCATTTCGGAACCGGTGCGGGAGGCGTAAGGCGTAAAAAAAAGGATCTTAATGCGTTTTTTCAAGGGATGAGTTGTAAGTCTATGTTCTCCGACTCCTTTATTTTATAAAGGTGTCTTCTTTTGAATAAAGTTTTGAAAAAATAATTCAGCAAAACGCCATTCTTTTTAATGAAAATGCGCTGGGTGCGCAGTTCGGCGAAGGGGTTGCCGTGCTTGCGCACGTTGACCGCCATCTTCCAGGCCACGATAACCGGAATCATCAAAAGGTTGGAAGCGATCGAAAATAAATACGCGCCCGCCCCGTACTGCTTCCTGACCCAAAGCAGGTTCGACACCTGCATTTGCGTACTGAATCGGTTGATCCAGGAAATGCTGGTACGTCGGAAAGGGTTATTGTTTTCGAGGTGAATAAAGGTGCAATCCTCAAAGTAGCACAATTTTCCAACCTTCGCCAGCCGTCCCGACCACTCCACATCCTCGCCGTACATGAAAAAGTCCTCGTCGAAGCCGCCCGCCTCCGCCACCGCTTCGCGGCCCACCAGCACGAATGCGCCGGTCAGCCAGTCGTGCTGATCGGGGTCGTCGTAGTGGGGCTCGGGAAGAAATTTATCAAGAAGACGCCGCAGCAAATCCGAGGGTGGAACGATGAAAAATGTTTTCCTGAATTCGTTAAAACTTTTGTAAAACGGCATGGGTGTGCCGTCAGCGTAGTGTTGCAAAGCCCCGCAGGCCGCCACGTCGGGACGAGTGTCCATGCGGTGGACGCAACGACTGACAACATCATCGGTGAGCAGCGTATCGGCGTTCAAAATCAGGAAATAGCGCCCCTGCGCTACTTTCATGCCCGCGTTGTTGGCGCGGCCAAACCCGGAATTATAGGCCATGTCGATCCACCTGACTTCGGGGTATGCATCCAGCACCTGCGCTTTGTCGCCCCGCTCGGCGTCGTTGTCCACGACGATAACCTCAAACGTAACCCCTCTGGTGTATTGGCAGATCGTCGCCAGGCAATCCAGGATAAGCTGCGGAGTACGATAATTGATAATGATGATGGAAACGTCCATGTGGTGCGGGAGGGCGATAGATGGGGCAGCCGCTTCAAAGTGGCTTTATCCAGTTCTTTTTTTGAATGAAGTTAGCCAATGCTTCCCCTATTTTGGCATGACCCTTGGTATTTATATGATCATCAATGGTAAAGTAATCTTGTTGGGTTAGCAAAGGGTGTACATTAACAAAATAAATACCATCGGCAGGATGGACAGCCTGATAGGCCCGGAACTCTTTTACAATGGGGTAGTTGAAGACGCCCAAGTCAATGACAACAATCGGTCCCTTATATTGGTCTCGTACCCGACTCATGTACGGAAAAAAAGCTTCGGCGTGTTCAAACTTTGTCGCCTCAGGGTCGACAACCTGCGGACGGGTAGCCTTGCGAATGGGTTGAGAGGCACTTTTAATTCCGGTTGTAATCAGCCAGCGGAGACCCAGGAAAATGCCTTTGAACGGGAAATAGGTTTTATTGATCGTATTTTGTTTTTCCGCCACCTTAAACGCAATCTCGTTCATTCCAAGATTTTGGGCTTCGACCAAATTAACCTTATTCTCCTCCAAATCATTGTCGCAGTATTGAATAATGAGTAGCTGACAAGAGTCCAAATTAACCTGACCAAGTAGCTTGGTCTCTCGATGCGTACCATAGGAGGTAATGGCCGTGTTAAGTACCTTTACATGGAGTCGATTTGCAAGAACTTCTGAAAATCGGTCCGGCTGCTCCACTCCCCAGCCCATGGCGTGAGAATCACCTAAAACGACAACGGACGGATGTTGAAGGCTGGTTTCGTCATCTCGTACGCCCAGTGAATTGGTCTTGACTTCCACATCGAACTCGGGATTGGAAAACCTACCCGTAATGTTGGATCGGAAACGGTAGGTGAGTGAGGAGTCGTAACGAGATAAATCCGAATCAAAGTTAGTAGTACTTTTAAAGAAGCTATACTCCGCCCGAATCCAATAATAATAACTTTCCGGCAGTGGGGTATAACGCTGGTAATGGGCCATGTAGGCAATGCTGCCTACTAATGAGGCTTCAATAAAGACACAGACGCCCAACAATACGCTTAGACGAACCAACCGCTGACCGGAAATAGACCAGAGCATAATAATCAACCCAATCGGAAACAAGAAAAAATAGAGTGGAAAAATAGTACGGTGAGCTGCAAAAAAATCTTGACGGAAAAGCGGTAAACATACTAACAGTAAGCCAGTCAGAAAGCGTATTGCATTCATTATTATTAATATCGTGAGCGGTTTTAGGTATTGATTTGGTAAAAAGCGAAAAGGGGCATAAGGCGATAAGTGGGGCAAAAATATAGATTCTTCGCGGGAAAGTTTTTTTACCTTGCGGACTTTTAGCAAATAGTGTGAGTAAGCACGCGCCCGGTCATCCTCATGGAACAGCGCAGTGCGGCAATGCTTTTATGACGCGAAATGAGTCAGCTTTTTACGAAAATCCGCATCTGTTCGAATATTTCGGGCTTGTTTTACTACTACTGTCGCTGTTCGGGTTTTCTTTTATTTTCCCCAAAACCGAGTCCGTCAGGAAGTTGCTCGGCCTGGGGCTGATGCTTGCGCCAATCTCCTACTTCTACCTCATCATTGACGCTCACCTCGTCAATATTCCTTTCATCGACGATTATATGCTGCTGGAAACAGTTCATAATTTTCGCCAGGAGAAAGACTTCACCGAGGCCCTCAAAATTCTTTTTGCGCAGGTTAACCAGCATCGCTTTGCCTTCGAGCGGCTGGTGATGCTGACGCTCGTATTTCTTACGGGAACCATTAACCTCAAAGCACTCATCACACTGGGCAATCTGTTCCTGCTCGGAATTCTGTACCTTTTCTTTCAAACGTTTAGAGAGGAGCGCGTATCGTGGTATTACTTCCTTCCCATACCATTCCTGCTTTTCAACCTTACCTACTACGAAAACGCCAACTGGGGCATTGCCGCCATCCAGAACACCCCCCTAATTTTCTTTGCGCTGCTATCGGCTTACGGCTTGGGGCGAGAGGATCGGGTAGGTTGGTGGATTGGCGCGGTTGCTGCATTTATTGCCACCTTCGTCAGCGGTACCGGAATGCTCACCTGGGTTATTGGGGCAATCATTCTGTTTCTTCAGAAAAAATACAACCCCCTAATTTTTTGGAGCTTATTAACCATTGGTTGCCTGATTTTCTATTTCTTGTTCGATTATCATTTCATTCCCAACGCCGAAGGAGTCAAGCCTTGGGAACATCCCATTTTTAACGGCCTGCTGCTGTTGGGCTTTTGGGGAAATGCCCTGTACCTTGATATCCCGCACGCGACTCAGCAGGCTTTTTACCCCGACATGGTGACTTGCGTCTTTATCGGTCTATTCATCGGGCTGGTTTTTCTGGGCTGGGTGGGGCGTTTTTTCCTTAGCCAAAAGCTGAGGCGAAGCTACTGGTTCGTGTTGGGAGCCTTATTATTTGGCTTAGGAACGGGGGCCATGTTTGTGCTGAGCCGTCCTATCAGTCAGTTTTTTATGTACGGAGGCAGTATTTTCTCGCGTCGGTACATGATTTTCGGCGTCGTGCTAATGGCCGTAGTATACCTCGCGCTGGTAATACTCACCCGTAGGCTGCGCTACGGACAGCCCGTATTGCTGATGGCGGGTTTGACGGGTTTTGTGGTGCTCAATTTTCAGGGTTATTTCACTTCCATTGTCCACTTGCGCCAGCAACACGACGAATTGCTGCTCGACGGTTATTATTGGAAAAACTACACCACTTTTCTGACGGATGGTAAGAACTTTGGCGACCGCCCCTTCTGGAATCATCCAACCCGAATGAAAGAGCTGGTCGAGGCCACAGAGGCTGACGGTCTGAGCAAGTTGCACGCTTCTGACCAGTTACCCACGCCTTTCCAACTTCGCGCCCAAACCCAGAATAAGTCATTGGTTTACAAAGGCAACTTCGGAGTCAGAGCCAACTATCGCATCGCCGAGAGCAACTATCCCGCCGAGTACCTGGAATTCCACGCAGAAAACGAAGAAATAGCTCATCCTGCCATTTTTTTGCTGGTATCGAATTCTTACGTTCTACCGTTACCAGCCCCGCCAGCGCCCTATTCATGGCAGGAGTTTTTGAAACATAAAACCTATTACGGCCCAAAACTTCGGTATGATTTGCTTCGCAGCAAACTGCCTTCGGGCAAATTTGGGGTTTGGATAATGTCACCCAGTGAAGTAAGTAACAAAAATTGGGATTTGCGCTACACCGGAAAGGTCATTCGGCTGGCCCAAAAGTAGCGGTCAACGATCTACGTAAATCTATTTTTATGAACTACATTTTCCTCATCAAAATGACCCTCATGCCGTTGCTCATCGCGGGCGTTACGCTTTGTGTGCGGCGCTGGGGCGCAGGGCTTGGTGGCTGGATAGGGGGATTTCCGTGGGTGGCCGGGCCAATTTCGTTTTTCATGGCTTGGGAATTGGGACCGACTTTTGCCGCCGACACCATTCCGAGCGCGTTGATGGGGGCGATAGGTACATTCTGTTTTGCCTATTCCTATGCGGCACTCTCTCGCCGCTGGTCGTGGCTACCAACTTTGCTGGTGAGTTACGGGGCATTTTTCGTGGTAGCTGTTGTGTCTTACTACTACACGCCGCCGCTAACCTGGGGCATTCTCATCTCGCTTTTGGCCCTGACGGCCATTCTGTATTTTTTCCCAAAACCCAGCCAGGCCGACGCTGCGCCGCGTCAGCCACGCTTCGATATTCCGCTCAGGATGCTAGTCGCCACGCTCTTTGTCCTCCTCCTGACGCAGGCAGCCGAGCGATTGGGGCCCGAATGGAGCGGTATTCTCACGCCTTTCCCGATCATGACTTCAACCCTGGCCGTGTTCACCCACGCGCAGCAGGGTTCCACCGCCACCATTCGCATCATGTACGGTTTGTTACTGACAGGCTTCGGCTTTCTTACCTTCCTGATTGGGGTGCATTGGCTGGTACCGATGCTACCCATCGGCTGGGCGTACCTGATTCTGCTCGTTGGGACGCTGGCCCTGAACGGCGCGACGGTGCGGCTGATTCGATAAAACAAGAAAGCCCCCACTCAAAGAGCGGAGGCTTTTCCATACTATACACACACTAAAACTTCTTGAATCACTTCAAGTTCTTGAATTCAGACGAGGATGCTGCGGGTGAGCAATTCGCCGAAAATATTGGCTCCCAGGGTTTTGATGGGATTCTTTACCACCGGGGCCGAGAGGTACTGCTTCATGTCGGCAGTAATCTCGAATGTCTCGTAAGCGGATCGGTCAAAGAGCAGATAGTTGCTTTCCAACTCGAAAATGCGGTATCGACTTTGGTTGAAACGATAGGTCGCTTTCTTATTCAGGTTATAGGTCGTCGTCGTCGTCGAAAGGCTTTCGGGCCTAATAACCATTGCGTTATGGATGTACGTCCAGCCTTCCCACTGGTCGGGATATTTTTTGATATACCCGCCGAAGTACTTGTAAATGGCTTGTAAGGAACGTTGGCTAAATTCCTCACGGCCTTCGTTTTCCTCGATAGCGATCGGTTTACCAATGCGCAACACGTTTTGCAAGTTCTCCTTCCGGTACTGCACGATGGGCAGAATCGGCACGCCCGACAGGTAGCTGGCGTAGGGAATTCCCTTGCGCACCTTAATCTTCTGCTTCAGAAAATCGACGGTCGTCTTGTGGTCCTCGCCTGATCCGGTGTCGCCATCGATGTACACGAGCAGCGAGCGTCCGGCTTTCAGTTCCCGCGTCATCTGTAACAGTACGCGCGGATCTTCGGCGTTAAGGATATTGACTTTGCTGGGCGTCTGGAAGGTGTCATGCATATCAGCACAGTATTCCTTAAACTCCGCCCGTTGGGTCTCAAAAATTTCCTGGCGCACCAAAGTCGAGAATTGGTAGCCTTTGCGTAGCAGTGCGTTGGCGATGAGCCGGTACGACCCAATGTGGAACGTACAAAAGATAAATGGCTTGTTCGGATTATTAATCAGCGACAGGTCGCCTTCCAAAGCCGAGACATCGCTCAGGTGCATTAACTTTCGGTCGAATTTCTCGAGTGACAGGTTACGAAGCAGGTTCGTGTAGAGTTGCTCGTGTTGACCTTCCGCCATCTGGGGCAGGAAATTGGTGAGGTTAGCCGAAAATAAGCCCGACCGCACGCAGTATCCCTCCTCGCGCCGCATATCAACCCGGTCGAATGCCGCGATGCACTCCCGCGCTACCTGCTGGTAGGATGTCAGTGATTTTGTCATGACTAGTTAGTTGATATTGTTACAAAAAATTAGTTACCTTGCATCTTTGGTTACTTACAACGATACAGACAGACCTTTGGAAAACTCGGGTGCTTCGATACGGTAACAGGAAGCGTTATCGTATCCTAAAAGCAAAACATTGTTAATCTCACCCTTTGCCTTGATTGCATTATCCTTGATGTACTGGGTCAGGGTTCCCTTGGCTTTGATTTCAAAATTTTTCATGGGTAGTAGTTTTAGAAGTTACTAAATGATACGATTACCTTTGTGCGTTGCCGCAAAACATTTTACTTCATTAGAGCGTACTTACTTTCTCTAAATCTTGATGTTACAAAGGTAAGGCACCGAACTACCCGGAATAATCCGCGTTTCTTACTATCTTTTGCTTCCAAACTAGTCATTAATGACTAGTTTTATTCTGGTCTGATTTATGTATGACGACTGCTGTTAGCCCTTAAAAAGCCCTTTTGAAAAAAATTGAACGCTCGTGAGATCCCTTGAACTGAACCGCTCCTTTTTGAAAAGGCCACTAAGTGGAGTTGCTATCCTATTTATGATAGTTTTACTATATGAGTTGCTTAGCTGGACCTTCAATCCTGACTTGCAGTCTAAAAATTTGATTTATTCAAATGGGGTGATAGGCTATATGCTGAACTGGGTGTTTGGTGTTTATTTGCCTGAATTCATAAGCCTATACATTATATTACTATTACTAGATAACTTTCACAACGTACTCAAAATAAACGAGGTAGAACTAAATACAAAATCTATTATATTATATGAACTCAAATTTCTGCCCCTGTTCCTTACCGCCTATTTCTTTTTCATCCCTATTACGCTTCACCTGCGCTTTCTAATTCGGGAGTTTCCTAATTACGAAGCAGAACGCTATGAAACCGTCTATCTGGGGATGCTCTACACAGTCGATGGCTACCTCACCTACACCCCTTTCGTCCTCATCCTCGGCTATATACTGCTGACCACCTCCCTCATTATCGACTTCCTGCAAAACTTGAAGAAGGCAGTCAGACCCGAGGAAACCGTACTCGGAGTACTTGCTTCGCTGGCGGCGGGTGCGCCCCGCACCTACACCCAAGTAATCGCAGCCAGAACCAATGCGGGCGAAACGATGCTCAATGTGGAGGATTGCTATTTGTTCGAGACCGAGGAGGGAGAGTATTTTGTGGAACATGCCAAAGGCCGGTATAAAGTTTCCAAATCACTGGCCGAATTGGAGAACGAACTGGATCCCGACCGTTTTTTCCGTGGTAACCGCCATTATCTGCTCAACCTCGACTGCTTCCACAGCTATTCTTATTGGGAGAAGGGTAAGTACGTGCTGCGTTGCCAGAAACTTCCTCAGAAAGAACTCATCATGCCCCGTGCCAGGATGGCTACGTTGAAGCAATCACTGGAAAACAACCTGGCCAACTCCGCGACCCAGGACGCGCTTACTGCCGGATCGCTTGCGGGTCCATCAGAAAACTCCTGATTTGTAATCCCTGCCGCAACAAGTTTCGTCCGCTGTCGAGCGAGAACTTCTGCGTGATGTTTTGCTTGTGGGTAGCCAGGGTGCGGTAACTCATGTTGAGATGCGCCGCCACTTCGTGGCCTGTCATGCCTTTAGTAAGGTAATACAGTACCTCCCGCTCGCGCTTGGTGAGGGACTTGATGACGTTCAGCGTTTCGGTGTCGGCTTCTTTTATGCCCAGTTCGTGAATCAGGTCTTTGAAGCACGCACTATAGTAAGTGTCGTTCTTGTTGGTCGATTGTAGACAGTGGTATAGTTCTTCCAGTTGATCCTCGGCGTGAAGGTAGGCACTGAATTTTGCTTCCAAAACCTTCGAGATGTCGCGGGTATCGTGGGAGTTGACGTACATCACCACTTTGGGTACTTTCTTCAATTCGCTGAGGGCACTCATCAGTTTGGTGGCATCGCCAATCAGGCCAACCTCGGTGATGACACAGGCGGGCTTCTTCGTCTGGATTTTGCTGATCAGATCGTCCAGTTTGGAAGCGCGCCCAACGACGTCGAATCCTTCGGTTTTCAATAGGCTTCCTAACACCTCGCAGGTGAAGGGTTCTGACTTTGCGACCAGGACGGTGGCGTCCATTTTCTTCAAAGCCCACTTCGATTCCATTTCCGTTTTCATAGTACAGTTTTCGTTCTAGCGTGTAGTTCTGAATCGAAAGTAGGGGATGAGGGTATACCATTATAATGCGATCCGGTGAAATCAACACTATTGGGGGTGAAATCAACACATTCATTTCACCAGAAGACTGCTTGGTTGGCTTCCAGGGGCATTTAAAGTAAAATCGTGTTTGGGACGTCTTCCCTCTCAGAACCATTTTCATCACTCGATTGGCAGCATCCGGGCAGCAAAATATCCTCGAAACCATCAAGAAATACGGTGGCAAACTCTTCGGTTTCATCAGAAATCGGGTGGATAGTCGCGAGGATGCGGAGGACGTTCTACAGGACGTGTGGCAGCAGTTGAGCAGCGTGGTGAACCTCGACGAAATTGAGCAAATGAGCGGCTGGCTTCATACGGTGGCCCGCAATAAAATCACCGACCGCCAACGCAAAAAAAGCCCTGGGCGGCTGGCCGATTTGGGCTACGAATCGGAGGATGGGGCCTTCGATTTCGGAGAGATATTACTGGCCGATTCCAGTGGCGATCCCGAGAGTGAGTACCTCCGGGAGATATTCTGGCAGGAGCTTTTTGCGGCCCTCGACGAACTCCCCACCGCGCAGCGCGAAGTGTTTGTGTGGAACGAACTGGAAGACCTGACTCTACAACAAATTGCGGACAAGACGGGACAAAATCTCAAGACGATCATCTCCCGCAAGGGCTACGCCGTAAAGCACCTCCGTAAAAGACTCCAAACTTTGTACGACGAACTATTCGATTAAAACCATGAGCAACAAACGCTTTTTTCGCCGGGGCTTCGCCCTCCGATTCTTCCTGATTTTTCCTTCCATCCTCGCTTTGCTTACCCTGTTAGTGATGCTGCTGTGGAATGCCGTGCTGCCACCTGCCCTTGGCGTAGGCACGCTCACCTACTGGCAGGCGGGTGGACTGCTGATCTTGTGCCGGATTCTTTTTGGCGGATTTGGCAGCGGAGGCTGGAAAAAGCCGGGTCAATGGCGGGGTGGCCCGCCCAGCGGACGACGCGGCTTTAAAGATATGACGCCCGAAGAGCGCGACCGAATCCGGGCAGAATGGAAAAAACGCTGCGCCCAGAGAAAGCAGCCTTGATAAGTAGAAGCCCTGTCCGGCCAAGGATAGGGCTTCTTTGTTGAAAACGAGCTAAGAATGACCTTTCCTAGAAAAAAATCATCCCCATTTAAAGTAATTCTCCGCGCTGCGCGTCAACCTTTCTATAGCAGCTTAATTTTTTAACAACCAAACATTTGAAAGCCATGAAAATTTTAAAACCAATTGTGTTCGGTGCCCTGTTGGGTGCCGGACTATTTTACGCTCCCTTTTTTCTTTTAAGAATCGCTCTTGTCTTCCTGGTCATCGGCGGCTTATTCCGCCTGTTCCGTGGCCGACGGGGCTACGGCCCCGGTGGACACGGCTGGCGCGGACGTGGCCCCGGGGGCTTCAGCGCTGACCGGCGCCTGGCCTTTGCTGATAAAGTGCGCGGCATGAACGACGAGGAGTACGCCCGGTTCAAGGAAAAATTCCAGCGACCCGCCGACTCCGGCGATACTGTCGGCAATGACTCATTTTAATCACCCAAAAACAACCAGAACCATGAAAAGAAGTAATCGTTTTTTAATCGGCCTATTGGCCACTGGTCTGACGTTCGGCAGTCTGTACGCCTTTACTAGCCCGCCGCCTGGTTTTACGCACCGAGGTCGTCACTTTGACCGAGAAAACTGCGGGGGCCACCGCTACGAAAGGCACGAAGACCATTCCGGGCAAAACCAAGAGCTAGCCCCCGCCGACCGTCTTCCGGCTGAAGATCAATAGTTCTCTTCTTCAATTCAATTTCTAATAAAAACACAAACCACAAGCATAAGATATGAACAATCACCCATGCAATAATGAGAATCGTGGTCCAAGGGGCTACGCCGCTCACGAAAATTTTGCCCATCCATATTCTGGAAAGACTGGTGGGGCAACCCAAGGCTGGGCTTCCCCCGGTCAGGCCACTTACGGGCGAGGCCGCTCATTCCGACGCCCTAAATACAACGTGCCGCTGAACATCGCTGAGACAGAATCGGCCTACGAAGTGTACGTGTACGCTTTGGGTTTTGAAAAAGAAAACATCAAAATCACGGTGGGCGACGACCAACTGCACATCAGCGGCACCCGTCCCGTGGACGAAGAGAATCCACCCGTATTCAGCCGCCAGGAATTTCCCGTGCGCACTTTCGAGCGCGTCATTGGGCTCAACGAAACGGTGGATAAAGCCGCCATCACCGCGCGGCAATCCGACGGTGTCCTCATCGTGACGTTGCCTAAAACCACCGAAGCCCAAACTCCCGCTCAGGAAATCAGCGTGGAATAGTAATTGGAACAACGGAATAAGCCGCTCTAAACAATTTAGAGCGGCTTTTTTTGTTGTAGCTCTCAAAAAACCAAGAACGAAGAACGAGACTTAAACTCGTTCAAGTTTGACCGGATACGTTTTCTTTGCATTCCACTGGCAGATGTAAATGTTCTTGTCGTTGTCGATGCAGACGTCGTGGCAATGCATAAATTCAGGGTAGCTTTGCACCATGAGTTGCAACTTGCCGTCGCGGTACACGGGCGCAGTGCCGCCGGGATTGGAGATTACTTTGTCGTTTTTGTCGAGAATGGTCACGAAACCGGAGTTTGGCGTTTGGTTGAGGTACTTCAACCGTGACCAGCATACGCCCGAATACAGCGTATCGTCGTCCAGCACGGGGCGGCAGACGAAGGCCCCCGGCAGGAAAATGGTGGACAGATACTTCCCTTCCAGCGTGAAGCGCTTGAAGGAATTGTGCGCCCGTGAGGTAATGAGTAGCGTGGGATTGGCTTTGTTTCGATAGTCGATAGCCACTCCGTGGGCAGTGGCAAACTGACTGTCTCCGTCGCCGGGACCGCCGAATTTATCGATATACTCCCCCTTCGGCGTGTAGCGCAGCACCCACTGCGAGCCGTAGCCGTCGGCGACGTATATTGTACCATCCGGCCCAATAGCCGTTTCGGTCGGTTTGAAGGGCATTTTTTCTTCGTAGGCACCCACTTTTGAAGGATGTTCGATCTTCAGCAGCACCTTGCCTTTCATGTCCGTCTTGACGACTTGGCCCAGGTTAGGGTCGCAGATGAAGAGGAACTCCTCACCATTGGCGTTCCAGAGGGTGAGGCCGTGGCCGCCGGGGTACTCGTGGCCCCAACTGTCGAGCAGTTTGCCCGAGCGGTCATAGACCAGGATGTTGTTCTTGACCTCGTCGCCCACCATAATCAGACGCCCCTTGCTGTCCTGCACCATTTCGTGGCAGTTATTGACCGGGAATTTCGATGCGTCGAGATCTCCCCACCCAAGATGCACTTTGTATTTGTGGGTACCCTGACCAATAATTTCCCCATTGGCCTTAGGCTGGGCTTTCAGGATGTAAAAGGGTTTAAACGTCAACGCCGTGGCAGTGAGGGCCGTACTTTTCAGGAAAGATCGGCGGGAGGGTTGGATTTTCATGATAAGGTTTTATGACTCGCTTTTAAAACGAATAAAGAACGACCTGCGGTCAATATACTGTATCCTCCCACTGTGTTCTTACCGACTTGGAACCAAATTGGTGCGGTTCTTTTATGTGAATAATTCCAGCTATTTTTAAACTGATTACAGACACGGCGGAAATTATTCACCAAACTTGTGTGTTCATTTTAAACGTTCACAGTTTACATAGGACGTGAGTTATTTTACATTTCAATTCATTTTTCTTCTTCCACAATATCATGAAAGCAATCTTACAATCTGTCTGCCTGACGATGTTGCTGACGCTGAGTGGACTCGCCCAGGCGCAGGACTTGAGTGTGTCGGGTAAGGTGACGGGAGCCGACGGCGGCAGCCTGCCGGGCGTTAACGTGCTGCTGAAAGGCACCACATCAGGCGTTCCCACGGACGTTGAGGGAAATTATACTATCTCGGTGCCTTCTAAGAATTCAACGCTGGTTTTCTCTATGATCGGCATGACGCCGAAGGAAGTGTTGGTTGGCAACCAGGCCAGCATCGACGTGAAACTGCAAGACGACGTTCGCGCCCTGAGTGAAGTGGTGGTCATCGGTTACGGTACCGCCAGCAAGCGCGACCTGACGGGTTCTATCGTGACGGTAAAGGGCAAAGACATCGCCGACAAGCCCAACGTGAACCCGGTTTCGGCCTTGCAGGGTCGCGTGGCCGGGCTTTCGGTGGTCAACTCGGGGCGGCCCGGCGAGGCACCCGACGTGCGGATTCGGGGTACCAACTCCATCAACGGAGCCAGTCCGGTCTATATCGTGGACGGCATCCTGAACGACAACATCAACTTCCTGAACCCGTCGGACATCGAATCTATCGAGGTACTGAAAGACCCGTCGTCGCTGGCGATTTTCGGGGTACGCGGGGCCAACGGAGCCATTGCTATCACGACTAAGAAAGCGGCTACCGGACAACTGAATGTGAACTTTAGCAGCACGCTCGGTTTCAAGCAGGTACAGAAGAAAATGGATCTGACCGATGCCACCCAGTTCAAGGAACTCTACAACGAGCAACTCGCTAACCAGGGCGCGGCCCCCTATAATTACGCCAACTGGACGGGCAACACCGACTGGCAGGATCAGATTTTCCAGAAAGGCGTTCTGAATTACGACAACCTGAGCGTATCCGGGGCCACTGAGAAGAACAAGTTTTACATGGGGCTGGGCTACGTGAATGAGCAGGGAATTATAAAGCACGAGCAGTATCAGAAAATCACGGTTAATCTCAGCGACGAGTTGAACGTAACCAAATCGCTGAAGTTTGGCGTTAATTTCAACGCTTACAAGGCCAACCTTCCCGTGAATAAGGGCGTCGGTTCGGCTATCCGGGCGGTTCCCATCGCCCCGATTCTTGACGAAGCCAGCGGCCTTTACCACACGCTGCCCGATTTCCAGCGGGCGCAGGTTTATAATCCTTTGGTGGACGTGGAGTTGCAAAAAGGTACCGCCATCAACCATGAATATCGGGGAGTCGGCAGCATTTATGGGCAAGTATATTTCCTGAAAGATTTCAACTTCAAAGCCACCCTATACGCCGACTACGGCTTTAACACGGGGCGTTCCTACCAGCCACTGATTACGGTTTTTAATCCCGAAATCGTCGGGACCGACAAGCGGGACAACCTGGTGCGGCAGACTTCGGTTAACCAAAACCAGAACATTTTTACCAAATTACAGCAGGATTACCTGTTGACCTACGCCAAGAAATTCGGCGGTCACGACCTGACGTTGCTGGGCGGCTTTACGACATATTACCGTAACTACGAAAGCACTTCTTCATCGGTGCAACAGGGCACGAGTTTCGCCATTCCCAACAACCCCCAATACTGGTTCGTGGACAACGTCGGCGATCCATCCACCAAGCGGGGTAACGGCTCGGCCTGGGAGTCGGCGACGCTTTCGTTTTTGGGTCGGGTGCTTTACAACTATAATGGCAAGTACCTGCTGAATGCCTCCTTCCGCCGCGATGGCAGCTCGGCTTTTACAGGTTCGGGCCGTTGGCAGAACTTTGGAGCCATTGGCGCGGGCTGGCTGGTGAGCGAGGAAGACTTCTTCAAGGGACAGAGCGTGATCGATTATCTGAAAATAAAGGGTTCGTGGGGTATTCTGGGCAGTCAGAACATCGACGACCGCTACCGCTACCCGGCTTACCCAACGCTTACAGCCGCCAACTCTGGGGTCTTCGGAGACAATGTCGTGGCGGCTTTGCAGAACGAGTACCTGTACGACCCTAACTTGCACTGGGAGAATATCCGGGCCTTCGAAGCGGGTTTTGAGCTTTATACTTTAAAAAATCGTCTGTTCCTGGAAGCCAACTACTATAATAAGTTGACAAACGACATCCTGGCGCTGATTCCCGGTGCGGCGGGTACGGCCCCGGGCCTGACCAACGCGGGCCAAATATCCAACCAGGGCATCGAATTAACGGCCACCTGGAATCAGGACGTGACCAGCGATTTCTCCTACAGCATCAATGGCAACTTCACTACGTTGAACAACCAAGTAAAGCAATTGGCCACCCAGGGTTTTGCGATTATCAACGGGGCTTCCCGCACCACCGAAGGCTTCCCAATCGGCTATTTCTACGGCTACAAGGTGGGGGGAGTGTACCAAAACGACATCGACGTGGTCAAGTCCCCCGCCAGTTCCATTGGCGAGGTGGCTGCTGGCGACCTGAAATACGCCGACACCAACGGCGACGGTTCCATTACGGAAGCCGACCGTACGATGATCGGAAACCCGACGCCGGATTTCACGTATGGCATCAATCTTTCAGCCAATTACAAAGGTTTTGACATCGGAATTCAGGGAACAGGTGTATACGGTAACGAGATCTTCCGCGATTGGAACCGGGGTACTTTCGCGCAGTTCAACTACCAAACTGATCGGCTCGACCGCTGGAATGGCGCAGGAACGTCTAACTGGGAGCCAGTGCTGAACACTGGCCGGTCGAACAACTACTTAATCTCTTCGTATTGGGTCGAGGACGGCAGCTACTTCCGCCTCCGTAACGTGCAGTTGGGTTATAATTTCAAAAAGGAAATGCTCACTCGCATCAAGTTGAAGTCGTTGCGGGTGTTCGTCAATGCGCAAAACCTGGCGACTTTCACCCATGCTTCGGGCTTCACACCCGAAATCGGCGGCAGCACGATCGCCTTCGGTGTGGACAGCGGTACGTACCCGCTACCCGCTATTTATACGTTTGGCTTGAATGTTAATTTTTAGGTGCCGAAGGCACAAAGCGACAAAGTTTCTATTGCAAGTAGGGGCGAACCTATGTGTTCGCCCGGCGTCGAATAAGCAAAGCCGCAAAGCCAATCCTCTCAGCTACCTCAAAACTTAGAAAAAATCCATAAACTTTAAACTTATATGAAGACGTACTTTTTAAAAACTACAAAAACCCTCGCCGCCATGGCTCTTGTGAGCGTGATGTTACTGGCGGGCTGTACTGATTTTTTAGATCGGGAGCCGCAGGGACGATATACTGAAAAGGATATTCCGGCGGGTTCTTTCGACAGCCAAGTGTTTGGTGTGTACGCCAAGATGCGAGCTTTTGGCGTGTCAGCATTGCCTTACATTGCGATACACAATTTTCGCTCCGACGATGCGGTAAAGGGTAGCTCGGTCACTGACGGTGTCCAGCAGGAGAATATCTACGACAAGTTTCAGTATGTCAAGGATGAATGGTTGATGAACACATACTGGAGCGACCATTACGCGCTGGTCAACGCGGCCAACGCGGTTATCGCCGACATCGACTCGGTGGGGGCGACGGACGATGCCACGCAAATAAATTTGGCCGAAGCTAAGTTCATGCGGGCCTATGCTTATTTCAACCTTGTGCGCACCTACGGCGAAGTTCCCAAGATCGACTTTAAGGTGACCAATGCCGCTCAGGCCAATGTACCCAAGTCGCCGACCGCCGCGATATTTACCTTAATCGACAGCGACTTGCAGGCTGCTTCTGCCGCCCTGCCCGCGACTTGGGGTAGCCAATACAAAGGTCGCCTGACCAAGGGTGCCGCGCAGGCGTTGCAGGCCAAAACGTTTATGTGGCGGAAAAACTGGGCCAGCGCCTTAGCTTCGGCCAAGCAGGTTATAAACTCGGGCAGTTACAGTTTGGTGCAGGATTACAGCAGCATCTTCCGTGAAGCCGGTGAAAATAACCCCGAATCTATCTTCGAGATTCAGGCTTATTACGACATTTCGCAAACCGGGCTGGGCATTCAGTACGCCCAGGTACAGGGGATTCGTGGTTCGGGTACTTTTGACTTGGGTTGGGGCTGGAACACACCTACCGATTCACTGGCCAATGCTTTTGAAAAGGGCGATCCTCGTAAGGATGCTACTTTACTGTACTCCGGGCAGGTCAATGCGCCTTTTAACGAGAATATCCCGCCCGCCACAGCCAGTGTTCCCCGGCCATATTGGAATAAGAAAATTTACACTAATCCGGCGGATCGCGCGGCCAAAAATAGCCGTTTTGGCCAATGGATGGATATGCGCGTGATCCGTTACGCCGATGTGCTGCTATGGGCCGCCGAGGCCGCCAACGAACTAGGCGGCGACCAAAACACCACCGACGCGCTCGGCTGGCTGGAGATGGTTCGCGGCAGGGCGCGGGCAGGCAATGCCGCCGTGCTACCCAAGATAGCCGCGACAGATCAGGCTAAATTGCGCGAGATCATCCGCCACGAGCGACGCGTGGAGTTGGGCATGGAAAACGAGCGCTTTTTCGATCTGGTGCGCTGGGGCATTGCCGACGAGGTACTGCGCCCCCTCGGCTACCAGTCCCGCAACCGCTACCTGCCCATCCCACAGGGTGAAATCGACAAGTCTAAAGGCGTGTTGGTGCAGAATTCCGAATATTAAAATTTTATGGGGTCAACCCGAAAGAACATTACACTTATGAAAACTACTAACATTCTCTTTATCCTGATCGCAGTGATTGGCTTTTCGTGCCAGAATATGGTGCGACCTGATTTTGATTACATTTCTGATGACGACCCCAGCCTGAATGGCCCCCTACAGCGGTTTTTTGCCTTCGAGGGAACGCCTGTGGACAGTATTCTGGGCGCAAGAGGAACTGCAACCGGCGTTTCTTACATCGACGGCGTGAGCGGCAAAGCCTACAAGGGTTCCGCTACGGGACAGGTCGTATACAATACGGCGGGGAAGCTGGCCACGATGGACAGCTTTACCTTCGCTTTCTGGATGAAACTCGATGTCCGCGATGGCGGGGCGCAGACGGTATTCGTGCTACCCCGCACCGACGATTTCTGGGGTAATACTTTCATGCTGATCGACGGTGCGGCCAAGAACGACTCCATGCTGGTGAAGTTCAATTTCGCGGGCAACTGGGTGGAGTTCAATGGCAACGGCAAAAATGCCAATGGTCTCAATCGCTGGCCCGACGCTTATGGTAAATGGAAGCACGTGGCCTTTACTTACGACGCCGCTACTTCTACGTTTGCCACCTATCTGGATGGCAATAAGTTAGCACTGGATGCCACCGTAACCAATCGAGTAAAACCCAAGAAAAATCCTGACGATCCAAAAGAAATACCTGAACCGCTCGGGCCGCTCAAATTTAATAATGCCTCTAAATTCGTTATTGGGGGATTTCAGCAGCAAGCGGGTATTAATGGTACTCCCGACACCTGGATGAAGCACTATCAGGGTGCCCTGGACCAATTTCGGGTTTATACTAAGGCGCTTTCGGACAGCGAAGTAAAGGATCTTTACAGTAAGAAAATGTAGGAAATTGGAAAAGTTGGCTATTAAAAATTGCGCGGTCTATTGGCCGCGCAATTTTTTTTCTAACTCCTCCGCCATCGGTACCAGCACGTGGTCCTCGATGATGGCGTGCTTGCGGAGTTCCAACTCAAAGAGTTCAACCTGATTGAGAAAAACGCGGTAGGGCAGCGGCGTGGTTTCGTACTCGGAGTACCGCTTGATGATGATACTCACTTCCTTCAATTCGTCCTCGATGGAATCGTGGTGGTCAGTAAACTGGGCAATCGAAGCCGTGGCGAGTAATTGGGTAACTTCCTGTTCGGTCAACTCGCCCTGCGCGGCTTTCACGAGTCGCTTGATGTAAGGGAAGAATTCCCGCTCCTCCATCTTGACGTGTTCGATCAGGTCGTTTTTGTAATCGTTGAAGAAAAAGCAGAGTTCGGCCAGCAGTTCGTGCGTCTTGCCGTAGCGACTGAAAATATGCAGCAGGGACTGCTCGATTTCGGGGAGCTTTTTGGTAAGGTAATAGCGGTGCGTCGCCTGTAAGTACGTCAGGATTTCGCCTATGGAAAACTTCCTTATTTTCTGATAAGGAAAGTCGCGGTCGTCATCGTAAAGGTCGAAGATCAGTTCCAGCAATTCGTTGTCCAGGGCCACCGAACTGGCCTCGGTGGTGTCCAGCCGCTCGGTTACTGACTGGTGCAGCAAGCTGCCGTTGATTAGTTCGTCAAGTGAATTTGGTTTCATGGCAGCGTTTTTTTCGACGTTTCGGCGATCCGGCCATAAATTTAATTGGATTTGGGCGGGATGCCAAAAAATCACGCTTTCACATTCAAAGAATCGCCGTTAGCGCTCAATGTAGTTTTGAAAACCGTCAACGGCGAGGCCGCCGGGCCTTTCTGCACCGAGCCATCCAATTTGAATTCTGAACCGTGATTAGGGCATCTGATGTCCATGTCGGCTTCACGATATTTTACGTCCGTACCTTGATGCGTACATGCTTTTGATAAGGCCACGTATTTTTTGTTGGCAGTGGCGATGACAATAGTGTCTCCGATGTAGGCGAATTGTCCCACGGTCTTCAAGTCTATGTAATCTTTTGAAGTCAGGTTCACATTGAAGTCGATGCTACTTCCCTTGGTGGCACCTGTCACGCCCGCCGAGCCGCCGGGAGGCATCGGAATGGGCGCGGGGCCGTCGTCTTTGCCACAAGAACTCAGCCCGGTTCCCAAGCAGTAAAAAGCCATCAGAGCCGAAGTGCTCAGGCCCAGACTGCGTAAGAACTCGCCGCGTTTTAAATTTTGCTTTTCCTGTACTTCCATAGCTTTGCTGCTTTTATCGTTTTGAAAGAAACCAACGACAAAACATAAATGAAGTTGTCAGCCAGCTCATATTTCCTCACTTCCTGAAAACAGGCGTGTAGCGGGCTGAGAACCACACACCAGCCGAAAACAGGTTGACCTTGCCCCAGCCAACCCCCCGCAGCGGCACCCGCAGATAAGGCTCGGCTATGATGGAAAGCCGATCGGTCAGGCGGTGTTCGTAGCCCACCGAAACATTGGCGTGGCTCAGAAAGTACCAGCCTGTGCCGCTGTCCATTTCTTTGGGTGGGCGCTTCTGACCGGGGCTATAACTATTGTAGTTGTAAGTGTAAGTCTCGCGCTGCATTTTGTAGGACGATACGCCCGCACCGAGAAACCAGAGACACTTTTGCCTGGGGCTAAGATCATAACCGAAATCATAGCGCAGATTCAGGGGGAGTTCAAACACCCTGACATCTCCATCTATATTGGTAGGCATCGGGTCGTTGCCCCACTGTTCGGAGCCGTTATAGTCTCCAAACTGCGCGTTGTAGGTTTTCAGGCTGTGGATGACGCCCGTCTGCAAGGCCCAGTGAGCGCTCATGTTGAAGTCTACCAGTAGGGAAGCCGAAGGGCCGGGACGCATGGACTTCATCATCTCCGACACCCTGACCATGCTTAGGTCTGGTGCTATGCCAATCCTGACCGACCATAGCGGCGCATGGGCAGTCGCTTGCCTGGATATAGGAGCATCGACTTCTTTGGTTGCTTTGTAGGTAATCGCGGGATAAGCCAAACCATCACTTTCTTGAAATGTTCCCCGCAATGAAAGTTCGCTCAGAGCGGGCCATTCATCCCGAAGTGAAACAGGCAGCGATTTCTCTGAAACAGTGCCATTGGAGGCTTCTATTTTGACATTCTCGTTCTGCCCAGCCTTTACAACTAATAGGTTTTCAACCGATAGAGTCGATCTGATTTCGCTGCCACCAGAATTTTCCTCTAACTTTGCGGTCGCTGTTTTTTTAGATAAAAGAATTGCCCCTTCGCCCCTTTTCCCGTCAGGATCAGCTGGTTTGCGCACTCCGCTTACGCTCGCCGGGTTCCGGGGCAATTCTTTTATTTTCTGAGCAACTTCTCGTGCTGCCACAAATTTCTGCGCCTCCCTTACATTTCTTGCTATTTTTTGCTGGCTCGGTGTTTCATTTTTGTCAGCCTCACCCGTTTCACTTTTATTTAAGTTTCCGGCAGTCACCACTTCCGACTTATTAGCCGATTCGTGGCCGCTTCTTCCCGGAGCGGGTTGGGCTGAAACAGGTTCTTCGGTGGCCGGCATACCAGTGGCCGACAGGACTGTCTTATCATTAAATTCCTGGGTGTTATCACCCTCACTATTATAGTAATACGCACCGAATCCTCCTAAAAGGAGCAGTAACACACCCGCCAGCCAGGGGGCGGTGCTTTTCAGCCAGCCGCCGCCACCCGTTACGCCGTCGGCCTCGTCGAGGCGGCGGCTCAGGTCGTTCCAGTCATTGGGCTGGTAAACGGGTTCAAACTCTTCGGCAGATTTACGGAAGAGTTCGTCCAGTTGATCATCGGACCACTCTTTCATATTCGTCCATGCTTTTTTGTGCTAACATTTCTCGCAATTTTCCCCGTGCTCGTGATAGGTTGGACTTCGACGCTCCTACTGAAATTTCCAGTTCATCGGCAATCTCTTCGTGCGTGTAGCCATCCAACACCGCCAGGCCAAACACCGTGCGGTAGGCGGGCGGCAGTTGCTGTACCAGTTCGAGCAATTCCTGGTGGGCCATCCGGCTTACGGCCGTCTCGTCGACCGCCACCACGTTTTCCGCCGAGCGGATATCTTCATAAACTTGATGCTTGGCCTCACGACGATATTGGTCCAGAGCCGTGTTGATCATCACCCGTCCCATCCAGGTTTTGAAGGAACGCTTTTTATCGAAGGTATCCAGTTTTGTGAACACCTTGAAAAAACCGTCATTTAAGATTTCTTTCGCCTCTTCCTGATTACGAGCGTACCTCATACAGAGCTTCATAGCATAGCCATAAAATTGCTTGTAAAGCAATTCCTGGCTACGACGGTTTCCTTTTAAGCATCCGTCGAGCAGTTCAAGTATAGCGGCGGAGTTATGCTCGGACATGCTTGGGGCTTTTATAATGGTAGTACGCGCACATCATCGAAGTGGTTGCTTTCGTTCTCATTTTGCAAAAAAATGTACGCTTTCCCGGATAATCGCTATAATTTCCCTCAATTTAGTAAACTTGCTGGAAAGTAGGCAATTATGGTTCAATGTTTTCTATTTCTGCTTATTTGAAATAAACTCCTTCATAAAATGACGCCACTCCCTATTTTTTCCAGGCAAAGAATTCGTTACACGGCGGTTTTTCTGCTCACTTGGCTGGTTCTGGGTTTTTCCTTCTCACCGCAAGCACAACCCGTCGCTTACACGACCGCTAACGCGCATTCGCACAACGACTACGAACAGAAACGGCCCTTCTACGCGGCCTACGAGTTGGGCTTCGGCTCCATCGAAGCGGACGTTTTTTTGCAGAACGGTGTCCTGTACGTTGCCCACAACCTGGAAGACATCAAACCCGAACGCACTTTACTGGCGCTTTATTTGGAACCGCTTTTGCAAAAAATTAACGAAAACAAGGGCTTTCCTTATCCGCAACGCAAGGACCTGCAACTGCTGATCGACATCAAGAATACTGGTCCGGCCACGCTGGTTGCTCTGCAAAAGCTGTTCGCTCCTCACCGCAAAGAACTGCGGCATGTCAGGATGGTTATCAGTGGTGAAATGCCACCGCCCGAGGAGATGTTTGCCCAGGACAAACTTTTTACTTTCGATGGGCGGAAGGATTTGATTTATCCAAAAAATGCCTCCGCCTACTTAGTTCTCGTAAGCAGCAGCATGCTCAGTTTTGGTAAGTACTGGGATGGGAAGCAACCGCTAGACCAGGAAATCCGACGCCGCATCGAAACCTTCGTCCAACTGCAACACACGCAAAAGAGATTGGTGCGCCTTTGGGCGACCCCAAACACGCCTCTTGGTTATCGCACTTTGAAAGAACTCGGTGTGGACTATATTGGGACAGATGATTTGGCGGGCTTGGCGGCGTACTTGGGGAAATAAGGAGAAAAAGGCACGAAAAGAAAAGAAGTGACTCATCACGAGCAAGCCGGGCGGGCGCTCGCCTCGGGGTACCCCGCCGTTCCCTACCTAAAAAATTCAACTCTTCTACAAACCTCTCTCTTCCAGAAAACGGGAAATCGTCTCGAATTCCCCTCCGCTTTTCATCCTTTGAATCAATTGATCTAACTGGCTGGTCAGTTTTTCGCCGGAGCGGTTTTTGATGTACCGGGGGATTGAGAATTCGTCCAGCGCGGTGAATTCCCAGGGGTGAAAGTACAAGTGCAGGTAGCCATCCTTTCGTAAAGCCTGGCGGCAGAGGGTTAGGTAAAATTGAGGATTCAGATTTTTGAAACTCAGCCAGAACAAAGGGAATCTGATCACGGGCGATACCGAGAAAGGCAGGACTAACAGTTCATTCTCCACATCCCTGAAGAGCGTTCGCGGTTTGTTCAAATTGTTGTAACGGCCCGGCAAATAAGTGGGATTCAAGGAGGAATGGTAATGATAACCAGCGGCTTTGATGAGTTTGGGGTCCATATGTCGCAGTCGGGGTGAGCGAAATCCGCTGATTTCCTGGCCCGTGATTTTTCTAAGTTTTTCCCTTGATTTTTGGAGGTGTTTGGGATCGTAGTCAGAGTGGTAGTAAAGGTGCGAAGCGATTTCGTGGCCTTCCGCCACCAGTTCGCGCATTTGTTGCGGGTTATTTTCAGCGTAGTAAGCGGTGGTGAAAAACGTAGCATTTACTTTTTGCGCCCGCAGCACGCCGAGCAAGTTTTCCAGTCCTCGTGCCGACACAGCCAATTGTTTTTCTTTGCTGATGGCAACGCCGTATTCCTCGGGCAAGTCGAATTCTTCTAAATCGAAAGTCAGCAGAATTTTACGGTTCATGATCAGGTAAAGATGAGTCGCATCAGCACCGCCATTTCCCGAGAAACGGTCTTGACCCCAAAATTGCTGAACGAAATGTCCGATTTGTGGTTCACTGACAAGTACGAAATGTTCAGGCGGCGGCGGAAGCAAGCCCGGACGAATTCAAGTTCGAAAATAAAGCTTTTCGTTTTATTGTTCAGAAAAACTTCCCGCGCCCTGTTACTCAACCCCTTCATTCCGGCCTGTGTGTCCACATAGTTGAACTTGAGGACGAAAAAATTAAGTACGCGTAGTCCCTGAGAAATAACCTTTCGAAAAAGCGGCAGCGAGGCGAAGTAGTTCTTCGATCGCACCCCAATTACCAGATCGACGTTCTGTTCTTTCAACAGCCGATACGCTTCGTGTACCGGCTCCTCGCCAAAAGGAAAGTCCCAATCTGTGTAGACATAGTAGTCGGAATCCGCCTCTCTCAGACCCGTGCGCAAAGCAAAACCTTTGCCCTGATTGCGGGGGTAGAACACGTATCGGATTTTGTCGCACCAAGCCATCAAATTCGCCACCTCTTCCCTTAAATCAGTGCGAGAGCCATCGTTAACCAGCATGACTTGGACTTCTAACCCATCAAAAAGCGGAAAAAGAATTTCGAGTGATTTTTTCACCCGATCAGACCAACCCGCCGGTGGATTATAGATAGGCAATAGGATCGTTAGATCGCAGTTCGTTTCCATCGGTGGCGGCCAGTGGCTTATGGGTGGTGGTGGTGAAAAGGATCCACTGGATTCTCAACCAGATCAGGATGCAGGGGAGCGCTTTGAGGTTGTAGGGCTGCACATAGTTGACGCGAACGTAACGTGGCATCACGTCCGACATCGAGAGCACCGTGAGCAGCATGAAAAAGACGAACAGTCCCAGGTTAAGACGCGTCTTTTCCGAACTAATATACCAGACGAAAACGCCCGTGGCGGCGATAATGTAAGTGGCCGATTCGGCGGCTTGATTGAAGATGATTACCCAAATCATGACGTAAGCCAGAAATTGAAATTTCACTTCTTCGTAGTTCTTCCGGTAAACGATCAGGCCCAGCGTCACCAGCAAGCAAGCGACTCCCAACCCTTGCATGAGCGGAATGGAAGCCTCGGGATAGATCAAGCTGCGAACCACACCCATCAGCGATAGCCCGGTATTGATCGAGTAGTCGTCACTGAGCGAGACGAACCATTGCTGATAGAGGGTGATGAATTCGGTCCAGGAGTAAAAAAGTAAGGGCAGTGCGCCGAGGGCCACAAAAAATAAAGCCAGCCAGGCAAAGGTTTCTATTTTGGGATTTTTCAATAAAAAAAATACGCCCGCCACGGCTCCGTAACCCTTAATGAAAAAACCCAGCGGCGGGAAAACGGCTGCTTTGGCATATTCGCCCTTTTCTAACAATGTGAAGGCAAGCACCACGAAAGCGGCGATGAGCGGGTTGGTCTGTAGGTTGCTGACCGAAGTCACCAACTCAGGAATGATGAGGTAGAAGAGTAAGAGTTTTGATTTTTGCGGAAAAGGCAGGGTATCGACTCCCAGAAAAAAGACTACCGCCGTGAACATGGGCCAGAGGGCCATTCCCAAAAAAGTGGGTAAATAAGCGAAGGGAATGAATAAAATGACAAAGGAGGGATTGTACAGAAATACGTCAGAGTATTCTTTCGGGTATTCCGGGTAGGGATTAAGGTGGTCGAAAAAGTGATAGACGGAATGTTGAAAAATAGTGAAGTTGTTGTAGCGGTCCGGCCCCAACAGGTACTTCTGAATTCCCACGATCAGCCCAATCAATGCGTAAAGGCCCAGAATGAATCGGCTGTTCTTTAGTATTTTCATCCTAAGCAAAAGGTGTGTAGTGCGGCTTGGTGAAAAGCGCACCTGGTTGCGTTCTCAATCTTTGCACAAAACTACAAACAGATTTTTCTTTTAGGATTATTTTAAGGAAAATTTAAGGTATAAAACTAAGCTATCGAGCAGATTACGAACGGGTATGGATTAAGTTTTATCAAAACCGAAAGTAAATAAAAAAAGGGAGCCAACTACCGTCGGCTCCCTTTTCATCCTGTGGATTCTATCTTACTTGTCATTCAAAATAAACGGCACGCCACCTTTGCCACCGCCCATGATGACGATTTTGGAATTTGGCGATTTAGCCAGTTCTTTCTGGGCATTGATCATTTCGTATTGCAACTGACGGTCGGTCAGGCTGCTGGCGATGATCGTCTGGTAGTCGGAGATACCCTTGGCCTCGACACGCTTGCGCTCGGCTTCCTGCTTTTCTTTTTGGAGGACAAACTCCATCTTCTGCGCATCCTGCTCGGCGTTTATCTTCGACTCGATGGTCTTCTTGACCGATTCGGGGAGGTTGATATTCCTAATCAGAAGTTGCTCTAGAATTAGGCCCCGGTCTTTGAAATCCTTGGCGATGGTCTTGTATATCCGATCCTGAAACTCGTCGCGCTTCTTGGAATAGAGCGACACAGCATCGTAGTAAACGGCATTGTCGCGAATACGCGTCCGGGTGACGGGCCGCACAATCTTGTCCTTATAGTCGCGGCCGATTTCCTTATAAATATTCGGGGCCTCGCTAGGCAGGATTTTGTACAAAACCGTGAGGTCAATGACTACCTCCAGCCCGTCGGCGGACAGCACCCGTATGGCGTCGTCGCCCACCTGATCGCCTTCGGCGGCCGAGGCCGACATAGTGTAGTTCTGGGTCTTGGTGTCGAAAATAGCAACATCCACCAGTGGGTTGACAAAGTTCAGGCCATTCTCCAGGGTATTGGAGTTAACTTTCCCAAACAGCGACTGCACGCCGATGGTACCGGCGTCAATCTGCCGAATGCTGGCCGTGAGAGCGCCAACCAGGGCGATGACGATACCCGCGATTTTGACGGGCCGCGAATATTGCGAAACGGGCATCGAAGGCGTATTGATAGCAAAGCCCGCCACCAAAAGGAGCAGGCCGATGACAATAAAAAACATATTTATAGTAGGTTAATTAGAAAAAATAAGAAGCGAGAGCCTCCACTTCGGAAGGCTCCCGCTTGGCAAACAAATGCGTTTTCAATTTACGAAGAAAACCTGACTTTCCTGGATGTTTACGGGAGGAATCCTGCTTTTGACAGGACAGGCGGTTTTCTTAGCCTTCAAACAAATTGCCCAAACCACCCAGAACGGAGCCGCCTTCCTTATTGGTGTTGCCACCACGAGGTGACAGACGGTCGATGAGTTTCGAGATTGGCATAGATTGCAGATATACTTTCCCAGTACCGCGCAGCGTGGCCAGGAACATACCCTCACCGCCGAATACCATCGACTTGAGGCCGCCCGCCCGTTGAATATCGAAGCTGATGCTTGGCTCAAAGCCGACGACGCAACCCGTGTCCACGCGCAGCATCTCGTTGTTGAGTTGCCGCTCCATCATCACACCGCCCGCGTGCACGAAAGCCATGCCGTCGCCACGCAGTTTTTGCAGGATAAAGCCCTCGCCCCCGAACAAGCCGGAACCAATGCGCTGGTTGAAGTGGATTTTCATACTTGTTCCCAAAGCCGCGCACAAGAAGCCGTCCTTCTGCACAATGAGTTCGTTGCCGGGAATTTTGCTGAGGTCAATCGGCATGATCGTACCGGGATAAGGTGCCGCGAAAGCGACTTTGCGCTTGCCGACGCCCCGATTGGTGAAGTGCGTCATGAAAAGTGACTCTCCGGTGATAAGCCGCGTGCCCGCCTGGAAAATCTTGCCCATAATGCTTTGGTTGGCCTCGGAGCCATCGCCCATTTTGGTTTCAAACTGAATGCCGTCCTCCATGTAGAGCATGGCTCCGGCTTCGGCGATCACGGTTTCGTTGGGATCGAGTTCGACCTCCACTACCTGAATGTCCTCGCCAATGATTTTGTAGTCTATTTCGTGTGAAGTCATTTTGTTGCGTTTGAGGGGTTAGTGAATCTGGTACTTTTGTTTAACAATTCAACGATTATACAATTCAACGTCCTTCCCTATTCTTCCTCCTCCGACTTCTGCTTTTTCTTGCGGTTCTTTCTTCCCGGAATATCTTCGCGGTCGCGGAGTTTTTTGTCATCCACGTTCTTATTCAGAAACTCGTTGACGCGGTCCATGTCGAAACTCGTGGTAATTTCGCCGAAGGAGTTGATCTGAATGTCGAAGCCTTCGAGGTCTTTATGAACGCGGGGCTTTTCGCCTTCCGGCTCGTTGGGATCGGGTTGTTTTTTCTTTGCCATTTTTTAGGTGTTGGTTTATTAGGTGTTAGCAGGGTGCCATGTGGCGTTGTTAGGCTCCATGAGTGCAATGGCAAGGTACTTTTGCCTTTCTAAATTGCTCAATGGTAAGCAGACCGCCCAAAGCCTAACGGCTACCAATGTAAAGAACCTCGCCGGAAATGACAAGGTTCTTCTAGTAAACGGTATGTATGGGCCTTTCGTTGGTAGTTTCGGATGGATGAAAGGAGCGGTTTACAGTACCTCCACCGCTCGCCGCAAGCGACGAACGACCTCTGCCTTACCCAGAATTTCCATTGTCACCATCAGGTCGGGCCCCGTGCCAGAACCCGTGATGGCCAATCGCAGGGCTTGCATGATTTTTCCCATTTTGATACCCGCCGCTTCCATTGTTTCGGCCAAAGTGTATTTGATGTTTTCGGCCAAAAACTTACCGTCGTAGGAGGCCAAAGCGTCGGCGAAGGAGGCGATGCCCCGCTGCGCCTCGTCGTTCCATTTCTTGCTCACGATGTCCTGATCGTAGCTTTCCGGGGCCGAGAAAAGAAAGGCCGATTCATCCACAATCTCGTGAACAAAATGAACGCGGTCTTTCAGCAGATGCACAATTTGAATTGCCTGCTCGTCGGAAATTTCAATGCCCTTCTTGGCAAAAAGTGGCTGGACCTGCGCGGCCATCGTCCGGTCGTCCTTTTCCTTTAGGTACTGCTGATTGAACCACATTCCTTTCTGAACATCGAATTTCGCCCCCGACTTGTGGACGCGCTCGAAGCTGAATGCCTCAATCAATTCGTTCATCGAGAAAATCTCCTGCTCCGTACCGGGATTCCAACCCAACAGCGCCAGGAAATTGGCGGTAGCTTCGGGATAATAGCCTTCCTCACGGAAGCCTTTGGCTACTTCGCCCGTTTTCGGGTCAGTCCATTGCAACGGGAAAATTGGAAAACCACCCAAGTCGGCGTCGCGCTTGGAGAGTTTGCCGTTACCATCTGGTTTTAGCAACAAAGGCAAATGCGCGAATTGCGGCATGGTCGCTTCCCAACCCAAATAACGGTACAGCAGCACGTGCATCGGGGCCGAGGGCAGCCACTCTTCGCCGCGAATGACGTGGGTGATGCCCATTAAATGATCGTCCACGATATTGGCCAGGTGGTAAGTCGGCATGCCGTCGGATTTGAGCAGAACCTTGTCGTCGATCTGCGACGAATGCACCACCACCCAGCCCCGAATGAGGTCATTGAAACGAATGTCGTCCTTGGGTTGCACCTGCATACGGATCACGTACGGCTCACCACTCTCGAGGCGTTTCTTAGTTTCGCCAATGGGCAGTGTTATCGAGTTGGTCATCTGCAACCGCGTGATGGCGTTGTACTGCGCGGCGGGTACTTTCGCTTCTTCCAGCCGCTTGCGCATGGCGTCCAGTTCCTCGGGCGTGTCGAAGGCATAGTAAGCTTTACCCTCGAACACCAATTTCTCGGCGTATTCACGGTATATTTCCTTGCGTTCCGATTGCCGATAAGGCGCGTGTGGTCCGCCCACATTCGGCCCCTCGTCGATAGAAATCCCCAGCCACGCCAGGGCTTCCAGAATGTAGGCTTCCGCGCCCGGCACGTAACGCGCCTGATCGGTATCCTCGATGCGCAGCAGCATCTGTCCGCCCGTCTGCCGGGCAAAAAGGTAATTATAGAGCGCCGTGCGCACCCCGCCCGCATGAAGCGGTCCCGTAGGACTAGGCGCAAATCGCACGCGTACTGTACTGTCTTTCATTATCAACTGTCCACTGTTGCCGCGGGGTCGGTATGCCGCAGCGTCCCCGCATTATCAATTAAATAACCGCTATCACAGAAATCTCCACGTTCACATCCTTTGGCAATTTCGCTACTTGCACGGTTTCGCGGGCGGGCGGCTCGCTCTCGAAGTAAGAGCCGTACACCTCATTAACCAGCGCGAAGTCGTCCATGTTTTTTAGGAAGATGCTTGACTTGACGATATGGGCGTAAGTCAGTCCGGCGGCGGCGAGGATGTGGCCAATATTTTCCATCACCTGTTTGGCTTCCGTCTTGACATCCCCGCCCTGCGATTCGTCGAAGGCGATTTGGCCTGAGACATAGAGTGTGTCGTTTACCATAACGGCCTGGCTATAGGGACCAATGGGCGCGGGGGCTTTTTCGGAGAAAATAATCTTTTTAGACATAAATCGTGTTGTTGTTTTCCTGATCGCTAAAACGCAAAACTACGAATTATGCTCCCCGCCCTGATTATTTTTGTAAAAAACCCCATCGAAGGCGAGGTGAAAACCCGCATCGCCAAGACTGTCGGACACGCCAAGGCGGTAGAAATCTACCGCGAACTCCTGCAATATACCCATGAGGTGGTCGAAACGCTGCCCGTTGCGGACTACGCTAAAACGGTTTATTACGGCGATTTTATAAACGACAATGACCTCTGGAACGGCTGGCAAAAAGCCATTCAACCGCAGGACGGCGACCTTGGCGACCGCATGAAGCAGGCCTTTCGGGAGCAGTTCGCGCTCGGTGCCGATCGGGTCGTCATCATCGGCAGCGACTGTTTAGATCTGAAACCCCAGCACTTGCAGGAAGCCTTTCAACAACTTCAAGAACACGATGTAGTACTCGGCCCCTCGACGGACGGTGGCTACTACTTATTGGGCATGAGTCTTTTACACGAAGGAATATTTGACGGTATGCCGTGGAGCCAGCCTGAACTTATGGAAGAAACCAAGGCGGTTCTGACACAGAATAATATAAGCTACGCGCTGCTCGAACCGCTCACCGACATCGATGAATGGGAGGACTACAATAAATAGCACACAATATTGTCATATATTTTTTTTATATTACATAAATGCCGTAATTCGCCCTTCAGTATAACATAATTGCAATAGTCCGACGACAACTTTCCGACATTCCCCACTTCATTACCTACTTTATCAACGTACAGAAACTTTCAACTTATCATGTTAATACAGTCAGCGATGAAACGCAAAACCATTGAAAAGGCGATTGAGATTGCCGCTTCCAGGAAGAAGGTGTGGGAAATACTGACCGACGATCGTTTCACCCCGCGCTGGTACGGTGAGTTCAGCTTGGGTGCCAGGCCCGACACCACTTGGGAAGAAGGCAGCAAAGTGCTCTTCACCGATTTGAGCGGTGGAGGTTTGGTGGGAGAAGTGCTGGTCAACCAGCCCAACCAGATGCTTTCGGTTGAGTACCAAGGCGTTGTTTTCGGCGGCGAAGAAGATTATACCAGTGAAGACGCCATGAGCGTGAAAGGTGGCGAGGAGACATACCTGCTAACCGACGGGGGAGCTCACACCCAACTCAACATAAAATCGGATATCATGCCGGAATACTTCGATTCCATGTCGGTAGCCTGGGGGCGGGCTTTGGAGAAGATAAAGCTACTGTCGGAGGAGGTGTAAAATTGGACATTTTTTGAAGAAGCCCGGTCACGATGTGGTCGGGCTTTTTTCGTGGACGGCTAGGCGGATTTTTGACTCGTTAGAATAACCCGCCCACCGCAACGTTTCAAATAAAGTCCAGAAACGACCCGAGCGGTGAGCCACTCAGCCGCGTATTGGTCTTTTGAACAAATAATTTATCCGAAAGCCGTTTCAGCCTCCTATATTAGGGGCAAAAATTGATGCAAATGAAGAAAGCTCCCCTCACGATCTTATTCACTATAATTCCCTTGACTTTGATATTCCTGTTGCAAGGCTGCGGCGGCGAAGAAGACAAAGACTACGATTTCGATACTTTCCAAGCTCAAGCCCTTGATTTTGGCAAGAACGATCAACACATCGATCAGGGGGAATACGAAAGCCTGGTCATAGGCCTCGAAAGTTCGGACGACCGACGTTTTCAGACGTTCAGAAATGAAAGTGGCGAAGTGGAGCACGCCAAGGTCGCTGCCTACCTGAAAAAGTACCTCAATGCCAAAGGCGTCAGCATCGATCTGGCCGACATCTGGCAACCCGGCGCGGGTACTTCCAACGCCAGCAACTTCAACGTTAACGTGTTTTTGGAAAACTCAGCCAGTATGGATGGCTATGTCGATGCCAACTCAACGGCGTTCAAGGCGGCGATGAATGACCTGCTGACTAACCTGAAGAACTTTCCGGCCACGGACAGCCTGAATCTCAACTACATCAACTCGACCATCCTTCCGGTCAAGGCGGCGGCTTCCGAAGCTGACGTGAGGAGTTTCCAACAAAACCTGAATCGCGGTAATTTCAAAACGCAGGGCGGCAAGCGGGGTAGTTCGGACATCGGCGAAATCCTGAGTCAAATCCTCGATCAGCAAAAATCCGGTGAACTTTCGGTGCTGGTTTCTGACTTTGTTTTTTCGCCCGGCGGCAAAGACGCGGTGCGGTACCTGGAAGGCCAACGTTCCCAAATTCGCAGTGAATTCGTAGCCGCGCGACGCAACAACCCCAATCTTTCAGTGGCCATTCTGCAAGGGCAGGCGCAGTTTGAGGGTACCTACTACGACCGTAACGACAAGCCCCACGCTCGTCTTACCACCGAGCGGCCTTACTACGTTTGGCTGATCGGTACCGCCGCGCAAATCCAAAGTGTGCTGGATTCCAGGATTTTAGCGCAGACGCGCAACGGCTTTACCAACAAACTGGTGATTCAGCCCGCGAGCGAAGCCGTGCAGCCGCCTTTCAAAATTCTGTACAGCCCGAAAATCGGTAGTTTCGACGCCAAATCACTAATGAAGGGCGTCATCACCGACGCGCAGGCTGCCCGCGATGACCGCAACAAAGGCGTTTTCGAGTTCAGTTTGGCGGCGAATTTTGCGAAGGGAATGCAGGATGAAAGCTATTTTCTGGACAGCACCAATTACAAAATCAGCGACGCAAAATACAGCTTAAAAGCCAAATCCATCGCCGACCGAAACGACGTTTCGCTCAACAGCTTCACCCACGTTCTGACTTTGCGCACGACGGATTTAAAAGATGAAAAACTGACCATCGATGTCATTGGCAAAGTACCGAACTGGGTGTATTCCACCAGTTCGGAAGACGATACCCAAATTGAAACCGCCGCCAACGAAACCAGCAAAACTTTTGGTTTTAGCTATTTGGTAGAAGGCGTAAGCGATGCCTTTTATCCAAGATCACAAGCCAACCCTTTGTACACCATCCCTCTAACCATAAAAAAATAATCGCCATGCAAGAAGTATTTGCAAAAATATACGAGTGGTTTGGCCTGATTCCATTCTTTTCCAAAGACATGGGCGACCACCTGCGCGGCTTCGATGTGACCTGCACCGACTATATCGCCACGCCCTGGTTCAGCTACATTGGCTGGATTATGGTCGTTTCGACGATCTTCGCTTTTGGGCTGCAATACTACATCATCGATAGCTCGCGCTACAACAAAGCAAAACACTGGTGGCTTTTTGCCCTCGGCTTGGTCCTGCTGAATTTCCTCATCGCCTTCGGCATCCCCTACAACGACATTCAGGACGGAGATTTCTGCAACCAACTGAAATTGAACATCTCGGACTGCGTAGGCTTCGGCTTTTCCAACGCGCTGTGGAGTTTGATTTTACTGATTATCATCAGTAGTATTCCGGTATTGAGGTCAAAAAGCACAAATTGCCGGCATACGACTTTTTGGAAGCCGTAAAAAAGTGATGAGTGATGAGTGATGAGTGATGAGTGATGAAAGCTAACACTTTACAGGTCGGCTTCCCTGCAATAAGTTAAATTATAAAAATGAAAAAATTACTGATTGTATTTCCGTTAGCGTTGCTTTTTTCTTTTGTCCAAAGTTCTGAAAAATCGACCGATGATTACCCCAAAGAATTTACAAAAGTTTTGAATGCGCACGGAGGACTGACGAAATGGAAAAGCGAGAAAACCCTAAGTTTTGAAATAGCCAAGCCTGAGGCGCGGGAAACGCATACGGTTGACTTAGATTCCCGGAAGGATAAAATAACCTCTTCCAAAGTCGATATGGGTTTTGATGGCAACGAGGCCTGGGCAATGGATAAAAATGGGGATTACAAAGGGAATCCCTACTTCATGCACAATCTAATGTTTTACTTCTACGCCATGCCTTTTGTCCTGGCTGACAACGGGATACATTACGGCGAAGTACCTGATCTGATCGTGGAAGGTAAGAATTATCCGGGTGTAAAAATAAATTTCGAAAGCTCAGCGGGCGTTTCTTCGCAAGATGAGTATCGCCTTCATTACGATCCGCAAACCTACCAAATGCGCTGGCTCGTTTACACGGCTACGTTTGGGGCGGATAAAAAATCAGATCGCTTCGGATTGATCGAGTACAGCGACTGGTCCAAAGTCGATGATGTTTTGCTGCCCACGAAATTAAGCTGGCACAAGTACGAAGACGGGCAAGTGAAAGAAGTAAGAAACAGCGTCTCTTTTGAAAATGTTTCTCTCAGCAAAAAGTCAATGCCCGCCATTTTTTACGCAAAACCAAAGGACGCAAAAGTGTATTCAGGAAAGTAGGTAATAATTTAAAGTATTTATTTAAATAGCTGACAGTACTGATGATCTTTTATTAGAAATTGAAGACATTCATTTTTAACTGTCAACTATCAACTTTAACTGTCAACTATCAACTAAATAAATGGCTCGCTTATTCATATTTGCCATCGGTGGCACCGGTTCCAGGGTCCTAAAATCCCTGACCATGCTTCTGGCCGCTGGTGTAAAACCAAATTCCCCCACGGAATTTGAAATCGTCCCTATCATCATCGACCCACACAAGTCAAACGAGGACTTGAAGCGGACGGCGCGAATGCTGGAAAATTACCAGGCCATCGCCGAGCGAGCGGGGGCGGACAGTGGTTTTTTCGGAACGCGCATCACGACGCTCGACAAACTGGTGACCTCACAAAACCGCCTTTCGGGGAGCTTCACCTTCAATTTACAGGAGGTCGCCAACACCCAATTCAAGGACTACATCGACTTCGCGCAACTCAGCGAACCCAACCGGGCGCTGGCCGATATTTTGTTTTCGGGTAAATCCATCAACAAGCGCGATGAGGAAGTGAGTCTGCTCGACGTGGAAATGGACATCGGTTTTGTGGGCAATCCCAACATCGGTAGCGTGGTGTTGAATCAGTTCAAGGACTCGGAGGAATTCAAGGAAGTGGCCTCCAACTTCAACGCCGACGACCGGATTTTTATCATCAGTTCCATCTTTGGCGGTACGGGCGCGGCAGGTTTCCCAACGATCCTGAAAAATATCCGCGACGCGATGAACAACCGCAACATCGACGGCAAAGGATTTTTGCAAAACGCCAAAATTGGCGCGATTACGGTACTGCCTTATTTCAATATTGAAAAAGACCCCAACAGCCCGATTCAGAAATCGGATTTTATCGCCAAGACGAAGGCCGCGCTTTATTACTATAAGGATAACGTTACGGGCAATAACTCGGTGAACGCGCTGTACTACATCAATGATGATTACAGCGGTAAGCCTTATAAGAACGACGCGGGTAACGAGGGCCAAAAAAACGACGCGCACTTCATCGAAATGGTGTCGGCGCTGGCGGTGATCGACTTCCTGGAAATGCCCGACCGCGACCTGGAATCGGCGGGCGGCAAGGCGGTGAAGCCGATCTATAAAGAGTTCGGCATGAAGAATGATTCGCCCGATTTTAAGTTCTCGGACTTTGAGGACAATACCGAGTACAAAATCAGTCTGCGGCTGTCGCAGTTGGCTTTGTTTAAAAAATTCCTGGATGAGCGCCTGAACGAATCCATCGAAAAACAGGCGTGGAGCAACGACGCGCCGACCATTGACCGCGCCTTCCTGAGCGATTCGTTTTACCGTACCAACCTCTCCGAATTCATGGCTTCATTCGGTAACTGGCTGAAAGAAATGTCGACCAATCGGCGCGGGTTTACGCCCTTCAACATGAATAGTACCATCGACTCGCTGGTAGTGGACAAGACCGTGAAATCGGGCTGGTTTGACAAGAAAGTCGACTACGCCTACTACGACGACGGCCTCAGCAAACAGTCTAAGGGCAAGACGTTCCCTTCGGCGGAGCAGAAAATAATTAAGTTGTTTTACGACACCACCGAAGAAATCCTGACCGAGAAATTCGGGTTTAAGAAATAGATTATGAGCAAAATATTCGGCCATACCAACCGGGGCGGCAAGGACTGGTTTTCTTCCGATGCCTACTCCGACAAAGAAATCGAGTCCATCAAAGACCCCGAAGGGGGTAGCGGAGAAACGCTTTCACCCGCCATTCCGAGTCCGTTCGCGCGAATTGACCTGGCGAAAACGGCTTTTCGCAACATCAACAAAACGCCCGAATTGAAAGCCGCCAACAGCAACGGCAACGTACTGGCGGGCCGCACGGACGAGAAGCTGGTGTCGGACACCCTGGATTTGGCCGAAATGATTTTCAACAGTGACAGTCTGCGGGAGAATCTGCGGATAATTGTTTGGGATAAGGACGCCGAAATTGGGAAGATGAAAGCTTCGTCTGACGCGCACCGCCGCCTGGCCGAAACGCTGGAACTGTACCTGCAGCAGGACAAGGAATCCTATAATTTCGACCTGCTGCGGCGGCTGTACATTCTGGAATTCAACCACAAAATCATTGGCTGCACCTCTCCCGCCACGCTGTTTTTCCCGACGGCCAACGACCTCACGCACGCCCAAATCAAGCTGACGAAGAACGACGTCCTTTTCGACCACAACTACGTGCCACTGTACGAGCGCGAGGTCGATTTTCAGAAGTACGTACACCACTTGTTCCGGGCCAATCCGTTGCTGGCCAGTCGGATGAAAGTAGTGAGCGACTATTTGGATAAGAACTTAGCAATTCTCGACCGCAAAAATCACGCACTTTACGAAGAAATCAAGAATCTGAAACCCGCTGATTTTGAGATCAATTACTCCGAGCTAGATTCGGGAAAGGCGGGCGACATCGTTGAGGTCCTGGGCATTCCGTTACGCAAGCGCAAGAAAGAAGATATTCTGGGTTCGATTGGGGAAAGCGATTTCCGCATTAATGCTTCTAAAACGCTGACCGGGCCAACGCCGCTGGTGTTACAAAATAATTTCAACAAGCGGCTGCGCTATGTCAATGACAACTGGGATCACGGCGTGGAAGTACCCTACGCCGACGAGGCGGCCTTGGAAAAACGCAGCCTGCCCGGCGCGCGGATTCAGTACCCGTACTTGACGGTCAGCGACTTCCTGGAGCCGTACCTGATTCGGCTCGTCTATCCGATTAACAAGGAAAAATTTTTCGATGGCAACGTGAACGCCGAAGTGGGCGACGACTCGAAGGGTTTTCTACTGCCGCTCAAAAAGCAGTTTTTCGACTATTTCACGCCCAACGATTTGTTGGGCGGCGGACCGGGCAAACCCAGTATCGAAATGACGCAGGGCGTGGCGGGCAGCGTGCGGGTCACGCTCAGGATACCAATTATGAAGGAGGGCGAGTCCATCGCCTTTGAGCGAACGTATTACCAGTCGCTGGAACACCAGATTACGAAGCCCGAGGAAGCCGCCAACAAGGGCGTGGTCGTGGAGCAGCAGGTGGGGCTGACGCTCTATCCCTTCGTCAAAACCAACTTACCGGACATCGCCTCGCCCTACCGCGTGCAGGTCATCGACCGCAACGTGGCGGGTGTGTTCAAGAATTCGGATTACGCATTACAGTTTTTCAACCAACGCGCCAACGTCCCGATTCCGATTGTCAACGAGGAAACGACGGGTTCCGGCAAGCCCCGCAAGCGCACTCGCAAGCAAGCGGCCGACGCCACCACGCAATATTACGTGTTGGACAAGGAGTTCGACTACATCTACGTACAGGACACGGGACAGACTGACATGGGCGGGGTAGTTATTCCAAAATGGCCGCATTTCACGAATGGCAATACCGTTTTCACCTTCGCGTTGGACTTCGGCACCACCAACACCCATATCGAGTACAAAGCCGGGGCCTCGGCGCCGAAAGCCTTCGATATCACGGTGGAGGATATGCAAATCGCCACGCTTTTCGATTCGGTCAAAACGAGTGAAGACTTCGGTGGCTCGGGTGCCATCGCCATCCGCGAGTTCGTGGACTATGAGTTTTTGCCCGAGCAATTAGGCGGCGGCAACCGCTTCAAATTCCCGACCCGCACGGTGTCCGGTGAGGGTAAGGACCTGGATCTCAACAAGGAAACCAACAGCCTGGCTGATTTTAATATCCCTTTCACCTACGAAAAAACGCACGACGGCGTCAACGAAATCAAGTCGAACCTAAAATGGGCGAAGGTGGAACCCGGCAACACCAAGCGCATTCGGGCGTACTTCGAGACGCTACTATTGTTGATGCGCAATAAGGTTTTGCGCAACGGCGGCAACCTAACGGAGACTAAGCTGGTGTGGTTCTATCCGAGCAGCATGACCAACAACCGGAAGGATAGTATGGAAGGATTGATTAACGATTTGTACCAAAAGTACTTCAACGCCACCAACATACCCTACGGCATCAGCGAGTCGCTTGCACCTTTTTATTATTACAAAAACACGGGTCAGTTGCCCGGCGGCACCTTCTCTCCCGTGGTGTCGATCGACATCGGGGGTGGCACGTCGGACGTAGTCGTTTTCAAATCGAGCAAACCAATTTTGCTGTCCTCTTTCAAATTTGCCGCTAACGCTATTTTTGGGGACGGCTTCTACGAATTTGGCGCTACTTCCAATGGTCTGATCAAGAAATACACGGCATATTATGAGAACTTATTGAGTGCTAACAAGCAGTATGATCTAATGAAAGTCCTCGATTCAATCAAGGATAAAAACAAGTCGGAAGACATCATTGCTTTTTTATTCTCACTCGAAAAGAACTACCGCATTCGGGACGCCAATATGTTTTCATTCAATGCTATATTGGCGGATGATAATGATTATAAAATCATTTTTCTGTACTTCTATTCCGCCATTATTTACCACGTGGCGCAGTTGATGAAGACGAAATTGCCGGATACGGAGTTACCCAAAAATATTGTATTCAGTGGCACAGGCTCCAAGATTCTGAGCATCATCACCCGCAATCAACGGACGCTTTCAGAATTTTCCGAACTCATTTTTGCCGCCGTTTTTGAAAAAGATTTTGGGACGGAAGATTTGGTTATCAAAGCCGAAAAAGACATTCCGAAAGAACTCACCTGCAAAGGTGGATTAATGACCGATCCCGAAGATTTGAACATCAATATCAAAAAAATAAAGGCTATTCTGACGGGGCTAAAAGACGAATCCATTACCCGCCTGCGTTACGTGGATTTGACCAACGAAGTGCAGACAGAAATCACCGATTACGTAGCCGACTTCAACCGAATGTTTCTTGATTTAGACAAGAAGATGAGCTTTTCGGATAATTTTGGCGTGTCGTACAGCGCTTTGGAAATTTTCAAAGACGGTCTCAATCGACATCTGCGGGATTATCTGGCCGAAGGACTGGAATACACCAAGAAAATGGACGAAGTTCGTTCAGACGAAAAGGAAATTGAGGAGACATTATTCTTCTATCCCATCATCGGCGCGATCAATAATTTATCGAAACAGTTGGGGGAATTGACGCCGGTGAATAGTTAGGAAATTTAAATCAATATTCAGCTATGGCTGCATACGATAATTCAAGAGGGAGCGAAGTCGATCGGCTAAAAAGCAGAGTCAACATACTGGAAGACAGCGTATCGAAGCTTAGGCAGGAACTTAGAACGCTACAAGCCAAAGTGATGAGTGCAAGTGTGCCGATGGAAATTAACAAACCAGGCACAATTGAGCCGACGGTAAAATCAGCTCCGATCCAACCGCCTGTGGTGAATTCTGCTCCTGCGCGTGAGCCGGAAAAAGTGATCCAAAACTTCTATCTCTCCACACCCAACTCCGACGGAAGTTTCAATAATAGTTCGGCCAATCCTTCTTACAAAGAAGGCGCGTCGATTTATAAGTTTCAAAATACTAAAGACAACCAAGCCAAATTTAAAATCGATGAACACGAAGCATCGGTGCGACTGGCTTTAGCCTATCCTGACAAAAACATTGATCCCGTTTGCGATGCGTCGAATGCCTTCGATCCTAAGGCCCGTAAGATTTATACCGTAGAAAATGGCATCGCCGAACTAATTGGCGACAAATGGAAGGTCACTACCAAAGCCCGCATCCGGTATGAAAGTTGAGATTTTTGAAATATTCCTGATCGGTATTATTATTTTCATCCAATTTGTCGTCTTCTTCCGTACCCGTCGCCAGATCAGTATTTTCCGAAATATTATTCCAAAACCGGAAGAAATAAGCGTGGCTAAAATCCGCCTATTTCTCGTGGATTTAGAGCGTCTGTCACCGCGCGTGATTCTGGAAAATATTGGAAAGTTTCAGGGGAAATACCAGGGTGCTTCGGGCATTTACTTAGAGGATGCGAATGCGTATCGACAGGAAGAGCCTCATCCAACGGCCCGTTTGTTCGAGGGTGAAGATGACGCAGAGCAGGAAAAAACGCTTCCCAAGACGCAGGTCAACATCATCGATAGCAAAGCCGAGGCGAACCCCATTTTTGCCAACATTCTGTTCTCCCTAAATAACTACCTCATCCGCAACCGGGGAGCTTCGTCGGATTTTAGTTTGATGAAAGACATCGTGGAGCGGAACGTCAGCGCGGTGGAGGAAGACATCAATTTGTCGATCAGCGTACCACTGTATTTGGGTTTGATGGGTACGATGTTGGGTATCGTCATCGGCCTGTTCAGTATGCCCGATATGGCCGTTGCGGTGGACGCGCAGGCTAATAATCTGCTGCTGAACGACGGGATTTCATCGCTGATCGGCGGGGTAAAAATTGCGATGATTGCCAGTTTTGTGGGTTTGGCTTTAACCATCATCAATTCGGGCGGCACGTTCAAAGGATCGCGGACGCTGGTGGAGGCGCGGAAGAATGAATTTTATACCTTCATGCAGGTGGAATTATTGCCAATCATCAACCAGGGATTGGCGGCAACGCTGGAATCTTTACAGCGTAATCTGCTAAAATTCAATGGCGAGTTTACGGTCAACCTCAAAGACCTGTCGGGCATTTTTGCCTCCAACACCAAGACCATCTTGGCGCAGCGTGATCTATTAGAATCTATTGACAAGATGAAGGTGTCGGAAATGACGCAGTATAACCTCACAGTATTGCAGCAGTTAGAACAGTCGGTGAAGCAGTTTGAGAAATTTAACGGCTCGATGATGAACGTCAACGCCTTCGTCACCAACTCGGAGCGCATTGTGGATCGCACGAATCAGTTACTGGAACGGACGGATAATTTCAAAACGATTGCCGATAATCTGAGCAGTAAGCTTGACCAAAGTCAGCAGATCATTGATTTCGTGACGGGGCATTTGCAAAACCTGAAACAACACGAATTATTTACCGCCAGCGCCGTGGCTGACGTGGGTCACGCTATCTCCGGTTCCTTCAAGGATTTGGAAAAACACATCCTGAATTCCAGCGAGGCTGTGAAGCAGTTCACGGTTGATGAAACCGAATCGCTGCGTCTGGCGCTGTCCGGCAGCCAGAATAGCCTCCACAATTTGAAGCATCTGTCCACGATCACGCAGGAAGTTTCTCAGTTCAAGGACAGCGCCGCTTCGCAAAGTGAAAGTACCCGGCAGCGGCTCGACCAACTCAACGGCACGATGGCAACCTTACTCGAATTGCTGGAAAAAAATGAGAAAGATCGCGCCAACCGCAAACTCGGTGCGCGGTTCAAGCGCATGATTTCGGGAAAATAACCGCGCATGAAATCCCAAAACTCCGGTTTTTTCTGGCCCAGTTTCGCCGACTTGATGACAAGTCTTTTCTTCATCATGCTGGTATTGTACGTGCTTACTTACCTGAAACTCACCAACCAGCAGCGCGTTACGCAACAGCAACTCAACAAAATAAAGGAGGTGCAGGCAGCGGTGAAGGAATTGCCTCGGAAGTACTTCGCCTACGACTCGGTCTATAAGCGGTTTTCGTTGGTGCAGAATATTCAGTTCGCCCAAAAGAGCGATGTCATCCAGGGCAGTAATATTCAGTACCTGGTCAACGTGGGAAAATCCATCAGCAACCTTATCGACACGCTAAAAACCAAATACGCCGGACAGGACATCAAGTACGTGGTCATCATCGAGGGGATGGCGTCGAAGGACAATTACCCCGACAATTACACGCTCAGCTACAAGCGCGCCTTGGCCGTACAGAATCTTTGGAATTCCCGCAATATCCGCTTCGACCAAACGATTTGTGAGGTGCAGGTGGCGGGTTCGGGTACGGGCGGTATCGGGCGGTTTTCAAGCGAGCCACTAAATCAGCGGATTCTGATTCAGATTGTCCCTAAGATTGGGGAGATTAAAGTGGAATAATTATTGAAGTTCAAAACTTCGGGCACCTTGTCTTCTTCCTTTGTTGCGCAAAATATCTGGTCGTCAGCACGTACTGCGCCTTCACACTCAGAAAGATGTAAGAATCCTTCACGTTGGGATTGCCGCGAATAAAGCCCGCTTGTCGGGGTGTTCCGCCAATTTCGGGGCTGCGGTCGGAGAGGCGACGGGCCAGGTCGCTGGGGAGTTGGTCGGGTTGAGGAAACACGCTGCTGGCATCGTCGAGGTAATCGGAATTCAGGAAATTACCACAGAGTTCCAGGCCGAGGCCCCAGCGGTCGGTAAGGCGGTAGGTGGCACCCAGGCCCGCCACGACCAGCAGCGGGGTGCGGGAGTACTTTACGCCTTCGGTAGTTAAGGGCGGCAGACTATACCACGTGCCGTCGAGTTCAGCTTTGGGATTGAGAAAAGTGGTGCCGATTCCTGCAAAGAGGTAGGGATTGACGCGCGCCTGCTGCGAAAAAGCAAATAAATCGCCCTGCGCTCCGACGTAGAAATCGGGATTACGGGTACGAAAGGAGAGATTATTGACGAAGTTGCGGGAATTTTTCTGATCGGCCCGTAACTGATAATAGCGTAGTTCGCTGCGCAAGCTGACGTGTTCCGAAAAGCGGTACATACCACCCAGCGCCAGATTTGGGCCGAGTCCCAGATGCCCAAAATCCACGCCATCGCTGAGGTCGCCCTGGTAGTAGGCCACGCCCGCGCCGCCAATGAGGGTGATAACGCCTTGCGGGGGAATGTTACTACCCAAACCTTCGATTCTGGCCTGCGCTCGCAGGCTTTGGCTTATTGCCAAACCGCCGATTAGATAAATAACGAGAGGGAAAATTCTGTTCATAGCCGGACGCGCTGCTTTGCTTTTGAACGAAGCGACGGGTAAAAATGGTGCGTGTTTTACTAATAATGACAGGAGTACGCCTTGGTGGTTAAATTTCAATCACTCTCCTTTCTTGCCAAAACCTACCCCAACAAGCATTCCCAACCCACTCGCCAGCAAACCGTAAATCAGTGGCGGATACTCGGTTTCGAGCCAAACGCAGCCCAGCCACACGCTCAGCCCGGCTACCATCGAAAGCAGACATCCCAGGGCGTTGGCTCGCGGCCAGTAAATACCCGCCGCCAGCGGCACAAATAGTGAAACCAGACTGAACGCCGAGGATTCGGCTACGAGTTCGAAAATACTTTCGCGGGTGGTGGCCATGAAAATGCAGATGACAGTGATCAGCACGATACCTAGCCGAATGACCAGCAGTAGCTGTCGATCGGTGAGTTCGGGGCGGAAAAACTTGACGATATTCTCGCCCAGTACCGCCGCCGGGGCCATGATGGCGCTGCTCGTGGTGCTAAGGATGGCCGAGACTAAGGCTCCGAAAAATAGGATTTGTAGCGGCAATCCCGTGTGCAGCAGTACCATTTGCGGGATAATCATCTGTCCATTGGTCAGTTCCAGTTCGGGATACAGCAGGTGGCCGCAGAGGGCGATAAAAAGCGGGAGAAGCGCCACGCTCAGGTACATGAAGGAGGAAATCAGCGTGGCCCGCACCGCCGTTTGCGCCGACCGCGCCGACATCACCCGCTGAAAAACGTCCTGCTGCGGAATGGAACCTAGCCCAATCGTAATCCAGGCCGCGAAATATTCTATTGAACCTTTAAAAGTAAATTCGGGATAAAAGCGGAAGAAGCCGTCGGGAAGTTTTTCAGTGATGCGATCCAGGCCACCCGTTTCTTGGTAAAGAATGACAGCGACGATACTCAATCCTATGATGATCAGGATTGTTTGCAAAAAATCCGTGATGGAAATCGACCACATCCCGCCCCAGACAGTGTAAAGGATCACAACGGCTGAACTCAGCAGAATGCACCCGATAAGCGGCCAACCCAGCACGATTTTCAGCACCATGCCCATCGCCAGGAGTTGCGCGGCGATCCAACTGAAATACGAAGGAATGATGAGAATCGCCGACAGCAGTTCTGCCCGACGACCGTACCGAATCCGGTAGTAATCGCAGAACGTAATGATGTTCATTTGGTAAAAGCGGCGGGCAAAGAATATACCCACCAGGAACAGACATAAAGCCGCCCCGAACGGGTCTTCGATCACACCCAGCACCCCATGCTGAATAAATTCGGTGGGAGCGCCCATGATGGTTTCGGAGCCAAACCAGGTGGCGAATGTGGCCGAGGCAGCCAGCAAAAGCGGCAGATTCCGCCCCGCCAGGACAAAGTCCTGGGTGGTAGAAACCCGCCGCGAGGCCCAAAAACCAATACCCAGATTCAGAAAAAGGTAGCCGACGATCCAGAATCCAAGCATGGAGGAGGCTTAGAATTTCAAAGCTCCCGGCAAATACTTGGCCACCAAATCCTCGTAGTAAGGACGCAGTTTCTGCCAATCGGGTGGCGTGGGCACTTTGGAATACAAATCGTAGGGATTGAATTTCCTCACCCAGGCAAACATCGCGCGGTCGTGGTCGTCCATCAAATGGTTGTAAGCCTCTTCCCGGTGCTGGGCGTAGAACGAGTGGTAGCGGAGCATATACTGTCCTTCTTCGGGCATCCCGTGCTTCGTCATCTGATAGACGTACTCGTCGTGTCCCCACGACATGTGGACGTTGTTCAGACCGCAGTTGGGTTCGTACACACCATACTTGGTGTTATACCGCTCGTCGTAGGTATCAGGATTGGCGGCGAAGTATTCGGGATAAACGATCTTATCGGAATGGGCGCAACCCACCGGAAAAGTATCACCCACCACGGCCCACTGCGGCTCGTCGAACAGGCACAACACCTTTCCCATGTCGTGCATCAGACCCACCAGCACGAACCAATCGGGGTGACCATCGGCGCGGATAGCTTCCGAAGTTTGCAGTAAATGCTGCCATTGGTCGAGGTTGGTATCGGGGTCGGAGTCGTCCACGAGCGTATTCAGGAAATCGAAGGCTTCCCAAATCGGCATTTCCTTTTTATCAAATTTGAGGTATTCGGCCTCCTTCTCCTGCACAAAATCGTAGGTTTGGTAGGTATGGTTCAGTCGATAAAACTCCCGCACCGAATCACGCCCCGGCTCGTCGTAGTTGCGGTAATCTTCCTTGGCTTTCTCGAAGGGTTCAGGGTAGCGGGTCAGGACGTCGTCTTCCCATACGTCGAGGCTCGGCAGCGGATTCTGGATGTCGGCTTTCATATCTGTAAATGGTTTTTTCAATTTTGGAACATAAAATTACGGTTTTTTTAATAAAAAAAACTCGGCCTAGCCAAAGTTGAAGGCAGGCTTCCTTACTTTACGAAAATCCATACCTTTGTTTTTCTACAAAAAGAAACCAATTTCTTAATCTGAACGAGTCTTGGCCGTTCAATGATTCCCGACCGCCCCTCTACATGGCTCAAATCGTTACCATCGGCGAAGTACTGCTGCGCCTGAGTACCCCCGGATATTCTCGCTTTGAGCAAACTCGCTCTTTCGACGTCACCTACGCCGGTGGCGAGGCCAACGTCGCCTCTGCCCTCGCCTACTGGGGCCACCGTACCGCCCACGTGACCCGCTTTCCCGATTCGCCCGTGGGTCGGGCGGCAGCGCAGTACCTGCGTTTTCACGGCGTGGACATTTCGCACATTCAGTTCGGCGGGCCGCGCATGGCGGTCTACTACCTCGAAACGGGTGCTGCCCTGCGCGGCAGCCAAATCGTGTACGACCGGGCGGGATCATCTTTTGCCACCGCCGATCCGCAGTCGTTTGATTGGGAAGAAATTCTGAAAGACGCGACTTGGTTTCACTGGGCGGGCATCACGCCTGCCCTCTCGCAGGAGGCTGCCGATGCCTGCTTGCAGGGGATACAAGCTGCTCGCAAAAAGGGGATCACCGTGTCGGGCGATATTTTTTACCGCTCTAACCTTTGGAAATACGGCAAAACACCCGCCGATATCCTACCCGAACTTACGGCTGGTACCGACATCGTAATCGCCAACCACATCAACGTCAAAGAAATATTCGGTATCGAATGCAGCGATTTTCTGGACGCCTGCGTGAAATTACAACAGGCCTTCCCCCAAGTGAGCCGCGTCGTGGACACGCAGCGCACCTCCCTGAGCGCCAGCCATAACTTACTGAAAGCTTTCTTGTGGAACGGCAAAACGATGCTGGAAACCGCCGACGTGGACATCAACCCCATCGTGGATCGCGTGGGTGGCGGCGACGCCTTCATCGCCGGGCTCATTCACGGTCTGCTGAATTTTAACGATGAGCAGAAAGCCCTGGAATTCGGCGTGGCGGCCTCGGCCCTGAAACATACCATCGAAGGCGACGCTCTCGTCTGTACCGAAGCGGAGGTGGAAGCCGTCCGGCAGGGGGAGACGTCGGGAAGGATAAAGCGATAAAAGGCACAAAGGCACAAAGGCACAAAGGCACAAAGGCACAAAGGCACAAAGGCACAAAGGGCAGTTTGAGATGATGTGCGGAAGTTCCCTATTTATTCTAATGAAGTAAAGTTATCAACTGTCAACTAAGAAAAATGGCTTGCATCAGTAAAGATACCGTCCTCAACTCCCTGCACGAAGGGGGCATATTGCCACTATTTTACCACGATGATGCCGCTGTGGCAATCGAGGTTTTGAAAGCTTCGCACCGGGCGGGACTGCGGGTGTTCGAGTTTACTAACCGAGGCGCAAACGCTTTGGCAACCTTCGAGCATCTCGTTGCTTACGCCCACGAACATCTGCCCGATATGGCGATGGGCATCGGCACGATTTACGACGACGAAGCCGCTAACAAGTTCATTTACGCCGGGGCCGATTTCGTGGTGACACCCGCGCTGAATCCTGCCGTGGGCACCGCCTGCGCCGCCGCCGAAATACCCTGGATTCCCGGCGTGATGACGGTTACCGAGATATACAATGCCCGACAGGCGGGAGCCGAAGTTGTGAAGTTATTCCCCGGCGAGGTCCTCGGCTCAGGCTTTGTGAAAGCAGTACGCGGTCCGATGGCCGACCTTAAAATTATGGTGACGGGCGGCGTGCGTCCTACGCGCGAAAGCTTCGCCGAGTGGTTCGGTGCGGGAGCCTACTGCGTGGGAATGGGGTCGCACCTGTTTCCCAAGGATGTACTGACCCGGCAGGATTACGACTGGGTGGAGCAGAAGATTGCGGAGTGTTTGGGATATGTGAAGGAGTTGCGCGGTTGAAGGGAAACTCAGACTTTCGTCCGTAAATACGCCACCACCACATCCAGTCCCCGGTCGAAACGATCGTGGTTGTTGATGATGATGTCGGCTTCGGCGCGGAGGGGTTTGATGTACTTGTCGTAGGTGGGTGCCACGTGGTTTTCCCAGCGGTACAGGACATCTTCCAGATCGTAGCCGCGCTCGTTATTGTCGCGAACGATGCGCCGCTTGATCTTGATATGTTCCTTGGCGTCCACGAATATCTTTAAATCAATTAATTCCGCAACCTCTGGGAAATAGAACAAGAAAAGCCCTTCGACAATAATGATAGGCGTCGGCTGGAAAAATAGAATTTTCGGGATGACCAGCGGATTATTGAACGTGTATTCGCGCTGCTGAACCTCTTTTCCTTCCCGCAGTTCGGCGATATGTTGCGCAAAAAGCGCGTGATCGATGGTTTCGGGCAAATCGAAATTCTCCACCCCATTCCGGTCTTTCGGGATTTGGTGGATGGGCAGGTAGTAATTATCCTGCGAGATGCGGCAAATCTCGTCGTCGCGAAATGCAGCGAGTAGACTTTTCATAAAAAAGGTCTTCCCCGAAGCACTCCCGCCCGTAATCCCGACAATAAAAGGTTTGTTCATAGATAATTACAAAATCTCACACCTACTTTCTATACTTCAGCTTCTCCCATTGCACTTTCTCAATTTCCAAAATCTCACTAGGCTTGTAAGTCAACGCCTCGTAAGTATGTTCCAGGTCGCGCACCAGCTTTTGTAGCCCTGGCACTTCCAGCGAAGCAGCGTGGTCGGTACCGCGCCATGTGCGGTCTTTAGTAAAGTGCCGCTCAACCCAAACGGCCCCCAACGTGTAGGCCGCCACATCCACCGCGATGCCCAGATGATGGCCTGAGAAGCCGATTTCCTTAATCCGCTCGCTATATTTTTCCTTAATTCGCCTGATATCCAACAGGCAAACATCCCGGAAAGGCACCGGGTAGCCCGACGTGCAGCTATAAATCACGAGTCGCTGCCGGGCTTGATCGGTCTCCTCAAAAAAAGCCACGAATTGGGCGATTTCGTCCTGTGTGGTCATGCCCGTCGATACGTGGACATCGCCCCGGTAATCGTCGCGCAGTAGCCGCAGCATTTCGTAATTATTGTTACAGGCCGAGGGGACTTTGATAAAATCGGGCTTCAACTCGATAATCTGTTTGGCCGAAGTCACGTCCCACACCGAAGTCGCGTAGCCGATCCCGACCGACTCGGCGTACTGCTTTAAGTCAGCATGTTGCGCCTGGCTGAATTCCAGGTACTCGCGGTGCGCGCCGTAACTGGCACCGTAGGCGTTGTACGGCACCGGGTGCGGCGCGTCGTACTGGTCGGTGGTCAGGAGTTCGCGGGAGTTGCGTTTCTGGAATTTGGCGTACTCTGCCCCGCACTCCCGTGAGAGCCGGATTAGTTCCTTCGCCGTCTCGAACTGCCCCATGTGGTTGCAGCCAATTTCCGCAATAACCCTGGGCTGCTGGTAGGGAGTCATAAAGATTGCTGGGACTTAGAATAAGCAAATAACAGCGGCGAAGTTAAGGAAAACGGTTTTACTCCATCGCACGAATCGACAAAGGTTCTATTTTTGCTCCCCAATTTCCTACTTTTGCACCTATTGTAAAAATGGTTAGATCAAGCTCCGGGCCAAAAATAACTCTCCATTCTCAACTCTCCATTCTCCACTGATTAAATGTCCTTGAAAATATACAACACCCTCACCCGCCAGAAGGACGTATTTGAACCGCTTTCTCCGCCTTACGTGGGCATGTACGTCTGCGGGCCGACGGTTTATAACAACGCGCACCTCGGCAACGTCCGCACGTTCATGACGTTCGACTTGCTGTTTCGGTACCTGATGCACATGGGTTATAAGGTGCGCTACGTCCGTAACATCACCGACGTGGGCCACTTGGTGGGCGACGGCGACGAGGGTGAGGACAAAATTGGCCGCATGGCAAAGCTGGAGCAGTTGGAACCGATGGAAATCGTGCAGCGCTACACCAACGACTTCCACCGCGTGATGGAGGATTTCAACATCCTGCCGCCCAGCATCGAACCCACCGCCACAGGCCACCTCATCGAGCAGATCGAGGCCGTACAGGATTTGATCGCGAAAGGACTGGCCTATGAATCGCAGGGTTCGGTTTATTTTGATATAAAAGCTTACAATGAGGCGGGCAATGACTACGGCAAACTTTCGGGCCGCATTCTGGAAGACCTGCTGAACGAAACCCGCGACCTGGCCGGACAGTCGGAGAAGCGTAATCCGCTCGATTTTGCCATTTGGAAAAATGCCTCGCCCGAACACCTCATGCAGTGGAATTCGCCTTGGGGCCGTGGCTTTCCTGGCTGGCACCTCGAATGCACTTGCATGAGTGCCAAGTACTTGGGTACCCAGTTCGACATTCACGGCGGCGGAATGGACCTGAAATTCCCGCACCACGAGTGCGAAATCGCGCAGGGCAAGGGTCTCACCGGCACCGACCCGGTACGCTACTGGATGCACACGAATATGCTGACGGTCAACGGTCAAAAGATGTCGAAGTCGCTGGGCAATTCGTTTCTGCCCGCGCAGCTATTCAGCGGCGATCATGAGTTGCTCGACCAGGCGTACAGCCCCATGACGGTGCGATTTTTTATGCTGCAAAGCCAGTACCGTAGCACCCTGGATTTCTCGAACGACGCCCTGAAGGCCGCCCAAAAAGGCTTTAAGCGGCTGGCTAATGGTCTGCGTATCGTGAAAACGCTGGAATACACCGCCGAGGATGGTATAGCGCCGGATGAGAAAAAACGGGCTGACCTCGAACAATCGTTGCAGGGCTTCTACGACGGCATGAACGACGACCTCAACACGTCCGTCGCCATCGCGCACCTCTTCAATTCGTTGAAGTACGTCAATATGCTTTACATGAACCAGTTGAAAGTAGCCGCTTTGGGCGAAGAACTTTTTACCAAACTAAAAGAAAACTTCGTGACGTTCATGGAAGACGTCCTGGGTTTGCAGGAGGAAGCCGCCGAAGGCACCGCCGTGCTGAGCGGAATGCTGAACCTCTACCGCGAATACAAAACCGCACAGCAGTACGACAAAGTCGATGAAGTGCGTTCTTATTTCAAAAATCAGGGGCTGGTGATTCGGGATATGAAGCACCGCATCGATTGGGCGTATGAGGAGTAAGAATTATAGTTTGGCGAAGCGTATGGGCTGTGAAAGAAATACTATGAAAGGTATTCCTCTGTATAATTCAGGTTTCGTTATCGGAACGGTCACGTTTTTGCGTATGGCATCGTCCAGATCTTCTATTTCGGATAAGGTCAATGTTCGATTTTTTGCTACATAAAATTCTATTTCTCTTATTTTCCCGTTCGGGAGCATATATAGTTTTATACCTATGCTCTCGTTTTTTTCGGCTAGTTCCCGTCGCCGCTCGTCGGAAAAAACCTTTTGCACCTGGGCAAAAATTCGCTTACTGGTCTGTCTGATGTCTATTCCACTCATATCTAAGTCAGACCCATAGGAAAGTTTTTTACCTGTGAATTCGGATTTGCTGGTCTGAATCGTAGTTCCTTCATCTATGGTAATTACTTTATATGTTTCATTTTCTGCCTTAGTCAGACGCTCCTCTTTCGTGAAAAGCTGAGCATGAGCAGGAATATAATAAATGAAACTTAGCTGAATTATTAAAAGCTTGATTTTCATTGTAACAAAAAAGAGGAGTAAGTATTCGAACTTGCTGCTCTTTTTTCAAGAGCAATCCCATTATGGATATAACTTAGCGAAACGTATATGATGTGGAATAAAGACCACATATGGTAGTTTTTTATATAGTTCTGGTTTAGTCATTGAAACCTTAACATTCTTTTTAATAGCTTCGTCAATTATCGCAATATCCTGCACAGAAATGGTACTTGTGCCATAAACAAAGTAGTCAACGTGGTTTATTTTTCCACTTGAATTAAAAACTACTGTTATGGTCATTATATCATTATTTTTGGACATCTTATCCATACGACTCATTGATAGTGTTCTCTTTATTTCCTTAATGATGTCCGTGCTGGTTCGAGCGGCATTTATTCCGCTCATATCTAGATCGTCAAGGTTATAGGGAAGCTTACGATTAGAGTATTGGTCTGATTTAACATTACTAATAATTTTGCTTTTTCCTGACGTACTGATCCTATAATCTTCGCCACCGACTTTCACTACCTGCTTATCTGATGATGGTAGTTGGGCGTAAGAAGATGTGAGGTTTAATACTAGTATTAAACTATAAAACAATAAAGTTTTCATAATAGACTTGTTGCAATATTATAAATCAATTCATTGAATAGAAATTCCAAAGGCCAGCACACACCTCCAAAGTGTCGTCATACTTCTCAAAATCGCGCATTCTCAAACGGTCTGAAGCAATTCGATAACGTTTTATTCG
>JBBSUC010000027.1:0-71903 GCA_038235275.1 Cytophagales bacterium | reverse complement strand
GGCTGAATCGGCAGCCTGAATTCGTATTCGGTTGTGCGTTTAGGGTTCACCTGCTTCCCACTTAGGACATTTTTATAGGAATAAATTTACCCTAAGCACTCGTGATCTGCAATACTTCTTGGTTTTGTCCTAGATGGCAAACTTAAAGGTTGTGCGGGGTCTTCCGAAGGATGACCGCGTGCCAAAGATAAAAGGCCGCCGAGGGTCGGCCCCGTTTAACGGCCCCGCTGCCAGGTTTACGCCAACGCAAGAAAGCCAGCAATCAGCCGCCATCTATTCCCAGCACGAGCGGCACCGTTCCTTTTTCCTTATATTTGAGAAAAAAACATGAACGCGCTACGCCAATTCGTTACGTCCAGTGATGGCATCATCCAGATCGAGGTACCTGCCGAGTACACCAAGCGGCGTTTGGAAATAATCATTTTGCCCGCTGATGATACCAGCCGTGCCGCTCAAGCTGAGGAGGAAACCATCGTAAGATCATCAGAAAGCTTGCAGGAAGCGCACCGCATTATCGACGAAGGTGGCGGGATTGAAAATCCAAAAGAGTTCTTGGCGGAATTCGAGCGTAGCCGCCAGGATCGTCCGCTACCCTTTCGAGACTGATTTCCATTATGCGCATTCTCGATAGCAACCTCATCATTTATTCGGCCTTGCCTGAATTCGAGTACTTACGACCTTTGATAAAGGCCGCAGACAGCCGCGCCTCCCTTTTTTCAAAATTAGAAGTGCTAGGCTTTCACGGCTTAGACGCAAAAAGCAAGCGGTACTTCGAAAGCGTGTTTTATAGCCTCCCCCTTTCTCAAATTACCGATGCGATACTACTGACGGCCATCGGACTACGCCAGCAGCGAAAAATGTCCGCAGGAGATGCCGTCATCGCGGCTACGGCTTTACAATATGATTTTGAACTTTACACCCGAAATGTGTCAGATTTCAAATGGATCTCTGATTTGAAGGTAGTGGACCCTATACCATAGATCGAAGGTTGCCGACTGCTCCGCTGCCAAGTTTACGCCAACGCCAGAAAGCCAGCAAAAATTAAATACCTATGAACACCCTAACCCCACTACAAGTCGAACTGGTCAAAACCTTCGCGCGACCCGTGAGCGAAAAACAAGTGCTGGAAATCCGGCAGCTACTGGCTGATTACTTCGCCCAACAACTGGACGATGCCGTAGATCAACTGGCCGAAAAAGAAAACTGGACGCCCAAAGTAGCGGAGCATTGGCTCAGCGAGCATAACCGTACGCCTTACGACAAACAAAAATGAGGGTTGTTATCGATGTGAATTGCTTTCTGGCGATCATCCCTAAGGTTTCTCCTTACCGTCCTATTTTCGACGCCTACCGCCGTAAAGAATTCGAGTTGGCGGTCACGACCGACATCCTTGAAGAATACGAAGAAATATTCGGGCAAAAGATGAATACCGAGATAGCTAACAACTTACTTGAATTGGTTGGGCGGCAAGCTAACACGGTTTACACCGAGGCATATTATCGTTGGAATTTGATACACCGCGATCCTGACGATAATAAGTATGTAGACTGTTGCGTAGCGGCAGAAGCCAACTTCATCGTGACGAACGACAAGCATTTCAGCGATTTGAATGGAATTGAATTCCCAATGGTCCGGTATATGGATTTGCAAAGTTTTGCCCGACTTCTGCTAGCGCAGAACTGAAAGTGTGTGTGTCTGATTACCCCGCTGCCAAGTTTACGCCAACGACAGAAAGCCATTTCTTAGTAGCGCTTCTCGCTCCGTTGCACGATCAAATTCCGGCGACCGTCTGGCTTTTTTACTTACCTTCATCATTCACAACATCCGTCAACCATGACCATCCTACTTAAAAAAGGCCAGCGACTGGAAGATGTGCTTCCGAAGATCAATGAGAAAGCAGCCACCAATTGACTCGACGCCATGAAGTACGTAGGAGTACTGAAAATCGAGGGTGATCCTCTGGAAATTCAAAAAAGAATGCGTGATGCGTGGGAATAGAGCGTGAGAAATCGTTTAGCAAGTAAAATTTTAAAACATGAAAGTGCTCAACACAGAACTCCCCGATGAGAAGTGGAGTTGTACGAAGCAAAAATGGTCTTAGCCGCTTATATGTTCGACAGAGAAATCCTATCATCAGGCCAGGCGGCTGAATTTGCTGGTATTTCCCGGAAACAGTTTTTGGAAGAATTGGAGCATTGCGTGAACGCGGTTCGCCTGACTATTGAATAATCACTACGCCACTTGGAAGGGAGCATGGTTCAGGTATTCTCTGATCTGCGAAGACAAATGCGTCAATGCTTCGTAGCGGTTAATTCTGGCCGACAGCACAAACACGGCAACGGAATATTTAGAGAAGTTTTGCTGGTGCTGTAGATTTTTGTCGAAGGTCAAGAGTGCGTCGAATCCTTCTTCGGTCAGGAGTTTGAGCAGCTCGCCATTTTTAACGCCACTCCAGTTTTTATAGCGAACGGTAAAAACCTCATGCTCGAGAAAGTCAAGTTTGAGCCGTTTGGGCAAGTTCTCGTCAATCAACAGCCGCATATAATTGATCTATATGCTTGGCATTCAGCAGGCGGTTGGCACAATCCAGTAAAGCTACGGCTTGGGCCTTGGTAACAGTCGGGAAATCATCCAGGAATTCATCGAGCGTCACCCCGGCTTCCAAGTGGTCGAGCACACTTTCGATGGGAACACGGGTGCCTTTGAAAACGGTTTACCCGCCCAGAATATCCTGGTCAATAGTAATGATTTCTGTGATACTCATGGCTTGCTGCATTTTAGTAAAATAATGTACCGAAAGGAAAGCAAAAAAGACTTGGTAGCCATTACCAATTCGTCGTTACCCTGCTACCTCGCTACGCTCCCCGGCCGAATCCGGAATATCAGGTTAAGGCCCGCGATTTGGGACTTGACTTCCCGGCATTGTCCCTCGGCGTAGGTGTAGCGGGTCTTTTTGCCGTCGGGCATCACCACGTCGTAGGCACCGGTATCTATTCGCTGCACCGCGCACATCGCCCCGTAGCGATCGGAGTATATTAGCTTCATATTCAGGGGCTCCCGATAGTAAAGACTGGTCACGGTGTGATTAATGGGATGGGCTATGGGAGCGGTTTCTTTGGCGGCGGATTGGCCTTCGGCGAAGGTCACCCGATAGCGGTCGGCGGTCTTGACAGTGTTGGTTTTCTCCTTCAGCTTTCCATTCACTTCCTGACTCGACATAGACGCTTTCAGCACACCGTTTTCAAATTGATTTTCACTGACGTATACCACGTCGTACAGGAACGTGTCGATGGCCCCCCTGACCCGCAGATGATCGCTGCCGTCGCCCGAACGGGTGGGCGTAATCGTCAGCTCACCCACGGACTTTCCGGCGAGCAGAATGTCGTAGATAACGGCCTGTCCGGCGGCTGGCAGGTGGAAGAGTGCGCACCCAAACACCAGGGTAGAAATCAGTTTTTTCACAAAAAAAATTAGAGGGTTACCGCCGGACCAATTAGCTGCTTCGGCGTGGTCACTTCAAACGAAGCAAGGCCCGGTGTAGTACAAAACCCCTAAAAACTGCCCCGCAACGCCATAATGAAGCTACGCCCAGCCGCACTCACGCCGCTGGCAAAGGTGCGGTAGTTGGCGTCCAAAATATTCTCGGCCGCCGCCTGAAGCGTCAGAGAGGAGGTTAGCTGGTACGAAGCGCGCACGTTCAGCGTGTACCAGGCGGGCATTGCGGAAGGCGATTTCCGAGCGCTTCATCTGCTCGATTTGGTAGGGAACATTGCGCTTCAACTCGCCGAATTTGGAGGCAGAGACAACTACTTCATCGAGTTGCAGGGTATCGGCTCTGATGTTTTGAGCGGTCAGGTCTGGCAAGAAAATAAGATTGACCGCCACCAGGCGGTACAATAATTTTTGCATGAAGTTGAGTTTGTGTTTTGGAAAAACAAAACTAGCGAAACTGCCCTTCCTGCCAAATAATGTTTCACTCCACAATTCCATTGCCCTTTCGGACGAATGGCTCCTCCACGTCGAAAACAAACCCATTCACCACCGCGTAACGCACTTTTCCGGCTTTTTTCAGGATAAAAGTGGCTGTGTCACCCATATCCGGCGAACCCGTTGGGGCCACGGCGGAACGCAAAACGTGGAAGGGTTGCACGGTGTAATACAAACCCAGGCTACGGCCTGAGGTGTTGGTAACGCGCAGGTAGGTGTATCCCTGCTTCCACAGTTCCACCGGATTCAGTTTGGCAGCCTCGCTGATGCTTTTGAGAGTCGTGGGATAGACCTTACCGCGTTCCAGCGTGTAGCCGTTGGCGTCGATTTCTTCGCTGCCGTAGTGCGTCGAGAGGTCGCCGTATTCTTCTATTTTGCTAAAATAAAAAAACTTGCTGGCGTTGGCGTAATTGACCTCGTTGCGGTTGATGCCGAAGTCAGTTTGGTAGGTTTTGCCGTTCAGTTTCACCGTCGCGTTACGCACCAGCAGGTCGTAGAGGTAACGCTCATTTTCGGGAATCTGGTAGTAATCGTCGCGGGTTTCGGCGGCCAGTGAACCGTCGGCCACGGCGACCAGGCCCGACAGGATAGCCACGAAATTGAGCTGCCGGATGTACTGCTTCTCGGGATCGCCCTGATACCCGCCCGACTCGATGAGAATGAGCGTGGTACCCCACTTTTGCACGTTGTCGCCAAAGGCGCGGGGTTCGTAGTCGTCGGCGTAACGGGCCACCTGGCCCGGGATGAACGTTTGCAAAAGCCGGTTCATCCGCACGACCATTTTCATGGATTTCTCGCGCACGTCGTTGATGTTGCGGTCGTAGTCGTAGGCCGTGGCCAGGAACGAAATAGTGGCGACGTTGCCGCTGCGGCCCGCCGAGTAACGCGGGCTTTGGTCATGGAGATTGAAGCCGTATTCGGGCCGCAAAGTTTGCTGTAATTCTTTCAGAATGCGCCCTTCGGGGGTTTGGAGATAGAGCGCGTCGCGGTTCATGTCGATGCCCTGCGCGGTGCGGCGCTGGTAGCGTTCGGCCCCGTCGGGGTTGAGCATCGGCACGATGAACAGCGTCAAACTGTCGAGCAGTTGCGTCCGCAGCGCGTCGAAGTCGTCATTTTTGCTTTCCAAAAAATTCAGGATGTCGAACACGGCCATCGTGGCGGTGGGTTCGTCGCCGTGCATCTGGGTCCACAACAGTGCTTTATGCGGCCCGTGGCCAACTCTGATCATATCGATGGCGCGTCCCTGGAACGATTCGCCGACCTTGGTGATTTCGTAGAGCGGGTTATTCCGGCGTTTATCCAGCAATGCCTGCACATCTTTGTGCTTGAAGCGGCGTTGCGTCAGGGTGGTTTCGCGGTAGGTGACGTGGGCGTCGTGGAGTTTTTGGGCAAGGGGAATGGGCTGAGCCGAAAGCATAAATGGCGTAAGGAAGGCGATGAGGAAAAGTTTTTTCATAGCTTGAATTTTTGCCAAAGGTAATGAGTGTACTTAAAATTTAACCGAACTTCGCCGCCATGAAATACAACTTCCCCGACCTCATCCTGTTTGAGGACGACGATTTCCTGGTCGTCAACAAGCCCACCAACCTCGCCACCCTCGACGAGCGCACCGCCGACCGGGGCGACAGCCTGCTGCGGCTGGCCCGCGAACATAATCCCGACCTTATGGCCGCCCACCGCCTCGACAAAGAAACCTCCGGTGCGCTGGCCTTCGCCAAGCACCGCGAAGCGTACCGGCACCTGGCCATGCAGTTCGAAGCCCGCGAGGTAACCAAGCGCTACCACGCCGTCACCATCGGGATGCACGAGTTCGACGGTGTGTCGGTGTATCTGCCCATTATGCAGCTGAAAAACGGCACCGCCGTGACCATCGACCGCCAAAAGGGTAAGGTGGCCGAGACTATTTTTAACACCCTAAAAATCTACAAAGGCTACACGCTGGTGGAGTGCATTCCCATCACGGGCCGAATGCACCAGATTCGAATTCACCTTTCATGCCTGAAAGCCCCCATCGTCAACGACCCACAGTACGGCGGCGAGTCGATTTATTTATCCAAAATCAAAAGGAAATTTAATCTGAAACAAGGCACCGAAGAGAAGCCGCTGATCCAGCGCGTGGCGCTGCACGCCTACTCCCTGTCTTTTTTCCTGATGAATGGCGAGGGCGTGCAGGTGGTGGCCCCCTATCCCAAGGATCTGGAAGTGCTGGTGAAGCAGTTGGATAAGTGGGGAGTGTAAAACACAAATACCCGCGCTATGAGACGCGGGTATTTGAAAATCGGAAATGAACTTATTTTTGCCAAAAACCGAAAAAAGGACTATTCGATGGTTTATACATGGCATCCTTTTGTCAGTTCCCGTAGTAGTTAGCAACAGCTAGTAGCCCTATCAACGTCACCACGCCTCCAAGAATCAGGCCCAGTAAAGCTAGTATTTTGGAAGAGGCCGGAGCTTCTCCTTTTTTAACCCGCTGCAAACCGATGATTCCCAAGACTAAGCCTGCGATGCCCAGTAAGAGTCCCAAAGTAGCATTTACGGCGAATAAAAACACGAGCCCCGCGCCTCCAAAGATTAGCGCAAGAAGCGACATCGTGTCCTCCTTCTTAGCAGCCTTCTCACCTTCTGGCGCATTAGCCTTCCTAATCTGTTTCTCAATTTTCTTCGCAACGATTTTCTGCGTCCAGGTCAGCTTGGCGGGTTTCGCGGCGCTCGCCTTAGCTTCGGCGGGTGCTGCCTTGCTGGTAATAGCCTCGGCGGGAATGGCCGACAGCGCGGCCTCTTCTCCGGTGACTACGGCTATTTCTTCGTTGGCCGAAGCCAGATAATTGGGGTTGCGGGGAAGCGGTGGCTGGCGAAGCGACAACCAACGTTGCAGCTTCGACGGGTGTAGTGGTCTTAACTTGTTTTTGATTGGTAGAAACGGCGGCATTGGGATAATTGAAAGTCGGATACTCCTTTTTCTGACACGCCCAAAACACACTTACCGACAACAGAAGTAAAAAGATTTTCTTCATCACAAACAAAAATTTGGGTTAGATGAATAGAACATTTTTTTCCTTTCAGTCCCAAAAGTAAAAAAGCGCCGCTAAAAACATAGCGACGCTTGCGAAAAAGTTTTGATTTTCTTGGTTTAGAACTTGAAAGTGACGCCAAGTTTGACAGCAGTCACCCCATAACCAACCTCGGCAAAAGCCCCCAGATTTGGTTGGAAATAGTATCTACCACCCAGGTGAACACCGAAAAGAGCCCTTCCATTTCTGTAGTCACCAATTCCTAAGTTATTACTTTCAATAGTGTAGCCCAATTGAAGTCCTCCGTAGAGGTCTATCTTGTCGTTATTCAGATTCAGAAGCTCGTTAACGTGATATGAACCGCGTAAGGCTATGGGGATGCTGGAAAATCTGTATCCTCCAAAGCTTCTCGAATAAAAATCGACTTGTGCACCAGCACTGATTTGATCGGTGAAGCCATATTCGAAAGAGCCACCGAGAGTAACTCCGCCACCACCGCCATACAAGCCGCCGTAATAGCCACCGTAGTTGTAGTAGCCACCTAAGCCGATACCTACATTTAGTAATTTGTCTCCCTGCTGATACTGTGCCATCGTGTCTTGCGCCGAAAACGCCAGCAGCGCCACGACAAAGAGAGAGGAAAGTAATTTTTTCATGATCAATAGATTTTGTTCGTGATTGATGGGTGCAAAGTAATACGTTTATTCATTTGCGACAAAGAGCCAGAAGCAGGAAATTATTATTCGGTAAGGAAAACTGTTTGAAAGGTATTTCCAGCAGAGCAAAACAGCGAAACTCATTGCTCCAAATGCACTTCTCTGCCGATTGGTGTATATTTATAGAAACAAAACAGCCGACTGAGATGACCTCCCACCTCGCTTACTTTTCTCCAAAACCCTCCCAACCGGACGAACTCGTCCAGCAATGCCGCGACTATCACGATTTTATAAATAAGCGCCGCTCACTGCGCTTCTTCTCCGACCAACCGATACCCAAGGAGTCCGTCGAACAAATTATTATGGCGGCCTCTACCGCGCCCTCCGGCGCGCACAAGCAGCCGTGGACGTTTTGCGCGGTGGGCAATCCTGCAATAAAAAAGAAAATCAGAGATGCGGCGGAGGAAGAAGAATACCGCAGCTACCACGGCCGCATGAGCAAGGAATGGCTCCGCGATCTGGAACCCTTCGCCACCGACTGGCACAAGCCCTTCCTGGAAACCGCCCCCTGGCTCATCATCGTGTTCCGGCAAATTTACGGCTTGGGAGAAAACGGCGGGCGACAAACCCACTATTACGTCAACGAGTCGGTCGGCATCGCCTGCGGCTTCCTGCTCACGGCCATTCACCAGGCCGGGCTGGTGGCGCTCACCCACACCCCTAGCCCCATGGATTTCCTGACTAAACTACTGAAACGCCCCGCCAACGAGAAACCCTTCCTGCTCATTCCAGTCGGATACGCAGCCCCAGACGCCACGGTTCCCGACCTGGGACGGAAGAGTAGTGAGGAGGTGATTGCCTGGTACGAATAATTGAGGGATCCAGTAAAACCTACCTGCCCTATTTGTGTTAGTTTTGTTAGCTGATAAACAACCGTCCCCATCCCATGTACCTCTACGTCAAATCACTCCACATCATTTTCATCGTTAGCTGGTTTGCGGGGCTGTTCTATATGCCCCGCCTGTTCGTCTATCATACCGAGGCCAGCGCTGAGCCGGAGCGCGGTATTTTATTTCGGCAGTTTGTCAAAATGGAAGGACTGCTTTTCCGGGCGATTATGGTGCCAGCCATGTGGATGACGCTGATTACGGGATTCACGATGCTGTACATCACGCCCGAATGGCTGAGTCAGGGCTGGATGCAAATCAAGCTGGGATTCGTGGCAGGATTGGTCGTGTATCATTTCTACACCCGCAAACTGCTGTATGAGTTAAAGGCCGAGCGCTTTCGCTTTTCTTCCTTGCAGTTGCGGCTGTGGAACGAAGTGGCGACGGTATTTTTATTCGCTATTGTGTTTTTGGTGGTATTGAAAAGTGCCGTGCAGTGGATTTGGGGGGTTGTTGGCTTGGTGCTCTTTGCGGCGGTGATTATGGGGGCGGTGAGGCTGGCGAAAAAGGCGCGGGAGAAGAAGATCTAACAAAAAAGCCTTCGCGAGGTGCGAAGGCTTTTTGCATTCAAAATGTGACGGAGGCGAGACTCGAACTCGCATGCTGTGAGGCACACGCCTCTGAAACGTGCGTGTCTACCAATTCCACCACTCCGCCAGATTGGGCCACAAAGATAGTGGTTGAGATTTGAAACGTGCAAGTTTTTTTGTTTAATTGTTGAACAATCCTACACTACTACCCGCTCGTGCATTTCCGGGATATGAATTCGATCGAAGCCTTCGCGCTGGAGTTTTAGCTTGAAAGCCGTTTGGGTGTCGTATTCGCCGTGGACGAGGAAAAGTTCTTTCACGCGGGAAGCGTCCTGGCAAGACAGGAAGTCAATCATTTCGTTGTAGTCGCCGTGGGCGGAGAAGGATTCCAGCGACTGGATATTGGCCTTCACTTCGTACTCCTGTCCGAAAATGCGGACGTGCTTTTCGCCATTTTTCAATTGCCCCGCCAGCGTGTGGGGCGCGGCGTAGCCCACGAACAGGATCGTAGTCGAGGGTTTTTCGATATTGTTCTTGATGTGATGCTTCACGCGTCCGGCTTCGGCCATGCCCGAGGCCGAAATGATGATGCACGGCTCGTCGCGGTCGTTGATGGCCTTGGAGTCGGCCACGTCCGAGACGTAATGCAGGTACGGAAACGCAAAGGCGTCACCGTCGCGCTCGATGTAATCCAGAATTTCGGGGTTGAAGTATGCCTCATTGGCCTTCATAATGGAAGTAGCCTTAATCGCCAGTGGACTGTCGATGTACACCGGGATGCGCGGCAACTGGCCCGCACTCGACAGGCGGTCGAGGGCGTAAATGAGTTCCTGGGTCCGGTCGATGGCGAAGGCAGGGATGATAAGCTTGCCCCGGTCTTCCACGCAGCACTTGTGGACGATGCGCTGCAAGTGCGCCTGCAAGTCGATCGGGTTGGCGTGCAGGCGGTCGCCATAGGTGGATTCGCAAATAATGAAATCCGCTTGCGGAAACGCGTCCCAGTGCCGCAGGATTTTGTCCTCGGGTCGCCCGATGTCGCCCGTGAAGGTCAGTTTCTTGAACGTACCGCCGTCTTTAATGTTTAGGTTGACCGCCGCACTGCCGATGATGTGGGCGGCGTCGGTGAAAAATACATCCACTTCATCCTTGCCGAGTTGAAAATTCTGGCCGTAGCGCACGGGCTTCAACAAATCCAGGGCGCGTTCGGCGTCCTTGGAGTCGTAGAGCATTTCCAACTCCTCGCGCCCCTGATGACGGCGGCGCTTGTTGATCCGGGCTACGTCTTTCTCCTGAATGTAGGCGCTGTCCATGAGCATGATTTGGCACAAATCAGCCGTGGCCCCGGTGCAGTAAACCGGTCCGTTGAAGCCCTGCTTTACCAGGCGCGGAATGAGACCGCTATGGTCGATGTGGGCGTGGGAAAGCACCAGATAGTCGATTTCTTTCGGATCGAAGCCAAAGTTTTGGTTCAGTTCGTCGGTCTGGATGCCCTGAAAAAGGCCGCAATCCAGCAGAATTTTGGTTCCCAGATCGGTAGTGATGAGGTGCTTGCTACCCGTAACGATTCGGGCCGCACCGTGGAATTGTAATTGCATTTTTTAAAAATGGTTAATGGTTACGGCGCATTTTGAACGGCTTTGTTTCTCTGCCCCTTATCCTACAAATTAATTCTTCTCCCGCTCTGCCTTCTTTTCTTCCCGCTTTTCCTTCCGTTCTTCGCGGCGTTCTTCGCGTTGCTTGCGGCGGTCTTCGCGGAAAAGCTGCCAGGCCTCTTTTACGCTGAGCGTGTTGTCGAAAGAGTCGGTCAGGGCGCTGACGTAGCCGTTGCGCAGCACGCCGATGACAGTAGGCCAGAGACCCGTTTCGATATTTTCTACTGTGCCATTCAGCGGAATGCGGGTGGCTACCTGATCTTTTACTTTGTTTTCCAATAATTTGTTACCTCCCTCGGCCAGCAACTCTACGATAAACTGTGTGACTGTGCGCTTGTCGCCCTCATTCCACTCGAAAATTTGCATATCGTGCGTCAGGGGTTTGAGATAGCCTTTCAGGTTACCGTCCAGCATTTCCATTTCACTCACTAAGTCGAGGGTACCTTTCTCAAAGTCGATGCCGGCGTAACGCTTGGAGAGAGCATTTAACTTGACGAGTTGCAGGTTATTCAGTTTGAGGTTGTAGTTAAAATCCGGCATCTTTTTTAGCAATTGCATGTCGGCGTCGAAGGTCATCGTGCCGCCGTAGCCGGGCAGGTCGCCGGAGGCTTTCACGGGGGAGGGGAACTTGTTGGTATTGTCCACCACGTTGCGGATGTTGGCGATTTCAAGATCGAAATTTTTCATCGACAAATCAGTGCTGGGCTGCGAGACGACATTGGTGAGGTTGATCGTGCCATCTACCACTGTGAACCGGTTGATATCGATCGGCAGCAGGTCTTTGATAACTTGCGTCCAATCGGTTTCCACTCCCGTTTGGCTGGCTTCCTCGTCTTTGCTGAAGGCGAAGTTGATCTCAGGTCGGGTACAAACGACCTCCGCCACAAGCTTGCCTTTGAAAAGGGATTTCCACTGCACGGAAAGGTCCATTTTTGGAATCGCAATGAATGGCTCCTCAATCTTGCCGTTAACCTTACGGATGTTAAGACTGTCTATCTGGTAAGCTCCCCGATAAAGGGCAATCTCCACATCGTCAACGTGGCCCGTGTAGCCATCGAGATCAGCCAGGGTTTTGTTCAAGTACTTCAAGACGAAGTAGGGCAACAGTAGCCGCGCGATAATCAACAACACAACGATGCCCAGAAGTATTTTTATCGATTTTTTCAAAATGCGGGATAGGTTTGATTAAAAAAAAGAGTCCCTAATCCATAGGAACTCCAAAATAGGTTTTTTATGATAAAAACGGTGCCAGGAAAAAACTACATCACGACCACCGGCGGATAAACCACTCCGTCCTCCATCTTTTCCTTTTTCTCTTCGGGAAAAACGAACTTCGTCGGGCGCGAGACCATCTCGGGCAGCAGCGCGGCAGCCAGCACTTCGTCCACGGTATCTACGTAGTGGAACGACAGATCCTTGATGTAGTCGGCTTGGACTTCGTCCACGTCTTTCTTATTTTTAACGCAAAGAATAATCTCCTTTACACCCGCGCGGCGGGCCGCCAGGATTTTTTCCTTAATACCACCGACGGGCAGCACTTTACCGCGCAAGGTAATTTCGCCCGTCATGGCCACATACGGCTTTACCCGCCGCTGGGTGAAAATCGAGGCCATCGAGGTCAGCATCGTGATGCCCGCCGACGGGCCGTCCTTGGGTACGGCTCCGGCGGGGACGTGGACGTGCAGGTCGTAATGGTTGAACACCCGGTAGTCGATCCCCAGCCGCTCGGCGTGGGCTTTGAGGTACGAAAGGGCCGTCACGGCCGATTCCTTCATCACATCGCCAAGTTGGCCGGAGAGCGTCAAGACGCCCTTGCCCCGGCTGAGGCTGGTTTCAATGAACAGGATTTCGCCACCCACCGAGGTCCAGGCCAGGCCCGTGACTACACCCGCGATATCGTTGTCTTGATAGAGGTCTTTGTCAAAAATCTCTGCCCCCAACAGTTTCTCGACCTGCTCTTCCTTCACGACTTTGGAATATTCCTGCTCCATCGCGATGGACTTGGCCACCTTGCGCATGAGCGTTCCGACCTTTTGTTCCAAGTTCCGCACGCCCGACTCGCGGGTGTAGCCTTCGATGACCTTTTGCAACGCCCTGTCTTCGATTTTGACGTTAGTGGCTTTCAGACCGTTTTCCTTGCGTTGCTTGGGAACGAGGTATTTCTTGGCGATTTGTAGTTTCTCCTCCATCGTGTAGCCCGTCATCTCAATGATTTCCATGCGGTCGCGCAGGGCGGGGTTGATGGTTTCCAGCGAGTTGGCGGTGGCGATGAAGAGTACTTTCGACAGGTCGTACTCGACCTCCATGAAATTATCTGTAAAATTGGAATTCTGCTCAGGGTCCAGCACTTCCAACAGCGCCGAAGCCGGGTCGCCCCGAAAGTCGGAACTTACCTTGTCGATTTCATCCAAAATGAACACCGGATTGGACGACCCCGCCCGCTTGATGAGTTGAATCACCTTGCCGGGCATGGCCCCGATGTAGGTTTTGCGGTGACCCCGGATCTCGGCTTCGTCGTGGACGCCGCCCAGGGCCATGCGGATGTACTTGCGGTTGAGTGCCTTGGCCACCGATTTACCCAGCGAAGTCTTGCCTACACCCGGGGGGCCGTACAGGCATAAGATCGGGGCTTTCATGTTGTTTTTTAATTTCAAAACCGCCAAGTATTCGATGATCCGCTCCTTCACTTTTTCCAGACCAAAGTGTTCATTGTCGAGAATTTTCTGCGCCCGAACCAGGTCGAAGTTGTCCTTGGTAAATTCTTCCCAGGGAAGCTCCACCAGGGTCTCCAGGTAGTTGAGCGTCACGGGATACTCGGGGGCCATCGGATTGAGACGCTGTAGTTTGTTGATCTCCCGGTCGAAGTGCAGCTGGACTTCTTTAGACCATTTTTTATCCAAAGCCTTGAGCCGCAGATCATCCATTTCCCGCTCGGGACTGTCGATGCCGAGTTCGTCGTTCAACACCTTGATCTGCTGACGCAGGTAGTAATCTCTCTGCTGCTGGTCGATGTCCGAGCTGGCCTTGGACTGGATCTCACGCTTCAGCTCCAGCATCTCGATCTCCTTCATCATGTACTGAAGCAGCAGCGTGGCCTGCTTGTGGCCGTTCTTCTCTTCGAGCAGTTTCTGCTTGTCGGCTACGTCTACGTTGATATTAGACGACAGGAAGTGAATCAGAAAAACCGGACTCTCAATGTTATCGAGGGCGATGCGGGCTTCCTGCGGAATCTCGGGGTTGAGCCGCATGATGCGGTGTGCCCCATCGCGCAGCGAGTTTAGCAACGCCTTGGATTCCTTCCGCTTCGGAGAGGCGAAGGAATCGTCGATGCTCTCGATGCGGGCCGTGATGTAGGGATCTTCGCGGATAATTTCCTTGATCTGGAACCGCTGACGGCCCTGCACGATGATGGTGACGTTGCCATCGGGCAGCGTAATCATTTTCAGGATGTGAGCCACCGTGCCGATTTTGTAAAGGTCGTCGGCACCGGGATCTTCCTTCTGGGGCTTGGCTTGCGTCACGGCCCCCATAATACGCAGGTTGATGTCGGAGTTGCGGTATATTTTCTTGACCAGCCGAATGGCTTTCTGCCGCACCACCGTCACGGGAATGACCATACCGGGAAACAGCACCGTATGCCGGATGGGCATAATGGGCAATTCATCGGGCAAATCCAGCGGTTCTTCGGGGCCATCAGGGCCACCGATGGGTACTATTTCCAGGCTGTCGAGATCAGAATCGGTTACCAGCAATTGACTATATAAGTCTGAGTTTTCAAAATTCATGCGAGGAGGTGAATGAGAGATTGAGAGATTGAGAGAATGAGAGAATGTTGCTTGCGCCAACTTATTTATTCTCTCATTCACTCATTCTCTCATTCAAAATTATTACAGCGCTTGTACGCTTTTTCCTTTTTTAAATAAATACGTTTTTCGGTCGTCGCCCCACTTGGCGTTGACCATATTGACCTGGTCGTCGAAGGCTTCCATGAGCAGTTCGTTTTTCATGACCCAGCCTTCGGGGTCACCCGAAAAGGGTATTTCCAAATAGAGCCAGGTGGCATCGGCTTCTTCTTCTTTGCCGATGTAGTTAAAGGTTCGCAGCTTCCGTTCGGGGTCGGCGATGGCTAAATGTTTGCGCAGGTACTTCTCTACGAGCGGATTGTTATCGTCGCCGTTGCGCAGCAGAATACGGCGGTTGTCATTGGCCAACGAAAGCCCTTTTTCCAAATCATCGGTAAAAGCACGAATGCTTATTTCCAACGTTTTCTGCGGCGAATTGTAATTCAGCTTCGTCACAATGATGTGGTACTCATGAACAGGACGAGCCGCAATCAGGGATACCACTATCAGAATGATGAGTGATGAGTGATGAATGATGAGATATCCGCCCGGCGGTAGTTTCCTTTTCAATTAAGGCTTGATCGTAGTTGAAATCAGAAAAATTGGCAAATTGGAGAAGTGCGAAAGATGAAGAATGCGCAGTCAAATCAATTCATCACTCATCACTCATCATTCAAAACACCGCTTTCCACACATCGTTAAAGATAGCGAACGCCATGATGCCCAACAGCAACACCATGCCTACTTTCTGGGCGTTTTCCAGGAAAGCATCGGAGGGCTTGCGACCCGAGATGATTTCGTAAAGCAGAATAACCGCGTGGCCACCGTCCAGGGCCGGAATGGGAAGTGCGTTCATAAAGGCCAGAATCATGGAAAGCAGGCCCGTCAGGAACCAGAAGCGCCCCCAGTCCCACACGCCGCCGAACATTCGGGCGATGCCGATGGGTCCACTCAGGGCCTTGGAGGCCGATACTTCGCCCCGGAATATTTTACCAAAACCCTTGATGTTGTTATAAACTACACCGAAAGCTTCGTCGGTACCCGCCACTACCGCCTCGGGAAAAGAGTATTTAACCGTAGTAAAATGGAGTCCGCTTTTAGCGCGGAAGCCAATGGTACCATCTTCCATGACCTCCACGGGAAGAGTCAAACTTCCGCCGTTGCGCTGTACCGCCAACGAAACGGATTTGCCTTTGTTGGAATCCAGAGCATCTTGCAACTGATGAAAATATTGGATAGACTGACCGTTTATGCCGACAATGCGGTCACCGGCTTTCAGACCGGCTTTCTCAGCGGGCAGGTCAGGAACAATTTCTCCGACGCTGAAAGGCTCGATGGGCCGGATAAACGTACCGCGCTGTTCAGGTTCCGATAGTTTTTCGATCAGGCCGTTGGGTACGTCCACATCGATCTTCTGGCCATTGCGTTCTACGGTATAGTAGCTATTGCTGCCCAGCATTACTTCGGAGCCGACCGCCATGTCGAAGTTGGTGAAATCTTTGCCATTGTAGGCCATGATTTTATCGCCCGTACGCAGGCCAATTTCCTGCGCCAGCGGCCCGGCCACGATGCCGTAGCGGTTTACTTCTTCCTTCGACAGATAGCTGTCGCCGTTTTTGTAAGCCAGGGCGACGAAGATGACAATGCCGACGACGATGTTGACGATGATCCCGCCCAACATTACGACCAGCCGCTGCCAGGCGGGTTTGGCGCGGAATTCCCAGGGTTCAGGTTCCTGGTCTAGGGCCTTGGTATCCAGCGATTCATCGATCATGCCGGAGATTTTCACAAAACCGCCCAGCGGAATCGCCCCAATCCCGTACTCCGTTCCGCCGCGGTGAATGCTCCAAATCCGGGGCGGGAAGCCAATAAAGTACTTTTCGACCCGCATTCCGAACATTTTGGCCGTTAGTAAATGGCCCAGCTCGTGCAGTCCCACTAAGATAGACAACCCCAAAATGAGTTGCCCGGCCATAATTAAAATTTCTATGTATTGATCCATTGAAAGCGGCTTGTGAGTATCGTTTTTTACCCCTAACGAAATTTCAGGCCGCAAAGTTACGGAAAAGCAGTGGCTATCCCCACATCTTTTTCGGATTGGCTATCGAAACACGCGATAAAAGCGGCTGTCTATGAATGATTTGCCGTTGATTTGGGGCAAATACGCTTGGCGCTTCAAGGGCTCTTGACCCTCATTTATCAAACACAAAAAAAACCGGAAGCAAACGCCCCCGGCTTTTCGACAATCTGACACCAATTTGTAAGGTCGTTGTTTATTTTGCGATGTCGTAATCCGTGTTCTGCGGATCGAAGTTGGCCCATTTGTCAGTCCAGTCCGTGGTGTTGAATGCGCCGATGTAAGGGGCGGGCTCGAAACCAGCGGGCAGCGTCACGCCACCCGTTAGCAGGGGCGAACCAGCCTTGGGAATACCTACCGGACGAGCCGTAATGCTGTTGAAATTCGCATCCATCATTAGGTCAGCCACATTGGTATAGACTTTATTTTTGTTGGCAGCAGTATTGAAAATCGTTTCGTCCACACCCACCAGCGGTAATTTGGCTCCCTGAAGAGCCAGACCTTGCACGATGAGCTTGCCTGACTTGTAGTTCGCAATCGTTGGGTCGTTTTCCACTTCGAGTCCTTTGGGATACGCAGCCGTGAATACGCTGTTATAAACCGAAAGCTCGGTGTTACGGCGCAGACGCAGGGCAGAGCGGAATTTGCCATCAAGTGTGCCAGGGGCAATGGTAGCCGTTATGTTAGCAAACTTGGCGGAAGTCTTGGGAGTAGCCGTTGAACCCGTGCCGTCATTGTCCGACTCGAAGGCATTAGAATCTCCCGCCTGGTCGGCCACGGCCGGGTCGCGGATAATCAGGCCGTACTGTACCATTCCGCTGAAACCGTTGTCGGTGTCGAAGTCGTCATCCAGACCGCGGAAAGCAATCAGGTGTTTGGCATTTACCGTACCGCCGAACCACTCGTAAGAGTCGTCGCCGCTGTATGAAACCTGCACGTAGTCGATGGTCGTGCCGGAGCCTACGCCGCCGAAAGTAAGGCCGTTGATCTCTTTGTCGGTCTCGAAGGCAATGCCCGCAAACTCAATGCGCACGTATTTTAGCGTACCCGAGTTGTCGGAGGCATCAGTACCCCCAAACTCCGTAACGTTTTCTCCTTCTACAACCGCCGGAGTCTTATTGACAGGCGCTTTGCCCAGCAACACCACACCTCCCCAGTCACCGGCAGCACGCTGGCCTTTCGCCTGGCTAGAGGTGAAAACGATGGGCTTCTCCGCCGTACCCGTAGCGTTGATCTTGCCACCACGCTTCACAATGAGTGAACCTTTAGTGGCTTTCTCGCCCTTGATGATCGTACCTGGCTCGATCGTTAGCGTCGCGCCATTTTCCACGTACACAAATCCCGACAGGATGTACTGCTTGCTAGCTGACCAAGTTGTGTTGGTCGTGATGCTTCCTTTCACTGTTTCAGGACCAGTTTGAACCGGGGGTGGTGGCGTTGGTGTTACCGGAGTAGTGCTGTTGTCACAAGCCGTAAAACCTACGACCAATGCGCCAAAAATAAATACTTTTACAAAATTTGTTACCTTTTTCATATTCCTTCTTTTAGTTTAAAAATCTGATTTAAAGTTGTTTAATTATAGATAAGTGTAATCGTGGAATTGTAAGTTTGTCTAATTGTTGAGACGTCTTCCCTCCTCTTGTAAGTTAAAACTTATAACTCAACCCCACCGTCGAGTACGTGCCGGGGCGGTAGGTTTGGTAGGTCTCGTCTATGTTGGTGATCTTCTGGTCGAGGTTGCTGTCCTGAATCAGGCGGAAAGGCTGGTTGAGCAAATCCTGCACTCCAACTTTCACCTGCCAGTGTTCACCCAAAGCCTTGATGATGTTCAGGTCGATGATATTTCGGGGCATTTCATAGACAGTCGGCTGCACCTCTTTGTCTCCCACGAGAAAAATGCGCTGACCCACCACGTTATACAGCACATTCACCTGCCAGCCGCTGTTAACATCGTTGTAGTAAAGTCCCGCGTTGACCAGGTAAGGCGACTGCCCCTGCAACTGGCGGTTGTTTTCCTGGCCCTCGAAGCCCGTCGTCACGCGGCTCTTAATCAGCGAGGCATTCAGCAGTAGCGTCAGGTTGTTGACAAAGCCGAAAGCGGTCAGGTCTTTCAGCGACTTGCGTATTTCCAGTTCCGCGCCCAGGGCGTAGGCCTTCTCAGCGTTGTCCACCGTGAAAGAGGTACCTGAACCCGAGTATCGAATCTTGGCCTCGATCGGATTGAGAAAATTCTTGTAAAATCCGGCTACCGAGATAATCTCGCCGTCGGAGGGATAAAACTCGTAGCGGAAGTCGGCGTTGTGAATCGTCGGCGTTTTCAGGTTGGGATTCCCAACCCGTGATACGTCGAAAGCAAAATCATAGTAGTTGAACGGTGCCAATTCGCGGAATTCGGGGCGGTTGAGCGTCATGCCGTAAGCAAATCGCAACAGTGATTTCTCGCTGAGGTTGTAGGTCAGGTTGACCGAAGGCAGCGGGCGGAAAATGGGATTGTCCACATCCACAGCGGCACCCGAGCCGCGTAATTGGCTTTGCAGCATCTGCCGACTGAATTCGCCCCGGAAGCCCAGCGACGTACTCAATTTGGGCGTGAATGGATAGTAGACACCCACGTATCCCGCCGCCAACACACTTTGGGCGTCGTAGCGATCGTCGAAGTTGGTGCGCTCCCCGTAATACAACTTGTCGGAAGCAAGGGTGTTGGCGCTGAATAACTGATCGAATGGCTGGTTGAGAACCTCCTGCGACACCCCGCCGGGGTTGGTCAGGTTGAACCAACGAGCCTGGAACGAGCGATCCTTGTATTCGCCGTAGGCTCCGGCCCGCAGTTTAATGTCCATCTTGTCGTTGTCGACGTATCCCTTGCGGCGAACATGGTGTTCTACGTCAGCCCGAAGCGAAGAGGTGTATTCGTTCAGGGTAGAATAAAAGCGCGCGCCGCGCGTCAGGCTGGCGTTGCTGCCGGGGACGATCTCGACCCTGAAGGGATCGTTACTGCCGATATCGCGGCTCGAAACGAAGCGGCGAAAATCCGGCTCTTCGCGGTGCGTGTAGCCAAAAGCACTCGTCCACTTGATGGTTGTGGCGTCCGAAATGTCGTGCGTTCCGCTCAACTGACCCGTATAAATACTCTTGGCTTCGTAGCGGAAAGCGAAGTTCTCCACTTCCCGACCATTCTCCTTGCTATATCCCTGGCGGAAAGTAGTTTCCTTGGTAGCAAGCTGGTTGAACAAGTTGCGGAACTCGATTTTATTATTGGGGTTGAGGATCAAAGCCCAGTTGGACATGGCACCCAGCCGAATGTTGTTGCCATAAAAATTATCCTGGTAAGCGCTCTGTATCTCCGACTTCTGTTTCGAGACATCGAAAAACAAGTAGCGATTTTGACCCCGATTCAGTACCTGATTGGCGTTGGTGTAGCTCAGGTTGTTAAAAGTCGTCAGCGTTTTATCGCCCACGTACATTTTGCGGTTGTAGCCAATCGAAAGCCGCAAGTCGGGATTGACGGTCGTGTTTGCCACATTGTAAAAATCCGGCAGATTCCGAAAAGCCTGGAAGGTGGCGGGCGAAGGACGATTCTCGTTGAGTAATGTGTTGGTGGTAGGGAAAGAAGAAGGCAACTTCCGCGCTCCGGCCCCAAAACCAAACATATCAGCAGCAAAACCTTTATCGTTGAGCACTTTCTGAAAAGTAGTTCCCGCGCGGTAGCTGCTGGAAACACTCACCGACAACCCATTTTCGTCGGGAACCGTCTTGGTATAAATTTTAATTATCCCACCCGCGAACTCGCCGGGCAGTTCGGGTGCACCCGTTTTATAAATCACCATCCGGTCAATGGCCGAACTGGGAATGAGATCAAAGGAGAACGATTTCACGTCCACCTCGGTCGAGGGCGTGATGGCGTCGTTGAGCATCACGGTGTTGTAGCGCTCGTTGAGGCCGCGAATGATCACGAAGCGGTCGTCCTGAATAGATACGCCCGGCACCCGACGAATGACTTGTGAGGCATCGCGGTCCTGCGATTTCTGGATTTGCTGGGCCGAAATGCCGACCGCAATCTGCTCGGCCTGCTTAATTTCGGTAATGACCGAGACGTCGGTGAAGGTAGCGCGTTGACCCACAATTTTGACCTCGTTGAGCGTAGCCACATCTTCTTCCAGCGTACTGTTGATCAGGATGGCCTGGTTGGGATACACCGTTACCTCGACTTCCTTGGGCCGGTAGGAAACGTAGCTGATGATTACGGTTTGCTTGCCGGTCGGTACATTCGTAATCTCGAAGTTGCCTTCTACGTCGGTGGAAGTACCCACGGGTGGGGTCGTTCCTTTCAGAATCACGCTGCCGCCGATAATGGCTTCCTTGCGGGCGGCGTCCATGATTTGGCCTTTGATGCTGCCCGTTTGGGCGATGGCCAGCGACGAAATGCCGACCAGGAGGAAGGTAAGTAAAAGGTATTTTTTCATTTGAGGTGTCAGTCTTACTTTTTATGGGTGTCAGTATTCCTAAGAATTACTGCAAAAGTAAGCCGACACTATTACCCCAATGTTACCCCAACATTACGGCTTGATTATATCGCAGCGACCCGGATATTTCTGTTCGGGTCTTCAACCAAGAGCCGATCCAATCAGCAGGTTATTGGGCAACAGCGGGCCACATTCCAACTAAAAAAGTAAATTTGTCCTTTCCACTTTCGATAAAATATATGCTTGCCATCCAAATCAAACAACCCGGCTCCGCCGACGAGCTGTTCCTGGCCCCCTTCCCTACCCCCAAACCGGAATCGAACGAAATCCGGGTGCGGGTTCACGCTACGGCCCTCAACCGCGCCGACATCATGCAGCGCGAAGGTAAGTACCCGCCGCCCGAAGGCGCGAGCCTGATTATGGGCCTGGAAATCGCGGGCGAAGTCGAGTCGGTGGGCGAGGACGTTACCCGCTGGGAAATCGGCGATAAGGTCTTTGGCTTATTACCGGGCGGTGGCTACGCGGAATTTGCCGTGATGCACCAGGACATGGCGATGCCCATGCCCAACGGCTGGGAATTTACGGACGCCGCCGCCGTGCCGGAGGTCTTCCTGACGGCCTTCCAGGCCCTGCATTGGGTGGGAGGATTAAAAGTGGGCGAAACCGTGCTGCTCCACGCCGGAGCCAGCGGCGTGGGAACCGCTGCCATCCAACTCGCCCAACTCATGGGGGCCGAGGTAATTGTTACGGCGTCCTCGGGCAAGCACGAACTGTGCCTGGAACTGGGCGCAAAGCACGCCATCGACTACCGCAAAGGACCTTTCCTGGAAAAACTAAAAGAACTCACCGACCAAAAAGGCGTCAACCTCATTATCGACCCGGTGGGCGGTGATTATTTCGACCAGAATATCCAGGCGCTGCAAACCGACGGCCGCCTGGTAATGCTGGCCGTCATGGCGGGCGGCCAAACCACAGCCAACATCGCTCCCATCGTGTTCAAGCGACTGAAAATCTTGGGAACCACCCTACGCGCGAGAAGTCGGGACTACCAAATCAAACTCACCAAAGAGTTCCAGGATTTCGCCTACGACGCCCTGGAAAACAAAACCCTTCGCCCCGTGGTGGACGAAATCTTCTCCTGGCACGACGTCGCCAAAGCCCACCGTTACATGGAAGCCAATCTGAGCGCGGGGAAGGTAGTTTTGCAAATAAAGGAATGACTTTGTTATTGAGGCAGCATTCTCTTTTGGGTTAAAGGTCAAGGGTCAAAAGGTTAAACGGCGTTCTATGCTTTCAAGTAGGCGGTACCAGCCGTTTGAAATTTTTGACTCTTTAACCTTTTAACCATTAACCGTTTAACCTAACCTCCTCATGATTCAAAAAATAAAAGACCTTAGTAAAAAAAATGTTGCCGACGCGGTGGCGACTCGTCGCCATTTGCACCAGAATCCTGAGCTGTCTTTTCAGGAACATAAAACGGCTCGCTTCGTGGCGGATCGGCTTAAAGACCTTGGGCTGGAACCGCAGGAAGGCGTGGCCGATACGGGCGTGGTGGCTTTGATCAAAGGCCGCAATCCTGAAAGTCGCGTGGTTGGGCTGCGGGCCGATATGGACGCGCTGCCGATTATGGAAGCCAACGACGTGCCGTATAAATCACAAAATCCCGGCGTGATGCACGCTTGCGGCCACGATGTGCACACATCGTCATTGCTGGGAACGGCGCGGATTCTGACGCAGTTGCGCGATGAGTTCGAGGGGACGGTGAAGCTGGTGTTTCAGCCTGCTGAGGAGAAAGCGCCGGGTGGTGCATCGCTGATGATTAGGGATGGCGTTTTGGAAAACCCTCGTCCCGCCGGGATGCTCGGCCAGCACGTGGCGACCAACGTCCCCGTGGGCAAGATTGGTTTCCGAGAGGGAATGTACATGGCCAGTACCGACGAACTTTACCTGACTGTGATAGGCAAAGGCGGTCACGGCGCCATGCCCGACCAACTCATCGACCCGGTTCTGATCGCTTCGCACCTCATTGTGGCTTTGCAGCAAATCATCAGCCGCAACCGACCACCGGCTTATCCGTCGGTGTTGTCGTTCGGGCGGTTCATCGCCGATGGCGTCACCAACGTGATTCCTAACGAAGTCAAAATTCAGGGTACCTGGCGCTGCATGGACGAAGTTTGGCGGGCCGAGGGCCTCCGCCGGATGCAGAAAATGGCCGAAGGCATGGCCGAAGCGATGGGCGGAAGTTGTGATTTTGAAATCGTGAAGGGCTATCCTTTCCTGAAAAACCACCCTGAACTCACCCGTCGTACCAAAGCCGCCGCCGTGGAATACATGGGGGCTGAAAATGTCGTGGATCTGGATCTGTGGATGGCGGGCGAAGATTTCGCCTTTTATTCGCAGGTAGTCGATTCCTGCTTCTACCGCCTCGGCACCCGCAACGAAGCGCGGGGTATCGTGTCGGGTGTGCACACGCCGACTTTCGACATCGATGAAAGGGCGCTGGAAATTGGGCCGGGCCTGATGGCCTGGCTGGCCCTAAAAGAACTCGACCAACGCTAAGGGACGTTGGCCGAGTTCTTTACTTCAATAAAAAATTAACGGATTATCTTCCGATTTCTTCGGTGTAGCGCCGAGGATCATAACCCTTGGCAAACAGCGGGTACTGGTCGAAGATACGGCGGACGACGTTGCGGTAGTAGTTATTTGGGTTATCCTGCCCGGCGCTAAAAAGGCCCGAGGCGTAGCCGCGCCACACGACCTGGTCGCTTGTGGCGTCGATGAGCGAGACAATCAGCGTTCCCTTGTCGAGGGCGTACTTGATGGGCTCGTAACGGAAGCTGTCGTTTTCGGTGTCCACCCAGGTTTTGATGACGGGCTGCATATAGCCCTGATAACGCAGGTTATCGTAAAAAATACCGTAGTTGACCAGCAACGTGGGTTTCTCGGCGGTCAATTTGTAGCCGCGCGCCTGCATTTGGCGGCGGATGGATTCGTAAATTTCGGTGCAGAGGTTATTCGTGTCGCGCTCACATTCCAGGAAGGTATAAGTCGAGTAGTCCTTGAAGTTGGTCTCGTAGCTGTAATCGTGTTCGACGAATACTTTGCGGCCGTAGGAACAGCCCGCCAGAATGAAGATTACCGCCAGAGCGGCCAAAAGCGTAGTAGATTTCGACATATACTTTTCAGGATTTAAAGGTTAAGAAAAAAGGAACGAAATATAGGCGATTAAAACGTAATAATCAATCCGTTAACATATTATTCACAAAGTCATAACTCAAAGGCCGAGGTAATATTGCAGGGCCTTACGCATTTCTGCCGGAGACACGACCACGTCGTAAGCGCAGCTTCCGGCGGCGGTCAGCAGCGAAAAACGCACCTCACTTCCCCGATTTTTCTTATCCTGCCGCGTAAGGGCCACAATGGCTTCTGCGTCGGCGGGCTGGATGTCGGCTTTGCCAAAGACCGAGAACATAAACTCCTCGACCTGTTCAAGAGTTTGGCCGTCGATCATTTTTTTCTGGTAAGCCAGATAACTTTCCATCACCATGCCCGCCGCGATGGCTTCGCCGTGCAGCAGTCGCTCTTTCGGATCTTTACCCAAAAACAGCGTCTCGACTGCGTGGCCCAAAGTGTGGCCAAAATTCAGGATTTTCCGTAATCCCTTTTCGGTCGGATCCTGCGCCACGATATTTTTTTTGATGGCCACCGAGTGGGCGATCAGGTCAGGCCAATTTTGCCGTTCCAAATCTTTTTCCCGGATTTCGTGCCACTTATCTACATCGGCAATTAAACAATGCTTCACAATTTCGGCAAAGCCCGAGCGCAATTCACGCGGCGGTAGCGTTTCCAGAAAAACCGGGTCGATCAGGACGCGAACTGGTTGCTGAAAAACGCCCAAATGGTTCTTGAATCCTTGGAAATCTATCCCCAACTTGCCCCCCACGCTGGCGTCCACCTGCGCGAGCAGTGTCGTGGGGACTTGGATAAAGTCGATCCCCCTTTTGTAAGTCGCCGCGCAGAAGCCGCCCATGTCGCCGATAACGCCGCCGCCGATGTTAAGTACCAGTGCGTGGCGATCGAGTTCAGCCCTGGTCATGGCTCCCCAAATTTGCTCACAGGTTTCCAGTGTCTTGTGCGCCTCCCCAACGGGAACACTTACGATAGAATGCTTCGGAAGGTTGCCTTTAATAGGGTTATAGCAATGTCTTCTAGTGTTTGTGTCGGCGATTACGAAAATTTTGGAGTAGTCTTTTTTCGTCAAAAAATTATTTAAACTATTGACAACAGGATTGATAAGTATGGAGTCGTCCATTTTATTATTCGTAAAAAAGCGAGTTGGATAGGGGTCAAAGATACGAGGGTTGTCGGAAAGTTGGCCGGAGCCGCAAACACTACTCCCCGAATTTTACGTACTTTTAGGGCTTAATCAGGTTAAAGGTTAACCGGAAAAACGAAGTTGAAGCAGTCAGTCGTGCTATGCAGATAAGTGTCGTCATTCCTACTTATAACGAGAAGGAGAACATCGGTCGGTTGGTCGGTGAGCTGCGACGATATGGCGGGCAAAAACTGGCGGAAATTATCGTGGTGGACGCGCCGAGTGGAGACGGCACTGCCGAGGTGGCGCGAACCGCCGGGGCCAGAGTAATTGTGGCCGATAAACCGGGCCGCGCCTGCCAGATGAACGCCGGGGCGCAAATCGCCACGGGCGATGTGCTGTATTTCGTCCACGCCGACGTCCGTATTCACCCCGACTATGCCACCGACATCGAGCAGGCCTTGGCCGAGGGCTACACGCTGGGTTGCTACCGCTACCAATTCGACTCGCCCCGACTGCTGCTGAAAGTAAACGCCTTTTTCCAGCGCTTCGACCGGATTTGGAGCCGGGGCGGCGACCAAACTTTGTTCATTACCAAAAAAGAATTCGACCAACTCCAAGGCTACTGCGAAAAACACCGCGTGATGGAAGATTACGAATTCATTATTCGGGCGAGGAAGCAGCACCGCTTCAAGATTATCCCGAAGAACATCATTGTCTCGGCGCGGAAATACGAGGAGAACTCTTATTTCCGTGTGAACATTGCCAACGCCGTGGTGCTGTGGATGTACTTTCGCGGTGCCTCGCAACAAAAGCTAATCGATACGTATAAGTCTATTATTAAGACAGAGAAATACGGAGTCAAAGCAGTTGACAGTTGAAAATTAAGAATTGTCGCAAGAACAATATGCACACTACAAATTATTATAGTACACTCATAGAAGTCGCGGACGATTGTCCGGCGGAAGTGGCAGAAATGCCGACTTCGAAGGGGGACAAAAAATCAGTGGCGAATTTGCAATTCGATATGGTTCGGCAGCATCCTTACCAATTCACGTCCGATGATGTTCTGTTTGAGGTATATGCCCAAAAGCAGGACTTGACGGATAGCGAAAGAGTGGAGGCACGAAATACCTTTTTCTCCAAAGGTCAACCTTGTTTCCGCGCTTCGCCCTTACCTAAAAGATACGGCTGCGGCGTCCACAGCGACGCCGCAGGAAAAATGGCCTTAGTAGCCATAGAATCCGATGACTACCAAAAACTAGCCGACGACAAAAATATTCAGCACACCAAAGCCATGCGCTCCAAAAAAGCATGAACCTTCAAATGATGAGACACAATCCAGCCCTCTCCACTCTCAATTCTCAATTCTCCACTCGCACTAAATGAATCCACTCATTACTGCCATTCAGCAAGTAGGCATTGGCGTCACGAATGCCGGTGAGGCGTGGCAATGGTACCGCCGCGTGATGGGCTTCGACGTCCCGATATTCAACGACCACGCCGAAGCTAAACTGATGACCGACTACACGGGCGGCGAAGTTCACGGTCGCCACGCCGTCATGGCCCTCAATATGGCGGGCGGCGGTGGTCTGGAAATTTGGCAGTTCACCAGCCGTACGCCCAAAGCGGCTTCTTTTCAACCCGAGCCGGGTGACTTAGGAATCTTTGCGGTGCGAATCAAAGCCCCTGACGCTGCTGCGGCCCATAAATGGCTGCAAAAGCAGGTGGGTGCACAGATCGGCCCGCTCAGCGAGTTTCCCGACGGACCGGGTTTTTGGGGCGTCGATCCCTACGGCAATACCTTCCAAATCGCAGAGGACTCGTCGTGGTTCGGCCATACCGACCGGGCCGTCGGCGGCGTAGCGGGGGTCGTCATTGGCGTGTCGGATATGGACAAGGCGATCGCTTTTTATCAAACTGTATTAAATCCCTGCGAGGTAGTGTATGATAAAATCGCGGTATTCGAGGATTTGCCCACATCCCTGCCCAACCAACGCTTCCGGCGGGTGGTGGTGCGCAAGAAAGTGACTCCCCACGGAGCATTTAGTCAGTTGCTCGGCAACCTCAACATAGAACTGCTCCAAGCCCTCGACCGAGAGCCAAAAAAGCTTTTCGCCGACCGATACTGGGGCGATCTGGGTTTTATCCACGTCTGCTTCGATACGCTGGACATGGACGCCATGAAAAAGCGGCTGGCCGAAAACAATTACCCGCTTACCGTGGACAGCGGCGGCTCGTTCGGAATGGAGTCAGCGGCGGGGCGCTTTGCTTACGTCGAAGACCCCGACGGTACCCTGGTCGAACTGGTGGAAATCCACAAACTGCCCATTTTGAAGAAAATAGGCTGGTATTTCAATATAGAAAAAAGAAAAGATCAGCGGCCGCTGCCTAACTGGATGTTGCGGCTGCTGGGGCTAGGAAGGGTGAAGGATTAATATTACAAAAAAAGCCGCAACCTGATCGTTGCGGCTTTTTTGTGTGTTTGGCTGGCGCACAAAGGGCAAACACATAGGTTCGCCCCTACTTTGTGTCTGTATGCCTTTGGGACTTTGTGCGCCTGGGGGCCGCTTCTTTACTTATACAATACCGCATTCACCGCGTCCATCGTGCGCTTCACGTTGGGCAGAATTTCCTCGATCAAAGTAGGCGCGTAAGGCAGTGGTACGTCGCGGTTGGTGATGCGCATTACTGGCGCGTCGAGGTAGTCGAAGGCGTAGCGCTGGATGTGGTAGGCCAGTTCTGACGAAATAGACGCCAGCGGCCAGGCCTCCTCCACGATCACACAGCGGTTGGTTTTCTTGATGGATTCCACGACGGTGGCGTAGTCGATGGGGCGCACGGTGCGCAGATCGACCAATTCCACGCTGATGCCATTCTTGGTCAACTCTTCGATGGCGGGCATTACTACGCGGGAAATCATCTTGCCAAAAGAAACGATCGTTACGTCGGTGCCTTCTTTCTTTACTTCGGCTTTGCCGATGGGAATCAAATATTCCTTCTCGGGTACTTCGCCTTTATCGCCGTACATCACCTCCGACTCCATGAAAATCACGGGGTCATTGTCGCGGATGGACGATTTCAAAAGCCCTTTGGCATCGTTAGGGTTAGCCGGGACGACGACTTTCAGACCCGGCGTGTTGGCGTACCAGTTCTCGAAGTTCTGCGAGTGCTGCGCGCCGAGTTGCCCGGCGTTACCCGTCGGGCCACGGAATACGATGGGAACGTTGTATTGTCCAGCGGACATGGACAGCATCTTGGCCGCGCTGTTGATGATCTGGTCGATGGCGACAAGCGAGAAGTTAAACGTCATGAATTCGATGATGGGTCGCAGACCGTTGGCGGCGGCACCGACGCCGATGCCCGCAAAACCCAGCTCGGCGATAGGCGTGTCGATGACCCGCTTGGCGCCGAATTCGTCCAGCATCCCCTGACTGGCTTTGTAGGCCCCATTGTACTCAGCGACTTCCTCGCCCATCAAAAATACTTTCTCATCGCGACGCATCTCTTCCGACATGGCCTCTTTTATGGCATCTCTAAACGCTAATTCGGGCATTTTTTCAATTTTGAATGAGTGAATGATAGAATGATAGAACAAATCAGGAAAGGAATAAATGACTTATCGTATCATTCACTCATCCTATCGTTCTATCATTAGATTGGGTAAAACTAGTCAATGAGCCTGAATTCTCAAATTCTTAACACGGTTTGGCGGTGTTTTCTGGGTGATGATTCGTAGTTTTATCCCCGGCCATTCCCGACTACGTTCCTATGAAAAAATATTTTCTTGTTATTTCGGTTCTTTCCCTCTGCGCAATTTTTGTTTTAAATTCTTGTAAATCAGGAATGAGCGGAACAAAAGGCGACGCGGTGAGTACTTTGCGGGCCGGGCGGGTGCTACTGCCCAACGGCTGGTCGTTGACAACGCCGGGTAAAAGTTTGCCGCTGGGTGATTTGCCGCTGAACGTGGCGGTTTCTTCCTCGGGCAAGTGGATGGCTTTTACTAACAACGGACAGGGAACGCAGACGATTACCCTCATCGACCGCGAAAAGGAAATCGTTTCTGATACCATCGAAATCCCCAAATCCTGGGTGGGCCTGGCTTTTTCGGCGGACGAGCAGCGGCTTTTCGCCTCCGGCGGCAACGACAACCTCATCAGGATTTACCAAAATAATGCGGGAAAACTCCGGGAAAACGGGCAAATCGTACTGGGCGAGCCTTGGCCCAAGGGCAAGATTTCCCCGGCGGGCCTGTGCTTTGACGACACCAATAACCACCTCTATGTCGTCACCAAGGACGACAGTGCCCTCTACACTTGCGACGCCGTGACGCGGCAGGTACTACGCCGCGAGTCGCTGCCCGCCGAAGCGTACACCTGCGTGCTTTCGCCCGATAATTCTCAGTTGTATATTTCGCTGTGGGGTGGCGAGCGGGTTTTGACGTACGATTTGGCAAAAAGAATGATCGCCGGAGAAGCGGGCGTGGGCAGCCATCCCAACGACATGGTTTTGACCCAAGATGGTAAACACCTATTCGTGGCTAACGGCAACGAAAACACCGTTTCGGTGATTGACTTATCAGCTCGCCAGGTAATTGAAACACTTACTACTTCGCTCTATCCCGACGCTCCGGCGGGTAGTACACCCAACGGCCTGGCGCTTTCGGCGGACGAAAAAATGCTCTACGTCGCCAACGCCGACAACAACTGCCTGGCCGTGTTCGATGTCTCGGACCGGGGCGAAAGCCGTTCCCTGGGTTTTATCCCCACGGGTTGGTACCCGACAACTGTGCGCGAAATCGGCGGAAAAATCTACGTTGCCAACGGAAAGGGCATCACGTCGCTGGCCAACCCCGGCGGTCCGCAACCCACCATGACCGGAGCCGAGCGGGCCAAGGCGGAGTACATCGGGGATTTGTTTCAGGGAAATTTATCCATCATCGACAAACCCGACGAGGGCTTGCTGGCGGGCTATACGAAGCTGGTGTATGAGAATACGCCCTACACAAAAGAAAGAGAAACAGTGAGCGAAGGGCAAAAGGGTAATCCCATTCCGAGCGCGGTGGGCGGGGCGTCGCCGATCAAGTACGTTTTTTACATCGTAAAAGAAAACCGCACCTACGATCAAGTGTTCGGCGATATGCCCGAGGGCAATGGCGATTCGAGTCTGTGCCTTTTTCCCGAAAAAGTAACGCCCAACCATCACGCTCTGGCACGGGAGTTCGTGCTGCTGGACAACTTCTACGTCAACGCCGAGGTGAGCGCCGATGGTCACAACTGGTCGATGGCGGGCTACGCGACCGATTTTGTGGAAAAAACCTGGCCCACCAGCTATGGCGGCCGTGGCGGTACCTACGACTACGAGGGAACCCGCAAAGTAGCGCATCCCAAGGACGGCTTCATTTGGGATTATTGCCAAAGGGCGGGCGTTAGCTACCGAACTTACGGCGAATTTGTTTCCACGAACGGACCCAACATTAAAGCACTGGAAGGCCACTACGATCCCAACTACCACGGCTACGATCTTGGCTACAAAGATGTAGACCGCGAAGCCGCCTGGGAAAAAGACTTCGATGTCCTGATGGCGGCTGGTAAAGTACCACACTTTAACACGCTGCGACTTCCCAACGACCACACCTCCGGGCTGCGCATCGGTGCGCCGACGCCCTTCGCGCACGTGGCCGACAACGACCTGGCCCTGGGACGCTTTGTGGAGCATTTGTCAAAAAGTTCGATTTGGAACGAATCCGTAGTGTTCGTCGTGGAAGACGACGCCCAAAACGGCCCCGACCATGTCGACGCCCACCGCTCGGTGGCGCTGGTCATCGGCCCACACGTGAAGAGAAATTATGTAGATCACACGATGTACAGCACAACGTCATTACTGCGAACGATGGAGCTGATTCTGGGCCTGCCACCCATGAGCCAGTATGATGCCGCCGCCACGCCGCTCTGGCGCAGCTTCACCGCCAAAGCCGACCCGAAGCCTTATACCGCCCGACCCAACAACGTGAGTCTTGATCAGAAGAACGTCGCTATCAACAAGCATTCCATCCGTTCGGGTGAGTTGAATCTGGCCGTACCCGACGCCATCAACGACGTGGAATTCAGCGAAATCGTCTGGAAAGCCGTGAAAGGCTTGGACAGCAAAATGCCCGCGCCACGACGATCGGCGTTCGTGCGGGCGCGGGCTGAGGAGGAGGATGACGATTAATTATCAATTCTCTCCCAAAATCTTTGTCTTCTGCTTTTCGTACTCCTGCTGCGTGATGACTTTTTCATCCAGCAATTGCTTCAACTCGCGAAGCTGGTCGGCCATAAAGGGCGTCATGGCGGGCTGGGCTTGCGGCATGAAAGTATTTTGTTCGACGCCACCAAAGCCGCCTTGCAGGTCGTAGGTGTGCATTGGCTTGTACTTCATTGTCCACAGGAAAGGGACCAAGAAGAAAATGCCGCCGATGATGGCCCCCACGTCGGCTTCCTCGTTACGCGAAAAGGCGGTTTCGAAGGGTGCGTAGCCTTCTTTTTCCAAACGGACGGTGGTGGTGCTGCCGACGATTTTGGTGTCGCGATGCGGATAAGGCGTAACCCCGACGGGTTCGCCATTGAGATACACTTTGGCCCCGCTGGGATTCGAGCGGATCATGGTGGTACTGGCGCAGCTTGAAAAAAGCATCGAGGCAGCCAGCAGCAGAGCAGTGGCTTTGGTAGCGGTTTTTGAGGTTTTCATGGAGCAATGGATTGAAAGTGGGAAAACAGTTTTTCAAGCTTCTTGAGAAAATAAACATTTTAAAATAACCTGACTTGTGAAAATAGACAGGTCAAAAGTTTCTTCCCCCTACGCCCCAATAAAATTTTTCAAAACCTGCCCCTATCCCGCCACAATTTGAAATTCACGCCTGCCGCCTTATCTTTCGGCTCCAAATTATTTTCCCAGATCAATTTCCCGCATGAAAATAGCCGTTCACGGACGTACTTTTTCGGAATCGGCCCGCCCGTTCATTCAGGGTATGTTCGACGAGCTGCGGGCGCGGCAAATCGAGGTGCAGCTTTTTGCGCCCTTTCGGGAATTTCTGAATTCGGAAGGAGTGCAGCACTATTCCCAAAGCACTTACACCTCCGAAAAAGATTTGTTCGACGCCCGGCTGATGGCTAGCCTGGGCGGGGACGGCACTCTGCTGGAAGCGGTGTCGCTGGTCGGGGCGCGGCAGACCGCCGTGATCGGTATTAACGTGGGTCGGCTGGGCTTCCTGGCCACCGTGCCGCCCGAGCGCATCGCCGACATGATTACTTCCCTCGAAGGGGGTAAGTACCACATCGACGAACGCGCCATGCTAGTCATGGAGGCGGACCGTGACATTTTCGATGGCCAGAATTTCGGTCTCAACGATTTTACGATCACCAAAACCGACACCTCGTCGATGATTACCGTCCACGCCTATCTCAACGGCGAGTTCCTCAACTCCTACTGGGCCGACGGTCTCATCGTGGCTACCCCCACGGGTTCGACGGGCTACTCGCTGAGTTGTGGTGGCCCGGTGCTGGTACCGCACACCCAGAATTTCATTCTCACGCCCGTCAGTCCGCACAACCTCAATGTGCGTCCGCTGGTGTTGCAGGATAGTTCGGTGCTGAATTTCGAGGTCAAAAGCCGCAGTAATACCTGCATGGTGTCGATGGATGCCCGCTCGCAGGTCGTGGATTCCAGCGTAAAAATCACCGTCCGTAAAGCTCCTTTCGCCGCCCGCCTAATTAAGATGACGGACGACGATTTTTTCAACACCCTGCGGAGTAAGTTGTCGTGGGGGCTGGACATGAGGAATTAGGGGCGGTCGGCAGTTGGCTATCGGCTATTCCAAGAAGAATTTTTGACTACTGTTCAACAATTGTAAAATACCAGGCCGACAGCCGAAAGCTGATAGCCGACCACCAAAATGAAACTTTCCTTACACGAAAACGATCTGCTTCTAAAACATACTTTCACCATCGCCCACGATTCCCGCGATGTGCAGCCTACTTTGATTGTGGAGTTGCGGGATGGGGAGTTTAGTGGCTTTGGGGAAGCAACGACCAACAATTACTACGGCGTCACGATGAACGGCATGAAGGCGGCGTTGGAAAAAGTGCGGGTTGCCGTGGAAAGCTACGTCTGGGGGACGCCCGAAAATCTTTGGGAAATGGTATATCCCGCTTTGCAGGAAACCCCCTTTGCTCTCTGTGCCCTGGACATGGCGGCGCACGATCTTTTTGCCAAAAAACACGGCCAAAAACTCTACGAAAGCTGGGGACTTTCGCCCGACCATAATCCACTGACCAACTACACCATCGGCATTGACTCGGTCGAGAAAATGGTGGCAAAAATGCAGGAGATGCCCTGGCCTTTGTACAAAATAAAGCTGGGAACGGCGGATGACCTGCGCATCGTCCGCGAACTGCGCCAACACACCGACGCCCGCTTCCGGGTGGACGCCAACTGCGCCTGGACCGCCGAACAAGCCATTGCCTACGCGCCCGAACTGAAAACGCTGGGCGTGGAATTTATCGAGCAGCCACTGGCCGCCGCCGACCGCGAAGGCATGAAGCGCGTCTTCGTCGAAAGTGCGCTGCCCGTCATCGCCGACGAAAGCTGCATCGTGGAAAGCGACGTGGATCTGTGCGCCGGACTTTTCCACGGCGTCAACGTGAAGCTAACGAAGTGCGGAGGCCTTACGCCCGCCCGACGCATGATCGCCCGCGCCAAAGAACTGGGTATGAAAACGATGGTCGGCTGCATGACCGAAAGCAGCGTGGGTATCTCCGCCATCGCCCACCTGCTACCCCTTCTCGATTACGTAGATATGGACGGCACGCTCCTCATCACCAATGACCCCGCCACGGGTGTGACTTTCGACTACGGAAGAGTAATCTACGCGGATGAGGATGGTACAGGAGCGAGGTTGTTGAAATGAACGAAATATTTCTTACCGATTCCCTGCCCGGCCGCATCGTCACCCTTGCCGACGGGCGGGAGCTTCTGTGGTTTAGCGGGACGGATTATTTGGGAATGGGCCACGACGAGACCTTTCAATTGCATTTGGACGAAGGTTTTCGGCAGTACGGGACGCACTATGGCAGTTCGCGGAACGGGAGTTTGCGGCTGGCGGTGTACGAGGAGGTGGAGGCGTCGCTGGCGGCTTTTGTGGGCGCACCCGCCGCGTTGGTGGTATCATCGGGGATGTGGGCGGGGCAGTTGGTTTTGTCCAATACCGAATTCTTGTCCGCCCAAGTTCATTACGCGCCGCGAGTGCATCCGGCTCTTTGGGGATCGGGCTATGTTTCTCAGGAACTGACTTGGTCGGAATGGATAGGGCAAATTATCCAAAAAATTAGGCAGAGCGACAAGCGGCAAACGCACGTAATTTGTACCGATGCCGTCGGTTCGCCCTGGGTGGAGAAATACGATTTGCAGCTACTGCACAAACTGCCGGATGACCACCAAATTCTTCTCGTCGTGGACGACTCCCACGGATTGGGCGTTCTGGGCCAAGGCGGGACGGGTATTTTCTCCCAACTCCCCCAAAACACCAATTTCCACTCAGTCGTGACGGCTTCGCTGAACAAAGCGCTGGGCGTGCCGGGCGGGGTGATTTTTGGCAACGACGATTTTATCCAGAACCTCCGGCTATCCCCAAGATTTGCGGGTAGTTCTCCGGCGGCTCCGGCTTACTTTTATGCCTTGCAGCAAAATCTCACCAAGGGTATTTTTCAGGAAGCGCACAAGAAGTTGATGGCCAACATTCAGTATTTTACAAAAAAATTATCTCACCCCAACCTGCTCGAGACCATTGAGAATTATCCGGTTTTTTGCAGCCGCGACTCGAATCTGTATCCTCATCTTTTTGAAAACAAAATCCTGACTTCCCACTTTTCCTACCCTAAGCCCACTGACCCGGCCATCGTGCGTTTGGTCCTCACGGCTTCCCACCAAAAAGAAGACCTCGACCGATTGGCCGAGGTCTTGTCTAATTTTGAATGAGAGACGGCGGGCGCCCCGTGGCGGCCGCTCGCGCGGTGAGTGATTGAGTAAATACTGCTTTCACCAGTTATTCTCTCATTCTCTGAATCACTCATTCAAAGTTAATTATCACCCATCCTGTCATTAATCCTCGCCAGGCGCGCCTCTTCGCGGTCTTTGGCTTTTTGGACGCGTCCCGAGACAATGATACTGATTTCGTAGAGAAGTGTCAAGGGCATAGCGACCAGGATTTGGCTGTAAATATCAGCCGAAGGCGTGATGATCGCGGCCGCGATCAGGATCGCGATCAGGGCATGGCGGCGGTACTCGCGCATCAAGGAGGGTGTCAGGATACCCACGCGCGATAGAACAAACACGACCACAGGCAATTGGAAAGCCAGACCGCAGGCCAGCGTCAGCGTGGCGACCATGCTAATGTAAGAGCTGATGCTGAATTCATTGATAATAGATTCGTCCAGCTTGAAGTTGGCCAAAAAGTTCAGCGCCAGCGGCGTAACGACGTAGTAGCCGAACAAAACACCTGAGAAAAACAGAAAGGTCACGTAAAAAACCGCACCCCGCGACGCCTTACGCTCGTATCTTTTCAGACCCGGACGGATGAAGCGCCAGATTTCCCAAAAGGCGTAGGGAAAGGCGAAAACCAAGCCAATGATAACCGACGAGGTGAGGGCCATCGAAAATTGCTCCCCTACGCCCAAGGCCTGCAACTCGAAGTCAATTTTGTCTATACAGAGCCCTTCCGCCCCCACGGCTGTGCCCAGCTTACACATCATTCGGTAGGTCCAGAAATCGGTTTTGGCCGGGGCAATAATGACGTAATGGTATACTTCCTCGATGTACGTCCAGCCCAGAATAGTGAAGACCAAAACGGCACCCACCGCCCGGAGAATATTCCAGCGCAACTCTTCGAGGTGTTCCAGGAAGGACATTTCCTGTCCTTCTTCCTCGTCCAATTCTTCTTCAAATTCCTGATCTAAGGCCATTTTATAGGTATTCTTTTTTCTTCTGAAATCTTCAAAGCGCGAAAATACGCACAAAAGCTAAAAAAGCAGTTGTCGTATGTACGAGCAACTGCTTTTTTTGTATTTAAAAATAAGAAAAATAAGCGATTAACGGTATAATGGCACTTCGGCCATCCAATCATTTACTTCCTGCTTCGCGGCGGCAATTTTAGCATCGTTGTCGTGGTTCGTCAGTACCTCGTCTACGAGTTCCACAATGCGCTCCATATCGTTTTCGACCAGGCCACGGGTGGTCATGGCGGCGGTGCCTACGCGCATTCCCGAGGTTACCATGGGCGATTGGTCGTCGAAGGGCACCATATTTTTATTAATCGTGATGTCGGCTTTGATGAGCGTGTTCTCCGCCAGTTTCCCAGTCAAGCCCTTCGGTCTTAGGTCGATCAGCATGAGGTGGTTGTCGGTGCCGCCGGAGATTATTTTATAGCCTTTTTCCAAAAAGGCCTTGGCCATGACCTGCGCATTTTTCTGCACCTGCACGGCGTAGTTATAATATTCGTCGCTCAGCGCCTCGCCGAAAGCAACGGCCTTAGCCGCGATGACGTGTTCCAGCGGTCCGCCCTGTGTGCCGGGAAACACACCCGAGTCCAGCAGCGACGACATCGTGCGCGTTTTGCCCTTGCTGGTTGTGATGCCAAAAGGATTCTCGAAGTCGTGGCGCAGCATAATCAGGCCGCCGCGCGGGCCGCGTAATGTTTTGTGGGTCGTGGTAGTAACGATATGGCTATGTTCCAGGGCGTCGTTCAACAAACCCTTGGCAATCAGTCCGGCGGGGTGCGAAATATCAGCCAGCAGCACCGCGCCTACCTGGTCGGCAATGGCCCGCAGCCGTACGTAGTCCCAGTCGCGGCTGTACGCCGAAGCTCCGCAAATGAGCATTTTGGGCTTTTCCCGGACGGAAGTTTCTTCTACCTTGTCCCAGTCGATGAGACCCGTCTCGCGCTCCACCCCGTAGAACACGGGTTGAAAATATTTACCCGAAATATTGACCGGCGAGCCGTGCGACAAGTGGCCACCGTGGGCCAGGTCGAAGCCCATTATTTTATCGCCCGGATTGAGGCAGGCCAGGAACACGGCGGTGTTGGCCTGCGCCCCCGAGTGCGGCTGCACGTTGGCCCAGGAAGCTCCGAAAAGCTCCTTCACGCGGTCGATGGCGATTTGCTCGATTTCGTCCACTACTTCGCAGCCGCCGTAGTAGCGTTTGCCGGGCAGGCCTTCGGCGTACTTATTGGTCAGGCAGCTTCCGCTGGCTTCCATCACCTGCTTGGAGGTGAAATTTTCGGAGGCAATCAGTTCGATGCCCGATTCCTGGCGGTGCAATTCCTTATCAATCAGGTCGAATACCTGGGTGTCGCGGGAAACTTGGGTAAGGGTAGGCATTTTTTTTAGATATGAGATATGAGATATTACGGGGGCGCCCGTGCGCTTATGAGGCCTGCGTCTGATGGGAGGTGTTCGGTTGCTGCTTTTTCAGAAATTTTTACAAATTTAAGTCTTACAAAAGTAGAAAAGAAACGAAATTAAGAGTCTTTATATCTCACAGGGTTGATTAGCTTAGCCTTATATTTGCCTTTACCAGTAGACTCATGGCATAGTCGGTGTTGCTTTATTCTTAAGAAAAATTAATAATACACCTAAACCCTCGTAAATTCGCCCAACAGTCTCCATGTTGATTGCAAGAGCAAATCTCACATCTCATAATTCATATCTATAAGAATTTCCCTTCTATGGATTCTCCAACTCTCAGTCCCGAAGCTATTCTGATGCAAGCCGCTGATCAGGAGGCGACCATTACCAGCAACGGCAGCATTGGTCAGCCAATTACCTACGAAAAAATTCCCACTCACATATACGAGGATTCTCGAGCGGCGTCCCAAGCGGTGGCGCACGAGATTGCCGATTTAATTCGTGACAAGCAACGTGACAACAAGCCCTGCGTGTTAGGACTGGCCACCGGTTCATCGCCCAAAACGGTGTACGCCGAGTTGGTGCGGATGCACCGCGAAGAGGGGCTGAGTTTCAAAAACGTCGTTTCATTCAATCTCGATGAGTATTATCCCATGGAGCCGGATTCGATCTACAGCTACCATCGGTTTATGAAAGAGCAATTGTTCGATCTGGTGGATATTCCCAAAGAAAACTACTTTCTGCCCGACGGCACCATTCCTCCTTCACAGATTAAGGAACATTGCCGAAATTACGAGAACATGATTACGCAGGCGGGTGGCCTTGATTTTCAACTACTCGGCATCGGCGGCAACGGCCACGTGGGTTTCAACGAACCCGGTTCGCTCATCAACGCCCGCACCCGCCTCATTGCCCTCGATCACTCGACGCGCGCCGCCGCCGCCATGGAATTCGGCGGTCTGTCGCAGGTGCCGCGCAAGGCGATCACGATGGGCATCGCGCCCATTATGAGCGCCAAGCGGATTGTGTTGCTGGCCTGGGGCGAGCGTAAAGCCCCCGTCCTGCGTAGCGCGGTGGAAGGTCCGGTAACCGAGCGCAACCCAGCCTCTTACCTGCAAGCGCATCCGAACGTCACGTTTATCATCGACGATCGGGCAGCTTCCGAACTCACCCGCATGAAGACACCCTGGGCGGTGGATTCGGTGGTTTGGGACAACAAGATGGTCAAAAAGGCCGTCACGCACCTTTCTCAGGCGATGGACAAGCCCATCCTGAAACTCACCGATAAGGACTACAACGACAATGGAATGAGCGATCTGCTGGCGCAGTCAGGAGCAGGTTACGAGATCAACATCGACATTTTCAACCAGTTACAGCACACCATTACGGGCTGGCCCGGTGGCAAACCCAACGCCGACGATACCAACCGCCCTGAGCGCAAAGATCCGGCCCGCAAGAAAATCATCATTTTTAGTCCCCACCCCGACGACGACATCATCTCGATGGGTGGCACCTTCCAGCGGCTCGTGGACCAGCACCACGAAGTACACGTGGCTTACCAAACCTCAGGAAACATCGCCGTGGCCGACGACGAGGCCCTGCGCTTTATCGACTTCGTGGTGGATTTCAATAAACGGTTCTCTATCGAGAATACGGATATCACCAATAAGATTTTTCACGACGCCAAGGAGTTTTTGAAAACCAAAAAAGACAGCGCAATGGATACGCCCGAGGTGCGGCACGTCAAGGGACTCATCCGCCGGGGTGAGGCCAAGGCTACCTGCCGCTTCGTAGGCGTTCCCGACGCGCAGGTGCATTTCCTGGATTTGCCTTTTTATGAGTCGGGGACGGTGCAGAAAAAGCCGCTCGGTGAAGAAGACATCATCATTATCGAGGATATAATCAAAGAAATCAAGCCGCACCAAATCTACGCGGCCGGCGATTTTGCCGACCCGCATGGTACCCACAAAGTGTGCTGGGATGCTATCGAGGCCGCCGTGGGCCGCTTGAAGCACAAAAATTTCATGAAGGACTGCTGGATTTGGCTCTACCGGGGTGCCTGGGCCGAGTGGGACATCCACGAAATAGAAATGGCCGTTCCGATGAGTCCCGACCAGGTCCTCAAAAAGCGCATGGGAATTTTCAAGCACCAATCCCAAAAGGACGGCGTGGTATTTCAGGGCGAGGATTCGCGGGAATTCTGGCAAAGGGCCGAGGAGCGCAACCAGGGGACTGCTCACCTCTACGACCAGCTTGGCTTGGCGGAGTATGAGGCGATGGAGGCCTTTGTGCGGTGGAGGTTTTAAATTAGTGGAGAGTGGAGAGTGGAGAGTGGAGAGTGGAAAATTAAGAGTTTTTCAAACTATCAATTGCCGTAGCGACGACCCGGCCCCGATTGAAATCGGGGAGGCTTGTAATAAGCGATTCAAAATGATCCAAATGAAAAATACCCTTTTTCTTCTCTCTGGCCTACTCCTTAGCACTTCCCTCTTCGCGCAATCCTGGCTAATTGGCCCGTTCAGTAAGCATAATGCGGCAAATCCGGTGCTGACGCCATTGGCTACCACCACTTTCGACTGTCCGGTGCGGGGCGAAACGGTGCATTGGGAGAAGAAGGATGTCTTCAACCCGGCGGCAGTGGTGCGCAAGGGCAAGATTTTCTTGATTTACCGCGCGGAGGATGAGGTGGGAAAATACAACGGTACCTCGCGCATCGGCTTGGCAACCAGCACCGACGGTGTCCACTTCAAACGGCTGCCCAAGCCGGTGCTGTACCCCGACAACGACTTCATGAAAAAGTACGAGTGGGAAGGCGGCATCGAAGATCCGCGCGTGGTCGAAACCGCCGACGGGCAGTACGTAATGACCTACACCGCCTACGACGGCGACAAGGCGCGATTATGCGTGGCTATGTCGCCCGATCTGGAACACTGGACCAAGTACGGCCTGGCGTTCAACAACTTCACTCGCGGCGGGGGCGAAGACTTGTGGTCGAAGTCGGGTTCCATCGTGTGTCGTCGGGTGGGCGGCCGACTGGTTGCTACGAAAATCGGGGACAAATACTGGATGTACTGGGGCGATAAGCAGCAGCTTTTCGTGGCCGTTTCCGATGATCTCGTCAACTGGTACCCACTGACCAAAGGCGATAAATCGTTGAAAGCCGTAGCGGAATATCGGCCCGGTAACTTCGACTACCGCGTGCTGGAACCCGGACCGCCCGCGATCCTCACGCCCCAAGGCATTGTGCTGATTTACAACGGCATGAACGACGTAAAAAACGGTGACCCCAACTTGCCGGACGGTACTTACGCCGCCGGACAATTTCTGTTCAGCTCCGACGCGCCTGACCGCCTGATCGACCGCTCGAAAAGCTATTTTATGAAGCCCGACCAGCCCTACGAAATCACGGGACAAGTTAACAACGTCACTTTCGTGGAGTCGATGGTACCCTACCGGGGCCGTTGGTGGCTGTATTATGGCACGGCTGACTCTAAAATTGCGGTTGCATCGGCCCCTTTGCGCTAAGGCACAAAAAAACGGGCGTCCGGGATGTCAATCCGGGCGCCCGCACTCAATTTTTCAGGGCAAGATACAAGCTGATCTGCTACATCGCCGCATTAGTCGGCGGATACGGGTGACACGACACGCGTGATTTCCGTGTTAATTGTGAAGGTTTTCTCGGCCCGGCCTTTGTCGGTCTCGACCACGAAGGCGTAAGATCCATCGGCGAGGTTCGACAGGTCGAAGATTTTCGAGTAGTTTTCGGTCTCCCGAGCGTACTCACTGTAAAGAACTTCGCCGGAGGCGTTCTTGATGGCGACGTACAGGCGGCTCGTGAGATCCTGCACCGTGAGGCGAAACTTCATGTCCTTATACGTCTTCACCGTCATGTTAACGGTGCCTTCTTCGCGCACTTCGATGGCGGCGCGGTCGGTGGTCTTGGCGGTAATCGTGTTAGCAGTGGATACTCCCATCCAAACTGCGGCAACTAGAATGATTCTTTTCATGATAGGTAATTGATTGTTAATTAATGATTGTTACTAATTGTATTTTTTTAACATTTGGTTAATCTTGCCCCATACGACTTTCTAAGTGTTCTGCCGAAAGTCTTTTTCGTTTAACTTGACGCTACAAACGTAGCAAAGCATTGAAAGCAAGTCAATAGCAAAAACAGTATCTTAAAAAGTTCATCTCACAATCCTATAAAAATATTAATATAGTACTACATTTATTCGAATAATACAACAAGTCGTTTATTCTTTGCTACGGTAAATATAAAGATTTTGATGAGTGCTAATTGAACTAATCTAATATTAGACAAAACTAAAATTCTTTTCTGGGAAATAGAGTGATTCAAAGCCTGACAAAAAAAGCTCGTTACCGACTATACTTAGACTAGAGGTGCGATCAAAAACCCTAATCCTTCTTATAATGAACCCTTTCACCGACGAATACTTCATGGGACAGGCCCTACAACTGGCAGCGCGGGCGGCGGAAGAGGGCGAAATTCCTGTGGGCGCTATAGTCGTAGGCCAACGGCGAGTGATTGGTAAAGGCTACAACCAAACTGAGCGCCTCCACGACGTAACGGCTCACGCCGAAATGATGGCCTTGACCGCCGCCACGCAGCATTTAGGCGCCAAATATCTGCCCGATTGCACGCTTTACGTCACGTTGGAACCTTGTGTGATGTGCGCTGGCGCGATTTTTTGGACCCAAATAGGTAGAGTTGTTTATGGGGCGCAGGATGAAAAAAGGGGCTTTTCAAAAATCTCGACTAATATCCTTCATCCCAAAACACTTTTGACGGGTGGCGTCTTAGCGGACGAAGCCCGGCAACTGCTGCTCGAGTTTTTCCGGGGACTAAGAACATAAAATCTGATTCCTCTGTTAGAAAAGCAGTTTACACCCATTTTTTGAACCCTAAAACCAAACCAACATGGCTTTTACCTTAGATCCCCTACCTTACGCAAACGACGCCCTTGAACCCAATATCGACGCCCGGACGATGGAAATCCACCACGACAAGCATCATCAGGGTTACGTCAATAATTTGAATGCCGCCGTAGAAGGCACCGATATGGCAGGCATGAGTGTCGAAGAGCTCCTTGCCAAAGTAAGCACCTTACCCACGGCGATTCGCAACAACGGCGGCGGTCACTGGAACCACTCTTTTTTCTGGAAGTCGCTCTCCGGCGATGGCGGTGGCGAACCGACGGGCGACCTGGCCAAGGCCATCGACAGCAAGTTTGGCTCGTTTAGCGCTTTCAAGGATGAATTTAAGAAAGCCGCTGGTAGCCGTTTCGGCTCGGGCTGGGCGTGGCTCATCAAAACCGATGGCGGAGATTTGGCCGTAGTTTCTTCTCCCAACCAGGATAACCCGCTGATGGATCTGGCCGAAACCAAAGGAACGCCCATTATTGGCCTCGATGTGTGGGAACACGCCTACTATCTCAAGTACCAGAACAAACGTCCCGATTACATCGACGCCTACTGGAAGGTGGTGGACTGGAAAGCTGCCGACACTAATTTCAAGGCTGCTAAGTAGAAGGACGGCTAATCTTTGAAAAATCTAGGTCGGCAGTTTTTAAAAAATCTTTTCAAGAATTTTGCAAGCTGCCGACCTTTTTCTAATTTTGCCCTTCCAAAAACGGAGATTGTAGCTCAGTTGGTTAGAGCGTCGGTTTGTGGTTCCGAAGGTCGCGGGTTCGAACCCCGTCTTTCTCCCGGTTTTTAAAGACCCCGCTTGTCGGGGTCTTTTTTTGTTTTACGCCCTTGATTCGCCGCATTTCAGACTATCGCTGCGCTCCGCGCTATCGAAGTCGAAAAAAGGACGTTTATTCGAACTGCGCCATGACTTCCTCAACTGGGTGGGAATCCGCGTAAAAATCCAGAATTCGCATTAAAATTCCTTCAACCACGGCATCGGGACAGGACGCCCCGCAGGTAAGCAAGACGGTGAGGGGTTTCACTCGGGGCAAATAGTTTTCTGTCGTGATCTCTTCCTTACGATGCAAATCAAAATGCTGAATCAGGTTTTCGCTCAGTATCTTGTCAGCCGAGGCAATGAAGTAGGTCGGCAGTTTGCTCTCGCAAAGTTCCACGAGATGGGATGTATTGGAACTGTTATAGCCACCCGCTACAATGGCCAGGTTCGCCGGATGGTTGAGCAGGGCGTAGGTGGCATCCTGATTGTCGTTAGTGGCGTAGCAAAGCGTGTCGCGGGTATTGGCAAAATGTTCGTCCACCGCGTCTGGAGCTAGTTGATGATGCCGAATCATCACTTGCTTGAGGTAATCGGCGATGCCCTGCGTATCGGAGGCCAGCATGGTGGTTTGATTCACCACACCGATGCGCCGCAGGTCGCGGGCCGGATCGAAACCTTCGGAATATTGACCCGCAAATTCTTCGTAGAAAGCCCCGGCGTCACTTTCACCCGTGATGTAGGTAGCCAATCGCTCGGCCTGTTCCATGTTTTTGACCACCACCGTGGGCGTGGCCTGCTGGCTGTGCGAGAAAGTGGCGCGGGTTTCCTCATGCATCGGCTTGCCGTGGACGACTACCGTATAGTTTTTCTCACCAATCTGTGCGGCCCGGTTCCAGACTTTCTCCACAAAAGGGCAGGTTGTGTCGTACTGGTAGGCGTCGATGCCAATGGTCAAGAGCTGGGCCTGAATCTCGACCGTAGTACCGAAGGCGGGAACCACCACCACGTCGTCGGGGGTGAGTTCGGCCCAGGGAATGAGTTGGTTGCCCTTGGTATCCATGATAAACCGCACGCCCCGCTCCTGCAAGTCGCGGTTGACATCAGGGTTATGGATCATTTCGCTCAGCAGGAAGATTCGCTTCCCCTCGTTTTCCGAAATAGCCTTGTAGGCAATTTCGATGGCATTTTCCACCCCGTAGCAAAATCCGAAATGTCGTGCAATCAAGAAGCGCACCGGGCCGAAGTCCAGCACCGTGGGCTTAAAGTCACGCTTAAGCTTATCGGCCTTGCGCCGGAATTCCTTGATGGGCGTGATAATGCCGCTTCGGTAGAAGCTGGGAATGTCGAAAGTCTTCATTTAGTTGACCGGTACGCCGGAGCGGGTGGAAAGTTGACAGTTCGGGGCGCCCCGTGGCGACAGTTTTTCCCAGATTTATCAACTTCAATATTTTGGCTGCCGACCAAGATGCGCTGGCTATAAAACAACAACTGCCTTCGTGGCTTTGTTCGTTTAGGGGCGCTGCTCCTACTCAAAACACAGCGAAGCCGCGCCCAGAAGTCCGGCGTCGTTGGCCAGCGTGGCCCGCTTCACGGACAGTTTTGTCAGGTAGTGCGGCGTTAGCCAATACTCCAACTGCCGATTGACAGCGGGCATAAGAAAGTCGAAAGAAGCCGAGATCCCCCCACCGATCAGGATGGTCGTGATGTCCAGGATGCGGATCATCGCCACCAGGCCATCGCCCAGCATTGCCCCCATTTCTTCGAAGATTCGCAGAGCTAATTCGTCGCCCTGCGCAGCAGAGGCTACCAGACCGGTCGTGGAGATAGTACCGTCGTTGGGTAGCTGTGTTTCACCTTTGTAGGCGGCGCGCATTTCGGTGGCCAGCAGCAGCAGTTCCACCTTACCGATGTTGCGCTCCAGCACCCGCCCGTGGCGCGAAGGCACGTGGCCCGGCTCCATAGCGTTGCCACCACCGCCTTTAAAAACCTTCTTGTCGATGATCGCCGCCCCACCGATACCCGTACCGAGGGTGACGAAGATATAATCCTCGGGCAGTTTTTCTTCGCCAAAATAATATTCCCCCAAAGCCGCCGCATTGGCGTCGTTTTCCAGGAAAAAGGTGTGACCGGGAAAGCGAGCCGTTAATTCGGGAACGATGCGGACACCGTCGATTTCGGGAATGGCCGTGATCTCGATGAGCGTGCTGCGATCGCGGGTAATGAGGCCCGGCACGCCGATGCCCGTGCGCTTGACATGCGGCTCCTCCAGTAATTGTAAGGCGATGGCGTCGCCTAGGCGCTCGACAAAGTGGCCCGACTTGCGCCAACTCGCGGTGTCATGGCTGTAAAAATTGGAGATTCTGCCGTCCGTTGCATCCACGATGCCCATCTTGACGTTGGTGCCACCTACGTCTATGCCAAGGTACTGATCCATGAAATTCTGTGAAGTATGAGGTAAAGATTAGGGAGTTTCAAGCGGGAAAGTTAATAATTTATCGGCCAATCCCCCTAATTTTAGCCAATATCGCCCGCCACGGGCCGCATCAGAATCTCCTCGATCACCGCCGCAGGCGACAAGTTGTAGGCCGACCAAATGCTCTCGGCCACATCCTCGGCCCGCATGAAGCGCGACTCCGGCAGGTCGGTTCCGGCCCAGCTCGCGGTGAGCGTCGGCCCCGGTAGCACTGCGGTGACCTTGATGCCGAAGGCTTTTAGCTCCTCCCGAAAGCCCTTGGTCATGCCGTAAAGTGCGAACTTGGAAATGGCGTAGGAACCACCGTTAGGATAGGCCATCAGGCTGGCCGTGGAGCAGATATTGAAAATATGGCCGCTCTTTATGGCCATCATTTTTGGCAACAGTCCACGGGTGATATGGTAGGCGCTGTAAACGTTGGTTTCGATGGAACGTTCGAGGATACCCTCGGGTTCTGAGTGGAGTTGGCCGGGGACGAATACCCCCGTGTTGTTGACCAGCACCGCCACGGGCCGCGCCAGCGCATCGACGTAGGCCACGAAGTCGGCGGTTTCGCCCCGCAGCGAAAGATCGGCTTGTTTTATAAAGAGCGTGGCGTTGGGAAAACGGCCTTTGGCTTGCTCACTGAATTCTTTCAAATCACTCAACTGGCGGGCGCAGGTGACCACATCAAAGCCCTCGGCCAGAAAGCGCTCGGCGGTGGCGCGGCCTATTCCTTTGGTTCCTCCGGTGATAACGGCAAGTGGGTTCATTTTTTTGTTTGGGGCTATTTTTTCTAATTTTCCCGAAATTATCGCATAAAGATCAAATTGCATGGCTATCATCGGCAAATACTTCATTTTTTTGGGAGCGCTCTTCACGCGCCGCGAAAAAATGAAGGTCTATTGGCAGCGTTTCATGGAGGAGTGCGTGGGCATCGGCACCAGTTCAGTGTTAATCGTAGCCATCGTTTCTACTTTTATAGGCGCGGTCTCCTGCATCCAAACGGCCTACAACCTGGTGAGTCCCATTATTCCAACTTCCACGGTTGCCCTGGTAGTGCGCGACATGGTGATTCTGGAATTGGCCCCTACCATTACCTGCATCGTGCTGGCTGGCAAGGTCGGCTCCAACATCGCTGGCGAGCTAGGTACCATGCGCATTACCGAACAGGTGGACGCGCTGGAAGTGATGGGCATCAACTCAGCCTCGTACCTGGTATTGCCCAAAGTACTCGCGGCCATGATTACCTTCCCGATGCTGGTCATCATGGCGGCCTTTCTGGGGATTTTGGGCGGCTACCTGGCGGGAACGCTTTCGGGCGTCATTTCCCCGCGCGACTACGTCTATGGCATCCGGGATGGTTTTGTTGCATATAATGTTTTCTTCATGTGCGTAAAACCCGTAGTCTTCGGCTTCCTAATCTCCACTATTTCGGCCTACCAGGGCTATTTCACCCGAGGCGGGGCCCTGGAAGTAGGCCAGTCGAGTACCCAAGCCGTCACTACGAGTTGCATCGCCATTTTGGTAGCGGACTATGTTTTGGCGCAGTTGTTTTTATGAGGGGCGAAGGCGGTTCGCCGCTGCGATCCAAAGGCACAAAGTGAAAGCGTGAAGCGATGCCTTTAAACGCAAACAAAAATACAATACAAAGGCCTAACGCCAATTGCCGACAGCCGACAGCCACCTATGATTGAAATAAAAAACATTGCCAAGTCCTTTGGTGACAACGAGGTGTTGAAAGGCATCAGTTGCACGCTGAGGCAGGGTGAAACCAACCTGATTATCGGCGGCAGCGGCACAGGCAAAAGTGTATTGCTTAAATGCACCATTGGTCTGGTTCGGCCCGATGCGGGCGACATTCTTTATAATGGACGCAGCTTTTATGGCAGCGATAAGCAGGAGCAACAGGCCATCCGCCGCGAAATGGGCGTGCTGTTTCAGGGTGGCGCGCTCTTCGACTCACAGACCGTGCATCAGAACGTGCAGTTCCCGCTCGATATGTTGGGCGATCAGTCGGCAGGCGAGAAGCGCGACCGGGTGGAGTTCTGCCTGGAACGCGTGGGGCTGGCGGGAACGGGCGAGCTTATGCCTTCCGAAATCAGCGGCGGCATGAAGAAGCGCGTAGCCATCGCCCGTGCCATCGTGATGAACCCTAAGTACCTCTTCTGTGACGAACCCAACTCCGGCCTCGACCCATTAACGGGCGTGAAAATCGACGAGTTGATCCGCGAAATTACCGACGAGTATAAGATTACCACCATGGTCATTACCCACGACATGAACTCCGTAATGGAGATCGGCGACAACGTTATCTTTCTACAAATGGGCAAGAAGCTGTGGGAAGGCGACAAGCACTCCATCATGCACTCCGACGTAGAGGAATTGAACGAGTTCGTTTTCTCCAATAAGTTGCTGCGCGATATGCGGGAGTAAATAGTGATGAAGGTCGGGCATTGGACTTCCTCTCGGGTAGCCCGTGTTGTGATTAATTCAATCTTTTCCCAGATAGCGGCGGAAGCGGGGTGGGAGTGTGTCGCGTTCAATTAATAAGATGACAGTGGCAAAGACCATTAAAGCCAAGATTCCTTCGCCCAGTTCTATCCAAAAATTGTAGCGGGGTAATAGCCCGGCCAGGTACACGATTATTCCTCCAAAAAGCACGTAGCCTAAGGCCGACCCGACCTTATAGGGAACGGGATAAAACTTTTGTCCAAATAAATAACAGAGCGTTGTCATTACTACCGATGAAGCGGCAAAGGCCAGAGCGCAGCCCAGGTAGCCCATTTCAGGCACCAGCAGGAAGTTGAGTAAGGCCGTGACGGAAGCACCCGTGACGGTCAGGTAAGTGCCGTACTGGGTTTTGTCGGTGAGTTTGAACCAGGTGGCCAGGTTGTAGTAAATTCCCAGAAACAGGAAGCCCAGCAGCAGCCACGGCACGACGGGCAGACCCTCGTGATAAACTTTGCGGCGCAGGAAAATGTCCGCCAGTACGTTCAGGTTCAGGCAAATGCCGACGCCAATCAACACACACAAGATTATGAACCATTTCATAACATCGGCAAATACTTCCGGGGCGTTCTTGTCTTCGGCTTTGGAAAAAAAGAACGGCTCGGCGGCGTACTTAAAGGCTTGAATCGCCAGATTCATGAAAATAGAAAGCTTCATGGCCTGTCCATAAATTCCAATGGCATCGCGGGTGGTGCGGCCAGGATAAAAGCCGTTGGGCAACAGATACTGAAGAAACATCCGGTCGAAGAGCAGATTGGTGACGCCCGCGATATTCATCACCATGATGGGCAGGGCGTACACCCAAACCGGACGAAAAATCTTCCAATTCCAGACAAAGCGAAAATCCCGCAATTCCTGTCGCAGAAACCAGAAAAAGGTAAGATTGGCGATCAGGTTGGCGATGACGATATAAGCCGCCGGGATGTCGGGAAAATAGATCTGTGCCACCAAAGGCCGCAAAGCGGACAAATATTCGCCTTCGTAGATACTGCGACAGAAAACCAGGAAGAAAACGTTCAGGCCAATGTTGAGCAGGATATTCGTGATGCGCACCCGAACGAATTTTTTTGCTTTGCGCTCTAGCCGCAGCCTGGCGAAAGGAATGGCCATGATGCCGTCGGTCGCCATAATGACAGCCATCCACTGTACCAGCGTGGCTTCTTCGGGGTACTCGATGAGTCGGGCGACGGGTTCGGCAAATACGATAATGAATGCAGAAATAAAAACGCTGACCACCAGTACTGCGCTCAAAATAAGATTATAGTATTCGCGCTTATCTTCCTCTTTCCGGGCGAAGCGGAAGAAGGAAGTTTCCATCCCAAAAGTGTAAATGACAAAAAAGAACCCGGCGTAGGTATAAAGCTGTACCTGCACGGCCATCAGCGACGGATCGAACTGCGTGTATATAAACACCAGTAGATAGTTCAGCAACCGCGCCAGCATGGTGCTGACCCCGTAGGTGGCGGTATCGCCCGCTAATTTTTTTAAGACACTCAATTATTCAGTGGACGGTTAACAGTGGACAGTGCCGGGCTACCGACTTAACTACTAGCCGACAGTAGGCAAAGGTACACGGGCCTGATGGCTTTGCATAAAAAAAGCTCTTTCTCAATTTTGAGAAGGAGCTTTTTTACGGAGAATGTGGGCAATTACTTCTTGTCCAGGGCTTGAACGATGTCGTCTATCACTTTCTCGATGCGCTTGAAGCCTACGTCCGATTGCAGGTCTACGTCCATCATTTTGTCGCGGAAGTCAGCCGAGACAGTAATGTGGTAGATCGCCGCCATCATGAGGGCGATCAGGGCGCTGGTATCCTCATAATTAGGCAGAGGTCCCAACTTTTCGACCATCTTGGCCCCCGTATCGTTACGTACATCGGCCAACACGGCCTTTCCCAGGCCAATTTCCCAGCGAATCAGGTCGCGGGTAGCTTTGCGTTCGCGCAGATCATTCAAGGAAGTCGTCAGAACTTTAGTCCATGCCTTCGCCCGATCCTCAGGCGCGGGCCTTTCCATGTTTTCGATATTGTCGTGGTTGGACATGGAAGTGTATTCACCCGTCTTCACGTATTGCTCCATGAGGCCATCCACGCCACCGAAGTACCGATAGATCAGCACTTTGTTTACATCAGCCTCGCGGGCAATCAGGTTGACACCTACCTTTTTGGTGCCGTACTTCTCAATTACTTTGCCGACTGCTTTCAGAATTCGGCCTTTGGTGCGCTCGCGGTCGCGCTTCTTTACTTTTGCTTTTGCCTTGGTGTCAGCGACTTTCGCCTGCTTTTCGGTTGTCATTTTAAGAAAGTTTTAGAGTGTATAATAGTATAGTAACCCAACGGGTGTAGCCGATAGGGCCAACAAGGTACGGAAAAAGTTTACTTACACAACATTTTTATCCCGAAAGTTACTACAAGATATGAGGAGGTCTGCCTGTAAGAACAAGGCATCTGACCAGAATATTATCCCCTGGGTCTGAGTATTTAGAGCGGATTTGGCGTGCTATCAAAGAAAAAACGACTCAGAATCATCTGAGTCGTTTCTAGCTTTTGTTGGCGGGCAAGGATTCGAACCCTGACTAAGAGAACCAAAATCTCCTGTGCTACCTTTACACCACCTGCCAATTCTGTAAATGGTGGTGCAAAAGTAAGCGGAATGATCTTATGTGTCAAGTATTAATTCAAAAAAAATAATTCCCGTGGTTACGGCCCCGTGGATACGGCCGCTACCTCTGCGTCCGGGGTAATCTTCCTGACTAGTCCCTGCAAAACCTTACCCGGTCCGCACTCCACGAACCTACTGGCCCCATCGCGCACCATGTTCTCCACCGATTGCGTCCAGCGGACGGGAGCAGTAAGTTGGGCGATGAGATTGGCTTTGATCGTGTCCAGGTCCTGCGAGGGTGCGGCGGTGGCATTCTGGTAAATCGGACAGGGCATCGCGCGAAAAGAGGTAGCGGCAATGGCCTGCGCCAGTTCTTCGCGGGCGGGTTCCATCAGCGGCGAGTGAAAGGCTCCGCCCACGGGCAACGGCAGCGCGCGCTTGGCCCCGGCTTCTTTCATCTTTTCACAGGCGATGCGGATACCCTCCATCGTCCCTGAAATCACGATTTGACCGGGGCAATTGTAATTTGCGGCCACGACCACCTCGTCGGTAATCGAGGCGCAGATTTCTTCCACTACGCCATCACTCAGCCCCAATATGGCCGCCATCGTAGAGGGCTGCCGCTCGCAGGCTTTCTGCATGGCGTCGGCCCGCTGGGCCACCAATTTCAGGCCGTCCGCAAACGACAATCCCCCGGCGGCAACCAGGGCAGAGAACTCACCCAGCGAATGGCCCGCCACCATATCGGGCTTAAAGTCGTCGGCCACCGCCGCCAGTGCCACCGAGTGCAGGAAGATGGCCAGTTGCGTGACGTTGGTTCGTTTGAGTTCTTCGTCCGAGCCCTCAAACATGATTTTGGTTAAGTCGAAACCAAGGATTTCGTCGGCCTGGTCGAATAGTTCTTTGGCCCTGGGAGAATTTTGGTACAAATCGGCTCCCATGCCTTTGAATTGGGAGCCCTGTCCGGGGAAAACGTATGCTTGCATTGGTTGTGTGAATGGTGAATGGTGAATTGGGAAATTAGCGGGGCGCCCCGTGGCGCACAAAGGGGCAAAGTTCCAAAGGCACGAAGCGGGCTGACGCAACATAAAAGTGCCGTTAGAGCTTTGTGCCTTTAAAAATCTACCTCGCCGCGATAATCAGTCCTAGCCCTACTACATAACAGAGTAGCATGGCGTTCAGAATGGCGGAAGTAGATTTGGGTGAGTCCTTGAATTCTTTCCAAATGTAAATGCCCCATAATGCGGCGATTACCGTCGCGCCCTGCCCCAAACCGTAGGAAATGGCCGCGCCTGCTTTGCCCGAGGCAATGATGCTGAACGACATCCCCACGCACCAGATCGCGCCGCCCAGGATGCCCGTCAGATGGTTTTTGGCGCTACCGCCGAAGTAGTCGGCGTAGTGGACGGGGCTGCCCTCGAAGGGCCGCATCATCAGCATGGAGTTGAAGACGATGTTGCTCAATAAAATTCCCAGACTGAATAAAACAACGGCGGTGTAGGGGCTGAGTTTGCCTAATTCCGGTACGTTGAAATCGGTAAACATGGACGCCGCCACGTATTTATAAAAATACCCCATGAGCAACCCGGCGATGACCGACAGCAGCAGGCCGCGCGTCGAAACGCCCTGGCGATGCCGCGCGGCGTTTCGGTATGCGTAGGCGTTGAGTAAAATGGCCACCGCCACCAGCCCGACGCCCAAAAACAATAGAGTGGCGTCGCCCACGGGATTGTCGAGGTAGTTGACAATGACACCGATCACGAGCGCCAACCCGATGCCCACCGGAAAGGCCACCGACATGCCCGCAATGGCAATCGCCGCCACCAGTAAAATATTGGCCGCGTTAAAAATAATCCCACCCAGAAACGCCGAGCCGATGTTTCCCCAGTCCGCCTGGTTCAGGTCGGCGGCGAAGCTGCGCCCGCCCGCTCCCATACTGCCGAGCGTGAAGGCAAACAGCAGGGCCACCAAAACGATACCGACAACGTAGTCCCAATAAAACAACTCGAACCGCCACGAACTGGCCGCGAGTTTCTGGGTGTTGGCCCACGAACCCCAGCAAAGCATGGTAATGAGGCAGAAGAGTACCGCAACGGTGTAGTTTTCGATGATAAACATGGGAAAGGGTTAGGTTTGTGGCTTTGAAACTGAATACTTTACCCCAAAGCGGCATCCACTTCGGAGCGCTGCGGAATAGAGGCTTGCGCCCCCATGCGCGTGACCGATAGGGCCGCTGCCTGACAGGCGAAAGAGACGCCCTCAGTTAGAGATTTGCCCTCAGAGAGTGCCACGACCAGCGCCCCGTTGAAGACGTCGCCCGCCGCCGTGGTGTCGACGGCCTCGACCAGCGGGGAAAGTATCAGCAGGTCAGTCGTGGCATTGTAGAGGAATGCGCCCTTGGCACCCAGCGTAATCACGATGTTCTCGACGCCCTTCTCGTGTAGAACTCCGGCGGCTTTTCGGGCAGTATTAGTGTCAAAGATGGCGACGCCCGTCAGCATTTCGGCTTCGGTTTCGTTGGGGGTGATGAGATAGAGATTTTTCAGGGTTTTGTCGTCGAGCGCTTGGGCGGGAGCGGGATTTAGTACCACCTTCATTCCTTTTTGGGTGCATTCCGCGATGGCCTTTTCTACGGTGTCCAGTGGAATTTCCAGTTGTAGCAGCACCCATTCCGCTTCGGGGGCTTTTGCCAGGGCACTGTAAACTTCCGCTGCCCTAAGGTTGGCGTTGGCACCGGGCGCAACCATGATGGAGTTCTCGCCCCGCTCATCTACGCCGATGAGCGCAACGCCCGAGGGGGCTTGTTCGTCAACTAAAATAAAGCGCGTGTCCATGCCCGCTTTTTCAAAGCCCTGAACGGCTTCTTGTCCGAAAATATCGTTACCGACTTTGGCGATGAAAACCACCTGATTTTGCCCGGTCTGCAAGCGTTGGGCGGCCATCGCTTGATTTGCCCCTTTGCCACCGGGGTTCATCAGGAAGGTACCCCCCAGAATGGTTTCGCCGGGAACCGGCAAGTGGGTGGTCTTAACGACCATGTCGGTATTGGAGCTGCCGATGACGATTATGCTCAATTGTGAATGAGAGGATAGAAGAATGAGAGAATATGCGTGGTGCTAAAAGGTGGCGAACGATGTTTTTTTACCCAAAAAAATTAGGCTGCTTTTAAACACAAGGGCGCAGAATTCACTTTACTTTTGCAGAAAACTAGTTGCCCACTTTACCAAACCTATCTATAAAATCATTTAATTATGAACCAACCTATTCTCAAACGCAGCCCGAGCCGCAAATTTTGGCCCGCGCTGGCCCTCCTGTTACTTGCCGCTGGCGGCGAAAATATGGGTTATGCCAATGGCTCGAAAACCAGTGTACCTCCTATCAACCAAAATCTCACGGAGGAAACCATCACCGGAAAAGTGACCGACGCCAAAGGCGATGCCCTGCCCGGCGTGAGCGTCCTGGTGAAAGGCACCACCAAAGGCACGACCACCGAGGGCGACGGCGGCTACCGTATCAGTGCCAATCAGGGCGACGTACTGGTGTTCAGTTTCGTGGGTTTCGACTCCAGGGAAGTGAAAATTTCCGGCTCGCAGCCGATCAACGTGCGTCTGGCCGAGAGCCTCTCGGTACTCAATGAGGTCATCGTGACGGGTACCCGCAGCGGGGGGCGCACCAAAATCGACACGCCCGTGCCGGTGGATGTGATTCCGCTGGCCGAGATAACCAACACCGTGGGTCAGGTGGACATCAACCAAATTCTGACATTCCTGGCACCCTCGTTCCAGTCGTCGCGGCAGACGGTGGCCGACGGCAGCGACCACATCGACCCCGCCCAGTTGCGCGGCCTCGGCCCCGACCAGGTGCTGGTCCTCATCAACGGCAAGCGTCGTCACCAATCGGCGCTCGTAAACGTCAACGGTACCGTCAACCGCGGTACGGTCGGCACTGATATGAACGCCATTCCGGCCACGGCGGTGGACCGCATCGAGATTCTGCGCGATGGCGCGGCGGCACAGTATGGCTCCGACGCCATCGCGGGGGTCATCAACATTATCCTGAAAAAGCAGACGGGTCTGACCGCCAATGCCTCGATTGGTCAATACGTAACTAATTACGAGAAAAATTACGCCTACAATACGCTCAACAAGATCACGGGTAGCCCCAACGTGAACGTGACCGACGGAGCCACCGCCCAGTTGGGCATCAACTACGGCTTCAAGATCGGTGAGCGTGGCTTCCTCAACCTGACGGGTGAATACACCAGCCGGGGACCGACCAATCGCGCCGGGACTTACACGGGGCAGATTTTTCCATCGGTGAATGGCAAGGTAGCCGATAACGAGATTTTGGCCCAAAAAGGGCTGACGCGCGACGACTTCGACATGCGCATCGGCAACTCGCGCATCAAGGGCGGCGGCGTGATGTTGAACGCCGAGATTCCGGTTTCGACTGACTTCACGTTTTACGCCTTCGGCGGTTACAACAATAAGCAGGGCGAAGCGGCGGGCTTCTACCGTTATCCCAACGGCGTTCCCGCCGCCGACCGTGCCAACATCTTTGCGGTGTATCCCAATGGCTTTCTGCCCCTCATCAGCAGTAACGTCACTGACGCTTCGCTGGCGGTGGGTGTGCGTGGCAAGCTGGGCGCGTGGAATGCCGACCTCAGCAACACCTTCGGACAGAACGTCTTCGATTTCGGCGTGGACAATTCCGTAAACTACACCCAGGCGCTGACGCAGGCCAATTTCCAGCGATCGTTCGACGCGGGCGGGCTGAAATTTCTGCAAAATACCGTCAACCTCGATTTCAGCCGCAAATACGACGTACTTTCCGGTCTGAATCTGGCGGCGGGCGCGGAGTTCCGCATCGATCAGTTCGGCATTCGGGCGGGCGAAGAATCTTCGTGGAAAAACTACGACACCAATTCGGGCGTGGCCGCCGGCTCGCAGGTGTTCTCGGGCTTCCTGCCATCCAACGAAGGTACTTTCTCGCGTAACAGCAAGGCCATTTACGTGGACGCCGAGCAGGACCTTACCAAAAAGTTCCTCGTGTCGGCAGCGCTGCGCTTCGAGAACTACTCTGACTTCGGCAGCACGCTTAACTATAAGGTTTCGACGCGCTATAAAGTGGCCGATGGATTCGCCCTGCGGGCTTCGACGAGTTCGGGCTTCCGCGCGCCTTCCATGCAGCAGCGCTTTTACGCCAAATCCAACACGCTGTTCGTCTCGCAAGGCGGCCAGCTCGTACCGGTGGAGAGTGGCACCTTCACCAACGAAAGCCAGGTGGCGTCCATCCTGGGCATTCCCAAGCTGAAGCAGGAGACTTCCCTCAGCTATTCAGTGGGGGCCACCGTGCAACTGGCCCGCGCCCTGGAACTGACCGTGGACGCCTACCAGATCGACATCGACAACCGCATCGTGCTGACCAACAACTTCACAGCCAACAAAAACGCCGACCTGAAAGCCAAGCTTGATGCCGCCAACGCCAACACGGCCAACGTGTTCACCAACGCCATCGACACCCGCTCACGCGGTTTGGAAGGCGTTTTGAATTATAGCACTCGCTTCGGGCGCGACCAGTCGCTGAAACTGGTACTGGCGGCTACTTTTATCAAAAATGAAGTAAAGAAAGACGCCAACGGCAACCCGATTATCAAGGCGTCGCCCGTGTTGGAAGCGACGGGGCAGAAAGGCAATTACTTCAACCGGGAGGACCAAAGCCGCATCGAGGTAGCCAACCCACAGAATAAAATCAGCGGCATGGCCACCTACAAAGTCGGCAAGTTCAGCGCGATGGTGCGGGCGGTGAACTTCGGCAAAGTGACTTACCTCGACCCGTCCAGCAATCCCGCCAAGCCAGAGACGTTTCCCGTCAATAATTTCACGGGTCAGCGCGAGACACTCGACCAGACTTTCAACCCCAAGCTGGTCACGGATGTATCGCTCAGCTACCAAATCGTGTCGGGCGTCGGCCTCACGCTGGGAGCCAATAACGTTTTCGACAACTACCAGGACAAGCACCTGCATTCGAGCAATTTCAGCAGCGGGCGCTTCATCTACTCCCGCCGGGTCCAGCAAATGGGCTTCAGCGGGCGGTATGTTTTCGCGCGGGTTTTTGTTAAGTTCTGAAATAAATTTTTGGTTTTGGGAAGCGGAGGGCAAAAGCCCTCCGCTTTTTTATCTTATTTTTTCATCAAGAAATATGAATCCGCCGCGCTTAGCGCGGGGGCAAGCGCATTTCGTGAATTGGCGGAAAAGTCAGGCGATGTCCCGTAACAAGTCCGAGATTTCCGGGTAGTCATAGGGTTGCAGTATTTCGGGAACATCGGTAGGCTCCGACCGCGAGGTGATTTGCTTGCTGATCGAGTAGGCTTGCAGTTTTTCAGCCGGGTACGGCCGGGCCAGCAATTCCAGAACTTCTTCGGGCGTCAGGGATTTTTGCAGGTACTCCCGTTCCAGTTCGCGGGTCAGCAAGCAGGGCATCCGCTTTTTGCCGTTGTGGATTCTGGCCATGAGGGGATTGGCGGGCAACGTCAGCATGGTGTACGTGTAATGAACCTCGCCCGTTTCCGGGTCGGCCCATTCGTCCCACAAGCCCGCTATGCTGACAATCTTCTTGTCAGAGTTTGAATCTTCCACCGGGTAAATGTAGAAGGGGTACTTTTTCTTGCCCTCTGTATGCCACTCGAAAAAGCCCGTAACGGGAATCAGACAGCGTTGACCCGCATTCGCCGCTCCCCGGAAGGAAGGTTTATCGTACATGGTTTCGGATCGGCAGTTGATCGTCATAGTACGAAGTTTTTTGGCGTCCTTATCGGTTTTCACCCAACCGGGAACCATACCCCAGCGGTACATGGATAAGGCAGCAGGTTTTTGAGCTGATACGATGGGCCAATGAGGAACAGCGTAGGCATTGGCGTGAATAGTTGGCTCCCAGGCTTTTTCCGCTTCTACCTTTGCTTCGTAGCGGTTTTCGAGGGCAGCTTGCTTTACTTCGAGTGAGGTGTGGTAGCACATAGATAAGTAAAAAGTCTTAAAATTAATGAATTAGTGTACTGCTGAAAGGCTTAATTCACCCTCCTCCCAGCACCCGCTTCACCGTATCCAGCATGGCAGTTTTGAAGGCTTCGTCTTTGGAAACCATGCGGTACAAATCCAATTCCACCTTACGCTGTTTGCCCATCACATCCTCGAATATCCTGCGGAACGCCAGATTGCGGTTTTGCTCGTCGGGGTTGTTGGCGTATTTCTCCTCGTAATCGGGGTGAGCCCTCATGCTTTTGGCCAGGTTGATGAACTTCACCCGCTGTTCCTCGGGTGTCGCTTCCCAGCCCTGAAACCACCGCTCGTTGAAGCTGCGAACGATCAAGTCCAGCGGGTCTTCTTCGGTTTCGCCGCCGTGGGCACCGCGTGGGTTGGCGTTTTGCGGGTCGAGTCCGGTGGCCTTTTCATCGAGGGAAATGGCGGCGTTGAGTTTGACCCTTTCCAGGCCGTAGGTCGAAAGGTCCACGGCGTTAAGTAGTTCGTCCAGACCATCCAGAACCGTATCCTGAATGGGTAGTTTGGGAATCAGGAATTTGAGGTACCAGAACAGTTTCTCCCAGTTGACGACCTCGAATGGCATGATGGAAGCCATTTGCCCATAGATCTTGACAAACTGCTTGGCCTTGATTTTGAAATCGGCCTTGTCCACCTCTTCCAGTTCCAGGCCGTGCTTGAAACGGTCTTCGGCTACCTGCAAAATCAGGCTCAATTCTTCGGCGGGAACGTCCTGGAAGTACTTTGCCACAAAATCCTCCACTTCCGCCCACTCGTACACGCCCACGCTATCGAGCAAGTCTTTGAGTTCGTGCAGCACGTTCACGTCCGTGGCGCGGTTGAGCGAGGTGGCGGTGTAGAAGGGATCGAAAGCGGCTTTGATTTCGTCCACCGAATTGAAAAAATCCAACACGAAAAGGTCTTCCGTTTTCTTGCCCAATTTGTCGGCGGCTCGGTTCAGACGGGAGAGCGCCTGCACGGCTACGACGCCCTGCAAACGCTTGTCGACGTACATGGCCGTCAGTTTGGGCTGGTCGAAACCCGTCAGGTACTTGTTGGCCACCACGAGCAGACGATAGTCGTCGCCGTTGAATTTTTCGGCGGTGTCCTTTTCCCCGAAACCGTTCAGGCTTTCTTCGCTGTACTCGATGCCGTCCACGGTTTTCTTGCCCGAAAACGCAATGGCTATCTTGAAGGGATGATCCAGCTTGACCAGCAACCTTTGCAGGGCCAGGTAGTAGCGGATGGCGGTTTCGATGTTGTGGGTCACGACCATGCCCTTGGCCTTCCCTTTCAGTTTTTTGGTATTGACCACCTTGCTCACGAAATGGTCGCGCATGATGTCGGCCTTGGTGGCGATGGTCTGCTCGTCCCGTTCCACAAAGGCGCGGAGCTTTTTCTGGGCCTTGCCCGTGTCGAAAAGCGGGTTGTCCTCAATGGATTTTTCTATCTCGTAGTAGCTGCGGTAGGTGGTGTAGTTGGCCAGTACATCCAGGATGAACCCCTCCTCGATGGCCTGTTTCATCGAATACAGGTGGAAGGGCGCAAAGGTACCATCGGGCTGCTTGACGCCGAATTTTTCCAGCGTATTAGGCTTGGGCGTGGCCGTGAACGCCAGGTAGGAGGCATTGCCACGCATTTTGCGGTTGCGCATCGCCGCCAAGACCATGTCCTGGGCGTCGTCATCGTCATTGTCCGCGCTGCTGCCCATCGCCTGGTTCATGCTGTCGTGGGCAGAGCCGCTTTGGCTGCTGTGGGCCTCGTCGATGATGACCGCAAACCGCTTTTCGCTCAGGTCGGCGATGCCGTCCACGATGAATGGGAATTTCTGAATGGTGGTGATGTTGATTTTCTTGCCGCTTTCCAGGTTGAGCCGCAGTTCGGCGGAGCTTTGCGCGGCGGCCACGATGTTTTTGACCTGCGAAAACTGGCTGATGTTGTCGCGCAGTTGGCGGTCGAGCAGGCGGCGGTCGGTGACGACGATCACGGAATCGAACAGCGGCGTGTCGATGCCCTTGCCGCCGGGCGTAGTTTCGCTCTCGGGATAGACCTCGATGAGCTGGAACGCCGCCCAGGTGATGGAGTTGGACTTGCCCGAACCCGCCGAATGCTGAATGAGGTAGGTCTGGCCCACGCCTTTGTGGCTGGCGTCAGCCATGAGGCGGCGGACGACGTCACGCTGATGGTACCTTGGGAAAAACAGCGTGGACTTTTTGGCGAGCGGCTCGTGGTCTTTGCCATCCATCCACACGAAATGCTGGATGAGGTTGGCCACGCTCCGGCGCGTGAACACGTCGTCCCAGAGGTAGTTGGTGCGGTGGCCTGACAAACTCGGCGGGTTGCCCTTACCCATGTGGTCGCCCTGGTTAAAGGGCAGGAAGTAGGTGCTGGCCCCACTGAGTTTGGTGGTCATGTACACCTCGTCGGTATCGACGGCCAAATGCACCAGACAGCGACCGAATTGCAGCAGGGGTTGGGTTTGATCGCGCTTGTACTTATACTGGTTTTGCCCGTGTACCCTGGCATTTTGGCCCGTCCAGTGATTTTTTAGCTCCAAGGTGGCGAAGGGCAGGCCGTTGACGAACAGCACCATGTCGATTTCTTCACGGGGATTGTCCACCGAGTAGCGGAGCTGCCGCGTGACGCTGAATTCGTTACTTTCGTAGTTTTTCCTAACCCGTTCGCTGCTGCTGGCCAACGGCAGCGGAAATAGCAGCGTAAAATGCGCGTCGTCGATGCCCAGCCCTTTGCGGAACAGGTAGAGTACCCCGTACTTTTTGACGAGGCGATCGATGCGTTCCAGGATTTTCAGCTTCCAGTCGCTCTGCTTTTGGAGTTTGGCGAGTTCTTCGGCCTGGGTCGTTTCCAGGAAATGAAACAACCGTACTTCATCCAGGGCGTAGCGCGGATTGAAGTCGGCAGGCTGCCCGATGTGGTAGCCGTTGCCGCTGCGGTACAGCTCGTTGCGCTCGGCGACGGGCGTATCGACCATTTCCTCCCGGCAGGTACCCGTGAGTCTTTTTTCGATGGTGGCTTCGAGGGCTTGCTCGTTGGTGGTGGTCATTTTGGGGTTAAAGGTCAACGGTTAAGGGTCAGGGAATGGCGGCGTTAGCTTACTTTAACGCGAATTATTAGGATAATGAAAGCCGTAGGCTTGACGAAATTCTTAGCCGCCGATTTTAATCGGCGGACTAAAATAAACCAAGAAACAAGCAGTTCCGTAGGAACGACCGATTAGTCTTTCTTTTCGAAACTATAGTCCGTCCCTATGGGACTCATTCCATACCTCGATACGCTCCATCCGCCGATTAAAATCGGCGGCTGTAAATGCTACATCCCTACGGGATTTGATTGCTCGAAAACATTTAAATAACCTCATATTCCGCACTCACTTTGATCTTCCCCGTCACCGCGCTGTTGATGAGGGTACCTTTGTACTCTTTTAGCTTTTCGATTTCTTGCTTTTTTTTGGAAATTGTATTCTGAATTTTGGAAAGCCCTTCTTCAATATGTCGTAAAATAAATTTTTGTTCACTTATAGGCGGAACTGTAATAAACATATCCTTTATGGTACTCTGTCCAATATTTTGCATTGATGGACTTGCTCCATTTGCACCAAGCTCAATTTGATTTCTTGCAATTTTAGTCTTTAAATAATAGATATAATAAGACCCAACTATCTCATTCTCATTAATCAAGACTCTATATAATTTATCGCATAGCAATAATAGATTTTCAATTTTGGGGACTATTGCTGCACTGCCTACCAATTCAAGCGTATTTGCCCTACTTATCAGAATATCATTTTCGTGTACCTTATATTCTAATCTAGGTTTTAAATCCTTCGGAAGAACTTTATTCTCATAAGGATTGAATGCGAAGCCATTAACACAACCTACTTTTAAAACTGCCCATTGATCATTTTCTGCAACATATTGGTCACATTGTGGCGACCATCCCTGCTCCATTTTTGAAAACATAAACTTTGCCCGTTTCACTTCCCAATGCGCCGGAATCTCCCCAATCCATTCCACGCCGCTGTCTTTCAGGGGTGCCTTGGGATCGAGGCCACGGGTTACGGCCCGGTGGATCAGAATTTGCCGCCGCTCTTGGAGTAGCTCGATTTGCCTTTCCTTGATGCGGATGGCGTTGTCGATCTGAGCCGTTTTGCGGTCGAGGAAACGGGCGATAGCGGTTTGTTCGGGGAGGGGTGGGATTGGGAGGTGAAGTCTTCCAAGATCCGTTGAATTAATTGCTGGATAGCTCATTCCAGTAGAAAAAATGTCTACCTGATTAGTAAAAGCATCACTTCTTACAAAACTGACCAAAAAAAATGGATCAATCCGTACAGGATTTAGTACGGCGAAACCTGTTGAATACACCAGAGAAGACTTTCTTTCATCAACAAAATCAATGGCTTTGAGATATGTCCGAACTGTTGAGATAATAGTGTCACCAAATTTTGCTAATCTTCTTGCACGTGAAGGAGCGTTTTTGAAGAGAAAAGATTCAGTACTTACAATTCCTTTTTCAAAATTTACACTACCTATATCTACATATTCTATTTCGAGATACTTATTTGTATTCTCAGGAAGTGAATTTTGATTTATATTACAAACATCTTTCAATCTCTTCACCTCCCAATGCGCCGGAATTTCCGCCAGCCAGCAAGGGTTGCCCCCGTCCCCCTCAGAATCTTTATAGACAAGGTACTTCGGCAAAGGGCGGATGGCGGTGGGCACGGCGGTAGTTGAATTGTTCACAGAGTAAAAATAGTCGTTTTTTTCGGTTTCAGCCCGGTAAAATGCCGTAGGCATGACGAATCAATTGCCAGGGGCTTCAGCCCCTGGATAAAGGGAGATTTAGCCAATACAGCAAAGAATGCCGTAGGCATGGCGCATAATTTCCGACAACCCAATGCCCGATGCCAATGCGCGGCTATTGTTGCGCCGTGCCTACGGCACTCGGTTGTTTTTTGTATCATTTCCCAATTCCAGGGATTAAAATCCCTGGCTGGGGATCCGCCGTGCCTACGGCACTCTTGATTTTTTCGCGCCGTTTTTCAATTCCAGCCGTTTTTCAATTCCAGGGGTTGAAACCCCTGGCTATGGTATACCCCGTGCCTACGGCACTTTTCTTGGGATACGCTTTGTTGGCACTTTTTTTGTCATTTTCATACCAAATCATTGAAAATGTAGGCCTCGTCGTAATCGATGCCGAATTTTTCCAGCATATCCAGGTATTCCGCCCGGAAGGTTTGTTTGTGGTGGTGTGCTTCCTGGTTGGCGATGTAGCGGCGCACATTTTCGACCTGGGAATGGCTGTACGAAAAAGCCCCGTAGCCCTTTTGCCACTCGAATCGGTGCGGCAGCAAGCCGCTTTCGTTGACCCATTTAGAGGATCTGGCCTTGGCGATTTGCATCACATCGGCCAGCAAGACGGCGGGTTTCATCCTGAAAAAACAATGGACGTGGTCTTCCACGCCATTGACCAGGATCGTTTGGGCCTCTGCTTCATTAATCATGTTGCCGATTACGCCCATCAGACGGGGGCGCCATTCCTTAGCGATGACCGCATTGCGGTACTTTACGGCAAACACCGCCTGAATGTAAATCTGGGAATAGGTATTGGGCATCGCAATCAGTTTAGGGTCAGCAACTCCCGGATCAACCCATCGCTTTCTTCTTCCAGCGCCAGAATATCCGCCGTCACTTCCTCGATCGTCCGCAGGGGCTGATGGCGGTAGAAGTACTTGTTGAAGCTGATTTCGTAGCCAATTTTGGTCGCATCCAGGTTGATCCAGGCTTCGGCCACGTGGGGCTTTACTTCCCGCAGGAAGTAGGCGTGAATGGTTTCCGGGCGGCGCTCCGCATTCAAAGGTACGTTTTCGGTATCGCGCAGGTCGCTTTCGGTTTCGTATTGCAGGTACTCCCCCTTTTTGGCGGTGGCGTAGTAGCCAAAATCCGCCAGTTGGCTTTCTTCGCAGCCCAGGCGGTGCAGAAGTTGGGCCAGCGTGTCGCCGCTGAGCTTCGAGGTACCCTTCACCACGATGGCGGCGTCGGCATCATACCAGCTCACGGCTTGTAATATGGCGTTTTTCTCCGAAGCAGACAGCTTCATCTGCACTACTTTCAAGGCCGCATCCACCTGTTTTCTGAAAACATTGAAATCGTTGAACTCCTCCATACCGATGGCCTGCCGCAGCGCGGTGGCCGCATTGAGCAGGTCAAGTTGCCTGCGCCAGATAGCGGCATTACTTAGCGCTGTTTTCTGCTTCGAGCTCAGATTCAGTTCCTGCTTTTCGCACCACTCCTCGATGGCTTTCTTGTGGCTGGTCAGTTGGGTGTACACCTCATTGCCAAATTCTCCGTAGGCCCACGCCATCGGTTCGCGCAGGGACTTGTCGTAGCGGAGTTCGGCGATAAGTTCCTCGCGTAGTTGCGCTCTCAGGCGTTTGGGGCGTTCGATGGTCACTTTGTAGTAGCCAAAATCGCGGTTGTCGAAAATTTGGGCCGCGATGCCCTCCTCGCCCGTCCGCCCCACGGCGCGTAGCTGGGTGTACACGTCCACGATTTCGCGGATATGCTCGGGCGCAAACTCGCAGTTCTTATTACCCAGGTTCTTGCGCAGCTTCCGGTAGAGCTGTCCGGCGTCGATAAGCTGCACTTTGCCTTTGCGGTGCGGGGCTTTGTGGTTGCTCAGAATCCAGATGTAGGTTGTGATGCCCGTGTTGTAAAACAGGTTGTTGGGTAGCTGCACGATGGCTTCCAACCAGTCGTTCTCGATGAGGTACCTGCGGATATTGCTCTCGCCGCCCCCGGCGTCGCCCGTAAACAGGCTACTGCCGTTGTGCACCGAGGCAATACGCGAACCCGACGCACTGCGGTCGAGCGGCTTCATTTTGGAAACCATTTCCATCAAAAACAGCAACTGCCCGTCCGACGAGCGCGGCGTGGCGTCGGCTAGTTCGGCCTCGCCCCAATAGTCGGTTAGCCGCACCTGAAAGCGCGGGTCGATCACCTCCTTGCCGTCCTTGATGTACTTCTGCTCGCTGCTCCACGACTTGCCGTAGGGCGGGTTGGAAAGCATGAAGTCGAACTTGAAATCGGAAAACTCGTTGGTGCTGAGCGTGGAACCTACCTTGATGTTCTCGGGGTCGTTGCCCTTAATCATCATGTCGGATTTGCAAATCGCGTAGGTTTCGTCGTTGATCTCCTTGCCATAGAGGTACACATCGCCCGTCGCGCGGATTTCGCCCGCTTCGTCCTTAATGAAATTCTGGGATTCGGTCAGCATTCCGCCACTGCCGCAGGCGGGATCGTAAATCGTCATCACGGCAGGTAGCTGGCCTTTGACCGGATCGAAGATGATGTGCGTCATCAGGTCGATGACCTCGCGGGGCGTGAAGTGTTCGCCCGCCTCCTCGTTGTTCTCTTCGTTGAATTTCCGAATCAGTTCCTCGAACACGTAGCCCATGCCCAGGTTCGAGAGCGGCGGCAGCTTGCGCCCGTCGGGGTCTTCCTTCTCGAAGGGCGTGAGGTTGATGCTGGGCGAAGTGAATTTTTCCAGGACATTCAGCAGCACGTCCTTGGCCGCCATGTGCCGCACCTGGCTGCGGAGCTTGAACTTGTCGATGATCTCCTTCACATTCCCGCTGAATCCGTCGAGGTAGTCTTCGAAGTTGGCCAGCAAAATCTGCTGATTGTTACTGGCCGTTTCTTTGAGGCGTTGCAGCGTCCAGGGGCTGACGTTGTAAAAGACGTAGCCGGACGCTTCTTTCAGTCCGGTTTCTTCCATTTCGGCAAACCCGGCTTCGTCGCGCTGGAAAGTCACTTCCTCCAATACGGCGTCCTTGCTGGGTTCGAGCAGCGTGTCGAGTCGGCGCAATACCACCATCGGCAGAATGACGTCGCGGTACTTGCCCCGCACGTACACATCACGCAGGCAGTCGTCGGCGATGCTCCATATAAAACTTACTAATTGATTATGTACTCGTTGATCCATTGGGGGGTAGATTCAAATAAATGGGTGGCAGGGTTTACAATATAGATGGGATACTCCCACTAAAAGTAAAAATAGGCGATATATCCCCGGAAGAGCCAAAAAATATTCAGGATTTCCCAATCCAGCCGGGAGTAGTAAACCAACCAATTCCTTTGGTACTTCCTCTGATAGGATACCAGGCTGCTGGTTTTTCAGCCAATCCTTCAAAAGTGTGGGTACATGGGAGGGCAGATTGACCTTAAAACAACAGCCTGGAAGTTTTAACTATGTTTTAACCAGCTTTTTTGTTTTAACTATCAAACAAGAAAAAAGCCTGACAATCTAGTGATTATCAAGCTTTTAAACTAGTCGGGATGACAGGATTTGAACCTGCGACCCCACGCCCCCCAGGCGTGTGCGCTACCGGGCTGCGCCACATCCCGATGATGTGTTGGGAGGGCAAAAGTAGGGAGAAAAAATGAGTCGCGCAACGGTCTTCGGCACTTTTTCTCCGCAATTATAGCCCAGTTTATAGTTTTTCGGCGATGGCATTGTAGATGGCGCGCATACCCTTGTCGCTTGGATGCTTGGCTACGCCTGGATCTTTAAATAAGCCCTGAGCGGTGTAAGACTTGTCTTGAAAGAATCCGCCGATATCGACTAATACGTAGTCATTAGTTTTGGCAACCGTCTTGATAACGTTGATAGCCTCATATTTATCCGGCCAAAAACTGGTTGTGCAGATCACCTTCGCCGTAGCGGTTTTGGATAGCAGTTTCTTGATCAACTTGTCGTACTTTTCTTTAAAAATCATTTCGCTGGCCACGTTGGCATTTTCTCCGATCCGCATGATGATCAGGTCGGGCTTAAAATCTGCGCTCTCGTTCGCCTGGTTAAAATCATACGTAGGGAAGGTTTGCTCGAAAGGTACACCGTACATGACTTTGAGTTCGGTGGCGGGGTTTCTTATTTTCAAATCTTTGGTAAGCAGATGCACGTAATCGCTGTCAGCTCTGGAAGCCGCCATACCCCAATCACCAGTCCAACCGATTTCGGGAGCGGGTCCATGTCCGGTAATGCTGTTTCCCACAATAAGCACCCTGTTGTAATAAAGAAGGAAGCTTTTCCGAATCGCTTTCGAGACTTTATCGAGTTGACGGGTGCGAGCAATCAACTCGCCTGACTTACAGAGGAATATTGAATCTCCCACAATCCAGTTTTTGCCATCATTCCAAGAATATTCGTAGATGGTCTGGGTCGGTAGGGAGTCAGACCGTAAAAGTACGGAAGTGCCGTAGGGGAGTCGTCCACCGTCAATCGAAAAAGATGGAATTGGTAGGGACGCCACCGTTTGCATTTGGGGTTCGGGCTTGGGTGTTTCGGGTTTAGCAGGATCTTGTATAGCCGCGCTCGGCCCGCAGCCGCAGCTTTTGGTGGAGTCAATAGCCAATGGGGGTACAATGGGCGATTGAGGAACATATTGGCCAGTACAAGCCAACGTAGCGAATACGGTCAGCGCAAAAAGGTACGTCGTGAAGATTTGACTGATTGAATAGTTCTTCATGCGATTAATTTTTTATACCTCAAGCAGGGTTTTTCGATAAAATTCCAGGAAAGCCAGGCAAACGGCAGCGTAAAGAGGAAAGAAAGAAAGATAATTTCTCCGATAGGGGTCACTTCCCCAACCACTGCTATAACGATTCTTTGGATTGGAAAAGCATAAATGTACAGTCCGTAGGAAAGGTCTCCGTACCGGCCGAACTGGTTGAGTGGTCCCCTAAGGAACGACAAATATAGCACTAGGTAAGGGATGGCAAGGTACCTAGCCCAAATGACCCAGATAAGCGGGACCGATACCAGCGATTCTGCCAGAAGATAACTCCCAAGCCACAAGAAGAGGAAAATCAGGGCAACAGAGCCTCGGTAAAGGATATAATTCTTGTAATAGAAGGCGACGCTGCCCGCTACAAAATACATGCCAAAATCGACCAGATTAAATATTTTCAGGTGAAGAAAGGGAATTTGAAAGGATGAAGCGGAGAGCGGAGGGTACCACAAGAGAAAAGTTAGCCAAACGACCAGGAAAGATGTAAGCACCGCTTTTCCCCGATAACGGGCTGGAAAAATCAATTGAATAGCCAGCAGTGCGAAGTAACAAGTGAATTCGTAGGCCAACGTCCATAGGGAGCCGTTTACGGAGCGGTCAGAAGCTTGCTCGAAGACGCCCGGCAGCGTGTCAGGGTAAGGAGGATAGAGCTTTACGACCATGAAGTATTTGTAAGTATTCCCCATCGTAAAGTACTCACTAAGGGGCAGATGCGTAAGAATCGGCCCACCGAGAAAAACCGTTATTAGAGCGGCTACAATGAGTCCAGGGAAGATGCGAAGGCATCTTTTCCATATATAGTTCGGTATCGAAGGACTCCTCGCCAGGCTTTGCGCAATTAGAAAGCCGCTGATAACAAAAAATATGGCTACACCCATGTGAGCCGTAGGGAACAATCCCCTCGACCAAAGCTGAATATGGTCGAAGGTACCCCGGCCCGAAAGCGGGTAAGCATGGCCATAAATAACTAGAGAGGCCCCCAAAAATCGCAAAAAATCAAAATTATTGGCACGGTGATCCGTAGCCTGCCCTACGCCCATTAAAAAAGTCTTATTTACATCAACGCTTTTTTTTAGCATGGTAATTGCTCCATATGTTGGAAGGCCGAGATTAATTGCTCATTATCATATTATGTTTGACTTTTCTCCTCCAAATAATGCCCCCCCCCCTCTCTGTAAGGAAACTGTCTGGTAAACTCATGCGCACACTTCGTTCAGTTACTCTACTACAGCCAAGTAATATTGACAAGTAAAGACCGTCATCACCGATAAAAGTTCTACCATTAGATAACATGCGATTAAACCTATTGATCAGATGGAAGGGGCGTACGCTCCTTCTGGGACTCTCGTTGACTTTGTTCGCCTCAGTTGTATGCGGACAAAGTTATCACAAAGTATTATTTGTAGGAAACAGTATTACAGAACACGGCCCGGCGCCGGGCATTGGTTGGAATGGATCTTGGGGTATGGCCGCCAGCCGCCCCGAGAACGATTATCTCCACCGCGTCATGGCCAGCATCCAGGCGAAAACCCCGGATGCCTCGCATCTGTTGCTGTGGGGGCCGCCTTTTGAGCAAGATTGGAATAAGTACGATTACAGCGTACTTGCTGACTACAGGAGATACGCCGCCGATCTGATCATCCTGAGAATTGGAGAGAATATTGACGATTCAAAGGTAGAGTCCGGCAAACTTCGTGAAAGCTACCTGAGACTGATCGATGGCATAGCGGCTCCCAATTCGAAAATTATTCTAACAAATAGTTTCTGGCAAAACCGCGACCGAGTTAACGCGGTTATCCGGGGTATTGCAGTTGAAAGAAATCTCCCCTTGGTCTATCTTACCGATTTATCGAATGACCCAAGCAACTTGGCTTACGGGCTGTTTGAAAACCCCGGGGTGGCCGCCCATCCCGGTGACAAAGGGATGGCGGCTATCGCTAATAGAATACTCGAAACCCTACACGGCACTTCCGTACCTGAACCACGTGCGCTCTCCCGTTACCTGAGCTACTCCATCTTGAACGTGGAGAATGGCGACTATTACCTGCCCATTATGGAAAGAGCGGCGGCGGCGGGTGTGAACTCTTTCATCCTGAATGTCAACTGGGACCATATATATCAGCAGCGAGGAGTCGCTGCTGACTGGAGCCAGGTGGACAAGGAAGCGGAACTAGCCCAGCGTTTGGGCTGCAAAATCATGCTCCGGGTATGGGTGGCGCGTCATGGCGACGGCAGCAGCGGCTGGTGGCCCGAGAACGTTCGGCCCATTTCGGGTGATGGGGTGCGGCATACCAATCTCAACGGATTCAGTTTTTCGGCCGATGAGGCGGTAAACGAAGCCAATGGCTTTGTCCGGGAAGCCATGGAACACTTCCGCCCACGTCAACAAGCGGGTCAGGTCGCTTTGGTAGGAGTGGTTCTCAACAACGCTTCCGAGGTCGGCTACAGTGTAGATGCTTTCAATCCGGCCAGTCAGAAAAACGAACTGCAAATGTTCGACTACTCCTATTATGCTAAAAAAGGTTTTAGGGAATGGCTGGAGGTCAAATACCAAACCCTCGCTAACCTGAACAAAGCGTGGAGTGCCGATTATTCCCGCTTTCAGGACATCGAGCCTCCCTATATTAAAGGCGATGTATGGAGCGGAAACTACGGCAAGGTCGGTCAGGACTGGTACCTCTTCCGGCAATCCACTTTGAAAAAAGTGATCGACAAATTCGGGAACACGGTAAGACAGGTAGATTCCGGCTATAAATACTATCTGGATATGGGCAGCGTCTATGACGGTCTCAGCGGGTTACGGGCAACATTGGGCTTCAAAAGTCTGGCCGAGAACACCAACGCCATAAAGGTAAACGATGGCCCCAGCTATCCGCACCGCTTTGCCATGGATTTGGTGCGGTCCAATCTTCGGGGCAAAATCATAGGAAACGAATTTGAATTCATATCGGCGGAAACAGCTCCTCAATGGCGTGACCAAATCAATGAATCTTACGAAAACGGAGCCGATTGGGTCAATTTGTTTGGCTTCGACCTCGACGCCCGCTTTGCCCTGGTCAAGGGTCTCATTCAAGAAACTGCCATCAAGTGGCTCAAAACGCCCGTCCCGGACATCAGACCGACACAAACGGTGACCTATACCCTCTCGGAGGCCATTCGGCAGGGGACCAATGCCGTACAGGGAAAATGGCGCACCGAATACGACAAAACGAAAAAACCCATCGAGGTGCTGCTGGTCGAGGATTTGCTGGGGGAAACAGCCGGTGAAAATCAACCGCCCAAGGTAAGTCAGGTCATCCCCGACCAACAGGCCAAGGTGGGACAGTCCTTCGGCTACGAGATACTCCCCAGCATCTTCACCGACTCCGACGGTACGGTCGTTAGCCTGGCGGCTACGGGCCTGCCCGATGGCGTTACTTTGTCCGGCCGAAAGCTAACGGGAAAACCAACGGCCAGCGGCACGTTCACTGTGGCAATCACCGCGCGCGACGATAAGGGGGCCGAAGTGTCATCTCAGTTCAAGTTCAGTGTGGCCCCCAAAGATGACGGGAACCAGCCGCCTCTGGTCGGCAAGGCCATCCCCGACCAGCAAGGCCGGGTCGGCCAGCCGTTCGCCTATGAGATTGCGGCGGGAACCTTCACGGACCCAGACGGCACAATCGCGAGCATTTCAGCCAAAGGCCTGCCCGAGGGCATCACGCTGACTGGCAGCAAGCTTTCGGGCAGCCCCGTGGCTACGGGTACGTACAGCGTGACGATCACGGCCCGCGATGATAAGGGGGCCGAAGTATCGGCGCAGTTCAAGCTTAGTGTGGACGCAACGGAGGGCGACAACGTTCTGCCCCTGGTTCGCAAAACCATCCCCGACCAGCAAGCCAGGGTCGGGGAGGCTTTCGACTACGCGATCTCCAAGGAGACTTTCTTCGACCCGGACGGCCCGATCATCGACATTGCGGTCAAGGGCCTGCCCGCAGGGCTGAGCCAGAACGGCTGGAACCTGGCGGGCACCCCCACGGCCAGCGGCGTGTTCACGGTCACCGTCACGGCCCGCGACAACAAAGACGCCAAAGTGGCCACCCAGTTCAAG
>JBBSUC010000026.1:0-78216 GCA_038235275.1 Cytophagales bacterium | reverse complement strand
GGCTGAATCGGCAGCCTGAATTCGTATTCGGTTGTGCGTTTAGGGTTCACCTGCTTCCCACTTAGGACATTTTTATAGGAATAAATTTACCCTAAGCACTCGTGATCTGCAATACTTCTTGGTTTTGTCCTAGATGGCAAATCTAAAGGTTGTGCGTACGTCTTCCGAAGGGAGACTACGTACTAAATATAAAAGGCCGTTTGCAACGGCCCGAAGCCCAATATTTCCTTACACGAAAAACCAATAAACCCCCATGAATAACCGCATCACTGTCAATCCAGACATATGCCACGGCAAGCCCACCATCCGGAGTTCACGGCTTCTGGTGACTACCATTTTAGAGTTGCTGGCGGGCGGAGCATCCTGGTCAGAGTTGCTGGAAGAGTACCCCAGTCTTGAAGCTGACGACATTCGGGCCTGTCTTGATTATGCCGTACAATTGGCTCACTTCAAGTCTATCCCGCTTGCAATATGAAATTTCTAGTGGATGAACAACTCCCCCAGCTTCTAGCCGACTGGTTAGTAGAAAAGGGACATGATGCCATCCACGTCTCGTCCCTGCTGACGAATACCAGAATTCCTGACGGCTATATTTGCGAGCGGAGTATGGCAGAAAAGCGGACAGTAATTACCAAGGACAGCGATTTTTTCGATACCTACCTTATAAAAAAGCAGCCTTACAAGCTACTTTACATCACAACGGGCAATTTGCGAAACCGCCCTTTGCTCGATTTATTTCGGGCATCACTCACGCAATTGATGAATGTTTTAGAAGAGTCGGAGGTAGTAGAATTGAACCAAAGTAGTATTAGAGTTTGGTTTTAAATGGTAACCCAATTTCGCTGTAAGCTCAACAATACCCCAGCCATGCGTAATCTTTTGATATCCAGCGTTATAGAAATATTATTGCACCTTTCCTAAACCCTAATCAAATGGAAGAACTACGCAACCCGATTGAGCTAAAACAAGAAATACTAGCTGGGAAACCGATTATAAAAGGCACTCGATTGTCCGTGCAATTCATTGTGGGTCTGCTTGCCCACGGAGAAACGCCGCAATCCATTATTGAAGAATATAATTATATCGACGAAAATGACATTCAGGCGTGTTTGTTGTTTGCAAGAAACTGATTTGAAGAATTTTAGCTTACTGGATCAAAAGACTGTCTTTTAAAACTGAAAATCAGATAAATAGGTTTTTAAATACGCTAACTGATAAGCCTCATGAAAACGATAACTTTGGAAATACCGGATGCCATTGATCTGGAAAAGGAGAAAAGAATCAAACAGGAACTGATCGACTATCTCAAGGAATTGCTTAGCGAAGACCAGGATGAGAAGCTACCGTTAAAGCGTGTACCTAAGTTCGGTTGCGCGAAGGGCAAGTTCCATATGGCCCCGGACTTCGATGCTCCCCTGGATGATTTTGCTGAATATATGCCCTCATGAGAAGAGTCTTATTAGACACCCACGCGCTTATCTGGTTTTTCGAGGGAAGCCAGGAACTGAGCAAACGGGCTAAAGATGAAATTATTAACTCCGACAACGCCAGATTTGTGAGTGCAGCGAGTTTCTGGGAAATGGCCATAAAAATCAGCATCGGCAAACTTGAAATGGATTTGTCGATGGAAGACTTGCAAAGACTCACCTGGGAGAATGGCATCGAAGTGCTGCCTGTCGAAGTAGAACACACCTTTTTATTGAGAACGCTACCGTTTCATCATAAAGACCCATTCGACCGATTGATTTTCTCACAAGCTACTTATGAAGGTTTGAATCTGTTGAGTAATGATTCTATTTTCGACGCTTACTTTGGTAATGAGACGAGAAGAAGGATTTGGTGACCCCAGTACGTCGTAGTCTTCCCTCGGCGCGTCGTTGTGCGGATGTCTTCCGAAGGGAGACTGCGTCCAGTACTTCGTAGTCTTCCATCGTCGCAGCGTTGTGCGTACGTCTTCCGAAGGGAGACTGTGTACCAGTACTTCGTAGTCTTCCACCGCCGCGCCGTTGTGCACTCAGTACTTCGTAGTCTTCCATCACTACGACGTTGTGCGTATGTCTTCCGAAGGGAGACTGCGTACTATAAATAAATAGCCTTCTGTGACGGCCCGAAGCACAAACCTTTCTAACAATTGGCTTTGATAATCACAGCAGCAGTCGCTAAATTTGGACACATCAAACACGTAAAGCTATGGAAGACCTAATCATCCCAGCAGAAACCCTGGCACAGCTTAAAATCACGCCTTCCGAGTTATTGATTGAACTTGCGGTACATCTGTACGATACGGAAAAGCTGTCGACGGGCCAAGCCAAGAAACTAGCGGGCTTGACGCAAATTGAATTTCAGAGGCAACTAGCGAAGCACGATGTCTATATCAAATACGACATCGGGGACTTGGAAAGTGATTTGAAAAATCTTAGACTTTTGGATTGATGTACTGATCTTTGATAATAGCTCTTGAATTACAAATTTTTTAAACATGGAAAACACGATACTCATTAACATACCGCTCACGGTAACTCAATTGGCTGAGGTGATACGTCAATTGCCAAAAAAAGAAAAAACGAAGCTGAGGGAGATTTTAAACGAAGATAAAACTTTGACGAAAGAAGAGGTAGTTGAAAAAATCAAGGAGGGGCTGAATGATGTAAAAATGCACAAAGAGGGGAAAATTAAGCTGGAAACGCTGGAAGATTTTCTGTCTGATGTATAAACTCCTAATTGCGAGAAGCTTTCGTAGAGACGCTAAATCTTTGTTGAAAAAGTATTCCTCGCTCAAAAGGGATCTGGCTGAGTTAGGAGCAGAATTGAAAGAAAACCCAACGATTGGTATTCCTCTTGGCAGAAACTGCTACAAAATCCGCTTGGCAATCAAAAGCATAGGAAAAGGAAAAAGCGGTGGAGCTAGGGTGATAACCTACTGTATTTCTGAAAATGAAGAGATTATTTTCCTCACCATCTATGACAAGCAAGTGAAAAGCGACTTAGCTCCATACGAACTTGACCAGCTATTAAAAGATTATGAGTAAAATTACGCTGATTTCGCCCACGCTAACTCTGATCTGCGACCGAGACGGTCGGCTATGGCCCTTGCCCAGTTGTGCGTAATCTTCCGAAGGGATACTGCGTACTATAAATACCCGTTCATCCGACATATACAGTATTCACTTGTGAAAGCCCCATGACCTACGCAAAGTCAATCAACTGCCTGCTAGTAATCCTAACCATCGGTGTCTCAGTATCGTGGGCGCAACAGTCCTTGTTTTCCCAACCGGGTATCCAGCCTAGTATTTTCGTGGATGGAGACGGAAACATCGACGTGGTGTTCGGCAGGGGGAACGCTATTTATTATTCCTTTTCTGAAAACCAGGGCAAGACCTTCACCGCTCCCGCTTTGGTCGATAGCCTCAAGGGTTTGCATTTGGGCGCTTCGCGCGGTCCGCAGATTGCCTCCTCGCGGCTTGCCACCGTCATTACGGCCGTGGACAAGGCAGGCAATCTGTACGCCTACACGCTCGACCGTAAAACCGGAAAGTGGAGCAGACAGCGACCGGTCAACGACCTCCCGGAAGTAGCCAAAGAGGGCTTTAACGCTTTGGCAAGCGATGGGAAGGGCAAATTCTTCGTCACCTGGCTCGACTTGCGCGGTGACAGTAAAAACAAAATATTCGGGGCAATCTCCACAGATGAAGGCCGCACCTGGAGCAAAAACCGCTTGGTTTATCGTTCCCCCGACTCGACCGTCTGCGAGTGCTGCCAGCCCTCTGCCACCATGCTGGGGGATAAGGTTTACGTAATGTTCAGAAACTGGCTCGACGGGGCGCGTAATATGTACGTGGCCACTTCACTCGATGGCGGAAAGACTTTCCAACCACCCGTAAAAATGGGGAATGGTAGTTGGAAACTCAATGCCTGCCCCATGGATGGTGGCGGTATCAGCGCCAGTAGCCAGGGGCTGACCACGGTCTGGCGGCGGGAAAGGCAGTTGTACCTCTCAAAGCCGGGCGAGGTGGAACAACCCATCGCCTCGGGCCGCAATGCTTCGGTGGCTACCCGTGGTGGAAATACATTTGTCGTCTGGCAGGACCAGGGCCAGGTTTGGTTCAGTCCGCCGAACCGCCAGGCCCCGAAAAGCCTGGGGACGGGCCGCTTCCCCAAAGTGACCGCGCTGAATGACACCCAGGCATTTTGTGTTTGGGAGGACGGTGAATCGATTAAGGGAATGGTCCTGGATGCTTCGAGTCATTGATGGTTTATTAGAAAACTGTATTCACTCTTACCAAATCTTAACATTTCAAACCTAACTCTGTTCATCGTGGGCTATGTCCCCACGGTGAAGGTACTTTTGCTGCCAGAAATAGTTGCTGGTGAATAATGCCCGCCATGGTAACAAAAAAGTACCGATGGTAAAATGTAATACAAATGATTGAGGAATTTAAGGCGTATCGGGAATCCTCCGTTTTTACACCGGACAACTTGTTAAGGGAAGCACGACGACAAAAGGGCATTGGCAACTGTCAGGTACCTCAGGTGTGCGTGCTGGATCCCGATGGCGATCTGGTAGCCTACCTGGTAAAAACCGATCAGACCAGCGTGAACGCTTGCTGGGCGTGTTATCACACCACCTTGTACACGGTGAAACGAGGGGAGTACGAATTTGGAATCATAGGCTGTGGCGTAGGTGCGTCGTTTGCGGTACTGCTTGCAGAGCAACTTTTCGTATCGGGTTGCCAAACGCTACTCAGTATAACGTCTGCGGGCATCATCGACCCCACCAGGCATAATTCTAAGTTTATCCTGATCCAACAGGCTCTTCGGGATGAAGGTACCAGCTATCATTATTTACCGCCCGCCGAACCCTGCACCATCGACGCTGAATTAGCAGAAAAGCTTCTGCGTTATTACGACACCACGTCTTTGTCCCTCGAAACGGGCATCAGTTGGACCACCGATGCTCCCTACCGCGAAACCCAAACCGCCATTGCCGGGGCAAAAAAAGCGCAGGCCGTGTGTGTAGAAATGGAAGCGGCGGCCCTGTACGCTTTTGCCCAGGCCAAAAACAGGCGCGTCATTTGTTTTGCGCACCTTACCAATACCATGGCTCAGATCGAAGGTGATTTTGAGAAGGGTGAAGAAATGGGCAGCCTGGATACGCTCGAACTTATCAACCACACGATGAAAGCGCTGAGCGATATAACAACTTCTTGATTTATAAGGAAATGAGGTGATGAACATATTCTCCGGGTGTTATCGTATCCCAGCCCCTAAAACCGCTTACTCAATAGTTTTGGAAAGAAGTCCGTAAATCCGTACTTTGAAAAACCCTCACAAAGCGCCTGCGGCAAAGTCGCACGCGACCACGACCGAATTTTCACCAAAACTACGGCCCTATGCTTTTGAGAACGCTCCTTCTGCTCTGTGTTTCCTTCCCACTCCTTTCGCTTTCCTGCTCCAGGGATCGTGAACCCGACGCTACACCCAGCGACGGCACGTTTACGGTTGTCGGCACCGGAGGACTCTCCTTCAACGTGAGCGGAGCCACTAAATCGGGTCTTGTCTATTACACTGTGAAAAAAGAAACCGTGCTGACCCTTGAATTCATTGCGCCCGATAATCGCTGGCGTAGGTTCGTTTTAAACGTCTGGAATATGAACCGCGAGGGGGTTCGGGATAAGCTGTACCTGGTCTCTCCCGGCACTTCGCTTCCCGATGAGGCCGTCTCCGGTTCGCTCAGTCCTGACGCCAGTTCGATCGGTTGGGTCGATTTCAACGCGGGACAGATTCAGTTTGAGTACTACGGTACCGACCAGGTTCGTGGCACGTTCGATGCTATTCTCAATTCCAACGACCCCCGACTACCCAAGGTAGAGCCTATCAAAGTGACGGGTAGCTTCGATACTGCCTTTAACAGGATCACCAAATAAGTGTTTGTCAAATTTTTCAACCTCTGGCCTGCGGGAACGCAGGCTTTTTTGCGTCAAAATAGAATCTTTCTCTCAAAAACTTCTCTGGTCCCATATGGCTGCTTAGGCGAGCAAAATTTGCTTTAAGGCTGATCTAACCAAAGTAAAACACGATCGAAACAGGGTTTTAATGAAAGGACGCCGATTATTGGAAAATAACTCATTCACCAAATGAAAAAAATACTGTTACTCGCATTGGGCCTAACCGGATTTACGGGCATTTTTCCGACTAATGAAAATCACGCTCCCCAAAGGCCCAATATTCTGTACCTCGTGGCTGACGACGCCGGACGCGACATGAGCGCCTATGGCGTAAAGTGGGTAAACACCCCTGCCTTTGATCGCGTGGCGCGGGAGGGAATCTTATTCAACCGTGGCTATACGCCCAACGCCAAATGTGCCCCTTCGCGGGCGGTGATGCTCACGGGCCGCAATCCCTGGCAACTGGACGCGGGTATGAATCACGTCAATTTTTTTCCCAATTACTTTAAGACCTATCCCGAAGCCCTCGCTGGCAACGGCTATTTCGTGGGCAAGACGGGCAAGGGCTGGGGACCTGGGGTAGCCTTGCACTCCGATGGCTCTGAACGCAATGTGCTGGTTAAAAACTACGACAAAATCACGACCACGCCTCCCGCCAAGTTCATCAGCAACAACGATTATGCGGCCAACTTTGCCGATTTTGTGCAGCAGGCCGATGGCAAACCGTGGTGTTTCTGGGTTGGTTTCATGGAGCCGCACCGGGCTTACGAGTACGGCGCGGGAATAAAAAAAGGCGGCAAGAAACCTGAGATGATCGACCGGGTTCCGGCCTATTTCCCCGATTCCATCACCGTGCGCACCGATTTGCTGGACTACGCCTACGAAATAGAGTACCTGGATAGCCACGTGGCCCGAATCCTGAAAACGCTGGAAGAAAACGGCCAGTTGGAGAACACCCTGATCGTTTACACCTCCGATCACGGAATGCCCTTTCCCCGCGTAAAGGGCAACGGCTACGAAAACGCCAACCATGTGCCCTTTGCGGCCATGTGGAAAAAGGGCATCAAGAATCCGGGACGAAAGGTGAATGACTACGTGAATATGACCGACCTGGCACCTACTTTTCTCGCCGCTGCGGGCGTGTCGCCGCCGCAGTCGGGCATGCATCCGATGATCGGGAAGAGTTTGCTGTCCATTTTCAATAGCCCCAAAAGTGGCTGGATCGAAGCAGACCGAAATTTCCAACTCGTTGGGCAGGAGCGACACGACTATGGCCGTCCGCACGACGAGGGCTATCCCATCCGTGGGATGCACAAGAATGAGATGCTCTACCTCAAAAATTACCAGAACGACCGCTGGCCCGCCAGTAATCCCGAAACGGGCTACCTCAACACCGACGGCAGCCCGACCAAAACGCTCATCCTCAACAACCGCCGTCGGGGCGTGGACAAAACCTACTGGGATTTAGCTTTCGGGAAACGTCCGGCGGAAGAACTGTACGATTTGAAAAAAGACCCCGATTGCGTGGTCAATTTGGCCGCTGTCCCAAAATATCAGTCGGTGAAGAAGGCCATGGAAACGGAAATGGAAGCCAAACTCCTGGCCCAGGGTGATTTGCGCATGATGGGCTTCGGTCATATCTACGAGCAGTACCCGTTCAGTCAGAATGTCAACGGTTTCTACGAGCGCTACATGAAAGGCGAGAAAATTCCCACGAACTGGGTCAACGACAGCGATTACGAGAAGGAGAAAGTTGAGGATTGAGACCGCTCGACGGAGATTTGTTGAACTAAAATTACCCGCAAAAGGCCCATTCTCTATGCTACACCGACTGTCGTTCATCTTTCTTTCTCTGTTTTTTTTCGCCGGCATCCCGCCAGAGACCAAACCCAACGCTAACGCAGCACCCCGAACGTCGGACCGTCGGAATGCCGCATCACCTAACATCGTCCTCATTATGGTGGACGACATGGGCTGGAGCGACCTCGGCTGCTACGGTGGCGAAATCCCTACGCCCAACATCGACCGCCTGGCCAAAGGCGGGTTGCGCTTTAAGCAGTTTTACAACACGGGCCGCTGCTGCCCCACGCGGGCGAGCCTACTCACGGGGTTGTATCCGCATCAAGCAGGCGTAGGACAGATGGCCGAAGATCCCGAGCATCCCGATCAGTTTCACTGGGGGACACCCGGCTACCAGGGCTTCCTCAATCGCCAGTCCGTCACCCTGGCCGAAGTATTGAAAACCAGCGGCTACAGCACCTACATGACCGGTAAATGGCATGTGGGTATGAACAGCGCGGAAAAACGTCCCCTCGGACGCGGCTTTGACCACTATTATGGCGTAGTAGCCGGGGCCACCAGCTACCTCAAACCCAAGGACGGGCGCAATGTGTGGCTGGACGATACGCAGCTCGCTCCCCCTACCGATCCGGACTACTACACGACGGATGCCTTCACGGACGAGGGAATTAACTTTTTAAAAGAGCAAAAAACCGACGACTCGTTCTTCTGGTACCTGGCCTACAACGCCCCGCACTGGCCGCTGCAAGCCAAAGAAAAAGACATCGCCAAATTTAAAGACACCTACAAAATTGGTTGGGACAAAATCCGGCAGCAGCGGCTGGCCCGACAAATCAAAATGGGGCTAATCGACCCGAAGTGGGGCTTTTCGGAGCGCGATAGCCGGGTGCGGCCCTGGGAGAAATTGAATCAAGCCGAAAAAGACACGGTATCTTATCGCATGGCGGTGTATGCCGCGCAGGTCTATGCCGTGGACTACAACGTGGGTAAGGTGCTGGACTACCTGGAAAGCAAGAAGCTGATGGATAATACGATGATTATTTTCTTGGCCGACAACGGGGCCTGTGCCGAGTTCTACGACGAGCTGGGGTCGGGGCCGTTCCGCTTCATCAATGACCCCCGCTACAGCAGTGTCTCCTACGGCATCGGCTGGGCCAATGCCTCCAACACACCCTTTTTTGAGTATAAGGTGAAGCCCTACGAAGGCGGCATCGCCACGCCCATGATCGTGCATTCACCTAAATTACCCAAAAGTCGACAGGGCAAATTCACCAACGAGGTCGGCCATATCATCGACTTCATGCCGACGCTCGTGGAGGTCGGTGGAGCTACCTATCCTAAAACCTTCCACGACGGCCAGAAAATCAAGCCCATGCAGGGCCTGAGCCTAATGGATCTCATCGAAAAAGACGAACCGATCAAGCGTGAGTGGCTTTTTTGGGAACATCAGGGCTACTGCGCCGTGCGGAAGGGTGATTTCAAAATGGTCAAGAAAATCCTAGATCCTGCCTGGCAACTCTTCGACCTGAAAAACGACCGTACCGAACGCAACGACATCGCCGCCCAAAAGCCTGTACTGGTAAAGGAAATGGATCAAAAGTGGAACGAGTGGGCCAACAGCCACCAGGTTTTTCCGAAGAGGGTGCAGTGAGAGCGATGTGAATTTGTCGTAAATTGCTAACCTCTTATAAACGCGAAGCGCATATTCATGATAAAATCAATCGAAATAACTAATTTTTATAGCTTCGATTCATGCCTAGTTCAACTGAATCCTGAGGCAAATATATTGATTGGTATTAATGGCTCGGGAAAATCTAATTTATTAAAGGCAGTCAAGTTGCTTAAGGAAGGTGTAGCTGGCATCGGTCTTAAAAAGCATATACTTGACAATTTAGGCGGGATTGATAATTTTTTATTTAAGGGTCAATCCAGAAACTCAAACTCTCAAACAAGTACAGTAAGATATACTTTCGACGGGGCCGAAATAAATAGGCAAGGAGTAGGATTTAGCTTTACTGATGACATAATCTACGAAATATGTATTATAAAATCTCCTAGTCTTTCTAACTTCTATATAAAAGAAAAAATAAGTAACTCGCGAGGATTCGTTTATTTGGATTTTAATAATGGAATCGGGAGTTTGACCGAAAAGATTGATGAAATCAGTAACAAGACCAGACTGATAAAATACGACAGTTTTGATTCCCAAGAATTAGTATTGAAAGAAATTAATGATCCCGATCGTTATTACGCGCTCACGACTCTTAAAAAAGCCATTAGGGATATCGTTGTTTATGATTATTTTGACACTACTCCCAGAAGTTCTATCCGCAAACCTGTGCTTCCTACCTCAGAGAAGCGGCTTGCTTCTGATGGAGCCAATTTGCCACAAATATTAAACACTATTAAAATAAATAATAAAACACAATATCGAAAAATAATCGATATGCTCAATGAGGTAAACCCCAACTTTACAAGTTTTGATTTTAACCTCATTGGGGGAAATATTGAGCTGATGATTGAGGAAAATAAATTAGATAGTGCCATTCATGTCTCTAGTATTTCGGATGGCACTTTGAGATACTTATGCTTGCTTGCTATTTTATACAACCCCGACCGAGGGCGTTTTATTTGCATTGACGAGCCCGAAGTGGGGTTGCATCCCGATATGATTTCGAGCGTTGCAAATGCTATTAAAGAGGCCTCCAAGTTTTCTACGATAGTTGTTTCTACGCATTCTGAAAATTTACTCAATTATTTTGAAATCGAAGACATCTTAGTATTTGAGAAAGAAGAAAATAACTCTACTAGAATAAATTCATTTACAAAAGAAGCTTTTAAAGGTTGGTACGAGGAATTCGTACCAGGCCAAATGTGGCGTCAAGGTGATTTAGGAGGCGTACGTTATGGGAGCTAAAAAAATTATTATATTTATCGAAGGAGAGCCTAATAGCCCAAATGGAGATCCGAGACAAGGTTTCACTAAATTATTAAAACAAAAGCTAGATGGAAAATTACCTAGAATAATTCTAGGTGGGGGAAAGAAACAGACTATCGACAAGTTTTTGAATAACAGGTTGGAGGCGGATGAATTTCTGCTATTAATTGATTTAGATAATGATGAATCATTTCGGGCGACGGATTTAATCAAACATAATCTCAAACCAAAAAGCGAGGATGTTTTCTACATGATCCAAGAATTGGAAGCTTGGTTCTTGTCCCAGCCCGATGTTTTGGACAAATTTTACGGCTTGGACCGGAATGGGAAAACCGTTTCTGCAAAAATGTCTGGTAGAAATACTCCCGAAATACCTAATCCCAAAGAAGAGCTGCTCAGAATAACGCAAAATTCGCGTGAAGGAGGAAGAGGGAGTATAAAGTAATCAAGCACGCTGTCGAGTTATTGAAACTGCTGGATGCCGACCTATTGATAAAAAATTCAGACGATTTCAGAAATCTTATTTTAAGAATTGAAGCTTGAGAGTGTTGTTGCGGATCTGAATATTAGTGTTTGAATAAAAAACATGACGCAAGAAGAGATAGATCAATACGCTATCGGAATCGATTACGGGACGGATTCGGTTCGTGCTTTGGTAGTCCACACTCGTACCGGAGTAAGCGTTGGCACCGCCGTGCATTACTACGAGCGTTGGAAAAAGGGGCTTTACTGCGACCCTGCCATTTCGCAGTTCCGGCAACATCCGCTCGACTATCTCGAAGGGCTGGAAAACGTCGTGAAGGAAGCCTTGGACACCGCTCCGGCAGAATTTCGGCCGAACGTCGTCGGCATCTCGGTGGACACGACGGGTTCTACGCCCGTGGCGGTGGATGAAGAAGGGACACCGCTGGCCATGCTGCCCGAATTTGCCGAAAATCCCAGTGGCATGTTCATCCTTTGGAAAGACCACACTGCCAACGCCGAAGCGGAGGAAATTAACCAACTGGCGCATCGCTGGGATGTGGATTTTACCAAATACGTCGGCGGCATTTATTCCTCCGAGTGGTACTGGGCCAAGATTTTGCGCACGCTGCGGGCCGACGAAAGCATCCGCGCAAAAGCCTTTTCGTGGGTGGAACACTGCGACTGGATTTCGGCCGTCTTAACGGGAAGTACCGATCCACTGACCATGAAGCGCTCGCGTTGCGCGGCGGGTCATAAGGCTATGTGGCACCGTGAATTTGATGGCTTGCCCTCCGAAGAGTTCCTGACCAAACTTGACCCGCTATTGTCCGGCCTGCGCGACCACCTTTACACCGACACCCACACCTCCGACCAGGCAATGGGGACGATTTCGCCCGAGTGGGCCCAAAAACTAGGGCTGCCCGATAACGTCGTGATTGGGGTAGGGGCCTTCGATGCCCACATGGGAGCCGTCGGGGCCGAGATCGAACCTTACGCCTTCGTGCGTGTGATGGGTACCTCCACCTGCGACATGCTCATGGCGCCTACCGAGGAAATCGGGCATCTGCTCATCCGGGGCATTTGTGGTCAGGTAGATGGCTCGATCATTCCCGGAATGCTGGGCACCGAGGCGGGGCAATCGGCCTACGGTGACTACTACGCCTGGTTCCAGCGGATAATTACGGAACCCGTACGCGAACTGCTGGGTGACGAAGCCGCCGACCAACTAAGCGAAAAATTGATCCCCTATCTTTCGGAAAAAGCTGCCCAGTTGCCCGTCACCGAACACGACCCCGTGGCCACCGACTGGATCAACGGACGCCGCACGCCCGACGCCAACCATACGCTGAAAGCCACCCTGACGGGCCTAAGCTTGGGAACTGACGCCGTCATGGTTTTCAAATCGCTGGTTGAAGCTACGGCCTTCGGTTCCAAAGCCATCGTGGATCGTTATCGAGCGGAAGGCGTTCCCATCCGGCAGGTGATCGCTATTGGGGGCGTAGCCAAAAAATCACCGTTCGTGATGCAAACCCTTTCGGATGTGCTGGATATGCCCATCCGGGTGGCCAGTTCGGACCAGGCCTGCGCCCTGGGCGCAGCCATGAATGCCGCCGTGGCGGCGGGCGTTCACCCGGACCTCGCTGCCGCCCAAAAAGCCATGGGGTCGGGCTTCGACGAAAGCTATTTACCTGACCCGCAGAAGGTGAATATTTATCAAAAATTATACAGCAAGTACCAGTCACTGGGAAAATTTACGGAGAATAATGGTTGATTTGAAATCGTACGAAATTTGGTTTATCACAGGTAGTCAGCACTTGTACGGGGAGGAAACTCTCCGGCAGGTGGACGAGCATTCCAAAATCATCGCCGAAGCCTTCGACGCCGCCCTGCAAATACCGATGCGGGTGGTTTTTAAGCCCGTGGTCAAAACACTGGAGGAGATTTTGGCTATATGTAAAGAGGCCAATTATAGCCCAAACTGCGTGGGGATCATCGTCTGGATGCACACCTTCTCGCCCGCCAAAATGTGGATCAACGGCTTGAAAGCCCTGCAACTGCCGCTACTGCACCTGCACACGCAGTTCAACCGCGACATCCCCTTTGCCGACATCGACATGGACTTCATGAATCTCAACCAGTCCGCCCACGGCGACCGTGAGTTTGGTTTTCTGGTGACGAGAATGAAGATCAGCCGCAAAGTAGTTGTCGGCCACTGGGAGAGCGAGTCCGTGCGGGCGCAGATCGGCGGCTGGGCGCGGGTAACCGTGGCCCGCTACCGAATGCAGACGATGAAAGTGGTGCGCTTCGGCGACAATATGCGGCAGGTAGCCGTGACGGAAGGAGACAAAGTGGAAGCGCAAATCAAGTTCGGCTTCGCGGTCAATACCCACGGAGTAGGGGATTTGGTGCAAGTCATCGACCAAATCACGGACAACGAGATCGACGGTTTGATGCAGGAATATGCCGATACCTACGAATTGGTGAATTCTTTGGTAAAAGGCGGCGCGATGCGTAACTCGTTGGTGGAAGCCGCCCGCATCGAACTGGGGCTTAAACACTTTCTGGAAGACGGCGGCTACTCGGCTTACACCAATACTTTTGAAGACCTGCACGGGATGCGCCAGTTGCCCGGCATTGGCTCGCAACGCATGATGGCGGCGGGCTACGGCTACGGCGGCGAGGGCGACTGGAAAACCGCCGCCCTGGTCCACACGCTGAAAACGATGGCGACGGGGCTACCGGGCGGCAACTCGTTCATGGAAGATTATACCTATCATTTTGATCCAAAAAACGGGATGGTACTCGGCTCGCACATGCTGGAGATCTGCCCTAGTATCGCCGCCGGACCCGTACGCTGCGAGGTGCATCCGCTGGGCATCGGTGGCAAGGAAGATCCTGTCCGGCTGGTGTTCGAAGGTGCGGCTGGTCCGGCGCTCAACGTATCGTTGATCGACCTCGGTAATCGCTTCCGCCTGCTGGTCAACGAGGTGGAGGCCGTCGAAATCACGCAGGATTTTCCTAAATTACCTACCGCCCGCGTCCTTTGGCAACCGCAACCCAGCATGGAAATCGGCCTGCAAGCCTGGATTCTGGCCGGAGGCGCGCACCACACCGTTTATAGCCAAAACCTGACGACCGCGCACATCGAAGATCTGGCCGAAATGCTGGGCGTGGAGTTGGTCGTGATCGATAAGGACACAACCATCCGAGAATTGAAACGAAATTTACAACTTGGAGCAGCAGTGTACGAGTAAAATATTGCCTTATGTCGGAATACAAAACCCTAAAAGAAGAAGCCTACGAGGCTAATATGCAGTTGCCAAAGCTGGGTTTGGTGCTGTTCACCTTTGGCAACGTGAGCGCTGTGGATCGCGACCGGGGTGTGTTCGCCATCAAACCCAGCGGCGTCCCCTACGAAAGTCTGCAACCCGACGACCTCGTTATCATGGACTACGATGCCAAAGTGGTGGAGGGAAAAATGCGTCCTTCATCCGACACCAAAACCCACGCCCTGCTCTACAAAAGCTGGAGCGACATCGGCGGTATCACCCACACCCACAGCACCTACGCCGTGGCCTGGGCCCAGGCGGGGCGCGACATCCCGATCTTCGGCACCACCCACGCCGACCACACCCACCGCGACATCCCCTGCGCGCCCGTCCTGACCGATGAGATGATCCGGGGCGATTATGAACACGAAACCGGCCACCAGATTCTGAATTGCTTTGCGGAAAAAGGACTTTTGCCCCAGGAAGTGGAGATGGTGCTGCTGCAAAACCACGGCCCCTTCACTTGGGGGAAGGATGCGGCCAAATCGGTGTATAATGCGGCGGTATTGGAAGAAATCGCCCGTATGGCCCACCTCACTTTGCAAATCAACGCCGATACCGTCGTTTTGAAAGACACGCTGCGCATGAAACACTTCCAGCGCAAGCACGGGAAGGACGCTTACTACGGGCAGGGCTGTTGATTCAAAACCGCTGAAGTCGCTTCTCCAACTCTCCCAAATGCTCGTCTGTGAAATCCAGGTGCGTGACCATACGCACCTGATGCTTGCCAAACGCAATGGCCCGGATGCGCAGCATTTCCAGCCGCCGCACGTAGTCGGAGGCCAAAACGGTTTCGGGCAACTCAAAAATCACGATGTTGGTATCGATCGGGAGAATGTTCACGACCTCGGACTTCTGTCGGAGAATTTCGCCGATGGCTACGGCGCGGGCGTGGTCTTCGGCCAGTCTGTCCACGTGATGGTCGAGGGCGTAAATTCCGGCGGCGGCCAGGAAACCCGCCTGCCGCCAGCCACCGCCCATCACCTTACGGAAGCGTCGGGCCTGTTTGATAAAATCTTTGGTACCCAGCAAAAGTGACCCCACCGGACAGCCCAACCCTTTGGATAAGCACAGGCTGACGGAATCGAACAGCGCCCCGTGCTGGGCGGGCGTTTCGCCCGTGGCGACCAGCGCGTTATAAAGTCGCGCCCCGTCGAGGTGCAGTGGTACAAAGTGTTCGTCGCAGACTTCCCGAATCGCCTGGATTTCGGCAAAATCGTAGTAGCAACCGCCCCCCTTGTTCATGGTATTTTCCAGCGACACCAGCCGCGTGACGGTGGCGTGAATGTCGTCGGGGCTAATGGCCTCGGCCACTTGTTTGGCATTGAGACGGCCTCGATCTCCGTCCAATAGCTTGACCGATGAAAAAGAATTGAGCATGATGCCGCCGCCTTCGTAAAGATAAATGTGGGAAAGTTTATCACAAATGACATCGCTACCCGGCTGCGTGTGAACGCGGATTCCGAGTTGATTGGTCATGGTACCGGAAGCGCAGAACAGCGCGGCTTCCATTCCGAAAAGCTGGGCAGCTTTTTCTTCCAGGGCTTGTACGGTCGGGTCGTCGCCCAGGACGTCGTCGCCGAGAGGGGCCGAGCGCATAGCGTCCCACATGGCGGGCGTGGGTTGGGTGATGGTGTCGGAGCGGAGGTCAATGGTCATGGAGTAGGGGGTGAGAAGGTTTCTAATTTGTATTTCTAGTCTCTGGTTGCTCAGGCACGGCAAATTTAAAAACATCGGGCCGAGCATAGTGGCCCACTACATCGAAGTCGAGCTTGCTTTTGGCCAAAAGCGAGAAGTCCAAATCCGCCGTGAGCAGCCCTTCGGCGTTCCACAGCGGCCCAGCCAATACTTCACCCATCGGTGAATAGATGACGCTGCCGCCCGCCGACATTACCTCTGGCTCGTCCCGAATTTCTTTTTGGTAGCGTTCGGGATAATCACTTTTGCGAATAAACTGATTGGCTGCCAGTACGAAGCAGCGACCTTCCAGGGCTACGTGCTGCATGGTGGACTGCCACGAAGGCCGGGCGTCGGCGGTAGGAGCGAGGTAGATTTCTACACCTTTTTCGTATAAAGCCATGCGGGCCAGTGGCATGTAGTTTTCCCAGCAGATGAGTCCGCCGATTTTCCCTAGCGGGGTGTCGTAAGTACGTAGTGAACTGCCGTCGCCCTCGGCCCAAAGGTACCGTTCCAGCCCGGTGGGTTTGAGCTTGCGATGCGAGCCGAGGAGGGAGCCATCGGGCGCAAAGTATAGCAGTGAGCAATAGAGCGAACCGCCCACGGCTTCGCGTTCGGTCACGCCCAGAGCTACGAAGATTCCCGCTTTTTTAACGGCTTCCTGGATGGCAAGAAGTGTCTCTGACTGTAGGTCTACACTGTTTTGCCAGTAGTCAAGCCAGGCATCGCGCCCGGCCTCGGTACGCCGGCCGACCACGGCATCGAAGCGCAAACCGCGCGGGTAACCTGGCAGGAATGACTCCGGGAAAAGCAGCAACTGGCAGCCTGCCGCCCGTCCCTTCTCGATCCAATCCACGACTTTGGCGATGCTTTTTTCCAAATCAAAAAACGCGGGAGTCGCCTGCACCACGGCGACTTTGACGATGGGTAATCTCATTTCATTCGGTTTTTTGAGCAATATTTTCAACAATTGTAAATCATTGGTTTTGAAAATAAAAAGGAAAATTCTTTATTGAACCAAACCTAAATTATTGACATTCAAATTCTTATGAATTATTATTTAGAAAGGCAGCGCATTGGCAACCGAGTGAAGCCTCTTTGGATTAATTCTTTGAGTAATCAGAAGCAAAATTCAGGTAAAACATTTATTTCTAAACACTTAAATCTCGTAAGCTCATGGAAAATTCACAGAAGCAAGACCAAGATATGAACAAACCTAACCAAAGTCAGCAACAAAGTGGCGGCGGACGTTCACAATCACAAAGCAGCAGCGGCGGCCAACAATCGCAAAGCCAGAGCGGCGACGGCAAGCAATCGCAGAGCAGCAGCGAAGGCGGTCATCAGGAACAGCGCAATGAAAGTAAGGGTTGGGAAGAGCGCGACAAAGAAACCGAGCACACCCAGACCCAACACGTCAGCGACAACGAATAACCCATATTATCCACTCCTTGGGAAAGGCGGCAAGATTCATTTCTTGCCGCCTTTTTTATTTTCTGAAAACCACGATCTTACGATATACAGCGCGTTTTTATAGAAAAAACTGTCGGGGAAGCATTAGCAAACGGTCGTCCATTGCTTTGTGTATAAATCAAGCCCATACCAATAGCCGCTCCCCGATGCAAATTAAAGAAGACCTGACCGCTGCCGACCTCCAACCCAAACTCGACCGCCTGTGGCAATTGTCCGGCGAAAAAATCAACCTCCTCAACAAAAACTACGACCCCGCCAAGGGTTCTCCCGTCTTTACCGTCAAGGGCCAGTACACTACCCGTGGCTGGACCGAGTGGACCGAAGGCTTCCGCTACGGGGCCGAAGTGCTGCAATATGACGCCACGGGCGATGAGACCTTTCTGAAAGCGGCCAAAGAGCACACTGTTAAGCAGATGGCCTCACACGTCGGCCATTTCGGCGTCCACGACCACGGCTTCAACAATGTAAGTACCTACGGAAACTTGTTACGGCTCATGAACGAAGGCCGGATCGAGGAGAACGAATGGGAGCGGAATTTTTACGAAATAGCCCTCAAACTTTCGGGTGCCGTGCAGGCCAAACGCTGGACGCCCATCAAAGGTGGCGGGGGCTATATTTATTCTTTTAATGGTCCACATTCTTTGTTCGTGGATACCATCCGCTCGGTGCGGGCGGTGATGGTTTCGCATTTGTTGGGCCACAGCCTGATGGGTGAGAACGACCTAAAAACCAGCCTACTGGAGCGCGGTGTCCACCACGCGCTGGCTACTGCCAAATACGCGCTCTACTACAACGAGGGCCGTGACATATACGATGACTGGGGGCGTTCGGCGCATGAATCCATTTTCAACGTCAACGATGGCAACTATCGTTGCCCCAACACCCAGCAGGGCTTTTCGGGCTTCACGACCTGGACGCGCGGCCTGGCCTGGGCGATGGTCGGCTTTCCCGAACAACTCGAAACGCTGGCCTACTTCTCGGACGAAGAACTGGCCCCCTTCGGTGACCGCGATGCCGTGGAGCAGATTTACCTCAAAGCCGCCCGCGCGACCAACGACTTTTTTATCACTAACACCGCCGCCGACGGCATTCCTTACTGGGACACGGGCGCGCCGCAACTTTACAAGCTGGGCGATTACACGAAGGAAAAGTCCGATCCGTACAACGCCTACGAACCCATCGACAGTTCTGCCGCCGCCATCGGCGCGCAAGGACTGCTGCGACTGGGAAAATATTTAAAGGACAAAGGCCAAACCGAAGAAGGCAACCGCTACTGGCAAGCCGGACTGACGACGCTCGATACCCTTTTTGACGAACCTTACCTGTCGACTGACCCGAAACACGAAGGCTTGATTTTGCACTCGGTTTATCACCATCCCAACGGCTGGGATCATATTCCCGAAGGTCAAAAAGTACCCTGCGGCGAGTCGAGCATATGGGGCGACTACCACGCCCGCGAGGTGGCGCTCTATTTGCAGCGTATTATTAAGGATGAGCCGTATTATGCGTATCTGGGAGCAGTGCAGGCCGATAAAGATTCTCAGATATGAACCTCGATCGCTGTTGCATCCATACGATTACCACCAAACCCTGGTCGCTCAACGAGTCCGTGGAGCGTTACGCCGCCGCTGGCGTAAAAGGCATCAGTGTTTGGCAGAACGCCGTCGACGGCATCACCCACGCCCAGGCGGGTGAACTGATTCGTAAAAACGGTTTGGACGTGGTGTCCTACGTTCGGGGCGGATTTTTTCCGCATACGAGTACGAAAGAACGCGCCAAGGCCATCGAGCATAACAAAAAACTGGTCGAGGAAGCTGCCGCGCTAGGAGCGCCGCTGATCGTCCTCGTTTGCGGAGCATCGCCCGACCAGTCGCTGGAAACTTCGCGCGAACAAATTCAGGCGGGTATCGAAGCCGTGCTGCCTTTGGCCGAACAGCTCAACGTTAAATTGGCCATCGAGCCGCTGCATCCAATGTACGCCGCCGACCGCTCGGCCATCAACTCGCTGGCGCAGGCCAACGACATGTCGGAAGCGATCGGTTCGGCCTTCGTAGGCGTAGCCGTGGACGTGTATCACGTCTGGTGGGAACCCAACCTGGAAGCTGAAATCAAACGTTGCGGTACCAATGGGCATCTGCTGGCTTACCATGTTTGCGACTGGAAGGTGAACACCGTCGATATGCTCAACGACCGCGGTCTGATGGGCGAGGGCTGTATCGACATCAAAAAAATCAGTAGCTGGGTGGATGCCACGGGCTTCGACGGCTACGTGGAAGTCGAGATTTTCTCCAATATCTACTGGCAACAAGATCAGCAGGCGTTTTTGGGGAAGATTGTGAAGGCGTTTGGGGAGAATGTGTGAGGAGGCTTTCGGCGATCGGCCGTCGGCTTATTTACGGGTATAATGCAAAACAGGCAAATCACAAATTCTGTTGGCGAGTACTCAGCAAAGGTTTTTGACAGGAGTTTATTGAAAACGTGTTTAAATATTTAACTATAAAAAGGCTGATAGCCGAAAGCTGACAGCCGACAGCCAACATGAAAACACATACCATTGGAATAATAATGAACGGCGTCACGGGACGCATGGGAACCAACCAACACCTTTTGCGCTCGATCAAAGCCATTCGCGAGCAGGGTGGCGTGAAACTCTCCGCCGACGAGGTGATCATGCCTGACCCCATTCTGGTGGGCCGCAACGAGGCCAAGTTGAAAGATCTCTGCGAGCGCTCGGGCGTGGAGAAGTACACCACCGACCTGGATTCGGTCATCAATGATCCACACTATCAAATCTACTTCGACTCCCAGGTGACGGGTCGTCGCGCGGCGGCGGTGAAGAAAGCCATCAAGGCCGGAAAAAATATTTATTGCGAAAAACCCACGGGTACCTCGACCGAAGAGGCGTTGGAACTGTACGAAATTTGCACTAAAGCCGGACTTAAAAACGGCGTCGTGCAGGATAAACTCTGGTTGCCCGGCATGTTGAAGTTAAAACGCCTGATGGAGAACGATTTCTTCGGCGAGATTTTGTCGGTGCGGGGTGAGTTTGGTTATTGGGTATTCGAGGGGCACAGCGTTCCGGCGCAGCGGCCTTCCTGGAACTACCGTAAGGAAGACGACGGCGGGATCATCGTTGACATGCTTTGTCACTGGCGCTACGTACTGGATCATCTTTTTGGTAAAGTGAAAGCCGTTTCCTGCCTGGGGGCCACCCACATCGAGGAGCGCATCGACGAGCAGGGCAAGCCTTACAAGGCTACGGCCGACGATGCTTGCTACGCTACGTTCGAGCTGGAAGGCGGCGTGATTGCCCAATTCAACTCTTCCTGGACAACCCGCGTTCGTCGCGACGACCTGCTCACCCTGCACGTGGACGGTACTAAAGGCTCCGCCGTGGCCGGACTTCGCGAGTGCGTGACGCAGCATTATGGCAATACCCCCAAGCCCGTCTGGAACCCGGACATCAAACAGCCCATCGACTTTTTTGAAGGCTGGGCCAAAGTACCCGAGCAGGAGTTGTTCGACAACGCTTTCAAGGCGCAGTGGGAGCTTTTCCTGAAGCACATCGTCATAGACACGCCCTTTCCCTGGGATTTGAAAGAAGGGGCCAAAGGCGTGCAACTGGCCGAAAAGGGTATCGAAAGCTGGGAAAAGCGGTGCTGGGTAGCTATTGAGGAGCTATGAAAACAGCATTAATTACCGGCGGTAGCCGGGGAATCGGGCTGGGCATCGCGCAATGTTTGGCGCGCGAGGGATACGATATTGCCATCAACGGGGTGCGCCCTGAGGAACTGGTAAAAGAAACGCTCAACGATCTGCGCGAAATGGGCGTCAAGGCCGAATACTGTCAGGGTAGTATCGCCTCCGCCGACGACCGGGCGCGAATCGTGGAGGAAGCCTACGAAAAACTGGGCGGCCTGAATGTGTTGGTCAATAATGCGGGCATTGCGCCCAAGCAACGGCTTGATTTATTAAATACCACGCCCGAAAGTTTCCGCGATTTGCTGGACACCAACCTGGAAGGACCCTTTTTCCTGACCCAGGCCATCGCGAACCGCATGGCCGAAGCTAAAGACGCTAATTCTGATTTTCAGGGTACTATCGTCTTTGTCACGTCCATATCCGCAACGGTCGCCTCCATCAATCGCGGCGAATATTGTATTTCCAAAGCCGGACTGGCGATGACTGCGGCGCTTTTTGCTGTGAAAATGGCTGAATTCAATATTCCGGTGTACGAGGTACGGCCTGGTATAATTGCCACCGACATGACCTCGAAAGTACAAGGTAAGTACGACCAATTGTTCGAAGGTGGCATGGCCCTGCAACCGCGCTGGGGCACGCCCGACGACGTGGGCAAAGCCGTCGCCTCGCTCGTGCGCGGCGATTTCCCCTATTCGACCGGGCAGGTCATCCACGTGGATGGCGGTATGCTGATCGACCGACTTTAATTTAGTTGAGAATTGAGAATGGAGAGTTGAGACGAGGCCGCTTGGCGGTTATTTCATCCTTTGTACTTCATTCTCAACTCTCAAACGCACCGGCGATCCGGTCTTAACTCTCCATTGGATGAACTCGCAAACGCAAAGCCCTTCCGTTCTTTCCCAACTCCTCAAAATTCCCGTCCTGGTGGCGGCGCTGGGGTACATGGTGGATATGTACGACCTTTTTCTTTTTAGCGTTGTGCGGGTACCGAGCTTGCAGGCACTGGGCGTGTCAGGCGACCAATTGCTGCCCGAAGGTATCAAACTGCTCAACTGGCAGATGGCCGGCTTGCTGATTGGGGGCGTCCTTTGGGGTGTTTTGGGGGACAAGCGGGGACGGTTGTCGGTGCTTTTTGGATCGATTATTATGTATTCGCTGGCCAATATTGGCAATGGCTTCGTCTCTAGCCTGGAAATGTATGCCGTGCTGCGCTTCATCGCGGGCGTCGGGCTGGCGGGCGAGTTGGGCGCGGGCATCACGCTTGTGACCGAGGTATTACCCAAGGAGATTCGCGGCTACGGCACTACGCTGGTTGCCACGCTAGGGGTTTTAGGAGCTATTTTGGCTTATTTCGTAGCTGATTTGTTCCAATGGCGGGTTTCTTACTTCGTCGGTGGTGGATTGGGCTTGACGCTGCTGATTCTGCGCTTTAATGTCTTCGAGTCGGGAATGTTCCAGCACTTGAAAGAAAAAGCCGTCAACCGGGGCGACATTTTCAGCATTTTTACTGACCCGGCCCGACTGCGTAAGTACGTCATGGCCATCGTCGTCGGCTTGCCCATCTGGTTTGTCGTGGGAATTCTGATTACGTTTTCTCCTGAATTCGGGGCCGCCAAAGGAGTCGAGGGCATCAATGCGGGTAAGGCCGTGATGCTGGCTTTCACCGGACAAGTTTTTGGCGATATTTTCAGCGGGCTTTTGAGCCAATATCTCAAGAGCCGCAAGAAGGTCATTGGGCTGTTCATCGTTTTGTCAGTCGTCATGATGACGCTCTACCTGATGCTACCAATATCGGAAGCCTACTCCTTCTATGTGCTCTGCGCCTTCCTGGGCTTTTGCAACGGATACTGGACGCTATTCATCACCATCGCGGCCGAACTGTTCGGAACTAATATTCGCGCCACGGTGGCTACCACCATCCCCAACTTTGTGCGCGGCGCTACTATTCCCTTCGCGTCTTTATTCGTTTGGTTAAAAGGCTCGATGGGCGTCATCAACGCCGGGCTGGTGCTGGGCATCGTGGTTGCGGCCATCGCGCTGCTGTCGCTGGCGTTCATCGAAGAGACTTTTACGAAGGATTTGGATTATGTGGAGCAGTAGGGATTGCTGATTTTCTCAGGATTGACCAGTAATCCCCATTACAATCTGCTCGGCAAAAGCTTGGGCTGCATTCTCCTTCGCCAGTTTTTCAGCCGCTCGTTGATCAAAATTAATTTCCCCCCGCAAAGCCTGTCGAAAGGCTTGGCAAATCGCGGTGGGTGATTCCGAATCCAGCGTAATTCCCAGTTGTTGAGATTCTACCAAATTTCCCAAGTAGCCGAAGTCCGAAGAAATTAGAGGCTTTTGGGACAAAGCGGCCCTGACCACGATCGAACTCATTCCAACGTGCTTACGGTATAGAGTTAGCACAAAATCAGAAAGAGCGAAAAAGGTTTGAATATCGGCTCCTTTGAGTGTCTGAAAGTGGCAAATGACCTGAGCGTTGTTGTTCAGAGTGGCAATCCTAGCTTCAATTAGTTGGCGGAATTCATCGCCGATTGGGCCAGCCAACACCAATGCCATTTGCTTACTTTCCTCCCGAGATAGCATCGCGATGGCATCCAGGGCAGGTTCGATTCCTTTTCGGTCGTCCAAATGGCCAAACAACAGGAAGACTTTACGGGAATTTTCGACGCTAAGCTCTTGCTTTAGTCTCTCCACTTGGCTAGTGGTTAAATCGTAACATTTGACCGGGTCGCTGAGTGGCCGCACTTTGGTACGCTCCGAAATGGCTTGTATGGCGGGAACGGCGGATTTATCCAAGCAAAAAAGTATCGTGAAACTTGGATTCGACAAGGCTCGGTTCAGGATGAATTCCTTTCGGAAAAGAACCATTTTTTCTTTCCAGCTTGCCGTATTTTTTTGGTAAAAATTAGGCCGAAAATAGATTCCCGAAACGGGACAAGGCGATTTACGGCCCAGCCACAATCCCAGTTGGAACACATCGAAGTACATCAGCAGAGCGTGGTCGGGGCGGAATTTTTTGGCGTATTTCACGTACAGATTCCACGCCGAAAAGGAACGGCCAATCATCGACGCATCTTTGATTCCCGCCATTTCCGGCTCGGTCAGTTCGATGAATTTTATTCGGGAAGAAAGGGTGATTTCAACTGGGAACTGGGCGGCAAGTCCCGTGGGGGTAACAAGGTGAAGTTCGCCTTCGACTTGCTGGGTGTGCCAATACTCGATCAGATGAGTGAGATAATCAGTGTGATGTCCGTCTAGGACGGTATCGAAAAGCAAAAGTCTCATAAAGGAACGGCCATCCGGCTTTTGCCGGAAAAAATGCTAATTTCGGCATTCTATTCTAAAATCTATGAAACCTAACGAAATCGATCCCAAACCGCAGTTTTTTGACCGCTACATCAATCTGGTGGAAGACGTTGAATTGCTGGATGCCCTGGAAAGCCATTCCCCCGAGGCGGTTTTTTCCAATCTGGACACGCTGGAAGCCTTGGGCGATAAAGTCTATGCGCCCGGTAAGTGGACGGTTAAAGACATTGTTCAGCATTGCATCGACACGGAGCGAATTATGAGCTACCGCGCGCTGCGCTTTGCCCGAAACGACCAAACGCCTTTGCCAGGATTCGAGGAGAATGGTTACGCCCAAAATACACTGGCTGACCAGCGAACCCTGGAAGATTTGCTGGATGAGTACGAAATAGTCCGGGCGTCGACCGTGGCGCTATTCGATAATTTCAACGAGGAAATGTTGATGCGCTCCGGAATGGGTGGCAGTCTCAGCAAGGTGCCGATTTCAGTGGCTGCTTTGGGATTTATGGTAATCGGCCATGCCATCCACCATCAAAATATTATTACTGAGCGGTATTTGCCGTTATTGCAAAAGGCATAGAAAAGGCCCTTGCTATTGAAACAAGGGCCTTTTCGTCACTATATTAATTCATTTTCAAGCTTCTTCAGCTTCGACGTTGATCGTCTCGATAGCCAAATCGTTCAGTTTCTCGTCGGTGTCCTTTTCTTCTTCCAGAGTTTTGGCCAGCAGCTCTGCTATCTCACTATGACCGAGTTGCTCGGCGTAGCGGTGGGCCGTACCGTAACCTGAGATTTCGTAATGCTCCACGCGCTGGGCTTCGGCGATGAGTCCGGCGTCCATAACGGCTTGCTCGGCTTTTTCGTCCATGAACGAGGCGGCTTCTTTGATAATGCCCTCCATCGCTTTGCACTTCTCGCCACCAGGCTTAATACCCAAAGTATTGCAAATCTGTTCCAGACGTGCTTTCTGCTCCTCGGTTTCCTTCAGGTGCGTGTTAAAAGCGTCTTTCAATTTCTGGTTGGTAGCTTTGTTGATCATCTTGGGCAGCGCCGCAATAATTTGCGATTCAGCACTGTACAAATCTTTGATTTGGTGTTCCAGCAGATCTTGCAGATTTTTCAGTTTATCAGACATAATATTTTGATTTTTTAGTTAGAGATTTAGATTCAGTACCCTAATGATACTGATGCTTTGAACCGTTAAAAAATTAGTCCGATGGCACGGCTGTCCCTAAAATATCCGACAGATTCGCTGACTATGCCTTCGCAAAGTTTTAATATTAAGTAGATTAGCAATACGAAAGGTTTTTTAAAAATAGATCGCTACCCTGATAGAAAGTGGCGAACTATCCACACTATCTGGGATAATTTGCCCAGTGTGGTGAAAATCTATTTCCGATCGCTGTGACCCAGCGACTTTTCCGGGGCAATTATATCCCGAACGAGTTGCTTGATCTCTTTGGGTTCCGGAAAACGACCTTTGCCCTTTCGGTCCCAAATCACCTTCTCACCGAGAATAAGCGAAAACCGCCCCGCCACCTCGGCGGGGCGCAGCAAAACGCTCAAACGCTCCTCCGAAAAAGTAGTTAGCAACTCCTGCGCCAGCCACGTCGCCCGCAACAGCCAGCCACATTTGGGGCAGTATTCGATAATTAGGGTGGGGGAGGACATGGGATTTTTAATTGGCTAATTATTGCCGGAAGCTTTTCATTATCCAGCCTCCACCCACTACGTCGTCGCCTTCGTAGAACACCGCCGCTTGTCCGGGAGCGATGCCATTGACGCCATCGTGGAAATCCACGCGGATGCGGTCCGATGATTCCTGAATGATCGTGGCGGGCGTACCTTCGTGCTTGTAGCGCACTTTGGTGACGGTCTCCATCGGCTGGTCGAGGGCAGTGTATTTCTGCATATTGAGCTTACCGACCACCATGCCGTCGCGGTATAAGTCCGGTAGGTCGCCAAGTACCACTTCGTTGGAATCTTTCCTGATTTCGGTCACGAAAACGGGTCGGCCCAACGCAATGCCCAGGCCCTTTCTTTGACCCACTGTATAGAACGGATATCCCTCGTGCTGCCCCAGTACGGTACCGTCCTGGTGTACGAAGTTTCCTCCCGCTACCTCGGCTTCCAGGCCGGGGATTCTTCTTTTCAGAAAGCCCCGGTAGTCGTTGTCCGGCACGAAGCAGATTTCGTAGCTTTCAGATTTGTTGACCAAATCCATGAAGCCGCGCTCTTTGGCCATTTCCCGAATTTCGCTTTTGTGCAGGTAGCCCAGCGGCAGTTTGGTGCGGCTAAGGCTGTCTTGGGATACGCCCCACAGCACGTAGCTTTGGTCTTTCCAGGCGTCGATGCCTTTGGAGAGAACGTAGCGGCCATCGGCTTGACCACCTTCCATTTGGCGAATATTGGCGTAGTGGCCCGTGGCGATGGATTCGCAGCCGAGGCGGTCGGCGCGGCGCAGCAGGGCATCCCACTTGATGTGGGTGTTACACAGCACGCAGGGATTGGGCGTGCGGCCTTCGAGGTATTCGCCCGTAAAATGGTCGATGACGTAATCGCCGAACTCGGCCCGAATGTCGAGAATGTAATGGGGAAAGCCCAGTTGTACGGCGATGTTGCGGGCGTCGTTGATGGAGTCCAGCGAGCAGCAACCCGTTTCTTTTTTGGAACCGCCGCTGCCGGCGTAGTCCCAGGTTTTCATCGTCATGCCGATGACTTCGTAGCCTTCTTCGTGCAGCATCACCGCCGCCAAAGAACTGTCGATCCCGCCGCTCATGGCGACGAGGATTCTTCCGTGTTTGCTCATATTCGTAATCCGCGAAGGGTCAAAGCCTTCCGATTTTTAGTTTTTGGAAAAAGTATCGGGTTTGAACAAATCCATTACCAAACTTAGTTCATTTCCGGGCCGAACCGAGCTATTGTCGTAAATTTGGGAGTAAGAAAAATACACCAGCAACTAATAAGTGTGCATTATGCACTATCCATTGTCCATCGATTAAATGCTCAAGACCTTCGTTAAAATAAGCAACGTCACCAACCTTTCCGACGCCCGCTACTGCGCCGGGATGGGGGTAGATATGCTGGGTTTCTCCGTCGATGAAGCCTCAGAGTATTACATTACCCCAAAAAAATACGCCGAAATTCGCGCCTGGATTGCGGGAATAAAACTAGTAGCCGAGTCGGCTGAGACCGATCCGGCCAAACTACTGACCATCCTCGCCGACTACGAGTTCGAGGCCTTACAAGTGGAAGACACCTATTTGCTCCTTTATTTAAAAAGCGAGTTGGATAAGCCACTGCTGTTGCGCGTGGATGTCGATCACTACGAAGCCGACGAACTGGACGCGCTCATGGGCCGCTATGCCGCCGAAGTGGAATTTTTTCTGCTGGAAAGCGAAAAAAATGCCTCGATCACCGAAGAGTGGAAGGATTACCTCCGTACATTATCCAGCGTATATCCCATTTTATTGGGTTTTGGATTGGAAAACGAAGGAGTTGTGGCCGAGTCTATTGCCTCCACTAAAACCAGAGGTATCGCCCTGCGCGGCAGTGAGGAAATCCGGCCTGGTTATAAGGATTTTGGCAGCTTGATGGATATTCTGGAATCTTTGGATTCCGATGCCTGAACAACTCGGGTGATGGAATCCAGCCAAGCGCCACGAGAAATATTCACCACTTAACCCACCGAATCACCGATTATAAATTTTCGGAAGCCAGTATCTTGTATAACCTACTACCTTTGATTGCAAATAAAGGAAAAAGTCCTTTTATTTGGAGTAAGAAGTCCGGTACAGAAGTATAATATAAAAAACACCAGACGATCATTTAACCAAACACTCAATTTAAAAGCCATGGAAAGGAAACTAACCCGCATTCCCAGTGAAGCCGTTGTGGGCGGCGTGTCCGCTGGCATGAGCGACTACTTCGGCATTGATCGCACCATTATCCGCGTGTTGTGGGTGGTGCTGTTACTGCTGCCCATACCACCCACATTTTTCTGGACAGCCATTGTTTACATCATCTTCTGGGTAGCCCTGCCCGAAGGATTGCCGGGAGCCAATAGTCCGACCAATGTTTATGACGGCACTACCAATGGTAATGCTGATCCGAATGCTCTATCGAGTCGGGCAAATAACTTCTTCGCCAACAGCTCCGACCCTGACCGCTCCATCAAAATCATCGGCGTGGTTCTCTTAGGTGTGGGAGCGATTCTGCTGCTCGACGAGCTTCCCTACTGGTATCGTGTCCGGGAGTACGTCTGGCCCGTAGCGCTCATCGTCGGCGGTGCCTTCCTGCTCCTCCGCCAACGCGATAAGGAGCAGTTTTCCGGCACAAGCCATACCCCGCCTCCCGCCGACCCATTCACTCCCAGCGACCCATTCACTCCCGCCGACCCATTCCCGCCAAAAGAGCCTGATCCAGTACCTTACCGCCCCTTCGATGACCCAACCAACAGGCCAACCATCGACCCTCATTCTCCCACCGACCCCGACGGAGAGACGAATCTTGGCGGCGAGCCGCCGCAAATCAGGTGAACTACGTCCCGGTATCGGTACCGCTCCGGCGTACCGGCCGCAGCGGTACTGCATTAACCTTTAACCATTAACCGGTTGACCTTTAGCCCAATTTTAGCCATGAACTTCAAAAACACTTTCTGGGGAATCATCCTCATCGTCGTCGGCGTCCTGTTTCTGGTCGAGGAGTTTTCTGACTTCGACTTCGGACGCTATTTTTTACCCATCATCCTGATCGTATCGGGCGGATTGCTCTTGCTGCGCCACCAGTTGGGGACTAGGCAGTCCACCGACTCCAACCTTTAAACCCAATTTTTAGCCATGAAAAAATCAAACGGAATATTCTGGGGTGGTCTGCTCATCATTGTAGGTGGCTTTTGGCTACTCCGAAACCTGGGCTTTCTCGACATCGACTGGTACGAAATAGCCCGCTTTTGGCCCATATTGTTGATACTGGCCGGATTAAGCTTGCTAGCCAGTGGACGCGAGCGCAACGGCTGGGGCGGCGGTGTGGCGGGCATTCTGATTGCCCTGGCCGTGCTGGGCGGCATCACTCACCGCACCGACCGTGCCTTCGATGAAGGCCGGAATAATTGGAACTTCGACTGGGACGACGACAGCAGCAATAAAGACAAAGAGTGGGATTTCGGCTATCGAAACAGGAACCGAAATCGTGAACGTTTACAGGATGAAAATCGGGATCGTAGCCGCAAGTACGAGGAGGATTACAATCAGGATAAGGATGATGACAAATCCGATAAGCGCGATGTTCGCAATCGTCATTACGAGTACGAGATGGAAGGCGGCCTTGAAGAAGCAACCCTCAACTTTGAAGGCGGGGCCGGAGAGTTCAAGTTGAAAGGCAGCACGGACAAGCTTTTTGAAGCCGAATCACGCTCCTCGATCGGCGGGTTTAGGTCCGATATCCGTAACAATCGCAACGCCAACTCCGCTGTGATCGACTTTAAGATGGAGAGCGGCAAGATCAACCTGAAAAAAGGCAACAACGAGAATTCGGTTGAATTCAACCTTAACAAAAAACCGCTTTGGAATATCGACCTGGGGCTGGGTGCGGGCGAGGCTAAATTCGACCTAAGCGATTTCCGGGTAAAATCCTTGAAGGTGAGCACGGGCGTGGCGGATTTGAACTTAAAGCTAGGCGATAGAGTAAACCGTACCGATGTCAAAATCGAGTCGGGTGTAGCCTCGGTAACCCTGGAAATTCCCAAATCGGTTGGCTGTGAGGTGCGTATCGACGGGATGCTCAACGACAAGAATATGGGTGATTTACAGAAAATAAGCGATGGTCTGTACCGCTCTCCCGGCTTTGACCAAGCCACCAATAAAATTATGGTCGACTACAACGCTGGCCTGTCGGAGGTGAATATCCGGCGGTACTAGTTTTGAATTTTTGGTGATTTTCCCAACCCGCTTTTCCTTTGGGAGAGCGGGTTTTTGCCGTTTAATAACTTCCACCTACCGCTTACTCAGTTCTGAGCTAAGTTCTTTGGTCGGGCGAGAGCGGATGCTTACCTTTAAGACAATGAGGTATTTACCAAGAAAAGTATCATTAGTGCCATGAAGAAAATAATTCTCTCCCTGTTATTGATCGGCGGCGGCCTGAGTACTGCTTATGCCCAACAAACCGATAACTTCATTTCCGCCACCATCGATGGCAAAGAATGGAAATCCGAGGCCAAACGCTTGAAAATTCCCTTCCGCAAAAAAGACTTCAACTACCTGGCCCTGGTAGGTTTCAAGGTCAACCCTGACGAGCAACTTTGGGTGCGGCTGTATTATTTCACCGAAAGCCTGAAACCCGGTACTTACCCAATCGAGGATTTAACAGAAATGGAAAAGCGGAGTTATAAGCCCAAGTCGAAAGATGGACTCTTCGCATTAGTAGATTTCACCGAGGAGACCAAGAAGATGGGCCACGGCTTCCACGACGGCGAGTCGCTGAGCGGCGCGGTAACGATTACCGCCGCTACGGCCACCTCGGTGGAAGGCACCTTCGAGGCCACTTTGAATGGCGTTTATTACCAAAAAAGAGTATTGGCTACCATGACGGGATCAGGTTTGCGGGCCAACCTGGGCAAAAAAATCCTGACCGGAGCCGGGGCTGGGGTGATAGCCAGCACTGACCCACACGATCATGATCGCTCCAAAAAGTCCGGTGATACTGACACCATTAAGGTGGCGAACGGCCAATTTAAGGTGGTTTGGACGAAGGATGCCGAGAAATAAGCAAAGGGACTGATTTCTATCGCCTGAGAAATTTCTCCCAAATTTGGACGAATTTTTGATATTGACCCGTGGATGGAGCGTTTACAAAAATTAAAGGTTATATTGCCTTGATTTTTGTAATGCAGAAACAGCCGGGATAGCGAGGTATGAGAAGAGTGATTGTTCTGTTGGGCTTATTGGCGGGAGCGAGGGGGGCATACGCCCAAAATTCAAAGGAGTCGACCCCGCTGGCGGCGATCGCGTACTGGGAAAATGAGCCGAAGTCGGTGGTTCGGGATACGACGCTGATTCGACTTTACGCCCAAGAGGCTTCGTCGATGGATAATCTCGATAGTTCGTTATTTTGGTTGCAAAAAGGCTTTAAAATCTCTTTTCGACTGCGTTCGAATCGGTGGCTGGCGTTCACCCACAACCGCATCGGCGCGACCTATCTGCAAAAAGGCGTAACTTTTAAAGCCATCGAGTACCTCTTCCGCGGGGTTCAGTACGCTGAACTGGCTAAGTCTATCAATGAGCAAACCTATGCCTGGGATAATATTGGTGACTGCTACACCAATCTTAAAGCGTACGGTAAAGCCATTACCGCCGAGAAGCGGGTTGTCGAACTTTACAAAAAAAATAACGATTCGCTCGGTCAATCACGGGCGATGATCGACTTGGGCGCGGCTTACCGGGAAAATGGTCAGCCCGAAGAAGCCATCTCTGTGCTCCGGCAAAGCCTACAAATCAATTCGTCTAAGGAATATTCGGAGGAACGAGCGGATGCCTACTTCAATTTGGCGGCGACTTTTCTGAAAAAAGAAGACTTTGCCGACGCCGAAAAATACGGACTGCTGGCGCTGGATGCGGAGAAGAACAACAAGGGACGCCCCAATGCCGAACTGCTTTCCCTGCTGAGCCTGATTTACGGCCGCTCCGACCAGCCGAGGGAAGCGCAGAACTTCGCCGACCGCGCCGAATATTACCTCATTTACGAGCAGCCGTCTATGCGGGAGCGGGTGGCCTTCAATTTATTTGAAGCGTATAAGTCCCTGCAAAAGCCTGAGGAGGCACTCCTGTGGCATGAGAAATTTGTGCAATTGCTTGAAAATAACCGGGCAGTAGCGCAAAACAAAAGAATCGAAGTCCTGCGTTACGAGTATGACGCCCAGCGACGTGACGTGCAGATGCAGGAAATGGCCAACGACATAGCCCGGCAGGCTTACCTGCGTTACGCCCTGATTTTGGGAATCCTCGTGTTTTTAGGTTTGGCCGCCGCCCTCGGCCGAAGCAATCGTTTGCTTCAAAGACGCCGCCGCGAACTCGATAAGTCCAATGCGCAACTTACCCAAGTGGGTAAGGTTCTGCAACAAACCAACGCCACGCTTGAAGAGCGCGTGGCTGCCCGCACTGACGAACTTCGCGATGCCAACCTCATCCTTACCCGCAAAAATCACGAAATTCAGGAAGCCCTTTTCCGGGGACAAAGCATCGAGCGTGAGCGGGTAGCGTCGGAACTGCACAATAACCTGGGCAGTCTGCTCTCGGGGATCAAATGGCGACTCGAATCGGTGGAGTTGGATAATTTTACGCCCGCCGAGAAAATCCAGTACCAGAGTGTCGTCAGTTTGATTACCGACGCCTACAACCAAGTGCGGCACATCTCACATAATTTACTGCCCTCGATTCTGGAAAAACAAGGGCTTGTTCCCGCGCTGGAAAAACTGACCGCCGACCTGAATCGGTCAGGCCGGGCAACTTTCGAGTTGATCCGTCCCGACAAGCTGACGATTGACGATAAAAGGATTTCCTTTGAATTATATAGCTGTGTTTTAGAATTGATTAACAATATCCTGAAACACGCCAACGCTCGGCAGGTGGTGCTCGAACTCGTCCAGACCGACGGCCAGTATATTTTACTAATTACGGACGATGGCACGGGCATCGACCAGCGACAAGTGGTCGCTCCGGGTAAGGGGTTGGAAAACATTCGCCAGCGCATGAATTCGCTGAACGGTACCTTCAGCATTCGCTCCCTTCGCAATAAAAAAGGCACTACCGTCACATTGCGCGTACCAAGAAAATCAGCACGGGCCGAAGCGTAAATTAATGGGCAATGGCCGTTTTTACCCGCTTTCCCTTCAATTTTTCGTATTGCAAAAACGCCACTACGGCGGCAGCTTTCTCCCGCTTCACGGCGGCGAAGGCAGAATCATCCTTGATTTCGATCATGCCCACGTCGTCCTTTTTTAGTCCCCCTTTTTTCATCAACAGGCCGGCCACGTCGCCTTTGCTGATTTTCTCCTTCTTTCCCGCCGAAAAGTAGAGCGTGTCCCACTCGGTTTCGGGGGGTAAGCGGTCGTACTTGGGTAACTCAAACTCTTCTGGTTTGCCGATCAAGTAAGGCGGTTTTTCGTACTCGTCCAGCATGAGGTACACCGTCCCGGTGGCGTGCATCCGGGCGGTGCGGCCATTGCGGTGGATGAAGGCCTCCTCGGTGAGCGGCAATTGGTAATGCACGATGGACTCGATCTCGGGAACGTCCAGCCCGCGTGAGGCCAGGTCGGTCACGATCAGGATGCGGCTGGTGCCGTTGCGAAACTTCATCAGGGCGCGCTCGCGGTCGGGCTGCTCCATGCCTCCGTGGAAGGTGGCGTGCACCAGGCCGTAACCGCCCATCAGTTCACTGATGCGGTCCACGGCGTCGCGGTGGTTGCAGAAAATCAGCGTCCGTGCCGCGCCGATGGCGCACACCAGCGAAAACAGCGTGTCGAGCCGGGACACCGAAGTGGTGCGCACCACTTTCATAGTCAGTTGGGGGGCGGCCTCGGTATTGCTCAAAAAATCGAGGGTAACCGGATGCCTCGCGTCCACGAAGGCGGGCAGGCGGTCGAGCGGGGTGGCGGAGGTGAAAATCCGCCGGTCCAGGCTCGTCATGGCTTCGATAATGTAGGACATGTCCTTCTGAAAGCCCATTTCCAGCGATTTGTCGAACTCGTCCAGCACCAGGGTATGAATAGTTTCGGGGTCGAAATTCTGGTGTTCCAGATGATCGGCCACGCGGCCCGGCGTACCGACGAGCAGGGCCGGAGCTTCGAGCAAGAGGTTTTCTTCGGTTTTTTTGGAATGGCCGCCGTAGCAGCAGGTTACTTTATAGCCCGTTCCCATGGCCTTGAATACACTTTCAATTTGCAGGGCCAACTCTCGCGAAGGAACCAGCACCATTGCCTGTACGCCTAAGACGTTTTCATCCAGCCGTTCCAACACGGCCAGCAAAAAAGCGAGCGTTTTGCCCGAGCCGGTGGGGGAGAGGACGATGGTATCATTTTTCCGGGCGGCAGATATGGCCGCTTCCTGCATCGGGTTGAGGGCTTCGATTTCGAGTCTTTCGAGGATTTCTTCTTGCATGGGTAGTCGGTTCTTGTTTTGCCAAAGGTAATCTGAATTATCTTGCACCCTTAAAACCCGCTTTCATGAAAATAATAATACTGTTTGCCCTTTTTTGTGTTCCCTTCTCCCTCCAGGCCCAGCTTACGGTTGAGAAAATCATGCAGGATCCCACAACCTGGATCGGTACCTCACCGGATGGCGTCCACTGGGCCGAAGACTCCAAAACCATTTATTTCGACTGGAATCCCGACGCCAATCTTGGCGACTCGCTATACCAATATTCGCTGAACGACAAGAAAATCAGCAAGGTGAGTCTGTCCGAACGTAAAAAGGTGCCCGCCAAGCGTGGCGTCTATAACCGACTGCGGACGCTCAAAACGTACGCCAAAAACGGCGACATTTATCTAATTGACTGCAAAACCTACCAGATCCGGCAGTTGACCAATACCGTCGAGGCAGAAGGCAGCCCGACGTTCAGCGGTGACGAGCAGCGCATTATTTTTGAGAAAGACGATAACCTTTTCAGCATCGCGCTGTCTTCGGGTCTGCTTACCCAGCACACCGATTTTAAGAGTGGTACTAAGAAAGCCGAAACCAAGAAATCGGACGAGGAAAAATGGCTCGAAGGGGATCAATTGGCTCTTTTCGACATTTTAAAGGAAAGAAAAGCCAAGAAAGACTCAGCCAAAAAAATCACGGAAGCCGAAAAACCGGAGCGTCCCAAGGAAATTTATATGGGCGAGAAAAAGGTGTCGGCGCAGCAACTTAGCCCCAACGGTCGCTTCGTAACCTACCGCTTGAGCAAAGCCGACAAATCATCCAAAAAAACCATCGTTCCCAGCTTCGTCACCCAATCCGGCTTCACCGAAGACCTGCCCGCCCGCACCAAAGTCGGTGACCCGGCCACGGAGTTCGAGTTTTGGGTCTACGATATTAAAAAGGACACGATGCGGCAGGTCAGCACTAAGAAACTGCCCGGCATCGGCGACAAACCCGATTATCTGAAAGACTATCCCAAGCAGGATACCGCCTGGAAAAAGGATGCAATACGTCCTGTGATCGTTCACGGTCCATTGTGGTCGGATGATGGACGCAACGCTGTGGTGGTAGTGCGCTCACTGGATAACAAAGATCGCTGGATCATGGCCTTCGACCCTGATTCGCTCAGTTTGAAGCCGCTGGACCGTCAGCGGGACGAGGCCTGGGTAGGAGGGCCGGGCGTGGGTGGTTATCCGCAAAGCGCCGGAGAACTGGGTTGGGTCGATAACTCGACGATTTATTTCGTCAGCGAAGCCGACGGCTACGCACATCTCTATACGCTGGACGTAAAAAGTGGCAAAACGACGCAGCTGACCAAAGGGAAATTTGAAGTGCAAAGCGTGTTGCTTTCCAAGGACAAGCAAACTTTTTACCTCACCACCAACGAAGTGCATCCCGGCGAAAAGCAGTTTTACAAAATGCCCGTTTCCGGTGGAACGCGCACTCGCCTGACACCCGACAAAGGTGCTTACGAAGCCGAACTCTCGCCCGATGAAACCAAACTTGCCGTTCGCTATTCCAATAGCAACACGCCCTGGGAATTGTTCTTAATGGATAATCAGACCAACGCCAAGCCCGAGCAAATCACGCATTCGACCACCGATGCTTTCGAAGCGTATCCCTGGCGGGAAGCCAAGCTGGTGACCTTCAAGGCGTCGGACGGTATGGACGTTCACGCCCGAATTTATGAACCCAAAAAATCGAACGGCCGGGCGGTGGTGTTCGTCCACGGGGCGGGGTACTTGCAGAACGCCCACGCCTGGTGGAGCAATTATTTTCGGGAATACATGTTCCACAATCTCCTGGCCGACAAAGGCTACACCGTGCTGGACATGGACTACCGGGCCAGCGCGGGTTACGGTCGCGACTGGCGGACGGGCATTTATCGCTTCATGGGTGGCAAAGATCTGACGGATAATGTAGACGGAGCTAATTGGCTGGTTAAGAAATACGAAATAGATCCCAAGAAAATCGGGATTTATGGTGGCTCCTACGGCGGCTTCATTACGCTGATGGCGCTGTTCACGACGCCTGACGTTTTCAAGGCCGGGGCGGCCTTGCGGCCCGTGACGGACTGGGCGTCCTACAACCAGGGATATACGGCCAATATTCTCAACGAACCACAGTTGGATAGCCTGGCCTACCGCAAAAGCTCACCGATCTATCACGCGGCGGGCCTGAAAAACCACCTCTTAATTTGCCACGGCATGGTGGATGTCAATGTGCATTTCCAGGATGTGGTGCGGTTGTCGCAACGTCTGATCGAATTGAAGAAAGACGATTGGGAACTGGCCGTTTATCCGCTGGAAGACCACGGTTTCGTAGAACCCTCTTCCTGGACGGACGAGTATAAGCGCATCTTGAAACTGTTTGAAGAAAACCTCCGGTGAGTAGGAGGGAGGCGTCTGTTTCTTCTAGGAGCAGAACCATTTTTGCCGACATGTGGTTGAAGGGGCCGATGTAGGTACATCATTTTTTTTACACAAAATTCAATTAACATCATGAAAAAGACCATCCTCTCACTAGCATTTTTGGCTACCGCATCTTTTGCTTTTGTGGCCTGTGATCCCAAAGAAAAATCAGAAACGACCGAAGAAACTTCCGGACTTCCCGACGGCACCATGAACGTGGATCTGGCCGCCAGCGAGGTTAACTGGGAAGGCACAATGGTGGGCTTGTACTCCCATTCCGGTGACGTGAAACTCACCGACGGCAACGTGGTCGTGGCCGACGGCAAAATTACGGGCGGCAGCTTTACGGTCGATTTGAATACGATCAACCCCACAGACGAAAATTTTGAACCCGAGAAAGACCGTACTCCCGCAAAACTTATAGGCCACCTTTCTTCAGACGACTTTTTCGCCGTAGAACAGCATCCTATGGCTACTTTCGAGATCACGGGTTCGGACGGCAGCACCGTGATGGGCAACCTTACCGTGCGTGGTAAAACCAACCCCGAAGAGGTGAAGAACGTGAATATTTCCGAAGCCGACGGCAAAGTAACGATGACGGGCGACCTGACTTTCGACCGTACCAAGTACGACGTGTCCTTTAAGCACCCAATGCAGGACATGGTGGTTTCCAACGACGTAGCGATGAAAGTAAAACTGGTCGCCAGCAAGTAAGGTGATCTGATTTTTAGTTCAAAAAGCTACCCTGGCTCACGGCTGGGGTAGCTTTTTTGATGAAGTAGCGAAAATTTGTTCATCATACGCTTCGGGCCTTGTTTTCGTTTTGACCAAAGTTTTCTAATCAATTCCTGAATGTCAAACGATCTGCATCCTGTGTTGCAATACCTTGAAATTTTGTCTGTGAAAATTGCTAAACTGGAAGCCGAGCAAATCGTGACCCGCAATATGATTGGTAAACTGGCGGCTCGGGTTCACCAGGTCGAATACGAAGAAATGGAGGCTTTGCAAAGCCGGATGGAGAAATCGGCCAAACAAGCCCTGCTCCCCGCGCTTATGCAGGGCATGGTCGTACTTTCTGAGTCCGAAGTGCGCCAACATTTGGGACTGGATGCGTAGCTTTGCGCACCAATTATCCCAAATTATTTCCACATCATGATCGTAAAATCTATCCCCGTGGGTTGGGAAGTTATTTACCAGCGCGCCCATGGCCTTTTGGCCGCCAAAATAGCCTTCCATTGGAAAGCCGCCGAGCGCCCGCCTCACTTCGTCGAGACGCTGCTTGCCATTGCCGAACACGACGATGGCGTTCCCGAATCCCGCACGCCGCAAAACCTGACCGAGGCCGGCGCGCCAAAGCATTTTCAACTACTGGGCCATTCGGCGGAGCAGTACCGTAACGTCATGGAGATTGCGAATTCCAAAAGCCGCTGGAATGCGCTGATGACCTCCATGCACACGACTTTTCTTTACGAAGATCAAAAATACGAGGATGCTGACATCGAGAAATTTGTCAAAGAGCAGCACAAATTGCAGAAGGATCTGATCAAGGAATTCAAAATAAGTAGGAAAGAGGCGGAGAAGCACTACCGTTTCGTCGAGTGGTGCGACGCGCTGTCGCTGCTTCTTTGTATGGACAAAATCCAGCCTGAACATCGGCGAATGGACGTTAGTGTTGGCCCCAATGGGACGATGTATCAGATTTGGCAGGACGAAAAAGAGAAGCTACGCGTTGAGCCATGGCCCTTTGAACTGGATTCGTTCGAGGTGGAAGTAGAGTACCGCGAACTGAACCATCTGAAATTTAAAAAAGCCCAAGAACTGGACGAGCATCTAAAAAATGCGGAAGTGAAAGTCAGAAAATGGCGATTCAATCGCTGAAGACGCCATTAGTTTTGCCCAAACACTCGCTTTATCGTTTATATCAATCAAAAGAATAAAAATGATCAACCGCCGCCAGGCACTCGCCGGACTCGCCGCCACCGCCGTCCTTTCCCCTGTTCCGCAGAAATCCAATGCTTCTGCAAAAAACGAATCTTTCAAGTACGCCCTGAACATGAGTACCCTGCGGGGCCACAAGCTGGGTTTCATGAAAGAAATCGAGGTGGCCTCGAAAGCGGGCTACCATCACGTAGAAATTTGGATAAACACACTGCAGGATTACCTCAAAGGTGGCGGCACTATCGCTGACGCCCGCAAGCACCTGAGCGACTCGGGCATAGCCGTGGAGGACGCCATTGGCTTCGCCCAGTGGATCGTGGACGACAACGACACGCGCAATAAAGCCATCGAGCAACTCAAACAGGAAATGGGAATGTTGGCCGAAATCGGCTGCAAACGCATTGCCTCCCCGCCGATGGGCGCTACTAAAGACGTAACGCTCGACCTCAAAAAAGTGGCCGAGCGTTACCATACCATTCTGGAACTAGGTGATAAGATGGGCGTCGTGCCACAACTGGAGCTTTGGGGCTTTTCCCAAAACCTCAGCCGCCTAAGCGAACTGATGTACGTCGCCATCGAGGCCGGACATCCCTCAGCCAGAGTACTGATGGATGTCTATCACTTGTATCGAGGCGGTTCGGGCTTGCAGTCAGCCGCCTGGGTCGGCAAGCCCTACATCGAAGTATTTCACGTGAACGATTACCCGGCTACTCCCGCCCAAAATGTCATCACCGACGCCGACCGCGTGTACCCCGGCGATGGCATAGGGCCGCTAAAAGAACTTTTTACCATCCTGAAAAATCCCGAAAAGCCCGTGATCCTTTCGTTGGAAGTATTCAACCCTGCCTATTATGCGCAAGACGCATTGCTGGTCGCGAAGACGGGACTAGCCAAGATGAAGCAGGCGACGGCAGGGGTATAAAGTGATGAATTTTTTTCACTCATCATTGAAATTCGCCGTCAAATGGTGACCGGATTCCTGAAAATTGCTGCAATTACCTTTCCATCTTCGGGCATTTCTTCGGCGGTGCATTGATAGACTTTGCCGTGCTGTATAATGGTTTTTACAGCGGCTTCGGTGAGCAAATCGGTCGTTTCGGGCGTGGCGGCGGGTTCGATTTCCAGTTCGTAGAGCTGCTCGTTAAAGACGCCCCAAATCGCGGCGTCTTCCTGCACAAAAAGTGTTTCCACCTGTCCGGTGAAGGCCGCCTTAATTACTTTGCGAGTGTCAGACGAAGCCCAGTCACCGTTGGCCAGTTCGGCGTATTTCTCAAATCTTTCGTTGCGTTCTGCGTCGAACTTAGTCTCCATAAACTCCCAAGCTTTGGCGTGCAAAACCGCCGCATCGGCTTCCGTGAAACTGCCATGGATAGTCTCGTCCACGTACTTGTTGTACTTGCTGGTCTCGCGGTATATCGGCAACAGGTAGTCGACACCCGCCAATACTACAGGCAGTGGGTCGCAGTCCAGAATGCCATCCACCTCATTGCTAAGGGTGTGGAAATATTGCTTGATTTCCTGCTTCTCCGAATCGTTGCCAGCACCTTGTCCGTAATGCACGGCCCCGCCGCCGCCCTGCACGCTCCTGGCACCCGTCTGTTCCTGGTATTCGAGGAATTTGGTGTAGTCCTCGATTTTAGTCGGAACGTCGTCGTTCAATACAACCTCCGAGATAGTGCCGGGTGTGGCCTCGTACAGCCGGACATCCTCCAAATTGACGTTGAGGATATAAAACCGTCCGTCGGCGTTCAGGAGCGGAATGAGCGGACGCAGCATGAAATTCTTGCCCACGTAGGTCGAGGGTTGATCTATTTTCATCGGTAGCGTCTTGATGTTCGCTCCTTTGGAACTTTGGAAATACGCCAGACCATCGGAGCCGTGCTGCCAGAATTCGGAGTCGTCCAGCAGGTCGTATCCGGGTTGCAGGTAAGTTTTGGCCTCAGAGTCGCTCATACTGTACATTTTGTTGAGTTCCGAGGCGGCTTCCTGCAATTGGTTCTTGAAATTGATCTTGTCCTTCTGATAGTTATCGGTTGAATCGCGACTCGTGGGAGAGAAAATCGTGACGTGGTGCAATCCTTTGACGTTTAGTAACTCGTTCAGTTGTTCTATTTTGAAAATTTCCATTATCAATAATTTTTAAGGTGAAGGGTAATTTAACGAGGCTTCAGGCAAGCCATTTTTATTACCTCACTGACAAGATTATTCCATACAACGTCAAAACCTCGTTTTTACCGCTACCAGCCTACCGTATTGAGGTTTGCGAAAAAGCCAGGAGAAATTAGCATACGATGAAAGTGAGGAATATGTACCCCTTCTGAGGAAAAAAAGCAATGCCCGTCCCCCTCGACTTACTCGGAAACCAAGTACATAATATAGAAGCTATGAAAAAGACCGAACGATTTCAAAACATCAAAATCGATATCCAGACCGATGATTTTGATCCTAACAAAGATATTTTAAGCGCTATCCGCGTCGAGTTGAAAAAACTCATGAGGATTTACGGCAGTATTCTGGGGGCCGAAGTATATCTGAGCCACACCGGCGCTTCCTCGGCGAGTGGGAAAATGGCTCGCATGAAGGTGGGCGCGCCGGGCCGCAACTACACCGCCGAAGCTTACTCCGACAATTGGAGTGAGGTACTATCCGAGGTGTCGGGCCAGTTGCAAAATCAACTGCTCGACCGGAACAGGCTGGCGGTGGCCTAGGATTTTCTTGAAAGTGATTTAAAAAAGATGCGTCAGGCTTTCTCAGCCTGACGCATCTTTTTTGTTTTCAAAGCCAAAATTTATACCGTTCACTCAGTTTCTTGACTTAGTCGGGTGCTCTGTGTTTCCCCATTCCGGCACTATCACGACTAAGCGGATAAGACCCGGAGTCACAAACTCGGGCATTGCTTACCAATCCCTTCCGGGGAAATCATTCCTAAACCCTTAATGTACAATAATCATGGAAAAAGTGCAGAAAAAAGAACAACTCCAAAATCCCGTCGTAATGGGTAACAACCAATTGGACCCAGGCGTCCAGGACCTGCTTGAGCGGGGCGTCAAGATGGCCGACATCGCCCTGTCCGTGACGGACGAGGGCCTGATTGTGGCTGAGGCCGTGAGCGTCGATTTGGTGAGCGAACTTAATAACATCGACTTTGCCAAAATGATCGGTGGGCCATTGCAAGCCGCCATTCAGGCCCAGGCGGCCTCGGCGGTTTCGACGGTGAATTTCATTAAGGATTTGGGGTTCAAGCTTAAAGATCCCGATGATCCAGATAGCGAGAAAGAACTGGTAATGACGGATTTTACCTACGAAAAAAGCGATGTCGATCCCGAAACGGGCGCGGTTGTCACAACCAAGCGGTTCGTCCGAATCCCTTTCATTTCCATGTTGCCCATTCCCAGCATCCGCATCGAGACGGTGGACATCGACTTCAACGTGAAGCTCAACTCGGTGGAATCCCAAACGATCAAGGACAAGCTGGCCATTGGGCTGGAAATAAAGGCGGGCTGGGGACCGGTCAAGATGAAAGTGTCGTCTTCCTACCAGCGCTCCTCGTCTTTTGGGGTGAAGGTGGAGAAAGAATACACCATGAACGTGAAGGTGAAAGCCTCGCAGGACGAGATGCCCGCCGGCCTTGAAAAAATCCTGAATATGCTGGCCTCCTGAGTTTTTCGGGCGGCATTACCGCTTGGCATTTATCAAAAAACGATGACCGGACATGATCACGCTGGGAGAGTACATGAGCTTTATTTACGGGGAGATGACCCGTGCCCGGCAGCACGCCGACGCCACGTCCATCGAAATAGCCAAGGGCTACGCCAAGGACGAACTGCTGCGGCATTTCTCGGTACCCCGATTCAGAATTCCCGAAATGGAACTGACGATTCCCGTGCTGGTGGCCGACGCCAACTACGACAATGCGTACACCTTCAAGGTTGAGCCAGATGAGTTCACCAATCAATTTCAAAGTGAATTCGATCGGGCATTCGCGCCAATATTTTCCGGAAAAGAGATCAAGGTGGAGGATAAAGCCCGACGGGTATTGGAAGACTTGTACAAGGGAGTAACCGAAGAAGTGTCGGGCGAATCATCGACGGACTACGATACGCTACGCCGGAACGTGTCCGCCCGAATCGCGCAGAATTTGCCGACTGCCATCGACGCGATGCTGGTCAGCAGTCAAACCCTGGAAGGCTACCTGCGGAAGTTTCCGGGCAAAGAGCACTACGCCAGCACCGTCAAAGGATTCACGGCTTTTGTGCTTTTCAATATCAAAGTCGGCAAAAGCACGCTGACGGGCTTACTGATCAATCCTGAAACGGCGGCGGTCAAGGATGGGTCGAACGCCGCTTCGCTCTTCCAAATCAAGGCTAAAATCACCGAAGAGGGAATTTTCGTCAATTCCGTAAAAGATGCCGATGGGCGTGAGTCCTTCACCGTCGATTTTGAATAGCTATGATTCCTCTGCTCCATCAGAAAATCCAGCGGCTCGGCGAAATGCTGGAAGACGTCTCGGACGCATTGGCGGTTTACACGGCGGGAGGCTTTGATTTTGGCCCAAAGACGGAGGAACTGCTGGAAAAAGCCGGGAATTACTACGTCGAAAGCCAACAGCCCGACCATGCGGCCAAGGTGAGCATCTGCCAGGCCGACCTCGGTACACTCCGCCGGGGCTACCATCCGCAGACTTTCCTCAAAATCGCGCGGGAAAGGCGCAGCATCCAAAACACCCAAACCTACCGCAGCCTCCAGCAGTTGGCGGCGGGGCTGGAAGAAGAGTATTCAAAAGTTAAAAGTAACCTCGATGCCTCGGAGGAACTGGTCAAGCAATTGGTGCTGAACGTGCTGCAAATGCGGCTGATCGACGAAGCCACCCTCCGCAACCGGAACGGGCAGGAGGATTTGGAAAAAATCTGGAAAACCATCGGCGAAGAGCCGAACCTGGAACTTTTCCAGAAAAAAATCATCCTCAGCAGCTCGGCCACCGACGCGGTCATTATGCTCGACAAAGTGCTCGATCAGATTTTCTGAAAGAGGCTGGGCAAAAATTTGGTAACACCGTATGGTCGCCAATAATCTGATTTCTAACTATTACTAAACCCTTTAAAACAATTTATTATGGAAAATTACAAAATGGACGAAGAAATGGAAGCGCTTAGCGCCGTGCAGGAAAGCAAGCAGGAGGAACTGATGGACCTTCCGAACGTGGTCGGCGTGGGACTGGGCCACAAAGTGAAGAATGGCAAGGAATCTTCGGAGAAAACGCTGCTGGTATTCGTAGAGCAGAAAGTGGAGAAAGAAGATCTCAAAAAATCAGAAATCGTGCCGGCCACCATCGACAAAATAAAAACCGATGTGGTGGAGATCGGTCCCGTGTACGCCCAAACTGACCCGGTGCTGAACAACCGCCTGCGGCCTTTTCCGGCGGGGTTCAGCATCGCCCACTATAAGGTCACAGCCGGTACGGCGGCGGCCCTGACTATGGACCGCAGCGCCACCGCGCCAGCCAAGTACTACGTGCTGAGCAACTGCCACGTGCTGGCCAACAGTGGCGCGGCGGCCATCAACGATGCCATCTATCAGCCCGGACCCTACGACGGCGGTACGAGTGCCGACAAAGTGGGGCGACTGTCTCGCTTCGTTCCCATCGTCTTCTCCACTACGGCCAACAACACGGTGGACTGCGCCATTGCCGAAATCGACTTCCTGGAATACTTCAGCGGCGAAATCCACGGCATCGGTCACCCCAAGGCCATAAGTATGGTCGGCGTCGGTGGCCAGTTGCAGAAGTCGGGACGCACCACGGGCTACACGCGCGGCAAAGTAGTTGCCATCAATGCCACCATCAACGTGGGTTACGGAACATTTGGGACGGCCCGCTTCGTGAACCAGATCGTCACCACGGGCATGAGCGCGGGCGGCGATTCGGGCAGCCTGGTGCTGGACATGAACGGCAATGCCGTGGGATTGCTGTTTGCGGGTTCCACTTCGGCCACCATCCTCAACCCAATTTCAGCGGTGATGAGCGCTTTGAATATTGATTTTGCCTGATGGCTGCGGAGAGGCGGCGGCGTGGTCGCCTCCCCGCTAAAACTCGGCCTTGCCATGAAAAAAGCCTTGTTACTGCTGATAATCCTGGGAGAATGTTTAGGCTGCCAGGTTAATCGTGAAAACAATACGGATATGAAAAAAATAGATGCTGCTGTGGACGCGGCGAGCACCGAATTTATGAAAATAAACGGGGTGCAGGGTGTGGGGCAGGGCAAGAACAAAAAAGACGAGGACTGTATTGTCGTGTTCACCGGCGCGGACTCGGCTTCCCTGACGAATAAGATTCCCGATAGGTACCAAGGTTTCGAGGTGATCGTACAAAATATCGGGGAATTGCGGGCGCAGTAGGGTGGTGAACCTTAATGACCGCGCCATTGACTTCGTGGAGAAAATCCGGGCGTTTGCCGATACCATGCTCGGCAGCCGTCACATCGAGCTGCGCTTCAAAAAGGAGCTTAGTCCCGAACGTACGCTGAGCGTCGAGCAGCAACGCGGGCTTTTCCTAATCCCGAAAGAATTCATCCACAACTGCGGTGTTCGAGGATGACGATAAGGTATTTGCGGCGATCTGCGCCGGGGCGTCGGGCTACATCCTCAAAGGCACCCCGCCCGACAAAGTGCTGGAAGCCATCGCGGAGGTCTATACGGGCGGCTCGCCCATGAGTCCCAGCATCGCCCGCAATGTGCTGACGTTTTTCCAGGCCCACCAAAGCCCGCAGACGAAGTTCTGCGACCTCTCGAAGCGGGAAAAGGGAATCCTGAAATACCTCGTGGATGGCCACAGCTACAAAATGATCGCCGAAGCTTGCTCGATCAGCTACAACACTGTCAACGCCCACCTGCGGAATATCTACGAGAAGCTACACGTCAACTCTTCGCAGGAGGCGATTAGTTTGGCGCTTCGGTAGAAGTTGGTCGATTCGTAACGCCTACACGCCGAACAGGAATATCCACAAGGAAATTTTTACTCCGATATCACTGACAACTTAACAAACCATTCTCATGAAAACCAAACGCTACTTTCAACTCATTTTTACAAGTATTGTCTTTGCTCTTTCGCTCCTAACTGTCGCTGGGCTACTGCCCAAACATCGCTGGAAACCGAACTCTTGAACGTATTGCGGGGCAAAGCAATGGCCTACTATGCGAAGGCTGATGTTGATGCCTGGCAAAAGTACTGGATCAAAGATGCCCACAGTAGCCGTTCTTCAATTGATAAGTTCGAGTATTCCCAGCAGGTAGGTTGGGAAGATTTGATAGCCCAGGTCAAAAAGAATAACCAGGAAAGGGGTAAGGCCGATAGTTTGCTGCTAACTTTCGACAATGTTCACATCCGAACGTCAGGCACTATAGCTTTTCTCGAAGTTGACGAACATTGGCGATTGCAAGACAATGATACGCTTGTTACCAATATTCACACGTATGCGGTATTTATGCAGGAAAACAAGGTATGGAAAATGGCCAATCAGATCAGAGTGACAACAGACACCTACACTGTCAAGGCTCCATACCGCGAGTACGAATTGAACACCATCGGCTATGATTTACTCAAAGAGGAACGCGTGAGCGAGCCATCGACCTGCTTGCCTTGATTGTAAAACACAGTCCGAACTCCTGGAATACCTACGACAGCCTGGGCGAAGGCTACGCCTTGGCGGGAGACAAAAAACTGGCCATAAAAAACTACAAGAAATCGCTGGAACTCAATCCCGAGAACGAAACGGGCAAGAAAGCATTGGCCATCCTGGAAAAATAACTAACCTTGATACTATGCTATTTATTGCCAAAATGGCGCTTTTAATATTTTGATCGGCGATTATGTCAGTACTTGATTCTATTCAATTCGATCTCTCATCCTGTCCGTTAGTTATATACAAGACTAAACGACAGCCTATTACCGAGGACGGAGCGTCAGGGAATCATCGTTGCGTGCGTAGTGGCCAACGCTCGGCCATTAAACTGGAACGTAGTTTTTATCTCTTATCCCTGTAAGATTTAAAAACCCAGCTCATGAAAACGAAACTGAATATCCCGCAAGAAATGCTGATGAGCATCGACTTTATGAACACCGCCAACGGCGGCATGAGTCAGCCCATCCTGAACATAGAAAACCGAGAGAATGGCTACGAAGTAACGGTGAAAGCCCCCGGCATCGAACCCGACGAATTGCAGGTCGAGATTTTGAAAGATAAATTGATGATTTATCACCTGCTGCCGATTTTTGGCAAAAATGAAGGCGAAACCAGCGAAATGCGCTCTATTCGCTTTATCAGCAAGATGCAAATCCCCGCCGATGTGGACGTGGAAAGTATTTCGGCCCGCTACGACGAAGACCAGCGTTATTTGAAACTAGACCTGCCCTCCGACCAAACCCAGCAGGATTTTCACCGCAAAGTGAACATCGAACGCTGGTAAGCAAGATTTGAAAATTGTTTATAGTAATCCAAAATCCCCCGATTCTTTTGAGTCGGGGGATTTTTTGCGTTAACTCACTGTGCCGCCATTCCAGATTTTTTTGCCGGGCTGCAGGAACGACAAACTCCCGTCGCGGTCCTCAGCCATCAGAATCATGCCCTGCGACTCGGTACCCATCATTTTGCGCGGGGCTAGGTTAGCCAGGTACAGCACCTGCCGGCCCGTTACCTCCTCGGGCGAGAAATGTTCGGCGATGCCACTCAGCACAGTACGTTCTTCCAGTCCAATATCCAGCTTTATTTTCAGAAGTTTTTTGCTCTTCGGCACCGCTTCGGCTTCCAGCACGGTCGCGACGCGGATGTCCATTTTGGCAAAATCGTCAAATTGTATTTCCGCTCGTACCTCGGGGACGTGCTTGCTTTCGAGTTCGTTCATGCGTTTGGCCTCGTGGAGTTTTTCGATTTGTTTTTGGATGGCCTCGTCTTCAATTTTTTCAAAAAGCAGGCTCGACTCGCCCAGCGCGTGTCCGTTAGGAAGCAAGTCGGCGCGTCCGGCCTCGGTCCAGGGCTTTTGGTTGAAACCCAACTGCTCATTGATTTTGGCGGCGGTGAAGGGCAGGAATGGCTCAGCCACAATCGCCAGCGAAGCCGTGATTTGCAGTGCGATGTTCATGATTGTGTCCACGCGGCGGTCGGTGCTGCCATCGGTATCGGTCTTGATAGCGTGCCAGGGTTGCGTTTCGGCCAGGTACTTGTTGCCCAGCCGCGCCAGATCCATCACCAGCGTCAGTCCTTCGCGGAAGCGGTAGTTTTCCAGCGCCTCGGCGATGCGGGCGGGAAAAGCGGCCAGGTCTTCGAGCGTATCTCTATCAATTTGCTGCAACTCACTTATTGCTGGCACCTTACCCTCACAAAACTTCTGCGTCAGGATCATGGCCCGGTTCACAAAATTGCCAAAAATGCCCACCAGTTCGCTGTTGTTGCGGGTCTGGAAATCCTTCCAGGTAAACTCACTGTCCTTGGTTTCGGGGGCGTTGGCCGTGAGAACGTAACGTAGCACATCTTGTTTGCCGGGAAATTCTTCCAGGTACTCGTGCAGCCACACGGCCCAATTGCGGGAGGTTGAAATCTTGTCGCCTTCCAGGTTCATAAATTCATTGGCGGGAACCTGATCGGGCAGAATATAGCCACCCTCGGCCATTAAAGTGGCCGGAAAAATGAGACAGTGAAAAACGATATTGTCTTTGCCAATAAAATGCACCAGCTTGGTGTCGTCTTCTTTCCACCAGGTTTCCCAGCCCGCGTCGCTGCCGTTTTTCTGCGTGAGCCAATCCTTGGTGGCGGAGATGTAGCCAATTGGAGCCTCGAACCAGACATATAGTACTTTACCCTCGGTACCGGGTAGCGGCACCGCAATTCCCCAATCCAGGTCGCGGGTCATGGCGCGGGGTTTCAGGCCCTCTTTCAACCACGACTGGCACTGACCGATTACATTGGTTTTCCATTCGGGGTGGCTGTCAATATAAGCCTGAATCTGCGGCTGCATTTTGTCCAAAGGCAAAAACCAGTTGGTCGTGGCCCGCAGCACGGGCGCGGTGTCCGAGAGGGTAGAGCGTGGCTCGATCAATTCGGTCGGGCTGAGCGTGGAGCCGCAACGCTCGCACTGGTCGCCGTAAGCATTGGGGTTGGCGCAGACCGGGCAGGTACCCACGATGTAGCGGTCGGCCAGGAATTGCTGGGCGGTTTCGTCGTAGTACTGCTCGGTGGTTTCTTCCACGAACACATCCTTTTCGTACAAATCCTTGAAAATAGCTTGCGACGTCTCATGGTGGACGGGCTTGCTGGTGCGGGAATAGATGTCGAACGAAACGCCCAATTCCTGAAAGGCAGCGGCGATTTGGGAGTAGTACTTGTCCACCACTTCCTGCGGCGTGACGCCTTCCTTTTTGGCCCGGATCGTGATCGGCACGCCGTGCTCATCGGTACCGCTCACGAAGGTAACTTCCGCGCCCGTCGACCTTAAATATCGGACATAAATATCCGCCGGAATGTAGCATCCCGCCAAGTGCCCGATATGGATGGGGCCATTGGCGTAAATTAGGGCGGCGGTGACGGTGTAGCGTTGGGGAGTGGTCAAAGGCATATATTGGAAAATCGTAAAATCGGTAGCTTACTAGGTAACAAAGATTGGTTCCGCAAAATTAGTAAAAAGCGGCCGTGTGGCGTGAGAATAATGAATCTGGTCGTGAAAGGTAAAGTAATTTTGCTTTTTTGTAAAAAATACTTGACATTAATGTAAAATAAACTTTACATTTGTCCTTATAAACTTTCACCTAAAATCTATTAGCCATGAAAACAAAAAATCTGTTGCCTAATCGCTGGAAACCCGTTGGTTGGGTACTCCTGGCACTTTGTATTCCAGTGGGTATTTGGGAAATGGTCACGGATACTGACTTTCCGCTTAGTCTGGAGGTCACGATCCCCTGGCCCTTTGGTACAAAAACACTGGAGACGGACAGTATTCTGGATTTCACTCAACACAATAAAGATGGGAGTATCACATTGCAGCTAATCGACGAGATCGTCTCTTTGATGGTACTCGCCGGGTTGCTTATCGTGGGTTTCGCGCGCGTGAAAAGTGAAGACGAACGAACCGCCCAAATGCGTTTGGAAGCACTGCAATGGGCCATCTATGGCAACACGCTGGTATTGGCTCTGTGCATCACCTTCGTGTACGGCATGAGTTTTCTAAACGTGATGATCTATAATATGTTCACGCCACTGCTAATTTTCGTCTTACGGTTTCATTGGTTGCTGTACCAAGAAACCAGGGAAATAAATCGGAACGAAAGTAGAATCCTGGCGCTATGAAAAACCGGATCAGAATAGAGCGGGCCATTCTCAATATCACGCAAGCCGAACTGGCTGAGCGGGTGCAGGTCTCCCGGCAGACCATCAACGCTATTGAAGCCGAGAAATATTCACCCTCGCTGACTTTAGGTCTGAAAATCGCCCGTGTGTTTTCCAAAACTGCCGACGAGATTTTTACCCTGGAAGAGGAGGATTAAGGGGGCTGTTTGCTGAATTGGTCGGAAAGTGTGAATTTGCAGAAATTTTCCGTTTGGAATACCACTAATCAAAAACTTAATTATGCGCTTTAATAAAATCACCCTTGGAATTTGTGCCGTCTGCCTCGCTACGGGGCAGGGTTTTGCCCAGGATGTTCCCAAAGCCCCGGACATGACGCCGGCCATGACCGAATTCTGGGAGCCGGAGGTCAAATCCGTCAGCGTTCCCGAAAATGCGCCGCCTTCCGACGCCATTATGCTTTTCGATGGTAAGAACCTCGACCAGTGGGTGTCGGTGAACGACCACGCCAAAGCCGCTGGCTGGACGGTGAACAATGACGGTACCTTCACGGTGAAAAAAGGCACCGGTAATATAGAAACCAAGCAGTCTTTCGAAGATTACCAACTTCACATCGAGTGGAAAGTTCCCGCCGGCATCACCGGAAAAGGCCAGGCGCGGGGCAATAGCGGTTTGTTCCTGGCTTCACTGGGCAAAGGCGACGCGGGTTACGAGTTGCAAATCATGGATTCGTATGACAACCGCACTTACGCCAACGGCCAGGCGGGCAGTATTTACAAACAAACCCCGCCTCTCCGCAACGTCACCCGCAAACCCGGCGCGTGGAACGTCTATGACGTGATCTTCACCGCCCCGCGCTTCAAGGAAGACGGTTCCGTATTCACGCCCGCCCGTATCACCCTGCTGCAAAATGGCATCGTAGTCCAAAACAACACCATCCTCAGCGGCCCGACGCAGTACATCGGCCTGCCCGCCTACCGACAAGCCCACGGCAAGTCGCCCATCAAACTCCAGGATCACGGTGACCCCAGCGAACCGATTAGCTTTCGGAACATTTGGATTCGGGAACTTTGAGTAATTGCGGATGTCGGAATTAGTAAATATTGCTTTCGCTGGTAGTATCTAATTCCGACATTCCGACATTCACTAATTCACTAATTGAAAAAAAACAACCCCCGCACCATCAACGCCTGGTGCATGTACGACTGGGCCAACTCAGTGCATCCGCTGGTGATTACTTCCAGCATATTTCCGGTTTATTTCACCGCGACGGCGCTCAACGCGCAGGGCGGGGCAGTCGTTGATTTTCTGGGCCTTTCGATCAAGAATTCCGTGCTGTTTTCCTACGCGGTTTCTTTTTCGTTTCTGCTGGTCGTACTGCTGATTCCCTTCTGCACCGCCATTGCCGATTACACGGGGCGCAAGAAGTTGTTCATGAAAATCTTCTGCTACTCGGGCGCGGTTTGTTGCGCGATGCTCTATTTTTTTACCCGTGAAACCACCACGTTCGGGGTGCTTATGTTCGTGGCAAGTTTGGTCGGGTATTCCGGCAGCATCGTATTCTACTACTCTTTCCTGCCAGAAATAGCCACCGAAGAAAACTTCGACCGATACAGCGCGCGCGGTTTTTCGCTGGGCTACATCGGTAGTGTGATCTTACTGATATTCAACCTCACGATGGTGCTGTTTCCCGATGTCTATGGTATTACCGACAAGGCGCTTCCTGCCCGTATCTCGTTCCTGACCGTCGGCATCTGGTGGATTGGCTTCGCCCAAATTCCGTTCAAGTACTTGCCCGAGAATTCTTTTGGCAAGAAGCCGGAGGGCAACTGGCTGTTCAACGGCTTTCGGGAATTGCGGAAAGTGTACGGCCAAATGCGGACGCAGGTGCACTTGCCCAAGTACCTCACCGCCTTTTTTATCTTCAATATGGGCGTACAGACCGTCATGTACGTAGCGTCGATTTTCGGGGCTATCGAGTTGAAACTACCCGCGCAGAGTTTGATTATTACGGTACTCGTGATCCAAATCGTGGGTATCGCCGGGTCTTATGCCTTCTCCTATCTTTCCTCGAAAGTGGGTAATATTTACGCCCTGATGATCGGCGTAACGATTTGGATTGGGGTTTGCCTGGGAGCGTATTATATCACTCAGGCCAACGAATTTTACGTCTTGGCGGCGGTCGTGGGGATGGTCATGGGCGGCGTACAGGCGCTCTCGCGAGCGACTTACTCCAAGCTTATTCCCGAAGACACGGAGGATACGGCTTCTTATTTCAGTTTCTACGATGTTGCCGAAAAGTCGTCGGTTGTCGTCGGGACGCTGGTGTATGGCTTTGTGGAGCAGATGACGGGCAGTATGCGCAACAGCGTGCTGGCGCTGATGGTAATTTTTATCGGTGGATTGCTGCTTCTTTCGCGCATTCCTTCGCAAAAAGTCTACCGTTACCGCTTGCAAAATCCGGCAAATTAGTATCTTTGCACCCAATCGAAGGATGTTAGCTCAGTTGGTTCAGAGCGCCGCCTTGACAGGGCGGAGGTCAGCGGTTCGAGCCCGCTACGTCCTACTCAATTATCTCTAATCCCCGTAAGCCCAGGCTTGCGGGGATTTTGTTATATTTGGAAATTCACTTCATTAAAAATCTTGAAACCATGAAGCTCAATGATGCCCAAATGATTCTTTTGGAGCTTTTTCAAGCGCGGTCTTCCATGACCGATGCCGAACTTTCTTCTTTGCGGGATGTCATAGTAAAGCATCTTTCCCAGGAGCTAGATACTGTGATAGGACGCGCAATGAAAGAAAGAGGTATTACCGCCGAAGACATCGAAAGAGACACAGCAGCAATCAATGAAAACCGCACGGAATATTTGAAAAAAATTAAGATGCGGAGCAAGTGAAGGCAATTATCGATACCAATGGACTCTTGAATTCTGTGCCAAACAACGGTTCAAAGCGTTGGCTATACGATGCTTTTATTAGCAAAAAGTTTGAATGGGTATTCAGCAACGAAATTATCTCTGAATATGCCGAGATGATTGGTTCTAAGTTTGGCGAAGATGCAGTAGAGGTTGTTCTGCCCATTCTTCTAGCGGCTACAAATACCATTCGCTACGAACCTTATTTTAAATGGAAGCTAGTAATAGACGACCCAGAAGATAATAAATTTGTCGATTGCGCCATCGGTGCGAATGTTGATTATCTGGTAAGCGACGATCGGCACTTAATAAGACTGAGAAACATCGAGCGGCTATTTCCTCCCGTATCTGTGATTAAGTTCGACGAATTCAAAGAAGTGCTTGGGATAAAGTAAAGAAAATCATTTATACGTCCCCAGTCGCCCCGCCTCATTCCCCGTAATTACCAGCCTCCGCTTCCCTTTTACCGTAATTCGATCCCCGATTAGCTTTCGGGCAAGTAGCCCTCCACCCACTAATAGCCCGCTGATCAACACAGTGTTGGGTCTGAGTTGCCGGGAGACTACCGCGTCGGCTACCAGGTACTCCGCCCCCGCTATGGGCAATATTTTATCGTATTTGTAGCGCAGGGGATACCACCTTTTTGTTTTCTCATCTACAAACAAGGCTGAGATAGCTTGTACAGGTAGCTTGAAGGAGTGAAAGACAATCAGACTATCCTTGAATCCCACAATTTTCTGCGTTATCCGCTGTTTGCTTTCGACGACAGAAAAAGAAATTTCTTCCCCGATTCGGTAGGTGGCGTAACGTGAATTATTCTTTATAAAAAGTAAGGATCTTTGACTGAACACGCAGGAGTTCAAATAAAGAACCCCGATTATTGTTAGATAATACTTTTTCATTAGGCCATTATTTTGGTGTGTGTCATTAGCCGACAATACTAGCTACGGGATATTATAAATTCCGCTACTCTCCAAAACTCGCTGATTCACCTTTTCGAGCCATATTCGCTGTCCTGAACATGACCAATGGGAATCACCTTTGAGATAGGTATTTTGCTTCATTTTCCTGAAATCATTCAGCACGCCAATGGATTCCACTCTAAGTGTAGAATGTCGGTAAATCCGGTCAATAATGTGATTGTAGACAGCATAATCCGGCATTAAAATAGTGGCTTTATTGGGGATAATCGAGAACCAAACTTCGTCGAATCCCAGGCCTTTCAAAAAAGTTTTATCAAAATTAATGACCGCCACCAACGAGTCGATTTCGGCGTTGGAGACGTGGTTATAAGAAGAGTTTATCAACGTACTGTCAGTGTCTTCATAATAAGCCAGCGTGTTGCCATCACTCGAAAGCGTCACCTTCGGATCAGTTCGGTTGAAGAAATTTTGGTTGATCCAGCTTTTCATTTCCCTGAATTTCAGCATTGGGTCGAACTGAAACAAGATTGTATTGAGTCGATCTTCGACGCCATCGGACGCGAATATCGCGTCGATTTGATGCATGAAACGGGTATCGGCCGGGTGGGCGATGAAGGTGGCGGTGTCGGGAATGACATTGGCGATGGGCGTTCCGAAATGGGGGCGCACATTCCTCTCTACTGATTCCAGCAAGATTATATTGGTAAAAGTAGTATCCAGGTTGAAGTGTAGATTCTCGCCCCAGTGCGCCCATTGGTACCGGGTTACGGCAAAGTCAGAGGAGTCGATACGCTGTTTTTCGGTGAAGCTGTCGCCGATAATGTACAAAGCGACTTTTTGGGTCGGCTGCTCAATTGGAAGGCTAGGACATTCTTGTCTGGGATCTTTGAACTCTGCCAGATTGGACAATCGATACAAATCGCCGTAGCGATAATCGTCGGGAATAATCTCGGCTTTGTAAAGCGTGAAGAGAATCTCATTGCTGCATCCGGCCAGCCAGATGGCACCAAAAAAAAGCAGCACTATGATTCGAACGATCTTCACCAATCAGCGGATTTTTATGGTCCAGGTCTGGTACTTCCCGGCTTGCCGGGCGAAGATAAATATTTTATAATAAGAAGGCTGGTAGGAAATTTTCACGGGCAGTTCGGATGGAATGGGTTTGTCACCCAGCCGACGCCCCGTCAGGTCAAAGAGGGAAGTATAGCCGCCCGAACTAATGGATATAAAGCGGTTGTCTACCCCAAAATAATGGTATTGCAAGACAGATTTGGGAGCAATATTTTCGATCTCGAACAATTCGTTACCGTCCTGATTCAAAATGGCGGCGCGGGTATTGGAAACCCTCAATAGCAGCCAGTCCAGCGAATTGTCGTCAAAAAGTGTGCTGAATTTGGACGATGCCTCCGGCCGGTACAGTTGCCTTCGCTCCAAAATATTTCCCGCCAGGTCGGCGCGGAGTAGTTCGCCCAGGGTGCTCACGCCTACTAGCTCAGGCTGGCCGGTGGCAGCGTTTTGTGACCAGGCAAATGCGCCCGAAATCCGCTTGAGCATATCGACGGGAAAGCCCGGCTGCACGGTACCGTCCTCCTTGATAAGATAAATCAATCCGTTTTCCTGAGTGACGATCAGCGAACGGCTTCCCAACTGATTGAGCGATACAACGGGCAATTCCAGGCCCGGGAAATTTTTGAAGCGGTTAATTTTGCGGGGTATCTTGCCCGGCGTTTCCCACAAAAATAAATTTTCGGCGGCATCGATGATGACGAAACGGCTGCTGCCTTCGCTGCTACCTTCGATGCGAATCAACTTCGCAATATTTTGCCCCGACGGAATTCCGACCCGGAACGGCGTAACGACGCCGTTTTCGTCCTCGTCGATGGCATACAGGCTCCGCGCCGTAGTCAGGATAAGTTGCTGACGGCCAATATTTAAGAAGTCTACCCTCAATGGAGAACCGACCAGTGGCCCGTCAAGTGTTGTGAAAGAAACAGCTTTGCCGTAACCGGCATCGGGTCGGAGCAAGCGATTTTTCTCATCGGTGAGTAACAACTGCCTGGCGCCTGCTTCCTTATTTTGGGAAATGGCAATCAGCAAGTCGTTGCCTTCTTTCCACTCGATTTCTCCGGCCAGGAAAGTACGGTTCAGCACTTTGCCGGAGGTACGTCGCTTTTTGGGTAAAATAGTGATTTGCGGAATTACTTTGCTACCATTCAGTCGGCACTCGAAAAGTACGCTCTCGACCTTTTCGGAAAATATACCGCCAGTGTTGCGACTGCTGCTAATCTTGCGCAGGCTGGCTACCAGGGCTAGTTGCGACGGCGATTGTTTGGAAATCAAAACACTGTCCAATTCGGGCGACTGCTGCCAGGTAATGCGGTTTTCAAAATCGGAAATGTAATTGCGCAAACCCTGCGAACTGTTGCTTAGCACCAAATAGGGAGCCACATAAGTGATGAACGTTCGGGGAAACCCACTGAACAGCGTACCATACAGCGCCGCCGGAAGTTCGGGAATGGGAACGGAAAACAGGTCGTAGCCCTGGTATTTGTCGAGCGAAACATTGGATTCGCTGGTCGATAACTTAGCCAGTTTGGTAAGAATGGGCCGCAATTTGTCGTAGTTGGCGTACTCCACCAGCGCGAGCTTGCCGTCGGTAATGCTGTTGTTGCCCTCGATTTGGCAAAGAATCAATTCCGAGCCCACATTATTGACAAGTGCCTTCCGGTCGCTGCCGATATAATACTTAAGCTTTTCCCAGGCGGGTGTGGAAAAATCGTCGTGCCAGTCCTGAAAATTTTCTTTGAAATCGAGGCTATCCCCGCTCGCCACCCGAAAAAATAGTGAGGTTTGCTGGGAGATGTATTGATGACGGCGGAACGATTTACCTTCCTGATCGTCAAGCCACTCCGCCAAATAACTTTTGCCTCTTTTACCGCCGATTGACTCAAAAACTACCTTGGCTTTATCATTTTCTGCCAAATGATAGTCTTGCAAGGCGGGTAGGAGTTGGAAGTATTCCGCGAGGGCAGGTTGGGAAGAAACGGAACCGGCCAGCAGCGATTTCCAAACCGTATTCTTCAAATACACATTCAGCCCAAATTTGGACTCGTCCACTTTCCGAAACTGATCTTCCAGCGCAAACTGACTGACTCGCTCAGTGGTACGACGTAGTACGTCCTCGATCAAATCGCCGTATTGACTGATTATTAAATAATTGTCTTTGATAATGTACGAACAGACCGGCTTTGATTTTAAGTCATTGATGTCGGTAATGGATACTCCCTGGAAAGAATGCCGCAGGACCCGCATATCCTGGCGATTTGGCTTCGACCACCAATCCAATTCCGTCTCGTTAGCCAGAGGAACGTAGAGAATGAGGCCAAAACCGGAAGAAGTGCGCGGATGGTAGGAATACGTGAGGGTTTTTCCACGCAGCGTCCGCTCAAAAACGCGTTGATCGGGTGTGATCCAGAGCAATAGCGATAAGCTGCCTCCCGCCTCGTTGATCAGCGGAAACTGCTTGACATTGATAGCAGACTCGGTAACCAGGAAGGTAGAATCCTGCAAACGGCTGCTGGTAATTACCGCTGCTGCGTTCGCCGGAATATAGGCCCAGGCCGCCCGAGAATGCTCACCTTTGAACAAAAAATAGCCAGCCACCGCCAAAATAGCGACAATCAGAAGCGGTATGGCGTATCGTTTTAGTGGCAAGGTTTAATGGGGCAAAGGCACGAAGTGGGACGGCCCATGCCGCACAAAGTTTAGTTTAGCGAATGAGTACATGAAGTTGAAGACCTGACTTTTGCTCATCACTCATCACTCATCACTCATCACTCAATCATTCTCGTAACGCTTTGACTTTATCATTCAGCTCGATACGGAAGCGGAGGAGTTCGCGGAAGCTGCGGAGGCAAACTTTCCATAAATTCCACTTGACGATGGAAACCTCCCCCGTTTCGCGGTCTTTGTGCGTAATGGGAATGTCGTAAAGCTTTTCGCCCGCTTTCTTGGCCATAACCGCCAGGAAAATATTGGGAGCAAAGGGTGGCGGATCGGGTAATTGTTGCAGGAGTCTTTTTAAGAAACTACCTTCAATTAACCGAAAAGGAATATTGCTGTCCAGAATATACGTGCCGTATACGGTAGAAATGGTGCCGCGTAGTACCCTGGTAATGAACAGTCTGACGGAAGCGTCGTGGCGAATCTCTCGGTAACCCAGAATGAATTTTGATTCATTCCGCTTCTCCCAGAGCTTGCCGAAATCGTCGGTCACGAACTGGTCGTCGCTGTCGGTTTGGAAGACGTGCTGCGAGTTCAGAGCGACGGCTTTCTTATAGCCGTTGACCACGGCATTGCCGTGGCCGCCGTTGGGTTGGTTGACCACCGTCAACCGCGTATTCGTGCGGGCCATGTTGTCCAGCAACTCTCCCGTACGATCCTTGGAGCCGTCGTTGATGACGACGAGAGTCGTCTCATCGTTCGGAAACTTATTTTTCAGGAAGTCCGTCCAGTTCGCCACGACTTTCTCGATGCAGTCGGCTTCGTTGTAGGCGGGCATTACAATGCTTAGTAACAAGGTCTTATTGAATGATGAATGATGAATGATGAGTGCTGTTGATTCTCAAATACCCTCTCTCAATTACGCGAACGTTGTGTGGGGCGGCCCGTACCCTTTGTGCCTTTGGAACTTTGGAACTTTGTGCCACTATTGAAAAACGTTGCAAAATTAGGCAAATACATTCAGATTACCGGGCGTAGCGGTCTTTGAGGTTATTGATCGGTTTTTCGATGAACTGCCAGGATAGAGCGGCCAGCCCGGCGGTGAGGATAAAGAAAAATGCCATTTGGAAAGCCATCGAGTCCGTTAGAATGGGGAACCAGCTATGAATTTTGTTCAAGAGCCGCAGGGTAGGGTGGCCGGGTTGGGTATGAAAATGATTATAGACGAAGTTATGGTACAAATACATCCCGTAACTGATTTTGCCCAAATAATTGCTGACCGGGTTTTCCAAAAACCACTTCATAAAGCCATCAAAACCCAGTACGGCTTTGCCAATCAGAAAGGCGCAAAACACCGAACTCACAAAGCGGTCCACGACGTCGTTCGCAATATTATGAAGTTCCACGAAGGATTTTGACCATACTACAACCAAAACCCAGGCAGCCAGCCCCACCAGAATCCAAATTGGATTAATGAAAATTTTGGTAAAAAGCTCCGGGCGGCGCAGTTGCAGCCAGGCCATCAAACCGCCCAGGCCAAACGAATCCAGGCACATGGGCATCGACACGTAGTTGACCATCCACTCGTAGCCTGCCAAATAAAAATACAGCCGCAGGACTACGCTTAGCACGACCATCGCGATGAGGGCTTCAACCAGCCACTTGCGCGGTACCAAAAAAATTAGAAAGGGAAAGAAAATATAAAACTGCTCCTCCACCGCCAGCGACCAGAAGTGGTCGATTACCCCCATCCAGTGTTGATTGACCGCGATGTAGATGTTGGTGGCGTACAGCAAGCACCAGCCGATCGTATCGCGGACGGGCGGTACGTTCAAAGCAAAAAGAATGGCAACGGTGAGATAATATATTGGGAAAATGCGCAGCGTCCGGCGGATGAAGAACTTGCGCAGGTAACGACCCATGCCGCCTTCCTGCCCAATGTTTTTCTCCCGGCTTACCATCAAAATTCTGGTGATGAGAAAGCCGCTTAGCACAAAGAACAGTGTGACGCCCAGCGGACCGTAAGGTACCACGTTGAATTCCGCCAGCCAGTGATCCACCAACACCAGCGCCACGGCCACAAAGCGAAGACCGTCCAACTGAATGAGGTAACCCGAGTTTGTCGCGCGCGTTTTCACCAGTTTGTTTTGATTGTTTTAGCTGCTACCTCCCGGGTAGTGATCGAATCTTTTCCCATCAAAATTCCCACCAGCTCACCCTGTTTCCACAAAATTCCGACGGCATAACGGTCTGCCTCCACCTCGGCGTAAGGGATGTCGGCGTAAAAGCCGGGGGCGAAGTAGGTTTGGTGCAGGAAAAGCTGTTTTCGGTTGGTATTGCGACGGCGGTCGGCGGGGTAGAGGTAGTACCTTTTGGCTGAACTCAACACAAAATAGACGCCGCTATCCTGTAAACGCTGATTGGAATAACTAGTATTGCGAATTTCGATGTTTTCGTCGGTCGGCCGGATCGTAGTGGCTTGAGACAACTCCGTCAGCCCGGCGGTGCGTCCCGCGAAGGATTGACGAGAGGCAGTCTTAATCAGAGGAAGTAAATCATCGTAGAAAACGGCTGGTTCTTCCACGAGCAAACTTGCCAGGGTAGTGTCTCTTGGCACCGTCAGCGAGCGGTCGGGGTAGATCGAGTTGAAACGTTGGGTCGTTTGAAATTTGCGCAAATTATGAGCATCCACCAGATGGTAATGATTGCTGAACACCAAATATAGGGCGTTGAAGAACACAATAGCGGAAACGTAGGGCGACAGGAAACTGCCCCGAATGGGGATGACGACGTAGAGGTAGGCGACCAGCAGAAGCAGGAAGGAATATATTTTATAGCGACTCGTCAGCAAACCTTCCAGGCCAAAACCCACGCGGGAGTAAACCACGATCAGGGCCGTTCCCAACACAAACATAATGATACCCAGACAAAAAAGGTCGGTGATTTTGGCAAAATCATATTCGTAACGATTTCTGATAAGACTGAAAAGCGTACCGAAGCCGATAGAAATAGCGACCAAAAACAGAATGGCGCCCAAAAATAAGCAGGCTTGCCCGTGATTTTGCACCGGCAGGGATTCCGCAAAAGAGCCAAGAAAATACAGGTAACCCTTGATGAATCCCCCCACCCCAAAATGCGCGTCGGGATTAGCGGGTGATCGCTCGAAATCGAAGAAATAAACTAGTAAATAGCCCGCGCTAACCGCCAACCAAACGATAAGTCGCCGCCAGCGGGGGGCCAATAAAAGGAGAACAGCCCCGATGGGTAAGACCAGCAGCCCATTGCCGCTGGTTAGGCAGGCCAGCGCGGCCAATACCAACGAGAGAATAAACGGACCCCTACGCCGTGAAACGCAGCAAAAAAGCGTCCATACGGACAACACGACCACGCCAAAATTTTGCACCGCCGCCATGCCCCAGTACATATTTTCGTAGTGGGAAAGCGTAAGCCAAATAAAAGGGACGGGGATTAGAGCGTAGAACGGTTTCTTGTTATTTTTCAACAAAACCCACCACAAAACAATAACACCCAGCAAGGTAAGGTTGCCGTAAAGCATCAAACGCTTAAAGTTGAGCGCACCGAAAATTTTATAATCCAACAGCGCGACGAAGCGCGTCAGGGTGATGCGGTGTTCGTTGTGCTGCTTGAATAGTGCCTGAATTTTGCCGAAGAAATCGGGAGCTTGGAGATATTCGACCAAGAAGGCTTTGAGGGCGTGGTCGTCCCACTTCGGAATATTGATGGCGTAATAATCCCACACCCAGAAATAAATTCCGATCGGGATGAGTAGCGTCAGGCTTACAAGAAGTTGGGAAGCCCGCTGGTTCATGCGCGCTGTAATTGGTTGAGGAGGGCAGCTTCAATGCTGGCAGCGTCGAGCTGCGCGTTTTTCTGGTGAAATTGCTGACTGCCGTACTTGTGGTCGGGGTAGCCATTAGCCCGCAGGCTCACGAAAGACTCGGGACGAATGCCGCATTCCAACAATTGCACCGATAACTGCTGCGCCAGGCCGCCCGTGCTGACGTGTTCTTCGGCGACGATGATATGGGCAGATTCGTGCAGGATTTTTTGGATGTCTTCGGGCATTGCCAATGGGAAAGTGTTGGCAGCAATTACCGTTACTATTTTATTCAAGTCCTCATTCCCCGTCACCGCCATCAACGCATTATTGGTAATCGGACCGAGCGTTACCATCGCTATTTCCGAGGTTTCGGATTGATGGACAACTTTAAATGAACCCGACTGATAGCTTCCCTCGGGCGTCAATTTCCCCGCTCCCAGGCGCAAATAAGCCGGACGAGCGGAACTGGAGATCTGATTCACCGTCGCTGCTACCTCATCGGAAAAAGCCGGGACGTGGGCCGTGACGTTTTGCAAGCCGCTCAAACAGGCCAAATCTTCCAGCGTGTGGTGGCTGCTGCCCATGATGCCGTAGCCGTAGCCTCCGCCGTTGGCCACCAGAAAAACCGGCAAGTCGTGAAAGCAAACATCGTTACGAAACTGTTCCAGACAGCGATACACGACGAAGGGTGCGATGCTGTAACAGAAAACTTTGTAGCCCTTATATGCCATACCTGCCGCCACGCCCACCATATTCTGCTCGGCCACGCCCGCGTTGATGAATCGCTTGCCCAGCGTATCGCGCAGGTTCTCGAAGGCGTTGTAGCCAAGGTCGCCCGTGATGAAGATGATGGATTCGTCCTCGACCGCCAGCTTTTCGATGGATTGCGAAAATTCTACTCTCATTTATTCAGTTGTTTGACCAAAGCCCGAATTTCGTCGGCGGACTTGTACGCCTTCGGCCCGCGCCGGATGCGGGTGCGGATGAATTTAGGGCGTTTTTTGGTTTCCTCAAAAATCTTGGCAATATATTCCCCTAGAAACGAAATGCCCAAAATCGTTAGACCGCCAAAAAACACCACCAGAATGATAACGGTGGAAATGCCGTAGGGCGTGCGAGGATCGAAATTCATCAAACGAGCCGTAATCTGCCAAATGATGCCTAAGAAGGAAAGCCCCGTCAGGAAAAATCCCGCGTAGCTCATCAATTCCAGCGGCGCGAAGCTGAACGAGAAAATCGCCTTCTTGGCCCACCAAATATTCTTCCGCCAGTTGTTGGTCGAAACGCCGAACATTCGCTCGGGCCGCACGTAGGGAACGCCCGTTTGTTTGAAACCCACCCAGGCGCGCAAACCGCGCAGGAATTGCTCGGTTTCGGGCAAGTCCACCAACTCCTTCACCACTTTGCGGTCGATGAGCGAGAAATCGCCCGCGTCGCGCGGAATTTGGATATAGCTGAGGTTTTGGAATATTTTGTAAAACAGCTTATAGAAAAAATGCACCTGCGGCTTCATCTCGCGCTGCGTCCTGACGCCATAGACCACGTCGAAGCCCTCGTTCCATTTTTCGTAAAAAGCCGGGATGATCTCCGGTGGGTCCTGCAAGTCGCCGTCCATCAGCACCACGGCGTCGCCCGTAGCGATTTCCATACCACTTAGGAACGCCGACTGCGAGCCGAAGTTACGCGAGTGACTGATGCCTACCACGTTAGGATCCTGGTCGCAAAGCGCGTCGATAATTTCCTCCTGATTATCCGGTGAATTGTCGTTCACGAAAATAATCTCGTACCTGACTTTCAGGTCATTGAACATCTTCACCAGCCGCTCATACATGTACGGAATCGCCTGGGCATCCTTATAACAGGCGATGATGGCCGTAATGACCGGGTTCAAATAAGGATTCTCGAAAGCTGGAATGATGCGGCTTTCGTAGCCCGCGCTATCCTGCCAATCTTTCGTTTTGGTCAATCCCTCCGCCAGCGAAGTCGTCGCCCGCCAGCCCAAATCGGCTTGAATATTGGACGGATCACCGTACCAATCGGCTAAGTCCCACTTGCGATTGGTCATGCTGCCCCATTCCGGCTCGACTTCCAGGTTAAAAAGTTCCTGCGTGATGGTCACCAACTCGCCGATGGTCGTCTTCTGTCCGGTGGCCACGTTATAGGATTTTCCCCGGTTGTTCACCCCAACGCCCAAAGCCGACATCACAAAGGAATTCAGACAGTCGTCGATGAACACGAAATCCCGGCTGATGTCCGGTGACACGAACGAAGGTAGTTCGCCGTGGCGGGCTTTTTCAATAAGTCGCGGAATCAGGCGGTCGGGCTCCTCCCAGTAGCCGTAGATGGAATACAGCCGCAGGTTCAGCGTATTTAGCCCCTTGGTTTTGGCGTAGAATTCCAGCAAATATGCCGCCGAAACCTTAGAAACGGCGTAGTGGCTGTTTGGCTCCACGCGGTCCTCCTCACCGGGAGCGGTGCAGTTAAAGCCGTATTCCGAACTACTGCCCGCGTGAATATAGACTGACTCCGGCGAGCAGTTTTCCAACAAATTCACCGTCCCGACGACGTTGGTTTCGTAGGTCAGGTTGACGTTATTCTGCTTACTGTACGCGCCGTAAGCGGCCAAGTTGAAAATGGTGCGGGGCTGGTATTTTTCAAAAACCTCCTTCACCGAAACCTTAGAGAGAATATCGCAGTGAACGACGTTCTCGAACGGCACGTCCAGCGTTTTGAGTCGCCAGGCCCGCGTGGCGTCGTGCGTGAGGGCGTAGCAGTCCTGGCGCAGCTTGAATATTTCGTTGAAAAGGTTGACGCCGATAAAGCCGCTGGCCCCGAAAACGAAGATCGGACCTTTGAGTTGCAGAATTTTATCGGATAAAGTCAGCGGTTGCTCAGGCATGAATCGCGGGGCTAAGGTACTTTTCGCTGATTTCCTGCCGCGCCATTTCATACTGCTCGGGGTTCATCGGCAGGTAGTGCCATTCCAACTTGTCTTCCATGTACGACACGCCCTTGCCCTTCACCGTATGGGCGATAATCGCCTTGGGAAAACCGTTTTTGTGCGTTTTTAACTCGTTCAACGTGCGGTCGATTTCGGCGATGTCGTGGCCGTCGATTTCGATGGTCTCAAAGCCGATAGCCCGCCACTTGGCCGGGTCGGCAGTGTCGCCCAGCACCTCGGCGGTCGTGCCAAAGCCCTGCAAGCCGTTCTTGTCCACGTACATGAAAAGGTTGTCCAGCCCGTGCTGTAAAGCAAAATGAGCCGCTTCCCAGGTAGTGCCCTCGTTCGTTTCACCGTCGGAAAGCAGGGCGTAGGCGTAGCTGTCTTCGCCGCTGATTTTGGCAGCGTGGGCGATACCCACCGCGATCGGCAGCCCGTGGCCCAGCGAACCCGTAGCAAACGGAATGCCCGGATACTGACCGGGGGCCGGGTGAGCGGGCAGGGAAGTGCCATCCTTATAATAGGTCGCCAAAGCTTCGTCGCTGATCTCACCCAGATAATTCAGGCAGGCGTAAAGCGAAGCGGCGGCGTGGCCCTTAGAAAGCAGAAAGGTATCGTCAGGTTTTTTATTCAAAAGTAAAACCCCGATCATCAGGTCGATGCAGCTCATCGAGCAGCCAATGTGGCCCGCGTGGGCCTGGTTGTACAAGCTCAGGATTTTCAGCCGAAGCTGACCGCTGAGCTGCTGGTGATCGGAGGTTTCCGGTAGAACGGGTTGTGACATATCGTATCTTGGACGGCTAATCAGCCGCAAAAGTACGGTTCTTTTTGGGGAGTTGAGGTAGGAAGGGGGAAAATGTGCTATCAGAATGAGCGGGTATAGAAATTGAAAAATAGGAAACATTCGGTTTTCAAATCGGGTTGCTGTATAATTACCCATCCATAAATGCCGTTATCGATTTGGACTTACGATTACCAATATCCTGCACGATGGAAGAAAGCAATCCCCCGCAACTCACCGAAGACGAAAAGAAACTCTTCGAAAACCTGATGCCCGAAGACCTGAGCGAAATTCTCGACACGGGCGTTAATCGGCGGCATTTTATGAAATTGATGGCCCTGGCGGGCGGTGGGATGCTGGCTTACCAATCCGCCGCCGCCGAGCAGGTGCTGACCCGCCCGCTTAGCACCTCGACGCCGGATTTTTCGCTAACCAGTATTGAAAATGGCGTCGAAGTGGCTTTCAAAGTCAATGGCAAGGCAAATAAAGTTATGGTCGATTCGCGGATGACCTTGCTGGATACGTTGCGCGAAAGACTGCAACTGACGGGATCAAAAAAGGGCTGCGACCACGGCCAATGCGGGGCCTGCACGGTTGTCGTGGACGGCAGGCGGGTGTTGTCGTGCCTGACGCTGGCGGCCAGTTGCGAAGGCCGGACGGTCAAAACGATCGAAGGCATGGCGCAGGGCAACGAACTGCACCCGATGCAGGCCGCTTTTATTAAACACGACGGCTTTCAGTGCGGCTTCTGCACTTCCGGTCAGATTTGCTCCGCCATTGCTTTGCTGGATGAGGCAAAAAACGGTGAGCTAAGCTACGTCACCGAAAACGTCCGTACTAAGCCCGGTGCGGTTCAACTTTCCGACGAAGAAATTCGGGAGCGGATGTCGGGCAACCTATGCCGCTGCGGGGCCTACCCCAACATCGTCGCCGCCATTCAGGAAGTCCACAGCGGCAAACCCGTGGAGCAAACCTGGCTAATGGTAGGTTAACTTTTACAATATGAGACCATTCAAATACACCAATCCCAAAGACGCCGCCGCCGCTTCCCAGCTTCTGGCTGCGAATCCCAACGCCAAGTTCCTGGCGGGCGGCACCAACTTGCTCGATTTGATGAAGGAAGACGTCGAGCGGCCCGATGAACTGATCGATATCACGCGGCTGAACCTCACCCAAATCACAGCGCTACCCGCTGGCGGTATTTCGCTGGGTGGATTGGGGAAAAACACCGAGACGGCGAATCACCCGCTAGTGCGGCAAAATTACCCGCTGCTGACGCAGGCGATTCTGGCCGGAGCTTCCGGGCAAATCCGCAACATGGCGACCAACGGCGGCAATATGCTGCAACGGACGCGCTGTCCTTATTTCTACGAGGTGTCTATGCCCTGCAACAAGCGTGAGCCCAATACTGGCTGCGGGGCGTTGGAAGGCATCAATCGCAACCACGCCATTTTCGGCTGGTCCGAAAAATGCGTGGCGGTGTATCCTTCCGACATGGCTATTGCGCTGGCAGCGCTGGACGCGGTGGTGAAAGTGAGAAACGCCAGCGGCCAGGAGCGCAGCCTTGCCTTCGCGGATTTTCATCGCTTGCCGGGCGATACGCCCGAAAAAGAAACCAATCTCGCACCCGGCGAATTAATCGTAGCCATCGAGTTGCCCAAAAATAATTTTGCCAAAAATTCCTACTACCTCAAAGTCCGCGACCGGGCTTCCTACGCCTTCGCGCTGATTTCGGTTGCTGCCGCATTGGAATTAGAGGGAAAGCGCATCGAGCAGGTCAGAATCGCGATGGGCGGCGTGGCCCACAAGCCCTGGCGAGCCTTGGAAGCCGAAAAGTTGTTGGTCGGCCAGGAAGCGACGCCGGAAAATTTTAAACGCGCCGCCGCCGCTGAAATGGCCGCTGCCCGCCCTTTGGAACACAACAAGTTCAAAGTCGAACTGGGCAACCGCAGCATCGTTCACGCGCTGGACATGGCAATGCGGGGCGTAAAATCCTGATTTTTATAAGCCAAAAATTTCATGGAAGACAAAAATAAAATGGTCGGTTCGCCGCTCAGCCGCATCGACGGGATTCTGAAAGTGACCGGAAAGGCCGATTACTCGCTGGATCATCCGGTCGGGAACGTAGCCTACGCGGTGCTGGTAAAAAGCACGATTGCGGCGGGAAAAATTACGGAAATCGATGCAACTTCGGCGGAAAAATCGCCGGGTGTACTGGCGGTCATCACCCACAAAAACGCTCCCAAACTCAACGAAAAAGGCGGCATCCGGGGCGGGGCGATGCTGCAAAGCCCGGCGGTCGAATTTTTTGGACAAAATATTGGGATGGTCGTAGCCGAAACCTTTGAACAAGCCATCCACGCCGCGAATTTGGTACAGGTCAAATATCAGGAAGATAGCCCGAAAGTCGATTTTGAAAAACTGGCCCCGGAGGCCAAACCCGCCAAGGATCACGAGGACGAAAAGCGTGGCGATGTAAAGTCGGCGTTGGCCAGCGCGACCCACAAAATCGAGGAAGTCTATGGCACACCCATCGAACACCATCACCCGATGGAACCCCACGCGGCAATCGCCGAATGGCTGGGCGACCGCCTGACGCTGTACAGCAGCGCCCAAATTGTGAACGGAGCGCAGAATGCCGCCGCCAAAACGCTCAATCTAAAACCGGAAAACGTGCGGATTGTGACGCCCTACATCGGCGGCGGTTTTGGTTCCAAGGGCGGACAGTGGGCCAATCTGGTGCTGACTGCGGTAGCCGCCCAGGTGATTAAGCGCCCGGTCAAGCTCGCTCTGACCCGCCATCAAATGGTCAATTCGGTAGGGCTGCGACAGCGGAATTTCCAGAAAATAAGTCTGGCTGCTACCACCGATGGCAAGCTAATGGCCCTGGCCCACGAGACCACGACCCACTCTGCCATCAACGAGGAATTTGTGGAACCCTGCGGCGATTGCTCGAAGGTGATGTACGACACGCCGAATTCACTCATCAGCTACCGTGTCGTACCGATGCACATCATCCTGCCGACCTACACGCGCGGTCCCGGCAAGTCAACGGGTAGTTTTGCCCTGGAATCCGGCATGGATGAGCTTGCTTTTAAACTGAACCTGGATCCGATCGAGTTTCGCCTGAAAAACGAACCCGCGCGTGACCCTTCCAACGACAAGCCCTGGTCCACCCGCGCGACGGTGCAGTGCCTGCGCGAAGGCGCCAAGGCGTTCGGTTGGGAAAAGCGCAAGCCCCAGCCCCGGCAAAATGAGCAGGGAGATTACTGGGTGGGCTACGGTGTAGCCTGCGGCACTTATCCGGCTCACCAAAGGCCCAGCTCAGCCAATGTGCTGCTCAAACGCGAGGGCAGCGACGTCCGGGCAACTGTCGAGTTGGCCGCCGCTGACCTTGGCACCGGTACCTACACCATCCTGGCCCAAACCGCCGCCGATGCGCTGGGGCTAACGGTCGAGAAAATTATCGTTAAAATTGGCGACTCCGACCTGCCGCCCGCCGCCGGGTCGGTGGGTTCGGTGGGAGCGATGAGCTACGCCAATGTGGTGAACGATGTTTGTCAAAAAGCCACGGAAGAACTGATCGCCAAGTCCGGTAAACAGTTTTTTGCCCGACCGACGGCGGCACAAATGATGATTTCGGAGAAAATCGCTGACTTCCAGACCCAAACTCATTCCGAGGCCCCCGCCAGCGCGGAGGAATACTCCTCCCACAGTTTCAACGCCAACTTTGCCGAGGTGTGGGTGCATAAACATACGGGCATGGTACGCGTGAACCGCTTTCTGGCCGTAACCGGGGCGGGGCGCATCCTGAATCCCAAAACCGCTCGCTCCCAGATTATCGGAGGCAACGTATGGGGCATCGGCATGGCCCTCACCGAAGAGTCGGTTCTCGACCCGCGCCGGGGCAACTTTGTCACCCGCTCGCTGGCGGATTACCACATTCCCGCCAACCTGGACATCGGCACGATGGAAGTCATTTTCATCCGCGAGGAAGACACGGCTTCCAACAAATTGGGCGTGAAGGGCATCGGTGAAGTGGGTATCGTCGGCGTAGCGGCGGCGGTGGCCAACGCGGTTTTTAACGCCACAGGGAAGCGGGTTCGGGAATTGCCGATTACGCCGGATAAGCTGGTTTGAGCAATTATTTTGCCGCATCGCAGTCAAACCGTATCTTTGTCCAATTCCCGAAAAACAAGATTTGACTATGAAAATTAATAACCTCCGAATCGCTACGCTGGCCTCGCTCGTGCTGGCAGCGGCCCTGACGCGTCTTCTGCCCCATCCTTTCAACTTTACGCCCATCGGGGCCATCGCGCTCTTCGGCGGGGCTTATCTTTCCAAGAAATACCTGGCTTTTTTGATTCCATTGGCCGCCATGCTGCTCAGCGACGCCCTGCTTGGCTTTCATAGCTCGATGTGGGCGGTGTATTTGTCCTTTATCCTGATTGTAGGAATTGGTATGGGTGCCTTGCAGAAGGTTACCGCAGGTCGGGTATTCGGTAGCGCCCTGCTTTCCTCAGTGGTGTTTTTCCTAATTACCAACTTCGCCGTGTGGTACGGTTCGACGGCCTTTTATCCACAAACTTTGGCTGGATTGGGAGCTTGTTATCTGGCCGGACTGCAGTTCTACCAACAGGATTTTTTCGGGAATCTTTTCTTTAATACGGTAATGGGCGATTTATTCTTTTCCGGGTTGCTTTTCGGCGCTTTTGAACTACTCAAAAACCGCGTGCCTTCGCTGCGGATCGCCTGACACAATTGAAGTTTTACTTCCGTTGCTTGCGATAGACTTTTAGTTCGTTGTAGCCGCTGGCGGATTCCGGTTCGCGTCGATACACCATGTCGGGCAATGAGCCGATGACAATTTCGGCGGTGGTGTATACCGTGCAGCCTTCCAGCAAATGCCCTCCCGTGGTTTTTCCCGTCGAATCGGCGATGGAAGCGTGGAGGTGGGAACCGTTCGTAGATAAGGTGCCAACCAGGGAAACGATTTCAAAATGACCCTCGTATTTTTCCCCTGCTTCTTGATTGGCCAAGCGAAGATTGACGGCGGTCAGACTACCGACGCAGGTCAGAATGAAGCCCGCCTCGACGCGCTGGTCTTTCACGAAACTTTCCAGTTCATTTTTCAAATCCTGACCGGGCAGGAGGCGGATCGTGTAGACTTGCATGGCTGAACTGAAATTTGTTTTTTGGGAAAAACTTTGGTGTGCGACTGTCAGAAAGATGACCAGTACAATTATTAAATTTCGCATCGATTGGGTTGAAAAATGACCGTCTTCGTCCCTAATTCAGGGCAGGAAATTTCGCCATTTTGTAGCCGAAGATTGTGGTCGTAAAACTCGATGGCCCGCTGAATTTTGTTGTTCTTGATGGCCGAAAAGTAGGGCTTCTTCTTTTTTAAATCCACTAGTCTCACATCTAGCTTGAATACCGTTCCTTCGGGGAAAGCCTCAATGAACTTACGCTGACAACGGATCTTCAATTCAGTGGGTACGCGCTGCCCGGCCAGCGTGCATAGCGTTGGCCTTTTAGTCTTATTATCGACGCACATCTTGGCGAAAACATCCAGAAAAAGACTTCGATTGAATTCCGGGAATAGTTCAACCAGCGATAATTGCATGAGGGCTTTGCGTTTACCCCGCAAAATCCACGCTTTTTTTTAGAAAATCAAATTAAAAGTAGAGTTTCTGCGCCACGCGAAAGGTATTGCAATGGGCTTCCACGATGTCGGGCAGCCGGGGCGAGTACCCACCGCCCATTGAAACTACGACCGGGATATTCCGGCGTTTGCACTCACCCATCACGTACTCGTCCCGTTGTCGGCAACCTTCCCGACTTACTGCCAAATGGCCTAATTTGTCGGTTTCGAGAATATCCACTCCCGAAAGAAAAAAGGCAAAATCGGGCTGATGAGTATCAAACAAATTTGGCAAAGTTTCGCTCAATTTGTTTAGATATATTTCGTCCGGAGTTCCGGTTTCCAGCGGAATATCCAAGTCTGATTTTTCTTTGTGCAGGGGGTAATTGTCCTTACCGTGCATAGAAAAAGTGAAGACCCGTGGTTCGCTTTGGAACATTACCGCCGTGCCATTGCCTTGGTGTACGTCCAAATCTATGACTAAGATACGCTCCGCCTGCTTCGTTTCCAGCAGGTAATTTGCCGCGATTCCAATGTCGTTTAACAGGCAAAATCCCTCGCCTTTATCGGGGAAAGCGTGGTGGGTTCCTCCGGCTACGTTCATCGCAATGCCGTTGCGTTTAGCAAACTGGCAGCAATCGATTGTCCCCTGCGCGATGACCGTTTCCCGTTCCACCAATTTGGGTGAAAGCGGAAAACCAATTCGGCGAATCATTTTGGGTTCAGCGGTTCCGTATTTTAGGCTCAGCCAATAATCTTTGTCGTGGACACCCAGAATCCATCGCTCGTCCAACGGTTCGGGACAAAAAAAATTCTCGCTCGTACAGGTGCCCTCGTAAATCAACTGCTTGGGAATGAGTTCGTATTTCACCATCGGAAAGCGGTGTCCCTCCGGCAACGGGTGAGAATAAATGGGGCAGTGGGCAATCTTCAGCATTCGACCTTTTTCACACAATTACAAGGCACGATATTTTTGTTTTGGATAAGTTGGCTTATAAGAAAAACTTATGTTCTAAAACGCTTATAGGCAGATGTCTATCTCATTAAAGTAAAGTTTTACGTCATTCAACGTCCTTGCCTCTTTTCAAACCCGGTCAGACTGTACTATGTTTTGTCCAATAAAATGATTCCGGTACGAAATGCGTTACTAAGACAACTTTAAATCAATTTAACCCATGAAAAACATCAAAATACTGGGGCTATTTGCTCTCATCGGCCTTTTGGCCGCCTGCCAGAACGACCCATTAAGTGATCTTACGGTGGAAGATTCGCAGGTTTTCATCACCAATCACGATAACTCAGTCAACTTCAAGCAGTTTAAAACATTTAGTATCGTGGACTCGGTGCTGATCGTTGGCAACCAGGGTGGTGGTACTTCACTTTCGACCACGGATGTGCAATTTCTGAATACCATAATACAACAAATGAAGAATTTGGGATATACTTACGTGAGTCCCAAGGAGAAGCCAGATGTGGGGATCAACGTCGCGCAGGTGCGCAACGCTTATGTCAATGTTGTATCACAACCCAATCCTTATTACGGTAGTTACTGGGGCGGCGGCTACGGTGGTGGGTATAATTCCGGTTATGGATATGGCTATCCCTCTTCTTATTCTTACGTCCAGACGCGTGAGGCTTATTGGTATCTTGAAATGCTCGACTTCAAGAACCCCGATGTGCAGAACGAAAAGTATAACGTAATCTGGAACGCTTCAATTAGGGGAAATGGCTTGTTCGATGGGGTAGATTTCGACACGATGGTACGCTCGGTTTTTGAGCAATCAAGCTATTTGAAGATCAACTAACGGGTGCTTTTCAGGGTCCGTATCTTACCAAGAACTTTAAAATACTAAAATGAATATTATAAAAATGATGCTCCTGGTTTTGACCCTGAGCACTCCTGCCCTCGCGCAGCAAAATCCACAATTGTATAATCTGCCCTCGCCCTACGATCGCTACTCGCATTACGTTGCTACGCTACGGGGGGGGGCGGGAATTCCCATCGGCCCATTTTCCAGTGGCTATATCGACAAGGCTACCATCAAGAACTACTCTTTGTCGATCGACTGGATTCTACAAAAACCGATTTCCATCGGGGTCGAGGTGGGCAAAACGTTTTATTCCCAGCGGCTTCCCCGTGCTGTTTATAACTCAGATGAGGGGGAGATTTCTGCCGTGCAAACCCGCACCGTCGATCTCATGCCGATTCAGGGCGTGGTGAGTTATTACTTCGCCAAGCCCAACGCCATGATTCGCCCCTACGTACAAGCCGCTGTCGGCGCCGACCTCCTGACGTACAGCCTGTATTACGGGAGCCTGGCTAATCAAAAGCAGCTTGTCAAACTGACGTACGGCGGGGCAGTAGGGGCGAAATTCCTCTTCAAAAAAGACGGTGCCATTGGAGCCGATGTCCGGGTAAAGTACAATCAGACTTCTTTGAATTACGATTATATCGACAAAGGAATAGGTCAGTTTAATGCTACTGTGGGTCTCTTCTATCGCTGGTGGTAAAATGGGTAGTTTCGTAAACTGAATGTCAGGGCACCGTTTGTCAAAAAGCACCATAATTCTTCTTGCTGTCGTGGCCATGCTATTGGCTGGTTCGGCCACTTGGGCATGGAAAAGGTTTGGCCCCAGCGACACGGTAGCGTACCAGATGAAAGCGGAAGATTTTCCGCTCGCCAAAGTTGTCCAAAGCGGCATCGTCGGCTGCGACTTGGCCGTCCGGCATTACAAGCAGATTGGGCGGGAGATGCAGTTCGAATTATACGCCTCCGCGGGTGGCCTTGCTCCCTACAAAGTTGAGATCGCTCAGAAGAGCAGAAAATACAATTTCCCAAGCGCTCCGCATCGACCCGGTACCTGGTTTTCGCTGACTGACCTTCCCCTTTCCAACGGTCCGGCCACAATTAGGATTGAAAGCTTGTCGCAGCCCGGCTGCTTTACGGTAGCCGAATTCGAGTTCGACATCAGTAAGGCCAATGCCGGCTTAGCCGCTGACGCCTGGATAAGGCACGGCAGCGAGGACATTATGCTGGATGTGCGTCCGTTACAAGCCAACGGCAAACTGTACCTCAAAGATTTTGCCAATTACAAAGACGGCCGAAATCGCTATTACCTGATCGACAATAGGGTGGTCGAGGGACTCGAAAATGGAATCGAAGTGCAGCCGGGTTATTTGTACTCGGTCACGACCTGCTGGATCGACGCGCCCTACGGCGAGTGGTGGAACAAGTTGCGCAATCGCACGATGCGGCAACAGAATGTCTGGATCAGGCCAGACTCCAAAACTCAGCCCCAAAATTCGGGTTTGACGCCAATTCCTATCCCCGCGTGGTTTGGACTTTCCCGTGAAATGAATGTGCAGTTCGACACGAAATTTCCAGAATTCGACCCAATTGAAGGAAAGTTGGCTTTGCAGTACCGCTTGAACGCGGAAGTACCGCCGGAAAATTATTTCAAACGGGGAGTTACGCATCTGCCCAAGTGGGAACACGAAAATGGGGTTGCACCCCAAAAACTCCATTGGACCGAGCCGCCCGGTTTTTTTCAAAACAAAGATGAGGCCTGGTTTTCTTCGCTTTCCAGGAGAGAAGTGGAGACCCTGGCCGATAATGTCTTTCCGTCGGGCGTCTATGCCTATGACTTCGAGTTTTGGAACCGTGATTACACACCGGAAATCAAGCAGCGATTGCAATGGTTTTCCCGGCGCTTACACGAAAAATATCCTGAAATGCAGATCTTCGATTACTGGGGAGGTTCGGCCTCCCGAAATCGAAATTTTTGGAGTGACGAGAGCGACAAAATAGACCCAGCCTCTTTCAGCCGGGAATACAGTAACCCGCAGCCCACCAACAACAACCTGACGCCTAACGCCCAAGGCGAGAGTATGGCGAATTATTTTTCCATCAATGCGGTGGACGTTTATCCCATTTCGTTTTTCTCCAACGATCCCGAAGGCGTAACACCCAGCAATTATTTGATCTTGTCGGCCATCCACACCTCCCGTATCAATCGGCTGTTTCCTTACCAGAAAAAGAACAAAACGCTCTGGTTTGCGTGGAACCGCGACATGGCCCGCTACAATGACCCGGCGGTGCCGTGGGTGGTGCATACGACAGCACCCAAAGGCGAGATTATTTTCAACCAGTTGGCCCTGATGCCCGCCAGTCAGGCGCTGGGTTTGTCCCTTTTTTCTTTTATCGAAGCCGATGGCTACTACCTCTGGCACGACAATCAACCCCTGGGTCGAGGAGCAAACAATTACTTGCTGAGCAAAGAAGATTGGTACGGATCCGAATGGTTTGCAGCGGACGGACGAACCGACCATAATCGTCTGACAGGTCGACGGGATCGCCCCCAATCGCCGCGCTACTGGGACTATCCAACCGAATTTTATGCACTGGGGAACTGGATGGCCAAGCAGGTGGAGGATATTTTGGTCGGCGGCAAGAAAGTGGACTTGGATTACAAAGCAGAGGGCAATTGGCGCAAAGCCACTGTGGACCAAGCCGTTCAATCCGCCGCGCGGCGGGAGCCGTTTGTGATGGCGGTCGTGAACGATGGCAAAATCGCTGTGTTGGGGATTGATTCTTTTCAAAAGCCTAATGCGTCGAGGGAGTTGACGGTTCGGCTTCCAAATGGGAAGTTGGAGACGATTTTGCTTTATGGGAACTGGCCTAGTTTGTATCGGGGGGATTTGTAGAACCGCACTTAGAAAAGGATCATGGAAAAAACGAACGAAACGAAAAGAGCGGAGGTGTTGGCCCTCAAGGAACAAGCCGACGCGGCCATCCGAGAGGGCCGCGACTACCTTATCAAGCAAGGCAGAGTGGTCGATTTGTCAAAGTGGGTCACTATCAAGAAGTATCGCGAGACGTTCGATATCAAGAACACCGAAACCGTCATGAACTGGATCAGCCGGGGCATAGTCCCGGCCGACGACACATTGGTCATGGAGGATTTCAACAACCTCCGCATGATCCGTGCGAAGGAGTATCAAGTCGGGACAGCAAAAACCGTCGCCTTATCTGATTAATTGGCCTTTGATATAAATACCCCGTCGGGGCAAGGACAACAGAAAAGCCCACCAATTTGGCGAGCTTTTCTGTTTGTCGGCAATATAAGCCAATTTCGTGCTTCATAGGATACCCTTCGTTTTTAGCCTATACATCTCATTATCAAACTTCTATCATCAACTTAAAACCCATCTTCAGGAACACCTTATAACTTTTGAGCTTATTTTTCAAATTTTGGATTATCCTGAAACAAAATTTCGTTAAAATATTTGTCGAGTTTAGTATTGTCTTGGAGAAAAAAATCAAATCGTTTTTTGTCCCTAAATACTCTCTTTAATATCTCACGTAGAAAAGAATCAATAATTTCTGACGTTTTCACTAACTTTTCATAAGTATGTTCCGACTTGCTAAGAGTTTGACCATGCACAAACTTTGACCTTATATTATAAGCCTCTTTTACTTTTTTGAATATATCCTGTTTATTAGAAATACTACCGCCAAGATATTGGGCAGTACGTTCGGAAATTTTATGGGTAATCTCATCTTTCCCAGTATTAAATAAACATTCAAGTACCATTACATAGTACGAAATCCTGATAGGCAAAAAGGCTTCCTTCCTCGCTGATCGTAATGTCAACATAGCCCTGAATATCCGATTATGGGTGTATTTTTGAGTACTGTATGAGGGAGTCATAACAGCAGTGTTACCAAAAAATTTCGTTTTTGAATAATCGTATTTTAAGGCTGATTTATCAACCGGGAACCAAGCATTAAAATTTGATATAGTTTTTTGGGATTTAATTATTGAGCCTTCATCAATCTTTTTCAGCCCAAGTTGTCCATCCGCATAGTACTCACGCTGAAACGAATAGTAACTGGTAACTTCACTTTGAAATATAAAATAACAATTTTCAATCGCTGCACAGGAATCATCTATGACCCACATCATTTCAAAAATCTCACCAATCGTGTCATAGATTGTATTGAACAGTTTATAGGTTTCATCATCCCCAAACTTTTCTAAAAAATACCCGAGCGTCCCCTTATAATAACAAAGCGTATGCTGGGACAAATCCCGAAGTGCCTGATTCCCTAATTCCGATTGCAACAATGGGTTTTTCGATACATCTAATCCGTAAAACCCTCCCTTTGGATATAATGTCATACCCTTAAATACAATATCAGCTATTGGTTCGTCCAAAATAATCCCATTAACGGGCGCAATTATTTCAATCTCCAAATTATTTTTCAGCTCATTCATATTTTAGTATAACTTTTCCTTCAACAAAAATAGATCGCGCGATCTTATCTGTTAGTGGTTCTTTCCTATACATGCATTTAATTTTCAATAGCCATATTTACTCGACAAACGCCTGTACGTGCGGACAGAGGTCAGATGATTTTGTCTAAAGTTAAGCATCAAAACTTTACTTCGGGCCGTGCGGTCTTATTTCACGACACCATAGTATGGAAAGTGCAGTTCGATTTTGCTCGCTCATCGAGAATTGGTTCGGTGAGTGTCAAAGCTCTTACAATTTGGAATATCATCATGCAAACTAAAGAAAAAATTGATCTCAAGGAACAGTTTGAGCAGTCCGATCGACTGCTTGGAGAAACAAGGGTCTTCTTACTGACTCACGGCGTTACCCTCGATCTTATAACAAAATGGGTTGCTATTGAAGAATACTGTAAACGTTTCGGTATTACCAATACCCAGACTGTCATTAACTGGATTCGCCGGGGCATCATTCCCGAAGAAGACGTTCACATAATTCCTGAATTTGATAGCACCTGTATGATTCGGGCTAAGAAGTATCAGTCTGAGTGATCTAGGAATTCGCCTTTTAGCTTAGCTGCCCACGAATTAAAACAGAAAAGCCCGCCAATTTGGTGGGCTTTTCTATTGTCGGCAATATAAGCCACTTACGTGACCCATAGGGGAAT
>JBBSUC010000025.1:0-80558 GCA_038235275.1 Cytophagales bacterium | reverse complement strand
TGAAGATGCCCAGCGTCAGGCAAAGTCCCATTGTCCAGTGAAAGCCGATGAATACAAAAACCATCAACAGGCGCGGGCGCCAGAACGTAATTTTCGTTTCGCCCGCCCTCTCCTTTTTTAAATTATCCAGATTTATTTTACCACATTAATCCGGTACAAAAAGGGCGAACTGTAAAAGGCGCCGCCCTTGATGTTGCTGCCGGTGTTGGCAGCGGAGAAGGACCGGCCATCGGATAGCTTCATCGTTCCCCGCACCTCGAAGTAATCGCCCGCCGCTAATTTGTCAAGGGCGAGTCCGCTGGCGGTTAGCGCCTCCTGGCCGGTGATGGTCATGGTAGCCCGAGGATAGTTGGTTTGCGGATCTTTCGTGAACGTGGAGGAAGCAATGGAACGCAACGGTTTGTCGTCCACATTGTTGGTGCCATTGTCAGGCGTTTTGTCCACAAACCGAATTACCAGATCGTACGACGCGAATTGTGCACCCTGGTCGGGCGTCACTGCTTCGTGCAACACTTCCAGCTTGGTACCCGCCATATTGGCCAAACTTACATTGGCGGTACCATTCCCGAATGGATAGGGCGTAACGATGCGCATATAGCCGCCGGTCTCGAATTTTTGCTCTTCCAGCCTGGGATTTTCCAGGGATGACTTGCAAGACGCCACTACCGTCAAAATCAGTAGTGCAGCGCTCAGTTTTTTTACTAATATCATATTTTTCATTGTATAAGATGGATGGGTACGACTATTTCAATAAACCTACGGGATTGGTATCCCAGAAGACCGGTACGGTAACGCCTTCCTTCTGTACAGCGCTGGAATTACGCGTCACAAAAGAGGTTGGGTAAAAATAAGAGCGAGCGAAGGCACCGGGATTGGGGTCCAGAGCGGGCTGCATATTGGCGGGCTTACCGGTGCGGCGGTACAAATTGTACGCTTCGATCCCGTTTCCGTAAAGTGCTACCCAATATTCCTTGCCGATGACGCCCATCCGGGCATCGTCCGTAGTGGCTGCATCGTAGGTGGCCAACACCTTATTGACGTACTTCGTCACTTCTTCGGCCCAAACTATCCCCTTGGCCGCTTCATAGGCCGCGATTTTTCCGCCCTCGGTGGTGCCAAGCGCAAAAGTCCGCACATCCGCCATCGACTTTTCGATGCCTGACTTGAGCAGCGCGCGCGGCGTGCCCGTCGTGCCGAGGAACAGCGCCGACTCGGCCAGCATGAAGTCCACGAAGGAGCGCATCATGATGGGTTGAATGCCCGCACCGCCCGCACCGGCCCCCTGCGTGATGGCCTTGCCGGCGTCGTTGTCGTAGAGGCCACCGGCGGGGTACACACCCCAGTCGGTGCGCAGCAGGTTATCGGGCGGAATGCCCTCGTTGCTCAAGTGGTCGCGGCCCCAATAACCCACCGACGAAGGCAGACAAAACACATCGGCGTCGGAGTAGTGGGCGGGCTTCGAGAAAGTCACGCAGCGCAGCGCGTTTACGTCCGTAGGATTTACAATCACCGGACGGTAAAAGTAGTACCGGATGCGGGGATCGGGAAAGCCCTTACCCGAGTACAGTTCACCCATGAAGGAGTTAGCCTGGTAGTCGCCACCGCCCGTGGGCAGATACTGCCCGGCGTAGCTCGGGTGTCGGGTGTCAGGGTTAGTGAGGTTGCTGCCGTACTGAAACTTGAAATTCTGAGCAGCCGTGGTAATGAGCTTGTCGCCGGCAATCAGGGCGTTGATTCCCGAGGTAGAACCCGCTTTGTCGACCAGACGCTTGTTAAGCAGCGCTTTTAATTTCAGCGTGTTGGCTACTCTGATCCAGCTATCGGTATTGCCACCGTAGTACAGATCGCCCGTTGCCCCCGCGCGGGACGTGGCCGAAAAGTTCTTGATGGCTTCGTCCAGTTCGCTGAGCGCCGTCGCATATACCGCTTCCCCTTTGTCAACCTTGGGGTTGAAGTTGGTGGGATCGATCGCTTCGCTGTAAGGCACATCGCCAAAGGCATCCACCAGATTCATCAGCACGGAGGCCCGCAGGGTGCGGGCGATACCGGCGTGGACGAAAAATTCCTGAGCTTCTACCAGCGGGATGATTGTCTTCACATCCGTCAGGATATTGGCATAGGCATTGTTCCAGGTACCGTTGAAGTTACCCGGCGACACCGCGTTGCGGTAGTTGATGGCACCGCCCTGATTGAGCATGCGCGTCAGCCTCATGCCGGGATCGCTCATCTGGTTGAAGTGATCTTTATAGTCCAGCTCAATGCTATTGAGCAGATAGTTGACGTCGGTATTGCTGGACGTCACTGCGTTGGGGTTGTCCAGCAAGTCCAGCGAGCAGGCACTTACCAGCACCGCCAGCATGGCCAACAGAGAGATTTTGATGTTTCGTAGCATATTTTTTGGCAAAAAAATTAAAACAATGAAACGGATAGCGTGACGCTAAGTCAGGCCCTTCCTTAATGAAATTTAGAGCGTCAATCGCACGGTAGCTCCGTAGCGGCGCGAACTCGGTCCGGTCAGGAACTCGAAGCCCAGGCCATTACCTACGCCCAGACCCAGGTTGTCGGTGTCGAAGTTAAGGCCGGGAGGGAAGTTTAGTGCCTTGTACCACAGGTTATTACCCGTGAGAGCAATGGAAGCACCTTTCAACTTAATACGGCTTAGCAGTGTCTTGGGCAGTCGGTAGGAGAGCGACAATTCCTGCAGGCGAATTGTGGTGCCATCGTACATGCGGCCTTCGTCCCCGAAGAAGTAGATGTTGTTGAAACCGATGTCGGAGGCCGTAACCTGCGTAGTGTTCGGCGAACCGTCCGCTTTCACGCCGGGGAAGACATAACCCTGGTTGCGGTCGTAGCCGCGCTCGATGCCCGTATCCACCGATAGCCCGCGGCCTAAAATGGCCCCCGCCGTAGAGGAGTACATGGCCCCGCCCTGACGGTACGACAGCATCACATTGAGTGACAATCCTTTATAGTCAAAAGTATTGATCATGCTGCTGGTAAAGGCCGGGTTGGGGTTACCCAGCACCACGGGCGTGGTAGTCTGCTGCAAATAGCCCCCGCCATCGACCAGTAGTTGCCCCTGATCGTTGCGGGCGAAGCCGGTTCCTTTGATGATATTGAAAGGCTGACCGACAATGGCGTAGTTGCCCAATCCCGCGCCAAAGCCGGAAATCTGCACTTCTTCCAGCGTTCCACCCAGGTCGAGGACCTTGGGCAGAATGCGCGAATACACCAAATTGATGTCCCAGGAGAAATCACCCAATTTGAGAGCCGTGGCGTTCAGGCTCAACTCGATTCCTTCATTGCGGATTTTACCGATGTTGATGGTAGTGCCTGTATAGCCCGTCGAAGCATCGAGGGGCGCGTTGGTAATCAGGTTGCGCGTATCGCGGCGGAACAGCGTCAGGTCGAAGCCCAGGCGGTTGTTGAGCAGCTTGCCCTCCACGCCCGCTTCGAATTCCGTGTGCAATTCCGGCTTAAGATTGGGGTTACCCAGGTTGTCGCTCACCGAGTGGGTTTGAACGGGGGCTCCGGCTGAATTCAGGAAGCCTCGGGCGTTTTGGGCCAGCACGTTGCGGGTGCTGTAGGGGTCAGGGAAACCAGCGGAGGTACCCACACCCGCGCGCAATTTCAGGTAGTTCAGGAAATTGGATTCCAAACCCGAGAAGGCCGAGGTCGGCACAAACGAAAGGCTGGCCGAAGGATAGAAAATCTTGCGGTTACCAATTTCTACGGTCGAGGTCCAGTCGTTACGGCCGGCGATGTTCAGGAACAGCGCGTTGTTGAAGTCAGCGGTAACTTCGCCGAAAATACCGATACGGGTTTGCTCGGTTTCGTAATCGAAGGCACTGTTGTTCACAAAGTTGTTGTGACGAAACAGATTGCGGGCCAACTGGTTTTGGCTGGTGATGACGCTTCCCTTTTGCAGGTCGTTGCGCATGTTGCCGCCCAGTCGAGCCGAGAAAGAAAACTTCTCCGAGATCGTCTTAGCGTAGGACAGGATGACGCTGTTGTCCCAGATGCGGTTGTTGATGTCAGAGGTAGCCAGGAAGCCATTGACCAAATCCACGCCGCCTTTATTGAACATATAGCGCTGGTTTTCGGTGTAAGTATCCAAACCTACTTTATAGATCAGGTTAAGGTCATTGGACAACTGATAGTTGAAAGTCGTGGCGGTGAACAACCGGCTTACCACGTCGGTGGTCTTGTAATTTTTCAGAATCCAGCGCGGATTGGGAATGTCGTTACCCGAGCGGTAGTACACCGTGCCGCCCGTAACGGGGCTTTCAAAAGGCCAGTCCGTGAGGTTTACCTGCCGGGGCGTATAGAGTACGTTGGCCAGCACCGAGGGAAAATCCAGGGTATTGTTACCCGTACCGCCGCTCAATGGGGGCGTCGACTGGTCGGTGTTGGAAAAATTGAACGACGTGATCACGTTCAGTTTTTTGGTCATTTGCGCGTTTAGGCCCAGACCAAGGTTCAGGCGCTTCAGGCCATTTTCGGGAATGTAGCCCTGTTCCGTGTTGTAGCCCGCCGACATATTGTAGCTTACCTTCTCGCCACCACCCGAGATATTCAGGGAAGTATTGGAAATTTTGCCCGTTCGGAAGAAGTCTTTTACATTGTTGGGGAACACGGCAATCTCGTAGGGACTTACCGAGGCTACGTAATCGGCCAAAGCCCCCCGTAGTCCGCCCGAAGTGGTCAGGTTGGCGTAGGGGTGGGTGGTGAGGGCCGAGTTGGTATTCTGGGAAGGATAGATTTTCGCTTCTTCGATCGTCGGTCCCCAGTTACTGAAAAAGTAGCCCAGGCTTTGCTGGAAGCCGCCCACGTACTGGTTTTGGTAGGTGGGCAGGTTGGCCTTATTGGCAAATACCGATTGCGTGAGGTTAACTTCCGTGGGGCGGTTTTTCTTGCTGCCGTTTTTAGTCGTGACCAGAATAACGCCGTTGCGGCCCTGGTCGCCGTACGTTACGGTGGCCGCCAGTCCCTTCAGTACCGTGATGTTCTCGATGTTGTTGGGGTCGATGTCCAGAAAGCGGCTGGAAGCCGATTGCCCGCCCCCCGTGAACCCGCCGCGCGAGTTGGTGCTGGAGTTAAAGGGTACGCCGTCCACCACGAACAGCGGTTGGTTGGAACCCGTAATGGACGAGTAGCCACGAATCGTGATGTTGGTGCCCGTACCCGACACGCCCGAAGTGGCCGTGATGTTCACACCGGCGATCTTGCCCTGCAACACCCGGCCTACGTCGGCTTGGGGACGGTCTTCGATCAGTTTCTTGTCCACTGTGGCCACCGCGTAACCCAGCGCCCGTTTTTCCCGAACAATCCCCTGGGCCGTCACGACCACCTCCTGCAAATTTCTGGTGTCAGAAACCAACTGCACATCCACCGTGGAGCGATTACCCACTTCGATTTCCTGGGTTGAAGTCCCCACAAAACTAAAAACCATGGTAGCACTGGCAGAAGGGACACTAATGGAGTAGTTTCCATCGGCATCGGTGTTGGTACCCGTGTTGCTGCCTTTTACAACCACGGATACGCCGGGAAGCGCGCTACCGTCTTCCGACGCGGTCACTTTTCCGGTAACTTTCCGGTCCTGGGCGTAGGAATACGCCAGGGATGAGTACAACAATACGAGGCTCAAGAGTAGTTTTTTCCTCATTTAGTGAATAGTTTAGGTTAAGAAGTAATAGTTTGTGCAGGTAAATATACATATAGGGTAGAATATTTTGTTTTTTTGACAAAAAAAAGTCCTTTTCGCCGCCTGACTACTGACGGTAGGGGACGTAGTACAACACCAAATTCATCATCTCGCTCGTAGAATTCCAGCCATAGGTCACCTCGCGGGCGGGCTGGTTGGGATTCTCGGGGTTTCGGGAGGTGTTGTCGTAGGTTCCCTCAGCGATAATTGTGGAGCCTTTTGGCAGGTGCAGGAGTTCCTTAAACTGATAGGTCATCTGCCAGTTGTAGTCCCAATTATTAATTTTCACGAAGGGAATCAGTTCACCGTCGGCAGTGATGGCGAAGGCCCGGAAGCTTTTGCCCAGAAAGTGCATATGTGGCATGACCGATATCAGCGAGACATCCTGCTGCGTGGGGCCGTAACTCATGTAAAAAGTCGGCTTACTCTCGGCGGGCAACACGAAAGGCTGGTTCGTGATATCGTTTTCGGTCAGGGTCAACGTCTTCACTTCCCGCTCCACCAAAGCCGAATCGGTAAGGTAAAAGCGGACGCCCGACTGGTCTGTTTCGTCAACGGGTGAAGGGGCGTAGTGCATATTGAGCAGCAGGTCGGTACCCGCACGAATGCGCTTGGCCGTACCGGGTGGGAAGTCGATGCGATCGTTTCCCGGTACCCAGCCATAGAGAAATTCTTCTTCCAGGGGCGTCTTTTGAAATTCTGCCACTTGGGGGTCGGCTTCGGCCAAGCCATCGATATCGCGCATGGTGCGGGTGGTGTCGGTCATCAGTCGACTGTGATGCAGCACCTTACGGTTGCCGACGATAAACTCGATCGCTTTTACATACACATCTTTTTCAAGATTTGTCGGCATATTAAAAAACCGAAAATCCTCCTGCCCGTTGCCTTTGACCTCGTAAGGCTGGGTCATAAAGAATTTCAGCGATTTATTCTCAACCGCAGAGGTCACAAAGTTTTTACGCAGAGGCGGTCCGTTGCCACGGCGCAAGGACTTGTTGCCATCAATCCGCTCCGGCGCAGCGATTAACCGTTGACCCGCACCGGGGTGTCGGTCAACCCTTTTCCCTTCCAAAGCCCCCTGCCTCACCCACTCCCCGATTGTTCCAATCTCCTCCGCCGTCAGTCCCCGTTCATTGGCGTAGCGCTGGAAGCTGAGGTCGGCGCGGAAGGGCGGCATGTAGCCGCTTTCGGTCACTTTGGCGATGAATTTGGCACGTTTAGCTACGTTTTCGTAGGTCGTCAGCGGAAAGGGGCCGATGCCGCCCGCGTGGTGGCATTCGACGCAGTTACTTTGCAGGACGGGTTCCACGTCAGCGTAATAGGTGATTTTCTTTTGGGAAAAACACCGGGATGAAATTAGCAGTAGAATTCCGAGGAAACACAGCTTCATAAACCGGGCTTTCGAGTCAGGTTTTGTTTTTATAAAAAAGCAAAAAAAGAGCGAACCCCCCGGTCCGCTCTCACTAAGTTGCATAGAATGGAAAAGTCAGCACCTAGCGAACTCGGGTCACGATGCGGCAGTTGGCACCCACAAATTCTTCGCAGACGGACGGACTCCAGCTTCGGTATAACTGGCCGTCTTCGCTGTAAAGTTTCCAGGTGATTTCGATGTCGTCGCCGCCAATGGAAATAACTCGGTTGCGGAACGGCACGTCGCGGTTGCCTAAGAAACGTGAGGTAGCAGTGCGCAGCGGGTTCGAGGTGAAAACATTCACCTCTCCCTTCCCATCGTCGTAATCGAACTTGGAATCTTTCAGTAGGTCGTACACCTTCGCTGGGTCGATCGTGAAGTTATTGGCTTCGTACATTCCCGCCGGGGTGATGGTGGTAAGCAACTTACCCTCACCACCGTGCATGGCCACAACTTTGTTACCGTCCTTATCCACGTAAGCCTCGTCTAGCTTCACAAAGAGTTCGATTTTGTTGACCTTCACCTTTTTGTCAAAGGATGACCAGGAAATGGTAGCCGGAACGCTGGCGAAGCCGGGTTTCACCGTCAAAAAGTCGGTTCCCAATCTCTGGGTCTGGCTTTTGGTGAGATCAAAGGGATCTTTCTGGGGCTTGCCACTCACCAGGAAAGTGCCGAAGCCATTGGCGTTACCTTCGGGCGTCAGGTTAGGGCTCAGGCTGTCGTCCTTGCAGGATATCATTACCACTACTCCCAGCAGCAGCGAAAAGGCGGCTATTTTCTTTATATTTTTCATCATTTCTCTCGGTATGTCTTAGTTAAACTTGAACTTCAGTATGTCCCAGAAGACAGCACCCGCCGGACTATCGAAAGCCGGAGGCGTTTGCGGTGCATTCTTGTTCAGGGAAGTCTCCTGCTGCGGCTGTGGCAGGCGCAGGGGGAAATTACGAATGCGCTGCACCGGAATCTGGATATCGTTAGGATACCCGGTACGGCGGAAGGCATTGTATATCTCGTAACCGTTGCCCAGGTTCGAGAACCAGGCTTGCTTTAAGGCGACGTTCAGCTTTTGGGCGGCGTTGGGTGCCTCGTCGAATTTCGCCAGGTACAGGTTGATGTACTTGTCGATGTCTGCCTGGGCGGGTGCCTTCGCATTGTTGGGGTCCGACGCCAACCCCAGGGTCACCACTTTGGCGATCTGCTCGCGCATGGCCTGCTCAAAAAGTTTTTTAGCGTCGCCCGTTGCTCCCAGCATCAGAATGGCTTCTATGTTGTAATACTTGGTCATCCAGCTTGTGATGATAGGCTGGATGCCGTCCCCGGCCCCTTTGGCCCCCGTGCCACCCGTTTGGGCGGCAGAGGCGTCGTATGAACCACCCGCCGGATAAGTTCCCGGAGAAAGCCGGAAATCCACGTCGGCGGGAACACCCGAGATGTCGCCCCGGTCACGACCGAAGAAACCTGCGAGGTATTCCTTATCGGCCTGGGTGAAGGGTTTACCTTTGTCCGTGTAGAGGGTTTTGATCACCTCGGGATTCAGCACCAAGTAGGCATATTTGCAACCCGATAGCTGCGAACACGGGATGGTAGAAGCGTCGGTAGGATCTTCGGGATTGAAGATTTTCTTGGTCTGACGCTTGAAGTAGAAGGGCGTCCGCGGATCGTCGTCGCGCAGCATCTCCACAATGGGCTGGTGCAGGAAATACGTAAAGTTGCTGTTGGAAGCTACGTAAGCTGACTGGTACCAGGGATGACGTCCGTCGGGGGCAACTACTTTATTGTACTTAAAAATAAAGTCGTCGGCCGGCGAAGTGATGTAATCGCCTTCGTCCAAAATAGCTTTAATCTGGGTAGCTTTAGCAGCGGGATCTACCAGACGGGAATTGATCAGCAAGCGAAGTTTCACCGTTTTGGCCAATTTGCGCCACCGGGTGAGGTTGCCTGCGTAAAACAGGTCGCCGTTTAACGGCACCGAAGAGGGCTTGGCCAGATTCACTACCGCCTCGTCGCACAGCTTGATGAGATCGGCGTAGATGTCCTTACCATTATCGAACTTAGGGTTGATGTTCGACTCGGCGTATCCACCGGCGAATGCCTCAGAATACGGCACATCACCGAACATATCCACGAAATTGCCAAAGAAATAGGCTTTCATCACCTGCGCCACGCCCAGGTAACGGGTTACCTGATTGGTTTCTGCACTCACGATAATTTCCTCCAAATCCTTCATTGGCCCGGAATAAAAGTTATTCCAGGTACCATTGTAAGAGGTGAAAGTGAGATCGTATGTATCGGAACTTGACAACCAGCCCATGAATCCATGGGTATCGTTGTTGAGGGCCTCAAAGTAATCCACCGAACGCAACTGAGCGGCGGGCAAGAGCAGGGCGTAATCAGCGCTGGTCGGGTTGTTGGGGTCAGTATTGACGTCCAAATCGAAAATACTACAGCTTCCCAGGGACACGAGCAGTCCCAGGGTCAGCAGTCCTTTGTAGGTTGTTTTCAGTATGTTCATATTTCTTGAAATCAGATTTTGAATATGGAAATCGGCTCGCTTAGAACGTCAGCACTAGGTTGGCACCCAGGCGGCGCGTGGTGGGCTGAGCGCCCAGGTCGAAGCCCTGTACGTTGGAATCCGGGAAGGAAGCCAGCGTCTCGGGGTCGAAGTTCAGGCCGGGTAGCATATTGGGCGCTTTCCACCATAGGTTACGGCCCGATACGGTGAGACGGGCGCTGCCAAAGGGCAGTTTGGTCAGGAAACGCTTGGGAACCGCGTAGCCCACCGACAATTCGCGCAGGCGAATCGTCGTGGCGTCATAGACATTGACCTCATCCTGTCCGTAGGCACCAAATCCGTTGGAGAAGTGATAGTCGAAGGAAGTGATACCGGTCGTATTCTTGACCGTCTGACCGTCCGCGCCCAGAATGGGCTTGAAGGTAGAGGGGTCGCCATACACACCAGGAATCACCCGCAGGCCTTCGCGGTCGGTGGAGTTAGCCAACTGACCGCGCAGCAGCAGCGACGCCGCCGTTGACGACCAGATGTCGCCGCCCTGACGCCAGTCAATGAGCGCATTTACGGTGAAGCCTTTCCAAGAAAAAGTGTTGGTCCAGCCCAGGGTAAAGTCGGGGTTGGGATTACCGATGATGTCGGCACTGGGGTTGGCGAAGGGCAGCCCCGTGAGTTCGTTGATCAGCAGGTTGCCGGCATCGTCACGCGCGTTCTGCGTACCGTAGATTTGGCCATAAGGCTGACCCGTCCGGTGGATGGCGCCTAAAGCCGAGGTGCCCGTTCCTCCCAGGAAAATTTCGCCTTGAGGACCCGCATCGGTTACGATAGAGCGAATCCGCGTGAAGGCAAAATAGCTCGTCCAGCGGAAGCCACTACTCAGTTCGATGGGTACCAGCGTCAGGCCAACTTCCCAACCTTTATTGTTGATCGAACCCGCGTTTACCACTTTGAAGTTGTAGCCAGACGAGGAAGGAATGCGCTGTTCCACGATCTGGTCTTCGGCGTTGGAATTGAAGTAAGTCAAATCCAGGCCAATCCGGTTTTTGAACAACTGCAACTCGACGCCGGTTTCGTATTCAGTTTTAAACTCAGGCCGTAGCTCGGCGTTGTTGAGCGTGTTGCTGGCCGTGGCGTTGTACACGATCTGCCCGGCGGCCGAGCGATAAGCCTGGCCCAGCGGATAGACGTTTTGAATGCGGTAGGGGTCAGTGTCCGATCCCACTTTGCCGTAGGCAGCCCGCACTTTCAACAGATCGATTTGCGAAGGCATTTTGAAAGCGTCCGAAAGCACGACCGAAAGCGTTGCTGCCGGATAGAAATAGGTGCGATTGTCAATGGGCAGCGTCGAAGACCAATCCTTCCGGCCCGTCAGACCCACGAAAACGAAGTTTTTATAACCAAACTGCATATCGGCGTACACGCCGTACAGGCGGCGCAGCGAACGGTAGTCCTGATTGGCCAACACCGTGGCGGTGGCGTCCAGATTGTTCAGCCCCCGCGAGATAATATCAGTACCCGTAGAAGTTTGGCGGGTGCGGGTACGCTGGTTGGCGTTACCGCCGACCAGGGCGCGGAACGAAAAGTCCTCACTGAAGTCTTTCGTAATCGTGACGATGGCATTGTAGTCCTGCTCGGTGAAGCCGACGTTGTCCCGGCGCACAAAGCCCAGCGGGGCGGAATTCCCGCCCTTGGCCTGATAGCGCTGACGGGCGTCGGTGTAGGTGTTGATACCTCCCTTGACCAATACACTGATCCAGGGAGCGATGTCGTAAGTCAGGGCCATGTTGCCGTAAGCCCGGTTGACCGTACTCAACGAACGATTGTATTTCACCGACCATAGTGGATTATCCAAAGGACGATAAAACAGGTTTGCGCCCGTCTGCGGGTTCTCGAAGGGATACTCATTCAGGTTAAAGTTACGGGGCAGGTAGAAAAGTCGACCGAAAATAGAGCCCTCGTTACCAAACCCACCGTAGTCGGTGTAGAAACCGGCCCCCAGGGGCGGGTTATCGGTGGTCGTATTTACGTAGTTGACGTTACCGCTTACGGTCACGCCGTTAGCCAGTTGAGCGTTACCGCCGAAGCTGATGTTGGTACGCGAGCTTTCCTGCGTGGGAACGATCCCCTTATTGGTCATGCGCGACACCGTGGCGTTCAGGCTGGTTTTGTCACCCGTCGAACTGATATTCAGTCCGTTCTCGATCAGGCTTCCTTTACGGAAGAAACCGCCCACGTTGTCATGGGGAACCAGAGGCACGGCAATGCCGTTGCCGTATTCGTCGCACAAGTTAGGGTAGATGGCGCACAGGTTATTGCGCAGGTTCAGCGGGTGCTCGGCCGTGCCGGCAGGATAGGGTTTCCCTTTATTGGGTCCATTGGCGTAGAAAGAAACGTCTTTGGTATAGCGCGTCCGTCCTCCGTACACCTCCTGATTGATTTTGTCCACCTGCGAGGGGAAGGGCGCGCCCCAGTTGCCGATGAAGCCGCCGTTGTAGTTCTGGTTGGACCCCTGCATATAGGTATCCTGGTAATCAGGCAACGCCGAAATTGATTCCTGGTTGTACGAAGAGTTCAGCGTGATCTCCATTCCCTTGCGGGCTTTCTTGCTGCCCGCCTTGGTGGTAATGAGGATTACGCCATTGATCGCCCGCGAACCGTAAAGCGCGGCCGCAGCGGCCCCTTTCAGGACCGATACCGACTCGATGTTGTTGGGATCGATGTCATAGGCGCGGTTGGAAGCACCCGTGTTAGAGGCAAAGCTGTCCGAACCCCCTGCGTTCACCGAGTTGTCGAACGGAATACCGTCCACGACGAACAATGGCTGGGTAGAACCCGTCAGCGAGTTGAAGCCGCGAATGTTGATTTTGGTCGCCTGGCCGGGGGCACCGCCACCGCCCGTGACATTCACGCCGGGCATCTTGGCTGATAGGGCACGCAGCGGATCCGGCTCGGAGCGCTGGGCCATCTGGTCGCCATCGACGCCCGACACCGCGTAACCCAACCCTTTCTTCTCGCGCTGGATACCGATGGCTGTCACGACCACCTCCTGAAGGTTCTTTGTGTCAGAAGCCAGCGCCACGTTGATAACGGAGCGGTTTCCGGCGTTGACCTCCTGGGTGACCGTTCCGACGAAACTGAAAACCAGGGCGGCGTTAGAAGCAGGCAAGTTGATGGAGTAGTTTCCATCGGCATCGGTATTGGTACCCGTGTTGCTGCCTTTTACAACCACAGATACGCCGGGAAGTGCGCTGCCGTCTTCCGACGCAGTCACTTTGCCGGTAACTTTCCGGTCCTGGGCGAACGAAGCCACCCAAGTCGAGCACACCAATAAGAGGCTCAGCAGTAAATTTTTCCTCATTTACTAATTAGTTTAGGTTAAAAATGGTAATCGTTAATACAAATGTAAGTAATCGAAAACACAATTCAAACACTCCGTCTTAAATTTATTATACCAAAGATTATGAAATATACGCACCCTTTTTGTAAAACATTATTCGGAATCTGTATCTCTTCTTGTAGTTACAAACTGTCAATAAACGCCGATTAGGCCCAGTTGACTAGGTTTCTCTTAACATTCTCTTCATTTACAAAGGCAATACCAGGCCAGACGACAGTATGCTTGCCGCATGTTTTTTTATTGGAAATATACAAAACCTCGGTTTTAGATTTTTATGAGAAAATAGGCGGGAACAGTTGAAAGCCAAAGGATAAAATCAGGGCAAAGCCAAGGCTGGAGTCTCCGCCAATACCTGCCGGGCGTGGCGATAGCCTAACACGAAGAGTTCGCGGGCTTTGCGGAGGTCGTACACGCTGTAATCACCCAACTGCGGAGCTTCGAGCAGCAGATTACACTTCTCGAAGCGCTCCTTAGTCTTGGCGTGAACAGCCAGAATAAGACTGCGGTATACCACCTCACGGGTGGAGCGGGGCGGATGCAATAATTTGAACGGATTACAGTGGACACCGATGAGGTAATCAGCTACGCCTTCCAGTGGCTCGACGGGCATATTGCTCAGCACGCCGCCATCCACCAAATGCCGGCCCTGGTACTCCATTGGGGCAAACAAGCCCGGCAGACAGCTCGACGCCAGGACGGGACGAGCCAGTTCGCCTTCTTTGAAATAGACGGTCTCGCCCGCAAAAATATCGGTCGCCGACACGATGAGCGGTATTTTCAGACATTCGAAGGTGTTTTCGGGAATGTATTTTTTGAGAATCTCTTCCAAACGATCCATCCGCAGCAGACCGCTACCCGCGAAGGTAGGGCGTACGTAACGGACAAAGCTAGTATCGATAATCATTTCGAGGATTTCATCCGGTGTATAGCCGTGGGCCAGCAAACTGCCAGTAACGGCCCCGGCGCTGGTGCCACTAATGATGTCAGGAAAAATATCGCGCTCATTGAGCGCCTTCACTGCACCCAGGTGCGAGATGCCCCTGGCGCCGCCGCCGGAAAGTACGAGACCCGTTTTCATTTGTTTAACTGTGTAATCGTTGAATTGTATAACGGGAACGCCCGCCCGGCGCAAATTCTTGCAATCGTTATTAACGTCCTAAACAAACAAACACCAAACAATTCAACAATTACACGATTAAACAAAATCACCCAGCCTTCCCCGCTCCTTCACCCTTACACCTTTTTCCGTTTTTTCCAGAACCGCCGCTTCGTGGATGGGATCGTGTTCAAAAATCAGGATGGCGTCTTCTTCGACGGTCCGGTTCAGGACCCGCTCTTTTTCTTCCATGGTAAGCAAAGGTCGTACATCGTAAGCCATGACCCAGGGAAGCGAGATGTGCGCCGACGAGGGAATGAGGTCAGCGGCGTAGATGAGTGCTCTGCCCTTGTAATTGATGACGGGCAACATCATTTGCTCCGTGTGACCATCTACTTTGATGAAGTCGATGTTAGGAAAAGGCGACCTATCCTCGACGAACTTTAGTTGTCCTGATTCCTGAATGGGTAAAATATTTTCTTCCAAAAAAGAAGCCTTTTCGCGCGGGTTAGGGTGCAAAGCCCAGTCCCAGTGATCGGCGTCAGACCAGTAGGTTGCGCTCGGGAAAGTAGTACGAAGCTTTTCGCCATCTCGCACCACAGCTCCTCCCACGTGGTCGAAGTGCAGGTGCGTGAGCAGGACGTCCGTAATGTCTTCGGGTTGGAAGCCCGCTTCGCGGATGGATTTCAGCAGCGCGGCGTCGCCGTGCGGCACGTAGTAGCTAAAAAACTTCGCACTCTGTTTGTCACCCATGCCCGTATCGATCAGGATTAGGCGGTTGCCGTCCTCAATCAACAGACAGCGCATAGCCCAGGTGCAAAGGTTGCTGGTATCTGCGGAATTGTATTTTTGCCAAAGTACTTTCGGTACCACGCCGAACATAGCCCCGCCGTCGAGTTTGAAGAATCCGGTATCGATTACGTGAAGGTTCATTTTAGTGGATAGTAAATAGTGGATAGGGAAAAAAGCTTCTTTCTCTTTTGAAAAAGTATAATCAGGTCAGAAGATGTTTTTGAGGGAAGACAAGATACGGAATTAGATTTTTTCACAAAACATTACCAATGCAACCACGCGCCTTTTCGCTTTTCCTGCTTATTTTTTTATTTTTTGAAATAAAAACCTATGCCCAACCCGCCCCCATCACCTACGTCAACACGCTGATTGGCACCGAACCAGCCTCGGCGGGTAGCGCCCAGCGGCACAGCACCAGTGGCGGTGAGTTGAAAGGCCAAACCATGCCCGCCGTCGGTACGCCCTACGCCATGACGCAGTGGACGCCCCAAACCCAGGCGACCGAAACCAAGTGTATATCTCCTTATTATTTTAAAGACACCAAAATCCAGGGCTTCCGGGGAACGCACTGGCTCAACGGTGGATGCGTGCAGGATTACGGCTCGGCCACGATCATGGCGGTTTCGGGCGAGTTGAAAACCCGCCCCCAAGAGCGGGCTTCGCGTTTCACCCACAACCAGGAAGTGGCTACGCCCGCTTACTACTCCGTGGACTTACTCGACCATAAAATCAAAGCCGAAATGACCGCCACGGCCCGTTGTGGCCTGTTGCGGTTCAGCTTCCAAAGCAGCGACGACCACACGATTCTGCTGGAACCCAACAGCGACGAGGGTGAGGGATTTGTAGAAATTCTCCCCGAGAAAGGCGAAATCGTGGGCTACAACCCAGTCCACCGCATTTATCAGGGTTCGGGTCAATCGGCTGGGTTCAGCGGGTATTTTGTGGTGCAGTTCGACAAGCCTTTCGACCAGTACGGCACCTGGCGCGATGATGCCGTTCAGGCGAATACTAACGCCGCTATCGGCAGCAAGCAACGCGGCGAGAGTCTGGGTGCCTACGTTTCTTTTGGCAAGAAAAGTCAGACCGTAACCGTGCGCGTGGGTACTTCCTTTACCAGCCTGGAAGCGGCCCGGCAGAACCTGGCAGTCGAAATTTCTGATTTTGATTTCGAAAAAATAAGGCAAGCCAATGAAGCCATTTGGAATCAGGCTTTGGGCAAAATGACCGCGCAGGGTTCCCAGGAAGACAAGACGCTTTTTTATAGCGCCCTCTACCGCAGCAAGCTCACGCCCCGACTTTTTTCGGATGCCGACGGCAGCTACCCGTCCTTCGCGGGCGGGACGCCTATCCGCCAAACCGACGGCCAGGACTACTACTGTGATTTCAGCCTCTGGGACACCTTCCGCTCGGCCATGCCGCTGCATATTCTGCTGGAACCCAAGAAGGTCGCCAACATGATGCAGTCCTTAACGACCAAAGCCGAGCAAGGCGGTTGGATGCCAATTTTTCCGCTTTGGAACAGCTACACCGCCGCGATGGTCGGCGACCACGTGCTGAGCACGATGGCCGATGCCTACGCTAAGGGGGTGCGTGGTTTCGATGTCGAAAAGGCGTATAAATATTTGCGCAAAAACGCCTTTGAACCCAATACCGACCCCGCAAGCTACGCCGCCGGACAAGGTCGCCGGGCGTTGGAGAGCTACCTGAAATACGGCTACGTGCCGCTGGAAGACAGCGTGTGGCAGGCCTTTCACAAGCGCGAGCAAACCTCCCGGACGCTGGAATACGCCTACGACGATTTTTGTCTGTCGACTTTGGCGCAGTCGCTGGGCCATACGCAGGACGCGGCACTACTCAAAAAACGGGCTTTGAACTACAAAAACGTCATCGATCCCGGCACGGGTTACGCCCGAGGCCGCCACGCCGATGGCCGCTGGAGCGCCAACTTCGACCCGTTTGCCACCCGCGCCTCCTTTATTACCGAAGGCTCCCCGGCGCAGTACACATTTTTTGTCCCGCAGGACGTAGCCGGACTCATGCAGCACGTGGGCGGACGCAAGGCTTTTGTCGATAAGCTGGACACGCTTTTTCAGCAGAATTACTACTGGCACGGCAATGAACCCAATCACCAGATTGCTTACCTCTACGCTTACGCAAGCGAACCCTGGAAAACGCAAAAGCAGGTCCGAAAAATCATCAAAGAGGAATACGGCATTACGCCCAATGGCCTGAGTGGCAACGAAGACGGTGGCCAGATGTCAGCCTGGCTGGTGTTCAGCATGGCGGGCCTGTACCCGGTTTGTCCCGGCACACCTTATTACGTACTGGGTAGTCCGGCACTTTCCGAAGTAGCCCTTAAATTAGACAATGGCAAGACATTCAAGATTGTTGCCAAAAACAGCGCTCCTGACGCGCCGTATATCCAATCGGCTAAATTAAACGGTAAGGCTTTCACGAAAACTTACCTCACACATGAGCAACTGACGGCGGGTGGAGAGTTGGTTTTAATGATGGGGAAAACGCCAAATGAAAAGTGGGGTTCGGGAAAAGGTGACCTACCGCCAAGCTTGTAGGGGCGGACCTGTGTGTCCGCCCCTATTGTACTAATAGCTTACGGCTGTACCCCGAACGCGTAGTTTCTAATCTGACGACATAATGCGTTCGCTGGACGCGGCGTAAATCCAGCATTACTTCATTGCTTTTCAGCAGTTGAGCAGTGGCGGGCTGCACCCGGCCCGAAAGATCCACCAACTCTACGTTTTTCAATTCCTCCCCCATCGGCCACACCAGCCGGGCTTCGGTGGTGGCGGGGTTGGGATAAATCGTGACCAGTTCAGAAGTGGGTTCCACGGCGGTGACGGTTTCGCGGAAAATGGGAACCACCTCGTAATTGCCGCCCAGCAACACGCGGCGTACGGTGGCCTCGTCCACCTCGAACCAGTCGCGCAGCAGACTGGCGTATACCTGCCGGAAATCGTGTTCTATTTTGATGTTATTGTTGACCAAATTGGAAAGGTCGGGACTTTTGCCAATAAATTGGGTCTTGATGCCGTGGCCAAACACAAACTGCGGCGAGGCCCAGCCGTGATCGGTGCCCGCGCCGCCATTGGAGTAGGCGCGGCGGCCAAACTCCGAGAAAGTCATACCCACCACGCGGTCGTCGAGCTTGTTGGTTTTGAGATCGTCCAGGAAAGCCTTGGTAGCGTCGGCCAACTGCGTGAGCAGGTTGTTGTGCAAAATAAGCTGATTCGCGTGGGTATCGAAGCCACCCAGCGTCACATAATACACCTTGGTTCGCAAGCCCCCTTTGATGAGCCGGGCCACGAGTTTAAGTTGATCGGCCAGGCGGTTGCCGGGCGGATAGTTGGCGCTGTCGTTGCCCTTGCTGGCGGCATTTTTGAGTTGGTCGGCGTAGGCCACCGAGAGCGTCTGCTGGCTGCGGACGAAATCCACATAGTCGCTGGCCAGGGCGTTGAGGTTGGGCGAAGGCGGTGCAGAGGGCTTTTCGCCGATGAGTCGGGCGAAGGTATCCACGTCCTGAATCGCCAGGGCCACCGACTGACCAGGACCGAGCAGGGCCGTGGAAGCCACCGCGCTGATTTGAATCGCCAGTGGATCAGGCATTTGTTTATTGGGGTAGCCTTCGGGGTAGCCCGCGAAGCGCTCTTCCAGGTAACGGCCCAGCCAGCCCGAGGTGGTATCGTTAGGTGTACTGTCGCCCTTGAACCAGATGTCGTTGGCCTGGAAGTGCGAAAAGCTCGGATTCTCATAGCCCACGTTCTCGACGATCGACAGGCGACCATCATTATACAAATCCTGGAATCCTTTGAGCGACGGGTGCAGCCCAGCCTGTTCGTGGTAGCGGAGTTTCAGCACTTCGGTTTCCTTAATGGCGATGTTGGCCCTGATTTTCTGGTAGGTTCCCATCTGATCCAGCGGGATGACGGTATTAAGCCCGTCGTTGCCGCCATTGAGCTGAATCACGACCAGCACGCGGTCGTTGGCGTCAACGGTGGTACCGAGGGCATTCAGGAAAGCCGAAGTCTCCTGCCCAAAGGCCCGCGCCCCCAGCCCGTTCAAAGTCCAGGGCAGTAGCGCGGTGAGGGACGAGGTTTTTAGGAATGAGCGTCTTTTCATAGTAGACAGTTGAGACTAAGAAAGTTGATATTCCGCCAAACGAAGCACGTACAATACAAAAGGATTCAGGCGGTTACGCACGTCGTCTTCCAGGCCCTTGTCTTTGTATTTATTCCAAATTTCGGCCCACTCGTAACGCGGGATACCGTCGAGCAGGGCATCGTCCATCAGGTTGTCGAGTTGGGCCTGGGTGGGCTCGACGGCCATGAGCAGGCCCCACACTTCCCGGACGAGTACCAGCGGGTCGCCGGGGTCGCTGACGAAGGAGGCGACCCATTTTAGCGTATCGACCTGCACGCCGTACTGTCTATTGCCTTTTATAAGCAGATCCGTAAAGTCGCCGCGCAGGCCCAGCGTGGTGCCGCTAATCCAGATTTTGTAATAACCCGTGTCGTAGTAGGGACGCCAGCCGAAAACCGTCGGCTGTTCCAGCACCTCCATTTCCATGAGTTTGGAGCGGTTCAGCAGGTTGTTGGTGAGGGCGTCGTACTTGTTACGATCTTTTTCGGGTGAGGGCGAAGTGATTCCAAAAGCCACGAAACTGCCCATGATGAAATCCAGCGGCGAGCGAAGTTGGCCGCCGCGCAGGGCCGGATCGAAGAAGTGGTCGCTGGTCAGCATCCGCCGGATGAGAGGCTTGAGTTCGCGGTCTTTGCGGAAGCCGACGGCCAGTGGCTCAATGAAGTTTTTCTCGACTTCGTCGCTGATTTCGCCCGTGAAGTACCAGCGATACAGCTTGCGAACGATGAACCGCGCCGACTCGGGGTGGACAAAAATCATGTCCAAAAGGTCGCCGAGTTCCAGTTCGCCGCCCTGGTCTCCGGGGCGACCCTCAATGGCTTTATTCTGGAAATTTTCCGAAAAAACCTTTTTCTCCTGATCGTGCTGACCTGCGTAAAACCGCGACTGGATTACCTCGGTGAGGGCATTGCGGTAGTTGATTGCCTTCCAACCCGTCAGCACCCGGGCGGCTTCCTTCACGTCGGACTCGGTGTAGTTGCCGCGCCCCAGCGTGAAGAGTTCCATCAGTTCGCGGCCGTAGTTTTCGTTGGGCTTGTCCTTGGTGTTTTCGGTACCGTTGAGGTAACGAAGCATCGCCGGGTCCTGGCTGATGTCGATCGCGAAAGTGCGGAAGTTGCCCAGCGCGTTGCGCCGGATGGTTTCGAGGTAGCGGTACTGGAAGCGCACATCCTGCACCGTATCCGACTCGATGACGAAGTGATTCTGCCAGAAGAGCGTAATTTTTTCGGCGAAGCCACGTGCCGGATCCAGCATTAACCCCAGCCACCATTTCTTGACTTGCAGTCGGCGTTGGTTATCGAGTTGGTTGCGCTTCTGCGGGTCGGTTTCGGGATAGCCCCAGCCCAGGTCGTGGAAGGTCTTGCCATCGGAGTCAGTAGGTGGTGGCGGGGCGGGTGCCTTGGCCAGGTCGTCGAATAGCTCGGCAGCAGTGCGGCCCTGGTACGCTTTCAACTGCGCGGGCGAAGCCCCGAAGGAAGCCCGCCTCAGAAAGTGGGCGATTTCGGCGGGGGCGAGGGGTTGGGTGCGTTGCTGGGTCCAGGCCATTCTTTAACGATAGAATGAGTGAATGAGTGAATATTAATCGACGGACGTGCGCATACCTGTCATTTTTATAAATCTGGCCTTCGACGGCGGTGGTAAGGGATGGGTTTAACGGAGCGAATTGGACTTCCTGAAAATCTTTTTTTAAAAGGCCGGAGCACTTTTTATACTACGCGAAATGAGTTGGGGTTGTTGCAGCAAAGGAAGGAAAAAGAATTAAATTTTAGCTAAATAAATTCTTTGTTATCAGCAACTTGCAAGGATATTTATTGAATCATAAAGCAGGTCGATGTTCAAGCGGCAAACCCCACACCCGACTCCGCCTGTTCGTACAAATGCTGGAACACCGCGTCCCTTTTCAACTTGAAAATGTTCCGGATACACGACCTGGTCAGGTGATTGAGAGTTGGGAGTTAAAAATTACAAAAAGCTTTTCAACTCAATTGTGGCCCGGCAAAAAGGTCGTTCACGCTTAGTTCAAAATCGGGCAAGATGGGTTGAGCAGAACAGATGTCGTCCTCCGTGCAGATTTTGACATTTTTGCGGGAGGTGTAGACGTAAACGACTTGGTTTTCGGGATACACGTGCCACACTACCTGTACACCACATTTGAAGTACTCGACTAATTTATCTTCGACTCTGATAGCGTCATCGGTGGGGGAAACAATTTCGATGGCAAAAGCAGGAATAGGTTCATCGTCTGACAAAAGACTATTATTGATCTGCTCCCCGCTGAAGTACCCTAAATCTGGACGGCGCATTTGAATGCCCGTCAGCCACACATCCTGCTCAGGTAATAGATCACCCCCTTGTTTGTAAGCTTCTGTGCTGTCGAACAAACGGCCAAGTGTCCTAAGAATTAAAAGGTGCTTCTTTTTCATGCTTTCAAATCTGATGATTTCGCCATCGTTCCACTCGTATTTATAGCCGTCATTGGGTTCCCAAGCCATAAACTCTTCTATGGTCTGGGGTAGTTGCTGAATATCGATTGATGTCTTCATGGTCATGCTGGTTCTTTTTCCAAATGTAAGCTATTTGGTAGAGAGAATGAAATTAGAGACGCTACGAGTTTCCTCAACAAAAAAATCCCCCGATGCTGCCGCGCCGGGGGATTTCATTTTCACAAAACCTTCACTAACTCCTTCAATTCCAGCCGCCACCCAACGCCCGGTACACATCTACCGTGGCGTTCAATTGCATCATTTTGGTTTCGATCAGGTCGAAGCGTGATTCCAGGGCATCGCGCTGGGTGAGCAGTACCTCCATGTAATCGGCGCGGGCCGAGCGGAAGAGGTTGTTAGAAATCGTGATCGACTGGTTGAGCGCCTGCACTTCCTGGTATTTCAGGTCGTAGGTATTTTGCAGGTTACTGATGTTTGAGAGCTGGTTGATTACCTCGATGTAGCCGTTCAGCACCGTGCGCTCGTAGCTGTAAATCGCCTGAATCTGCCGGGCGTTGGCGCTGTAATATGTGGCCTTGATGGCGTTCTTGTTGACCAGCGGCCCCGTCAGGTCACCGATCAGCGATGAGATCAGCGATTGGGGCAGGTTAGCCAGATAGATGGGGTTAAATGCCCGGAGTCCGACGTCAGCCGTCAGGCCCAGCGAGGGATAGAAATTGGCCCGGGCCACTTGGATGTCGATTTTGGCGGCAGACAGTTCCAGTTCGGCCTGTCGGATATCGGGACGGTTGGACAGCAGTTGGACGGGCAGGCCCGCGTGAACTACCTCGGGGACCATCGTTTCGAAGTTATCGCTGCTGCGGGCGATGCGCTGCGGGTAACGGCCCATCAGAAAGTTGATTTTGTTCTCCGTCTCGATAATCCGCTGCTGGATGCCGTACTGCTGGCTCTGAGTATTAAGCACCTGGGCCTGAAACCGTTGCACGGCCAGTTCGGTCACCTTGGCAGCTTCCTTCTGCATCCGCACAATTTTCAGGGCGTCGTTCTGAATCCCGATGTTGTTTTGCAGAATGGCCAATTGTGTGTCGAGCGACAGCAGTTCGTAGTACGAGGTGGCGATTTCGGCGACGATATTGGTGGTCGTGAAATTCCGCCCCTCGCGGGACGACAGGAAACGCAGCGCGGCCGCTTTCTTGGCGTTGCGCAGCTTGTGCCAAATGTCCACTTCCCAGCGGGCGTACAAGTCCACTACAAAATCGGGCAGCGGATCGGGCGTTTCCCGACCGGGCTTGATGTCGATGTTGGCTTCCGTGGCACCGGGGCGGGTGTAGCGGGCGGCTTTTTCAACACCCGCTCCACCACGTAGGGCGACGAAGGGCTTGTATTCACCGGCGCGGGCCAGCACCTCGTTTTGGGAGATGGCAATCTCCTGCAAGGCAATGTTCAACTCCTGGTTGCCGTTGCCGCTGAGGGCAGTGTCGATCAAAGCGACCAGATTGGGATCGGTGAAATAATTCCGCCAGCTAAGCCGGGCCGAGTTGGTGGAGTCCTCCGAATTGTAATAACCCGCAGGCACCTCCCGGTTAGCGTCCCGATTCATCATTTCGGGCACTTTACAACCTGACACAAGGAGGGTTACGACGGCTACGGTCAGGCACTTATATCTGAGTTGTTTAATCATGATTGGTGGTTAGTTCGGTTGCGGGTGCGGGGAATGGGTCCATTTGGTGGGTCCAGTTTTCGGACAACGGCTCCTGGTCCTCCCCTTTGATCATATTCCGGCCATCGGCCAGGTGGGCAAATATGTAGTACAGCCCAGGGATGATGATTACCCCGAAAATAGTACCGAACAACATACCGCCCAGGGCCGAAGCGCCAATGGTGCGGTTGCCCACTGCACCGGCTCCCGTGGCAACGATCAGCGGGATCAGGCCCGCCACAAAGGCGAACGAGGTCATCAAAATAGGGCGGAAACGAACCCTGGCCCCTTCGATGGCGGCTTCCAGAATCGTGAAGCCTTGCTGCCGCTTTTGCACGGCAAATTCTACGATCAGTACGGCGTTTTTACCCAACAGACCGATCAGCATGATGAGACCAATCTGGGCGTAAATGTTATTCTCCAGACCCATGAGTTTAAGCATAAAGAAGGAGCCGAACACGCCGACCGGCAACGAGAATATAACGGCCATCGGAATGATGAAACTCTCGTACTGCGCGGCCAACACGAAGTACACGAACGCCAGCACGATCAGGAACACGTACAGTGACTCGTTGCCCCGGATCGACTCGTCATAGGAAAGTCCCTCGAAAGCGATGTCGTAGCCTTTGGGCAGGGTCTTGGCGGCCACTTCCCGGATGGCGGCAATGGCATCGGCCGTGGTGAAGCCTTTGCCCGGCAGGCCCTGAATGGCCGCCGAGTTGTACAGGTTGAAGCGGGTAATCTCGTTGGGCCCCTGCCCTTTCTTGAGCCGCATGAACGACGAGTAAGGCACCATTTCTCCCATGTCATTTTTGACAAAAAGATTCAAAATGTCGGAGGGCAGCTTCCGGAAACTCGGATCGGATTGTACATAGACCTTGAAGAACTGGTTGAACTTAATAAACCCTTGTTCGTAGGTACTACCAATCTGGATGTTGAGGTTCTCCATCGCTTTTCCGATGGATACGCCTTTCTGCATGGCCAGGTTGTTGTCGATTTCCAGTTCGTACTGCGGATAATTCGCGGCAAAAAAGGTAAACAAGCCGGTAAGTTCTTTACGCTTACTCAGGTTATCCATGAACTGCTTGTTGATTTTATCAAACTCCTGGTAGTCCGTCTCTGTGTTTTTATCCAGTAAACGCATGGAGAAACCGCCCGACGTACCAAATCCCGGAATTGCGGGTGGTTCAAAGAATTCGACGACCGCCCCCAGATTTTTAGATTTTTCCTCTAATTCATCCATAATCTCCAGCACGTTCTGCTTGCGGTCAGCCCAGGGCTTTAGGTTAATCAAACAGGTACCCGCGTTAGAGCCCCGTCCCTCGGTCATGATCTCGTAACCAGCCAGGGAGGACACGCCTTCCACGCCATCTATTTCTTCACAAATTTTAAGCAGCCGTTGCGAGACCTCGTTGGTTTTCTCCAGCGTAGAACCCGGCGGCGTCTGGATAATAGCATAAATGGTACCCTGGTCCTCGTTCGGGATAAAACCAGCCGGCAGAATGGTATTCTCGTAGAATATCCCCGCGCAGAAGGCCGCCAATATGACAAAAGTAACCACGCGTCGGCTGGCAATCGCCCTCAACAAGCCCACGTATTTGCCGGTCAATTTTTCAAAGCCCCGGTTAAAACCGTCGAGCGCACGGGCGAGCGGATTTTTGCTTTTGGGTTTTCCATGATTATTTTTCAACATCATGGCGCACAACACCGGCGTGAGCGTGAGCGCTACAATAGCCGAAATGACGATGGAGCTGGCCATGGTTATGGAAAACTGTCGATAGAAAACCCCGACCGGTCCCGACATAAATACCAGGGGAATGAACACCGCCGTCATTACCAACGTAATGGCGATGATTGCTCCGCCGAGCTCACTTAGTACTTCCAGCGTGGCTCGGTAGGGCGTGAGGTTACTTTCTTCCATCTTGGCGTGCACCCCTTCCACGACCACGATGGCATTATCCACGACGATACCGATGGACAGTACCAGGGCGAACAGCGTAATTAGGTTGATGGAAAGCCCGAAAAACTGCATGACAAAAAACGCGCCGATCAGCGATACCGGAACCGCGAGAATCGGGATCAAGGTAGACCGCCAGTCGCCGAGGAACAGGAATACCACCAGGGCCACCAGAATAAAAGCATCCCGCAGCGTGTCGAGTACCTGCTCGATGGAGGCGTCCAGAAAATGCGATACGTCGTAGCTGATTTTGTAGTCGACCCCCGGAGGAAAGGATTTTTTCATCTCCTCGAGTTTGGTTTTTACGGCGGCAATTACATCGTTGGCGTTGGTACCGTAGTTCTGCTTCAACACCATGGCCGCCGACGGGTGACCGTCAAGGTTGGAATAAATATCGAAGAACTCGCTACCCAATTCGACGGTGGCGATGTCCCGCAAGTGAATGCTTTCTCCTTCGGGATTGGCCCGAATAATGATATTCTCGTACTCTTCGGGCTTGTTGTACCGGCCTTTGTAAGTCAACACGTATTCCAGCGATTGAGCGGCTATACCCGAACTTTGACCGATCCGCCCCGGACGACCCACCACGCTTTGCTCGGCGATGGCCTCGTTGACGTCTTCCACCGAAATTTTGTAGGCCCGCATCCGGTCGGGATTGAGCCAAACCCGCATGGCGTACCGACGGCTACCCAAAATCTGCGTCCGCGCTACCCCCTTGGTCCGGTTTATTTCCGGAATCATCTTGACGGTAGCGTAGTTGAACAGGAATTTTTCGTCGATGTTCTTCTCCTTAGAATAGAGGTTGACGTACATCAACATACTGGGCTGGATGGGCGTGATAATAACGCCTTCGCGCTGCACCAGATCGGGCAACAGGGGCATCACCTGATCCACCCTGGTTTTCACCCGGATTACCGCATCGTTGGGGTCGGTACCGGGTTCAAAGATAATCCTGAGCGTGGCCTCACCAGCACTAGTAGCATCGGTGGCGATGTAGCGCATGTCCTGCACTCCGTTGATAGCTTGTTCCAGCGTAATGAGCGTGGACTTGACCAGCACGTCGGCGCTGGAGCCGGGATAGGCAATGAAGATATTGACCGTGGTGGGGGCAATGTCAGGAAATTGAGAAATGGGTAGGCTCCTGATGGCCAGGCCACCCACAAAAATAATCACGATCGATATGACGATGGCGAATACGGGGCGGCGTATGAAAGTACTAAACATGTGTTGTGTTTTTTAGAATGTTGGATTATTCCGCGTACAATTCCAGATGTGACAAAACCTTGGCAGGCTGCACGAATTTTGGATTGATTTTTTCGTTTTCCCGTACCAGTCGCAGACCTTCCAGCAGGATCTTGTCGCCCGTGTTCAGTCCCGACTTTACCGCAAAAAGGTGGGGCATTTCGGCGGCAACGGTGATCTCCCGCGACTTGACCGTGTTATTCTTATCGATCACGTACACGTATCTCTTTTCCAGTACCTCGAAGGTAGTTTTCTGGGGAATGAGCAGGGCCTGATTAAGTTGTTCCGTTACCAGCACGCTGCCCGTTTCGCCGTGGCGCAGCAGTCCCTTGGGATTGGGGAAAGTGGCCCGGAAGGCGATGTTGCCCGTTTCGTTGTTGAAGTCGGCCTCAATGGTTTCCACTTTGCCGGCATAGGGAAACTGCTGGTGGTTGGCCATCAGCAGATTTACCTGCTTCATGTTGTCCTTCCCGGCGTTGGACTTGTAGTCCAAATATTCGGCCTCCGGCACGTTGAAATAAACCCACATCTTGCTGTTGTCCGACAGCGTGGTGAGCAAGTCGCCCTCATCCACCAGACTACCCAGCCGCACCTGGAAGTGATCCATATAGCCGCTGAAAGGCGCCCGGATTTGGGTGAATCCCAGGTGGACATTGGCCAGCGAGAGTTCGGCGTTGGCCTTCGCCAGTTTGGCCTGGGCCATCGCCAGTTCGTTTTTCGAGACGATATTACTGTCGGCCAGCGACTTGGTATTTTTAAATTCGATTTCAGCAAAATCAGCTTCTGCTTTGGCTTTCTGCTGCTCAGCCTGATAGAGCATAGGCATGATTTGGAACATCATTTGGCCTTGCTTGACCTTCTGTCCTTCATCCACGAAGATTTTCTGTAGATAGCCCCGCTCCTGCGCCCGCAACTCGATGTGGCTGATGGCGTGAATCTGGCAGACGTACTCTTTGGTAACCAGGGTGTCTCTGACGATTGGGCTCGTAACCTGGAACTCCGGTGTTTCTTCCTTCTTTTCTTCGCCTTTGGTGTCGCAGCCCGTTTGGAAAAACAAGGCGCACAGGCTCACGAATAAGAGTGTTCTTTTCATGTTTGATTGTGTTAAGTTTTTTTTAGAAGAGTTGATTTTGCACTCTTTTGTATCTTATGTAGAATAGGATTTAAAGAATAAGACGCAAGTATCACCCCGCGCCTTAACCACAAGTTAAAAGCAGATTAAAATAGGGTTAAAATCCTTGATTAAGTGATTGAACTCCTTTTAAGTAATCACAATCAAGAGACTAGTCTCTATTCGCTAGGTACCAAGAAATAGCAAAAAATTGATAACCTACTTTTGAAATTCAATTGGCCCAAGGAAGGAAAATAAGCAGAAGGGAAAGTTTTGAGGTCCGCGATTTAGGAATGAGCGGACACAAGGAAAGCCCTCGGCAATTGCCGAAGGCTTCAAAATTGTGGACCCACTTGGGATCGAACGGGGCGGGCCACCCGGCGAGCGCGACCCCGGCGGCACCTACTGATTAGGAGTAAAACTAGTGGGCCCACCTGGGATCGAACCAGGTACCTACTGATTATGAGTCAGTTGCTCTAACCAAATGAGCTATAGGCCCAACTCATTACGAGTTTGGATGGCAAAAATAGTGGTTGTCTTTCGATTAGCCAAGCGGTTTGTTTAATTGTTGAATTGTGTAATCGTGTAATTGCCGTTTATTTGTTTCGGTTTATTCTGTTTCATAAAGTGAAACGTTACTGATTACTGCTCAGTTAAGCAATTACACAATTCAACACCCTTTCTTTTGAATAAACGAAAAATTCTCAACGACCCCGTGTACGGCTTCATCACCATTCCCTCGGAACTGCTGTTCGATTTGGTGGAGCATCCTTACTTTCAGCGGCTAAGGCGCATTCGGCAGTTGGGCATGGCCGATTTGGTGTATCCGGGGGCGCTGCACACGCGCTTCCACCACGCGTTGGGGGCCATGCACCTGATGGGCCTGGCGTTGAAGTCGTTGCAGGACAAGGGCCACCTGATTTGGGACGCCGAGTGCGAGGCGGCGCAGATGGCGATTCTGCTGCACGACATTGGCCACGGGCCCTTCTCGCACGTGTTGGAAAAAACGCTGATGAAGGGCATTCCCCACGAAGCACTTTCGCTACTGCTGATGAAGGACCTGAATCGCCAGTTCGACGGGCGGCTGGATTTAGCCATCCAGATGTTCGAGGGAACGTACCCAAGACCCTTTTTCCACCAACTCATTTCCAGTCAGTTGGACATGGACCGCATGGACTACCTCAACCGCGACTGCTTTTACACGGGCGTGGCCGAGGGGACCATCGGCGCGAGTCGCCTCATCAAAATGCTGGATGTATATAAGGATGCATTGGTGGTAGAGGAAAAGGGTTTGCTGAGCATCGAGAACTTTCTCAATGCCCGTCGCCTGATGTACTGGCAGGTGTATTTGCACAAAACCTCCCTCTGCGCCGAGGCCATGCTCACGCAGGCCATCCGCCGCGCCCGCGACCTCACCGAGCAAGGTGCTGACCTTTATGCTTCGCCTAACCTGGGCTTTTTCCTGCGCTACCGCTCCACCCTGGCTGACTTCCAGGATCGTCCAGAACTGCTGCAAACCTTCGTGCGGTTGGACGACTACGACATGTGGGGGGCTATAAAAGCCTGGGCGCAGGAAAGCGACCCGGTGTTGTCGCGGCTCTGCCAGCGGCTACTCGACCGCCGCCTTTTCAAAATTCAACTCCTGGACGCCCCGCCGACGGAGGAATTGCTCGCCACCCTGCGCGACGACCTGCGCGCACAGGGCCTGACCAACGAGCAGCTATCGTACTTTTTAGTAGAGGGCCAAACGACCAATTCGGCCTACGTGACGGGAGAAGACCAGATTCGCATCAAAATGAAAGATGGTCGCGTACTGGACATCACGGAAGCCTCCGAACTGCCGACCATCCGCGCCTTGAGTAAGATTGTCCGCAAGTATTACGTTAGTTGGGCTAAAACCGTATCTTTGCGCCCATTGTCTTTTTAATTTTCTATGGAGTTTACTGTCGGGCAAATCGCTCAATTATTGAACGGAAAGGTGGTGGGCGACGAGGCCGCCCTCATTCGTTCTGCCGCCAAAATTGAAGAGGGGAAGCCCGGTTGCATTTCTTTTCTTGCCAATCCCAAATACGAATCGCACCTCTACGAAACCGAGTCTTCGGCGGTGTTGGTCAATCAGGATTTTGAACCGAAAAAGGAAGTTCTCACTACCCTTATTTATGTAGAGAATGCCTACTCCGGCTTCACAAAACTGCTGGAAGAGTACCAGAAATTTACCCAACAAACCAAGCGCGGCGTCGAGCAGCCCGCTCATTTGGGCGAAGAAAGTACGGTAGGCGAGGACGGCTACCGGGGTGCCTTTTCTTATATTGGTAGAAAGTGCGTGATCGGTGAGCGCGTCAAGATTTATCCCCAGGCTTATATCGGTGATAACGTTACAATTGGCGACGATACGGTGATTCATCCCGGTGTCCGCATTTATGATAACGCAGTCATCGGACGCCACTGCGTGATTTTCGCCAACAGCGTCATCGGCAGCGATGGTTTTGGCTTCGCGCCGCAGCCCGATGGCACCTACAAAACCATCCCCCAACTCGGAAACGTCGTCATTGAAGATCACGTAAGCATCGGCTCCAACGCCACAATCGACTGCGCCACAATGGGTTCAACCATTATCCGCGCGGGTGTCAAGATCGACAACTTGGTACAGATTGCGCATAATGTCGAGATCGGTAAGCACACCGTCGTTGCCGCCCAAACGGGTATTTCCGGTTCCAGCAAAATCGGCGAGAACTGCGTCATTGCCGGCCAAGTGGGCATCGCCGGACACCTTACCCTGGCTAACAGCACCAAAGTGGGGGCTCAGTCAGGAGTAGGAAAAAACATCAAGAAGGAAGGGATGTCGCTGAGCGGTTCGCCCGCCTACGAACTGAGCGCCCATCTTCGCGCTTTGGCGCTGGTGCGCAATTTCCCCGAAATAGAAAAACGCATTCAGGATTTGGAAAAAGACAAGGCAACCCAATCCAGCGACGACAAGATTTAACAACTCTCTTAAGTTGTTAAATCTATCCCGCAAAAAAAGACTACAGCATAAAGCTTACCGGATCGCCGGACCAAGCCTATAGCTTCCTCCCAGCCAAAATGAACGAAAAACAACAAACCATAAAAAAAGCGGCATCGGTTTCCGGCGTCGGACTGCACACGGGCGTGAGAGCCACGATGACGTTCCTGCCCGCCCCGGCCAACCACGGCTACAAATTCCAGCGCGTTGACCTACCCGACCAGCCCATCGTGGACGCCGACGTGGACAACGTCGTGGACTTGTCGCGCGGCACGACCATCGAGCAGAACGGTGCCCGCATCAACACCGTGGAGCACACGCTGGCCGCGCTGGTCGGCCTGCAAATCGACAACGTTCTCATCCAACTCGACGGCCCCGAGCCACCAATTATGGACGGTAGCGCCATCAAGTTCATCGAAGCCCTGGAAGACGCGGGCATCGAGGAGCAGAATGCCTATCGTAACTACTTCGAGGTTCCCGAGTACGTCCACTACGTCAACGCCGAGAACGATATTGAGATGGCGGCCATGCCGCTGACCGACTATCGCCTCACGGTGATGGTGGATTATAATTCCAAGGTCATCAACAGTCAGCACGCTTCGCTGAACGACATGACGCTTTTCAAGGCCGAAATCGCCCCCTGCCGGACGTTTTGTTTTTTGCACGAGCTCGAAGCATTATATAATAGGAACCTGATCAAAGGCGGCGACCTGACCAACGCCATCGTTATCGTGGATCGCCACGTGAAGGAAGGCGAACTTGATCATTTGGCCAAACTCCTCGACAAACCGAAGGTTAGTGTGGACGAGACGAAAGGAATTTTAAACAACGTCGATCTGCACTTCCCCAACGAAATGGCCCGGCACAAGCTGCTGGATTTGGTGGGAGATTTGGCCCTCGTCGGCCGACCGCTCAAGGCGCAGATTCTGGCCGCCCGACCCGGTCACGCGGCCAATGTGGCCTTGGCCAAAAAAATTAAAAAGCTGATGAAAGTCGCTAAAAACGGCATCCCGCAGTATGACCCCAACAAGGCCCCGATTCTGGACATCAACCAAGTCGCCAATCTCCTACCCCACCGCTACCCGTTCCAGATGATCGACAAGATTATCGCCCTGGACGAAATGAGCGTGGTCGGGACCAAGAACGTGACGATGAACGAGCAGTTTTTCCTCGGTCACTTCCCCGGCAACCCCGTCATGCCCGGCGTGATGCAGCTCGAAGCGATGGCCCAAACGGGTGGTATCCTGGTCCTCAGCACCGTTCCCGATCCCGAGAATTACTGGCCTTACCTGATCGGTATCGACAATTGTCGCTTCCGGCGAAACGTAGTACCCGGCGATACCGTTATCTTCAAATGTGAGTTCACTACCCCCATGAAGCGGGGTATCGTCAAAATGAGCGGACGCGGCTACGTGAGCGGCCAACTGGTCTGCGAAGCCGACATGATCGCCAGCCTGGTCAAGAAAAAATGATACAACCCTTAGCCTACATCCACTCCGAATCCAAAATCGCCCGCAACGTGGTCGTCGAGCCGTTTGCCATGATCCATAAGGACGTGGAGATTGGCGAAGGTACATGGGTAGCTTCGCACGCCGTCATCAACGAGGGCGCGCGCATCGGCAAAAACTGTCGCATCTACCCCGGCGCAGTCGTTTCGGCCATCCCGCAGGATTTGAAGTATAACAACGAGTACACACTCACCTATATTGGTGACAATACCACCATCCGCGAGTACGCCACGATCAGCCGAGGCACCGAGGAGCACTGGAAGACCGTGGTCGGCAGCGATTGCCTCATCATGGCCTACGCCCACATCGCTCACGACTGCGAGATCGGCAACCATTGCATTATCGGAAACAATGTGCAGATGGCCGGCCACGTCCACGTTGGCAACTGGGCTATTGTGAGTGCCATCAGCGCGGTGCACCAATTCGTCAAGATCGGCCCCCACGCTTTCGTTTCCGGCGGATCACTGGTGCGCAAGGACGTACCACCCTTCACTAAGGCCGCTCGGGAACCCATCTCCTACGCGGGCATCAACTCCGTCGGCCTGCGGCGGCGCGGCTATACCAACCAGCAAATCGCCGAAATCCAGACCGTTTACCGCTACATCTACATGAAGGGCCTCAACAACTCCGACGCCCTCAACCAAATCGAGCTCGAACTACCGCCCTCCGACGAGCGCGACGAAATCGTAAACTTCATTCGCACGTCGGAAAGGGGGATTATGAAGAGTCCGTTGCAGCATGGGGAGCATGGGGAGCATGAGTAGAGAGAAGTTATCGCTCCCTGTCCTCTACCAGTCCCCCGATTTAGTCGCCATCGACAAACCCCACGGCCTGCTCGTCCACCGCTCGCCGATGGCCCGCGACGCCAGCGAATTTGCCGTGCAGCGGCTGCGCGACCAGTTGGGGCAACGCGTGTGGCCCGTGCATCGGCTCGACCGCAAGACGGGCGGCGTCCTGCTTTTCGCGCTGTCGGAAGCCATGAATTCCGCCATGCAGCGACAGTTTATGGAGGGGCGAGTCCAAAAGAAATACCTCGCCATCGTGCGCGGACACACACCCGACGAGCAAACCATCGACTACGCCCTGCGGCATCCCGACTCGGGCCTGGTGCAGGAGGCGCTCACATACCTCAAAACGCAGCAAAGAACTGAGATTCCGCTGCCCTTTGGCAAACACGATACTTCGCGTTATTCGTTGGTAGAACTTACCCCCGCCACGGGCCGGATGCACCAGCTTCGCAAGCATACGGCCCACATTCTGCATCCCATTATCGGCGATCGTCCGCACGGTTGTAACAAGCAAAATAAGCTTTTTCTTGAGCAATTCGGCATGAATACGATGCTGCTCCACGCGCAGCAACTGACGTTCACGCATCCCGATACGGCGGAAGAGATCACAATCACAGCTCCCGTTCAGGGAGAATTTGCGCGGATGCTGGGGGTATTGTTTGAGTAAGTCAGGCAACGTTGGCCAGCACCTGAGTTTCTGCCTCTTTTTCGTCTAGTTCTACCATTTGGGCGATTTGTTTATCAATGTTCAACGACCGCAAGACAAACATAGCAATGGCAAGCATACCGACAAACGCGGCAAAGGTCACTTCCCAACTAAAATTTTCCTTGATCGGCCCGATAAGCGTGGCCCCCGCCATTGAACCCATCGCGCCGATGGTCATGTAAAAAGTGAACTGGCTGGCCGAAATCAGTTTTGAGCAGCACTGCATAGCCACCGCATAAACACCAATCTTGGCGAAGGCATTCAGCCAGCGATACACGACGATGAAGCCGTACAGAAAAGCGGTATTTTTCCAATATTGGGTCAGGAAAATAAGTCCGGCTACAATGAACATGATGAGGATAAAGTACAGGCTTATCATGCGTTTTTTGCCAAATTTCTCAATCAAGTACCCTCCCAATACCATCCCCCCCATCCCACCGATCAAGTCAGCCGTAGCGAAGGCTTGCGAGTAGAAGACATTGGTCCAGCCGGAGATTTTTACGGCAAAGAGGGGCAGCAGTGTTTCAAAGAAGTTGTACGAACCCATCGAGACAAACATAAGCAGGGAGACCAGCAGCGAATCGCGCAACCGGAAAACGCTGTACAACGATTTGAGGATGGTGGACCAACTAGTACTTTGCAATTTCTGCGCTTGTAGCGAGGTGGCGCCCGCCGTCCAGGGGAGTATCTTTTCAATGGCATGTTCCCGAAGAAATATCGGAACGACGGTTACCAAACCAACTGCCCCAGCCAGCGCGAGCATAGCTACCTGAAAATCGTATTTGTTCAATAGCCAACTTCCCCCGGCCAGCGCCATCGAACTTCCGATCATCCGGGCTCCACCCATAAATCCGTTGGCGCGGGCCTGTTCGTCCGCTGGAACAATATCCACCGCCATGCCGTCGGTGGCGGCATCCTGGATGGCCCCCAGCGAAGACACCAGGAAGGTAGCGGCCATAAAAAGTGGTAGGTTGTTTAAAGGATCTGGTACAAAGGCCATCACCACAAGACCGAACGTGAGGCCGAATTGGCCCAAAATTACCCAGGGTCGTTTGCGACCCATCGGCAGGTAGGTATAGCGGTCCATGAGCGGGGCCACCACAAATTTGAACGTCCACGGCAGGGCGCAGGCCACGGCGAAGCCACCGATTTCAGTGGGCGTTTTGCCCTGCATCGCCATCCAGGCCGGAATGCCGACGAACAACATACCCATGTTGAGGCCTTCGGCAAAATACAGGGCGGTAAAATTAAAATACCGCCAAAAGGCGCTTCGGGAGAGCGACGGCAAACCGTTTTTTATGGCCATGAAAAAAGGGTTATGTTTTTGGCACAGAATAGGCCTTTTGCCTAATCAAAAAATCGGCACCTTCGTGAACTGATCGGGTAAAGGCTTAGGGACGTTCGGATTCGTGTTTACTTCGCCCTGGGGATAAATGAACCGCTGCGGCTTTTGCGCCCCGACGTACAGCGGGATGGGCAACTGCACCACGGGCATCGCCTTCGCCAGGCGACGGTAGTCGTTGAAAGCTTCGTACTGCATCAGGAAGACAATGTACCGCTGGCTGATAATTTCGTACAAAAGGGCCGTTTGTACGGTTGTGGCTTTGGTGGGATTGGCCAGGCCATTCAGGCTGAAATCATCCAGCGAGTAAGTGTCGTATTTCCGGCCCGTGGCCGCAATATTTTTTCCATTGATATACCCCGAAGCCAGACCGGCCCGAACGCTATTGAGTGCCACCAGCGCCTTGTCATTATCGCCCAGCCGCGCTTGCGCCTCGCCAATAATCAACTTATTTTCGTAATAAGTGAGGATAGGATGCGGCGCGTCGGCGGTAAAAGCACCATCGACCGTATTTGGGTCCAGGCTGCCCGTGGCCGTAATCCCTACCTTGATATAATGGTTGTAAAGGGCCGTTTCGTCGGTTTTGGCATTGGCCGAATTGATGCGGGAGCGTAGCAACCTGGGCAAATACGCGCCATCGAAACCCACATCGCCCGCCCGGCTGACGCGGAAGAAATCGTAGTTCTGGTTGATGTCGATGCCCTGACTTGTCCCGTGCGGCACCAGCGCGTCACCCGCCGAACTACCAATGCCCGCCGCCGCGCTGGTAATGGCTCTGGCGTACTCGCCCGAATGCAAAAACAACCGGGCTTTCAGCGTGTTGGCAGCAGCTTTCCATTTTTTTACATCACCCTTGTAAATAAAATCCTGCGCCCCAAACGCCGAACCCGTGGGAGCCGACAAGTTGGTAATAGCGTTATCAAGCGTTGCTTGCAGAGCCGCGTACACATCCGCCTGTTTGTCAAAGACGGGTGTGGGATATTTGTCGTCGTCGAAGGCCTGACTATACGGTACGTCGCCGTACAATGAAGTAGCCTTGGCAATAACCAGCGCTTCCAAAACCTGCCCAACGCCCTTCGTCCACTTATCACCCGCCGCGTCGGCCTTGGTCTGAATCAACCGCGCCTGACTGGCGACGGGATACAACGGATTCCAAAAGAAAGCCTGCGACGAAACGATGTACTGCGCAAAACCTTGGTGCGCCCGCGACAGGCCATTGATTTCACCCGCCCAGATGGACGCGATGCGCACATCGGTGTCCTCGTGCAGAAACGAGACGCCCAGAAGCGTCCCCGCCAAAAGTGTAGCTCCATCCACATCCGTCACCGCGTTCGGGTTACTACGAATATCCGGTTCATCGAACAGGTTTTTACATCCGCTCAGGAAATAAATCGCCAGAAAAGCGATCAGGATTTTATAGGAAAATATTTTTTTCATGGTTTATTTGAAATCACCCCCTCTCCTGGCAGCCGGGCAGCCGATGCTGAGAGGGGGCAGGAGATGAGGTCAATAGGTAATCCTTACCGAAAACAACAATGACTTCGTATTAGGATTGGTAAACCAATCCTGCCCACGCGACAGTCCCGCTCCTGAGATATTCACCTCAGGATCGGTACCAGAGTACTTAGTCCAAAGCACCAAATTCCGTCCCGTCAGGCTAAAATCGACATTGGAAAGCCGCGTAATCCGACGCAACGCCGCGCCGCGCAGACTGTACGTCAGCGTAAGTTCGCGCAGTCGCGACACGCTGGCGTCTTCCACAAACTGCTTGTAAGAAGCGGAGTTAGAGGCCGTACCCCGCCCCTGCCACCACGCCTGATTGATGGCCACGGGACCAGCCCCGAAATCCTTAATTTGCCCCTGGAATTCAGTACCTGCCGGAATGCTTTTGCCCGTCACATCTTTCAGCCCGCCCGCCGGAGTCACCACCGTGTTGCCCTGGTCGCCGTGAACGCCGAAAGCGTACAGCGAGCCGCGCGTCCCGTTGAAAAAGTCATTGCCCGCCACGCGGTCGAATAAGGCGTAGAGTGAGAAACCTTTGTAGGAAAAAGTATTACCCAGTCCCCCCCGCCATTTCGGGTTGGGGTTGCCGATGATTTCGTTGCCCGTGCCGCCCTGCGGGAAGCCATTCGCGTCCAGAACGTATTTGCCCGACTCGTCTTTCTGGAAATCAGTCGAGTAAAATATGCCAAAGGGTTGTCCCGGAATCAGTGACGAGTTTTGCATGTAGCTATCCGGGAGGATGTAGGCCGTGGCACCCGCCAGCGAAATCACCTTGCTGCGGTTCAGCGAGAAGTTGGCGGAGAGATTCCACTTGAAATTACCGGGCAGCAGGTCGGCCCCCGCGTCGATTTCGAGTCCTTTATTTGAAAGTTCCGCCGCGTTGCTGTTGCGGATGGTAAAGCCTTTTTCGTTCGGCACGCTCAGCGATAGGATAACATCTTTAGTAGTATTAGTGTAAGCCGTTGCTGACAAGCTGAACCGATTTTGCAGAAAGCGCAAATCGACGCCAGCTTCCGCCTCCGTTTTGCGCTCCGGCCGCAGGTAGTCGTTGCCCGCCGTGGTGCTGCGCACGTAGCCGCCGCCGTACAGGGCACTAGCCGCTGTTAGTCCGCTTGTGTACCCAAAAATATCGCCGTAGGCGGCTGGTCCGAAGGTGGTGAAGTTCTGGTAGGGTCGCGGCTGAATGCCCACTTGCCCCCAAGTCAGACGGAGTTTGCCAAAGCTCAGCAAAGAAATACTCGCCAGGCTAGGCAATTTTGTAAACTGCCAGGCCAAAGCCGCCGAGGGAAAGAAAAAACTGCTGTTGGTTTTGGCGCCAAAGGTCGAGGCGCTTTCGTTTCGTCCGGTGAGTGTTAAAAAGAGCATATTGTACGCCTGCACCTCGGCCTGCGCGTAGTAAGCGTAGGTGCGAACTAAAGAATTGTAGTTCCCCGCCGTCAGGTTGGAATTCAGCGCGTTGGTCAGGATGTCGGGGGCCGTGGGTACGATCAGGTTCGTAATCGCGTCAGACAGCGTGGCGCGGCGGCGGCTGTTGTAATTGACGCCCACCAGCAGCGACCCGCTGAAATCGTTATTGAAGGTTCTGCTGGCGTTGGCAAAAACATCGGTGTTGAACTGCTTCTCCGTGATCCAGTTTTTGGACAAATAACCGTTCAAAAACTTGGCCGAATTGCGGGCAAAGCGTTCCAGGCGGTTGTCGTTAAAATTGTCGATGCCCGTGCGGCCCGTCACCGTCAGCCAGGAAACCGGAGTAATGTCGAGTTCCAGGTTGCCCATCAATCGATCTACGTCGCTGGTGTTGCGGTTGTTGTCGATATTCCAAACGGGATTGGAGTAAATAGTACTCAAATCTTTGCCCAGCGGATTGCGGTACGATACGTGGGCGTCGTTAAAAGTCTGGCCCGCCGGGTTGGTGTAAGTTCCTGTGTAGTAACCGTTGTTAAAATCGGGCGGCGACCGTAGCCCCCCCAGCATGATGCCGTCTACGTTGTCGCCTTCCTGAATGCGCGAGGAGGAAGTTTTGGTGTAGCCCACGTTTGCCGACGCCCGCAGCCACTCGGTAAACTGACTGGCGAAGTTCACCCGAGCGGTATTGCGCTGGTAGTTGCTGAATGCTTTAACTACGCCCTCCTGATTCAGGTTGGCGTAACTGATCATAAAATTCGACCGCTCATTACCGCCGCTGATGTTAAGGTTGTTATCGGTAAAGTGACCCGTCTGAAACACATCCTTCGTATGGTCGTAGGTGTCGCGGGAATTCTTACCGCCGTGCGGATTAGCCGCCGTGCCGGGCGCAATGGCGTAGCGTGAAGTACCATCAGGAAAAGTGACCATGCCCTGATAACCCGGAGTGTCCGAATCAACAATGTTGTTATCGGGGCCACCCGCCCGGTCGTCGATCCGGTCGCCAAAACTCACGCGATTGCCCTGGATATAGTTACCGCCGGAGCCTTGTCCGTAGGTGCGTTGCAGCGGCGGCATCTTGTTAACCCGGTCGAAAGAAACCGTCGATTTGAACGAAATATTGACTTTCCCGTTGGTGTTTTTCCCTTTTTTAGTGGTGATGATTACCACACCATTGGCGGCCCGCGTTCCCCACAAAGCCGCCGCCGAAGCGCCTTTCAGCACCTCCATGCGTTCGATGTCCTCGGGATTGATGTCGCTGATGCGCGACTGCTGCACGATACCATTCCCGGCGGCGGTACCGAGGTTGTCGCTGGAATTGCTGACGGGCATGCCATCCACGATAAACAGCGGCTGGGCGTTGCCGTTGATGGTATTCTGACCCCTAATCTGGATGTAGGCCCCCGCGCCGGGATCGCCACCATTGCGGGTGATCAATACCCCGGAGGCCTTACCGCTTAGCCCCGCCAATAGGCTCGTTTCGCCGGTTTTGGCAATTTTGTTGCCCGCTACAGTCGAGACGGACGAAGCAAATTGGTCGCGTTCTCCTTTTAAGCCAAGGGCAGTGATAACGACCTGGTCGAGCTGCCTGCTATCGCTTTTAAGCTGAACGTCAATAATTGTCCGTTCATTGATTATTTGCTCGATGGTCTCCATTCCCATCGCCGAGAAGATCAGGGTAGTACCCACAGCGGGAATTTTCAAACGGTACTCCCCTCTCGCGTCCGTTACGGTGCCGATGCCCGTCCCTTTGACCAGCACCGTGGCCCCGGCAAAGCCTTCTGTTCCTTCATCCGTTCCCACGGTACCACTCACTTCGCGCTCCTGCGCTCGTAGAATCGAACCGCTTGTGGCTACCAGGAATAGACACAACAGTAGTATTTTCTGCATAAATTTTAGTTGAGTCTGTGTTCACTCAAAAAGATTTACGCTAATACCTGAAAGGGCTGATTAATGTTTTATTAAATTATGGTATAACCATTTTTCACTGCCAAGCTAAACTTACCTACCGGATAATCCGCACTTCCTTTGGCCCGCTGATTTCCGACTCGACTTTCCCGTTGGCTGATTTTGTATGCTTCACTTTTACTAAGCCGTAGGGCGTCGGAAAACTCCCTTCGGCAAAGGTCAAATCGCCTAAGTGCGGCTTCACCTCGATGGCGCGGCAACCGGGCTCCACGACTTTTATACCCAGCACGTGTTCGGTAAGCCAGGGCGTGGGACCCGACGCCCAGCCGTGGGCCAGGCTGTGCCGGAAACCGACGTAACAATAGGCTCCGCAGTCGCCGTGGATGTCCTTTTTCCCGGCAGGGACCAGCTCGTCGATGCGGCCCGCGTTAGCGACCCAATCCAGGTTGAAATCTTCCCAGAAGGTAGTTGCGCCCAGGTCCAGCATCCAGCCCCAGAAGGTGCGAATGTTGTCCAGCGCGGTTTGGTAATCACCCGCTTTGGCCTGGGCCTGCAACATGTAGTAGCCGTAGAAAGTCGAGAAATCGTGCGCGCCGTTCACGGCCAGTACCTGTTGGTTGGCTTTGGCGGCGGGCATCAGCCCCGACAACGCCAACAAAGCTGCCCCCTGCTTGGAGTCGCCGGGATCGGGCACGTTCTTTCGCAGCCGGGCTACGGCCGCGTCGCATTGCTCGGCGGTGGCCGGGTCATTCAGGAGGCGGCTCAGGTCGGCCCCGGCGCTTAGCGACATGACCAGCATGGCCTGCAAGCCCGCGTGGATACCCGGCTTGTTTTCGCTGGAAGGCCAATCCAAAAAACGAACTCCGTCGAGCGTTTCGCTATTGTTCGCGTCAATTTTTTGGGTCAAAAGCTTTAACAGTTCCGTCAAATATGGCTTTTGCTCTTTCAGATAAGCCAGATTGCCGTGGTGCAGATACCAGTCGCGGTGGATGAGAATCCACCACATGGAGTAGGTACTGATGCCGTTCATCCAGCCGGGCAGCGGCGTCAGGTCGCGGGCCAGGTCCAGGCTTTTGGGCACCACCTCATTATAGCCAAACACGGCGTCGATGGTGGAAACTTCCGGGTGCATATCGCCGACCCACACCAGGCGGTCGCGCTTAATACCGTCCCAGAGGTAATCCTGCATATTAAGATGCACGGTGTAGGCTCCCGTCGCCCAGATTTTATTCAAGAGTTCGTCGTTGCAACGGAAAGAACCCAGGTAGGGAATATCCCGAAAAGTAAAAATCGCGCGGGCTTCTTTCAGCAGCAGTTCGGTGTTGGCGTCCACCAGGTCGATGCGCACGAAGCGGTAGCCGGTATTGCCGATTTCGAGCTTACCCAGCCACGGCAGCGGCACCACCAAATCGCGGATGGCGTGGTCGTTGGTGGCGTTTTGCTCCGGTTCGATCTCAGACATCGCCTCGCTCACCGATTCCCCGAAACGCAGCCGCACCCGAATCGGCTTACTTTCCTTCCATTGCCCGGTCACCAATTGAATGCCGCCGTGCAGTTCACGGCCAAAGTCCAACACAATGCCGGGACGGGACTTGTCGTCGCTTTTGAGCGAACACATGTCTTTTCCTGATAAATCGGCCTGCCCGTTGCCGGGCTTCAACAGCTGCTCGGCGTTGGTGATGGTGCCCGTTTGCCACACGATACGGGTCGGCGGCAGAAAACGCCGTACGGTAGCTTCGGACTGCGCCTGTTCCGCCCGCGCCGGATCGAAAATGGGCGGGAGTGTGGCCTGCGCATTCGCAGAGGTAGCCAGACCTACGATGGTGATTAATGGAAAGAAAAACTTCATGATTTTTGTGGAATGTACAATTGAGCCTTTAATCCTCCGCCGGTTTATTAATCCAGGTAGAAGCCGACGCGAACCAGGCCACCGTTCCCACCAGCAATGTCATGTTCATCTGGCTTTCCGTTAGCGTATCCGTGTAAAAAAGAATGGGAGCCAGCAGCACCGCCAGCAAAGACAGATAAGAAATTATTTTTACGATGCTCATATTTTTTTCTGCAAAAACTTACTGAATATCAAATATAAAGCCCCACAACTGAGCCAGGCGGGCAGCGTCAGGAACGAAAGAAAAACGCCGCCGAAAGCCGATATGGAATAAAAGACGACCATACTAACGAGCCACGCCATGAGCACGGAAACGTTAAACTTGATCCCTGCTTTCTCAGCGTAATTTTGAATAATCCCCACTCTCCCGGCAAAATAATGGTCGAAAACAATAATAGCTCCAATGGGGGCCAGAATGAAGCCATACACGGCCACAAAATCAAGTAGCTGCATGGCAAAGGCCGGAAAAAGTCCGGCGATCGTGGCGACGCCGCCGGCAATCATCGTCACGCGGGCCGTCGACAGTTTGGGAGCAATCGCCTGGAAAGCCAGTCCGGCGCGGTAAATGGTAGGATTGGCCGTGGTCCAGCCCGCGACAACGACGCAGATAAGTCCAGCCACACCGACGGCCTGGTAGGTCATCGGGCCGGGGGCCACGGGCGGGGCTTGTCCCGCCGCCAGCATAGCCTGAGCATCGCCCGAGCGGATGTAGAGGGCGTAAAGAAGACAGGCGCAGATCCAGGCCAGGTAATGCCCCACGTACATGCCCGCCGCCGTGGTCCAACCCGAACTGGCTTTTTTAGCGTAGCGAAACACCGATAAATCGGACATTCCGATGTGCATGGCGGCGTTGCAAAACCACGACCAGAGCACCACGTGCCAGAAAGTATATTTGATTTGGCCGGGAAACGGCTCGCGGCCTTCACCGAAAATATTCCAGAAATCGGCAAAGGAAACGACGCCAAGGCCCTTCAAAGCCACCACACCGCAGGCCAGAAAAATCAGCACCATCCAGGGCGAGGCAATGTTCGCAAATTTCGATACCGTGTCATAACCCCGCGCCGCGACCACAGAAATAACCGCCCCGATCGCCAGCACGACGATAACCCAGGTCAGGCCGTTGGGCGTCGTGTCGGTTAGCTTGGGCATTTCCATGTCGAACGGAATGCCCACCGCCGTGGCCGAAACGGTAATCATTGCCCCGGCCAGGAAGCAGAAAAGAATGCCATTGGCCAGGTTATAAGCCGTCACAAGGCGGCGGCCGCAGATTTTTTCCAGTTGGTAGTACAGCGTCAGCCGCACGTCGGTGGCGACCGCCGCCGTGAGGTACCGCCAGCTCAGTACTGACAGCAGATTTCCTAAAAACAAACCTACTAACAGATCGAACGCACTAACGCCCGCCGTCAAAAACAGCGGACCAATCATAAATTCGGTACCGGCGGCGTGTTCTCCGGCGTACATACCCAGAAAACTTTTCCAGCCTTTCCAGGCAGAGGCGGGCACGGGTTCGCGTTCGTATTCGTGAACTTCGGAGGGAATGGGAGGAGCTTCGGGAATCATGGATGAGGGTTAACGCGGGGTGCCCCGCGGCGGTTAAGGGGCCCAACCACTATTTCTTGGTGTTTTATGGTTTGAGCCTCGATAAAATAAGATGCGATAATTCCTTAATCCTACTCATAGAACTCCGCTTGGCTTCGCAAAAACTTCCCTACTCCAACTATCCCTGACTCTTCTAAACTATTGACTGCCCCAGTTCCTTCAAATCCAACCCGCCAAACGTGCCGGAACTCATCATGAGGAGGTTGGTATTTTGCCAGTTTTGGTTTTTCAGAAAAGACTGTAGCGCGGCGGGATCAGTGAAAATTTTTAGGTCGTCTCGCTTGAAGGCAGTGCGGATGTCATCTTCTGAGATGGGTTCGAGGCGCTTGTGCTCCACCGTTTCGGGGCTGTAAAAGACCACAGCCAGATCGGCGGCGTCCATTTTACGGCGGTATTGGTTCAGGAAGGTTTTGTTTAGGCTGCTGAACGTGTGCAGTTCGGTGCAGGCCACGAGGCGGCGCTTGGGAAATTGCTCTTTCACGGCCTGTGTGGTAGCTTCCACCTTGGAAGGTGCGTGGGCGAAGTCGCGGTAAGCGTTGGTCGTCGGACTTTTGGCCAGCAGTTCCAGCCGCTTGGCCGCGCCCTTGAAGGTCTGGATGGCGCGGTAAAACTCCTCGTCGGTCACGCCCAGTCGCTCACAAACGGCTTTGGCTCCACTGATATTTTTCATATTGTGCTCGCCGAACACGTAAAGCGGCACATTGCCCTGCGTTTGGGTAGTTAGGAAAGTTTGGCCATTACTGATTTTGTGCGGGTGCGCCTCGTAGGGGATTTTGGTCACGTCGGGACGCTCCTTTTGCCCGATGATATCGAGCATGTTATCGGTTTCGTCGAAGACGATGACGCCTGCCTTGGGCAGCGAATCGGCCAGTAACTCGAACTGCTTCACGTAGGATTCCCAGGTCGGATAGACGTTGTAATGATCCCAGGCGATACCGCTCACTACCAGCAAATGCGGATTGTAATGCAGAAATTTGGGCGTCGGGTCCTCAGGCGAGGTGAAGTACTCGTCACCTTCGATGACGATCACCGGAGCGTCGGCGTCCAGCCGCACCATGGTGTCGAAGCCCTCTACCTGCGCGCCCACTAAGTAGTTAAAGTCATGCTTGCTGAGCCGCAATACGTGCAGAATCATCGAGGTTATGGTCGTTTTGCCGTGGCTGCCCGCGATTACGACCCGCTGCTTGTCGATACTTTGGCCCGCGATGAAGTCCGGGTAGGAACACACTTCTAGGCCCAGTTCTCGCGCCCGAAGCAATTCGGGATTGTCGCGGCGGGCGTGCATGCCCAGGATGACGGTGTCGATGTCTTCCGTAATATTTTCGGAGAACCAGCCCATTTCGGCGGGTAATAACCCGGCCTGAGCAAGGCGGCTGCGGGATGGCTCGTAAATTTCGTCGTCGGAGCCGGTGACTTGGTGGCCCTGCCGTTGGAGTTCCAGGGCTAGGTTGTGCATGACGCTCCCGCCGACGGAAATGAAGTGGGTTTTTTTTTGAGACATCTTTTTTTTAATAATGAATTAGTGAATGATAGAATAGGCTCGGACTCTTTACTCTATCATTCACTCATTTACTCATTCTATCATTAAATTTAAGCGCCGAAGTTAGGGAGTTTTTGCTGTTCCGGCGTTTTTTAGATCTTAAAAAAAATTAATTGTAGAAAAGACAAGTGAGATTAAAAGTGCCTGATGCTTTATAAACAAGTTCTTACTATTTTTCACTTAAATAGTTCCATTATCCTAACTGTCCCAATCAATTTCTATGATGAAAACACTAATCCAGTTCAGAAACGCGCTGCTCTTGCTACTGACTTTGGTCAGTCTGGCAACCTACGCGCAGGACCGCACGATCAGCGGGACGATTACCGACGACGCCAGCAACCCACTCCCGGGCGTGAGCGTGTTAGCCAAGGGTACTCAAAAGGGTACGACGACGAATACCCAGGGGGAATACTCTTTGAGTGTTCCCAGTAATTCGCGTTCATTGGTTTTTAGCTATATCGGCTATAAAACCATGGAAGTGGCGATCAACAACGAGTCCAGCATCAGCCTGAAACTGGAACCTACGGCGGAAGCCCTGGGCGAACTGGTGGTCGTGGGCTACGGGTCGCAGAAGAAGACTTCGCTGACGGGGGCCGTGTCATCCGTGACGCCTAAAGAATTGAAAGCCCTGCCCGTAGTGAGTGTCACTCAAGCTTTGCAGGGTCGGGTGCCGGGTGTGCAAATAACCAACAATAGTGGTCCCGGTACCGAACCCGTCGTGCGCATTCGGGGTGTGGGTTCGGTGAGTTTGAACCCCAATCCGCTTTACGTCATCGACGGCGTCCCGGCGGGTGGGCTGAATAACATCGACCCCAAGGACATCGAGTCGCTGGAAGTGTTGAAGGATGCCAGCGCGGCGGCGATTTATGGTTCGCGCGCGGCCAACGGCGTCGTGCTGATTACCACCAAAAAGGGTACGCCCGGCAAGATACAGATCAACCTCGACTCCTATGTAGGAACGCAGTCGGCCTGGCGGACACTTGATCTGCTTAACCGTGACCAATACATCAAGTACGGCACCGCCTTAGTGACAGCTTCCGGCCAGGCTGTTCCTGGCCGTTTTACGAATCTGAACACCCCCATTTACGACGGAGCCACCCAGACTTTCGGCCAGACCGACACCGACTGGCAGAACGTAATGTTCCGCAACGCCCCCATTACCGACAATCAACTGTCACTGTCGGGCGGCAGCGCCACTTCGCGCTTTTACACTTCGGTGGGTTATTTCGACCAGAAAGGCATTTTGCCCAATACCGAATACCATCGTTACAGTTTCCGCATCAACTCCGACCACAAGGCCAAAAAGTGGCTGACGATCGGGGAGACGCTGCTCGCCGCTACCGACTACCAAATCGCCGAACGTGATGGCGGCGGACGGAGCCTGATTATGAATACCATGCGCATGATCCCCTACTGGCCCACGCGCGACCCGACCAAGCTGGGTGGCTTCAGCACCACGGCCCAGGGACTCGACGCCACTGACCCCGAAAATCCTCTGCGAATTGCTGAGATGGAGCAGCAAAACCAGGTGAACAATGCTTTCAAACTGATCGGGACCATTTTTGCCGAAGTACGGTTCACGGATTGGTTGAAGTACAAGTTCACGGCGGGCACCGACTTTGCCAGCACGCGCTTCAACGCTTTTTTACCCATCTACAATGACGGCAACCGTACCCGCGCCAACGCCACGGTGTCGGAAAACCGTAACCAGTATTTCTCGACGATTTTCACTAACGCGCTTACCTTCGAGAAAACTTTCGGCAAGCATTACCTCAACGTGTTGGGGGTAGCCGAGCAGCAGAAGTCCAGTTTCCGGGGCATCAGTGCCTCCGGCATCCGGCCCGACAATAACATTCAGGTGATTCAGGGCGTATCGAACCCCAACGGCTCTTCGTCGCGCTCCGAGAACACGCTGATTTCTTACGTTGGTCGTCTGAACTACGAGTTTGCGGGTAAGTACCTGCTCGGAGCTTCGGTGCGGCGTGACGGGTCTTCCAAGTTCGCACCTGGCCGTAAGTGGGGTACCTTCCCCGCCGTGTCGGCGGGCTGGCGTATCAGCGAGGAAAATTTCATGAAGTCGGTAGCGGCCATTTCCGAGCTGAAAATCCGGGGCAGCATTGGCAGAACAGGCTACAACTCCATCGGAGACTACGAATGGCAGCCTCTGATTCAGGCCAGTAACACGTTGTATCCCTTTGGCAACACCCCGCAGGCGGGTTCTTATTTCAACCAGTTGGGTAACAGTGATCTGAGTTGGGAGGTGACTACCATGACTAATATCGGTCTCGATCTTTCGCTATTCAACAATAAGATCAACCTGACGTCGGAATATTACGTGCGGGAGACCAACGGACTGCTGCTACGGGTTCCTACGGCGGTTTCCATCGGCTATTCCAACAGCCCGCTGGCTAACGTGGGCAGTATGCGGAACAAAGGTTTCGAACTGTCGCTGGGCTACACCCATTCCAGCGAAAACTTCAACTGGAACCTGACGGGGATGATGGATGCGACGCGCAACAATGTACTGAGTCTGTCCACGCCTTCCGCTACAATCAACGCGGGTTCCAACGCCGACTTCGGCGGTACGGACATTACGCGCACCGAGGCCGGCCACCCCATTCAGTCGTTCTTCGGCTACGTGGTGGACGGGATCTTCCAGAGCGATGAAGAAGTGAAGGCCGCCAACGCCAAAGCCGGAACAAGTAATTTTTACCAAAATGAAAAAACGGCGGCGGGTGATATTCGCTTCAAGGACCTGAATGGCGACGGCGTCATCAACGGTGACGACCGCACGTACCTAGGCAGCTACATTCCCAAGTTCTCCTACGGTCTGAACTGGAACGGCAGCTACAAGGGCTTCGACTTCACGGTGTTCTTCCAGGGCGTGCAGGGCAACAAGGTGTATAATGGCACCAAGGTCATCGGCCAGGGAATGCTGCGCCTGTTCAACGCCAGCACCGACGTGCTGGATGCCTGGACGCCGCAGAACACCAATACCGACGTACCCCGCGCCGTCAGCGGCGATCCTAACAACAACTCGCGCACCTCGGATCGCTTCCTGGAAGATGGCTCCTACCTGCGCCTAAAGAACCTAAGTATCGGCTACACCATTCCGGCCGACAAAATTGGCAAGCTGACGGGCAACGTACTGAGCAAGGCCCGCATTTACGTGTCGAGCCAAAACCTGCTGACGCTCACCAAGTATACGGGCTACGACCCCGAGGTTTCGTCCAAGTACGGTAACTTGCTAACCAGCGGCATCGACTACGGCCAGTACCCGCAGGCGCGGACGTTGACGGTGGGGGTAAATTTGGGCTTCTAATTTTGAATGATAGAATGAGTGAATGAGTGAATACTGCTTTCGCCAGTGCATCCTTACTCTATCATTCTATCATTCACTCATTCTATCATTGAAATCAATATGAAAAAGATACTAGTAATTACCAGTTTCCTTGCCCTTGGCTTTGCGATCAGTTGCAACGAGGAGGAACTCAATAAGGTGAATCCCAATGGGGTGACCTTTGAGACTTATTTTAACAACGAAGCCGAATTGCGGGCGGGGGTCAACTCGGTGTACGCCCTGGTGCAGTCCAATAGCCTGGTGTCGCGGGAGTGGTTTTTTACCCACGACCTGCACAGCGACGAGATGGCCTCCGGGGGCGGTCAGTTGGAAACGGGCCGCAACCAATTGCTGATCGGGGTGCAAAACCCAACCAATGGCCTGGTCAATTCAGTTTGGCAGGGTTGGTACCGCGTGATTCACCGCGCCAACGTAATCATTGAAAAAGCGCCAACGGTAAAATCTGTTCCCGAGGCTACCCTAAGCAAACTAATCGGCGAAGCCAAGTTTCTTCGTGCCTGGGCGTATTACGAACTGGGTTCGCTGTGGGGTGGTGTTCCGATTTACACGGAATTCGTGAAAAGTGTGGACGGTGCCAAGGGCCGCTCAACCCAAAAGGAGGTGTACGATGTGGCTATTGCCGATCTGAAAGCCGCCATGGCCGCCCTGCCTGCCACCTACGATGCCAGCAACCAGGGCCGGGCCACCAACGCCGCCGCCCAAACCCTGCTGGCTCGCGTGTATTTGCAAATGGGCGATTATACCAACGCCAAAACCGAGTTGATGAAGGTAGTCGATTCGGGCCTGTACAAGCTTACGGATGACTATCTGGATCTGACCAACGAGGAAGGAGAATTCAATTCGGAGTCTATCTTCGAGGTAGTTTTTGCGCCTTCCGGCGGCGCGTATAACTGGGGCGGTGATAGCGACGATGGCACCAAACCCCAGGAGGAAACCGTGCGCACCCAGGAATACTCGGCCATTGGCTGGCGGAACGTGATTCCTTCTGATAAAATCCTGAACTCCTACGAGATGAAGTCCAAAGGCGACACTAAAGACGATCCCCGCTACGCTATGTCGTATTGGAAAACGGGCGATAAGTTCAATAGCGGCAAAAGCGTAATGACTGACGACATCGTCCAGGGTAACTTCTCCACGGTGGGCGGGGTGAAACAAAAAATAAGCTGGCGGAAATATTCCGTGCTATACAAAACGGATGCAGGATATGCCCAGAGCGGTATCAATATGCGCATCATGCGCTACGCCGATGTGCTGCTGATGCTGGCCGAATGTGAGAATGAACTAGGGAATTCGGCCAAGGCCGTTAGCCTCATCAACCAGGTGCGGGCTCGTAAGTCGGTGGCTATGCCGCCGCTGCCCACCACCAGTTTCCCGGCGGGTAACAAGCAGCAGGTGTTCGACGCCATCATGCACGAGCGTTTTGTGGAATTGGCCGCCGAGCAGGTGCGTGACTTCGATATCATTCGCTGGCGCAAAAACGGCAAGCTCACCACCGAGCCGCTTGCCGGTTTTCAAAAAGGCAAGTCAGAATTCCTGCCCATCCCGCAGACAGAAATTGACAACAATCCGAAGCTGGAACAGAAAGACCAGAATCCGGGATATTAAGGTCAATTTTGACCGGGTCGCCGATGCGGAGAGAATGAGTGAATGATAGAATATTGGACTCAGATTTCATTGATTCTTGAAAGGGAGTAGGCTTATTCGAGTCTGCTCCCTTTATTTTTGTAAGAAGTTCGATTAATAACTCCGTGAAACTCTGTGCCGAACTTTGTGAAACACAGTGACCTGAAAATGAAGCATTCCTACCTATTTATTACATTAGCGTTGCTCAGCTGTTCAAAGGAAGACACGCTTTTTCAAAAAGTGGACGCTGACGATTCAGAGATTCACTTTATCAATAAAATAACGCCCGATGATTCGCTCAACGCCTTTACCTTCACCAACTTTTACAACGGCAGCGGCGTGGGGGTGGGCGACTTCAACCATGATTCGCTACCCGATTTGTTCTTTGCTGCCAATCAAGTCAGTTCGCGACTGTACATCAATGAGGGAAATAATAACGGCGAACCGTTCAAATTCCAGGACCTCACCGAGGCGGCGGGCGTCACTACCGACCGCTGGTGTACAGGCGTGAGCATCGTTGACATCAACCAGGATGGCTGGGACGATATTTACCTCAGCGTGGCGGCGCACAAAACCTTCAAGAATTCCCGTAACCTACTTTTCATCAACCAAAAAACAAAGAACCCGACTTTTAAAGAAGAGGCGGCAAAATACGGGTTGGATTTTGCGGGCTTCACTACCCAAACGGCTTTTTTCGATTACGACCTCGATGGCGACCTTGACGCTTTTCTGCTCAACACCGCTCCCGATTTGCAAAGCCCCAACAACCTACGGCCCGCCATCAACGATGGTCGTTACCCTTCTACTGACCGACTGTTTCGCAACGAAGGCAAAGCCAAGAATGGACAAATTACTTTCCGGGACGTTTCCAAAGAAGCAGGCATTCGCTACGAAGGTTTAGGACTGGGCGTCGTGGTTTCGGATTTAAACGACGACGGTTATCCTGATATCTACTGCTCCAACGATTTCATAACCAGCGATATTTTTTATCTTAATAACCAAAACGGCACCTTCCATAACGTCATCGCAGCAGCCATGGCTCACACCAGCCTGTACGGCATGGGCGTGGATGCTGCCGACCTGACCAATGATGGCCGGACCGATATCCTACAAATGGACATGCTGCCCGAGGATAATTTTCGCCAAAAGCAGATGCTGGCCGGGCAGGACTACGATCGCAAGGAAATGAGCGTATCGCCGCGCTACAATTACCAGATGCAGTACATGCGGAATACCCTCCAGGTCAATCTTGGCAATGATCCGGTAACAGGAACGCCCGAATTCAGCGAGATGGGTCTGCTGGCGGGCATCGCCCGCACCGATTGGAGTTGGGCCACGCTGCTGGCCGACCTCGACAACGATGGGCGCAAAGACGTTTTCATCACCAATGGCTACCGCAAAAACATTACCGACCGTGATTTCATCAGCCAGGCCGGGGAGTTCGACAACTTTGGCTCGGACGAAGCCCGGCTCAAAAAGCGCGACGAACTTCTCAGCAAAGTACCCGAGATAAAACTCCGCAACTACGCCTACCGCAACGCAGGCAACTACCAATTCGAAAATGTTTCTAAAATCTGGGGACTGGACGAGGCCAGCTACGCCAACGGTGCCGTCTGGGCCGACCTCGACCAGGATGGAGATTTGGATTTGATCGTCAATAACATCGACTCGGAAGCTTCTATTTTTCAAAATAAAACTAATGAGAAACCCGACGCGCACTACCTCAACTTTAAGCTGAACGGCCCGGCCATTAATCTCGACGGGCTGGGAGGACGCGTCACGATTTGGGTCAAAGGTCAGCCGCAGCAAGTGGAAAACTATCCCGTGCGAGGCTACGCTTCGTCGGTAGAATCCGGGGTGCATTTTGGTTTAGGGAAAAACACGAAGGTCGATTCCGCACGGGTGGAGTGGCCTGGTGGTACCGCCCAACTAGTGCGTGGCCTTATGGCAAACCAGAGAATTGTGGTCAATTATCAAGATGCGGAGCCTTACGAAAAGTCATCTGAGCGAAGCGAACCTTTCTTCACCGAAACGGGCGTCACGGGCATCGACTACCAACACTACGAAGGCGATTATGTCGATTTTAAGCAAACCGCCACGCTGCCCAAAATGCTTTCTCGCAGCGGCTTTCCTATCGTAGTCGGTGAAGTCAATGGCGATGGACTGGATGATTTTTTTGTGGGTGGCGCGTACCGGGGGAGTGCTTCCCGACTTTATTTGCAGGAGGCCCGAGGAAATTTTCGAACGGTCACCTTTCCGGACTCCAACGATAAGGAAACTACTAACGCGGTTTTTCTGGATGCCGACCGAGACGGTGACAAAGATTTACTGGTCGTGTACGGCAGCAACGAAAGGCCCCTTTCCGCCGAGGGTGCTTACCAACCGCAGCTTTTTTTGAACGATGGAAAAGGAAATTTCACAAAAGCCCAACCTAACGCTTTGCCCAAATTCGCCGTTAGCGCTTCCTCAGTGGTGGCCTTCGACTACGACCGGGATGGCGACACCGATTTATTCGTAGCCGGGCGGCAAGTGCCGGGCCGCTACCCATTGCCCGCGCGAAGCTATTTATTGAGAAATGATTCTGAAGGTGCCTCTATTCGATTTACGGATGTTTCGGGGAAAGAGGGCAAAGCTATGAGCGAGCCGGGCATGGTTTGCGAAGCGATCAGCACCAATTTGAACGGCGACGCTTTTCCCGATTTGATACTGGTTGGCGAGTGGATGCCGATCAAAATGTTTGTCAATACGAAAGGAAAAGGCTTCGTGCCTTACGACGTGGACCAATTCGCCCAAACGTCAGGCTGGTGGAACTGCATAGTAACGGCGGATTTGGATGGCGACGGGGATCAAGATTTCATCGTCGGCAACGAAGGGCTGAATTCCTTTTACCAGGCCAGCCCAAGTCGTCCCATTCACATTGTAGCCAAGGATTTTAACGACGACGGTAGCTTCGATCCCATTATGGGCCACTACATCGGCGACAAAATGTACCCCGCTCACCCGCGCGACGCCATCAATCAGCAAGTCATTCAGTTCAGAAAAAAATTCCAGAGCTACGGCATTTATGCCAAGATGACTTTCGATGATCTTTTTTCAAAAGAAGAATTGAAAGATGCTTACCAGGGCGAAGTCCAGAGGCTGGAAAGCATCGTCCTGCTGAATGAGGGAAACGGAAATTTTACAATAAAACCTCTCCCCAAAATCTCTCAACAATCCCCAATTTTTGGCATCGTACCGTATGACTATAACCAAGACGGGTACCCGGATTTGGTACTAAGCGGCAACTTCTACCCCAACGAAGTCCACGAAGGCCGCCAGGACGCCTCACATGGGTTACTGTTATTAGGAGACGGCAGAGGCAATTTCATCCCAGTCAACCAAAACGGCCTGAACCTAAAAGGCGACGCCCGCACATCGCGCCTACTGAAAACGCCCCAGGGACTGCTTTTGATAACCGCTATTAATTCACAAGGAATTAAAGTGCATCGCGTAGCTATTACAAATCCCTTAAAAACCACCCAATAAAAATAACTGTCAACTGTCAACTGTCAACTGTCAACTGTCAACTGTCAACTGTCAACTGTCAACTAAGTTAAGGGTATCTCGATCGTCACTTCCAACCCCTCGCCCGGCTTGGTGAACCACTTCATCTGCCCTTCCAGCACCGATACCCGCGACCGGACGTTGCCGATTCCCAGCCCTTTTTTGGCTTCGGTAAAGTCGAAGCCTCTGCCGTTGTCGGAATAAAAAAAGGAAATGACCTTACCCGATGGAATGACCGAGATCACGATTTCACTGGCCGCAGCGTGTTTGAGGCTATTGTTCAGTAGTTCCTGGGTGATGCGGTAGAGGCCCGTTTCGATGTTTTTGGGTAATTGATTTACCAACCTGCGGCATTCGAAGGTCACGTGAATCTGGTCGGTGGCGTTGATTTTATCGACCAGTTCTTCCACCGCCGCCACGTAGCCGTACTGCTCCAGCGTGCGCGGACTGAGCTCGCGCAGCAGGCGACGAATGTCCACCAGCGAGATGTGGATGATGTCGAACACCTCCTGCTTCAACTTGTCGGATTCGGGGCTCTTTTTCAGGTAGTTGGTCAGAGACGATACGTACAGTTTCAGGGTGGCCAGCCGTGACCCTACCTCGTCGTGCAGATCCTGCGCAATGTTGCGCCGCTCCTGTTCCTGAGCGTCCAGCGCGATCTTGAGGCGATCTCGCTGCTTACGGGCAATGCCTTCGATTCTTTTTTGGGATAAAAAGAAAGTGGCCCCGGCGATAAGCAGCAAATACAACGCCGTGAACCACCAGGTGCGCCAGAACGGGGCGTCTATATTGATGTAAAGCTTGCGCTCCTGGTCGCTCCACACGCCGTCGCGGTTGGCGGATTTGACCTTGAAAACGTATTGCCCCGGCGCGAGGTTGGCGTAGCGCGCGTAGGTGCGGTCGCCGGCTTCGACCCATTCATGATCCTCCCCTTCCAGGAGGTACTTGTATTCGTTTTTGCCGTTGCTGTAATAGTCGATGGAGGCGAATTCCAGCGAGAAAGTGTTGCGGTCGTGGGGCAGCGTCACCATGTCCAGCTCATCGACGTAACGGTTCGAATCGTAGGGCTCTTCGTTGACCAAAAAGTTAAACAAGTGAATGCGGGGCTGGTACGAAAGCGTCTGGAATTGCTTGGGAGAGAAATAATTGAGTCCTTGTACCCCACCGAAATAGCACTCGCCCGAGGACGTTTTCAGGAAGGCATTTCCGTTAAATTCCAGCCCCTGCAACCCATCCGAAAGGTCGAAGTTGCGCACCCGGCCCGTTGCGGGGTCCAGGCTCGAGATGCCGTGGTTGGTACTCACGAACACGCCGCCGTCGGGGGCAACGACTATCCCGTAGATGTAAGAATTGGCCAGGCCATTGCTTTCGTCGTAAAGGCGGTACTTCCGGGTGTATTTATAGTAAGCCAGCAGCCCTTTTTCGGTGGCGATCCAGAGAATTTTTCGGGTCCTATCCTCCCGGATCGCGTTGATGTTGTAGTCTTTGAAACCGTCGAATGTCTTTTGCCAACCTTCTTTTTTTATTTTGAAACCGTATAATCGGTCAAAATAGGAACCCAGCCACAGGGTTCCCTCCTGATCGAGAAAAGAGGCGAAGATATTCTGGTTGGCCAGCTGCGGCACCCGCTCGAAAGTGCGGGCTTCGGGATCGAAAATCCACATGCCGAGTTGCGTTCCCAGGAGCAACCGATGGTCGGGGAGTTCCAGAATATTTCGGGTATAGAGGCGTCGGCCGCGTTCGCGCTGGAAATAAAACGTCTCGAACTCCTTTTTTTTTCGGTCGAAGAACATCAGGCCGCCGTAGGTGCCCACCCACATGCGCTGCCGACTGTCGCGAAAAATTGATTTCAGGATGTTGTTCTGATCGGTAAAGTACCGCTCCTCGATTACCCCTTTTTTGCGGTTGAGAATATCCAGCCCTCCCTCCGTCCCCAGCCAAATGCGCCCCCGGCCGTCCTCTGCCAGACTGCGGATCGACAAATCACTCAGGCTGCGCTCGGGATGGGCGGGATCAGGCTTCCCGAAAAACCCGAACATGGAAGCATTTGGCACGATTTTGACTAGCCCGTCGGGATCGCTGTTGGCCCAAATGACGCCGGCGTTGTCGGCATACACGCGGTAAAACTCGTAATTCTTGAAGTTTACGGGAGAATTTGCCCGATACTGCACCTCACGGAATGTTTGATTCTTCTTGTCAAAAATCCACAGCCCGTTCCGCTGCGTACCGAGCCAAAGTTGCTCATTATGGTCGGCCGTCAGGCTGAATACCACGCCAAGATTTTTTTCTTCGGAAGTCCAGGCGTACAGCTTGTGCTTTTTATGCCGATAGTCGAAGCGTACCAGTCCCCGGTCGGTCCCCAGCCAGGCAATATCATCTTTATCAATAACAAAAGAATATACATTAAATGCTTCGCCGTACTCGTTTTGCGCGGTATTGGTGAAGTAATAATGGTAGGTCCGACGCTTGACGTCGAACCGCGCCAGTCCTTTGGGAGCTTGCATCCAAATATCTCCAGACTCAGTGTAAGTGGTCCAGTCTACGAAGTCGAAATCGCGGTTGATGTAGGCGTAATTACCCACGCGCCGGAGTTTGCGAGTTTTGAGATTATACGCCATAACACCCTGCCCTTCTGAGGAAAACCACAGGTCGGTGTCGGTGGCGTGAAAGGGCGAGGTACGGCGTTTTACGGAGTCAGGACGGTAAAGCGAAAAGCGGTCGGTGGCGCGGTCGTAGCGGTTAAGCCCCTCCTCGGTTCCCACCCAGATGTTCCCCTGTTTATCTTCCACGATGCCCGCCACATTCACGCCCCGCAGCGAATGTGGGTCGTGAGCGTTCGGTTTGTATACCCGGAAGCGGTGGCCATCGAAGCGGTTGACGCCGTCCTGCGTCCCCAGCCAAAGGAACCCGCGTGAGTCTTTCAGCATATGGTAGGGCGAGTTCTGCGACAACCCATCCCGCACCGTCAAATGCTGAATCTGCATCGGCTGCGCCCAGAGGCAAGTACCGATGAAAATTAGAGTCAAAATCCACAGGAGCCGGAAATACAAACCGTGTGTCGATTGGATGGAAGAAAAATACCTACTGCAAAACACCCGGCTTCGTAAAAAATTGCGTCGCCCCCTTTTTGTCTTTACCGTTCACTCAATACTCGACAACATTTCCCACGAGTGCAGGTTATGGAATTGGTTTATTAATTTCATCAAAAAAAGTCCAATGATTATGAAAAGTGCAGATCGCTTTCTGCGGAACGCAGCGAAGCTTGTGATGATGGGTGTGGTGTTTGGTATGGTGTCTGCCTGCAAAAACAACGACAATGACAATACGGTGGAACCTAAATCCATTACGGATGTGGTTCAGGAAAAAAGTGACTTTACCATTCTAAAGGCAGCCCTCGACCGGGCGGGCCTGACCGATGCTTTGCGGAGCGGTACCCTTACGGTATTTGCGCCTAACGATGCGGCCTTCGTGGCCTCCGGTTTCCCCGATGCGGCGGCTGTAACGGCCCTACCCGTGGACAGCGTGAAAAAACTGTTGGAATACCACGTGCTGAACACCACGGTGGAATCGGGTGACATCGCTTCGGCCAACGCCCAATCGATGGCCACGCTGGGCGGACAAACAGTGTATATTTCCAAGAATGCCAGCGGGGTATACGTAAACGGTATCAAGGTAGTTACGGCCGACATCGACGCCAGCAACGGCGTTATCCATGTCATCGACCATGTGCTGGAACCACCCACCGAAAACCTGCTGCAAATGGTGCAGGGCAATCCCGACTTGTCGTACCTACTGGCTGCCGCCACCCGCGCCGGACAAGGCGACTCGGCGGTGCTGGCCGCGCTGACTTCTAAGGCGACCGCTTATACGGTGTTTGCTCCAACGAACCAAGCGTTCATCGACGCGGGCTTCCCGACCGAAGCCTCGCTTGCGGCGGCCAACGCGGACACGCTGGCGAGCATTATTCTCTTCCACGTGGTACCGGGCCGGGTATTTGGCAGCGACTTGACCAATGGCAAAGTCGCCACGGCGGCCGGAGATTCGGTTCAGGTCGATGTGAGCAGTGGTCTGAAACTCTCGGGCAGAGGAAACGGTACGAATGCTGCCAATATTCCCGCCGCTACCGCCAATGCCCTGGCGACCAATGGCGTGGTCCACGTGATCGACCGGGTGCTACTGCCCAAATAAGGCGGCTTATCAATAAGAAGGCGGGCTATGAAAATTCGTAGCCCGCCTTCTTATGTTTAGAAATTAAAGTTCTTTCAGCATCAGGTTGCGCCAGCGCACTTTGATGCCACCGCCGTCGTGGATTTGCAGGGCGATGGCCCCTTCACCTTTGCCGATTTTTTCGTCGCTGAAATCCACCATCGAATGGCCGTTGAGCCAGGTTTGCACGTGGTCGCCCTCGACGCGGATGCGCATTTTGTTCCATTCGCCCATTTTCAGGTAGCCTTCCTCCTCGTCGGGAATTTGCTTCAACCAGCCACGACCGTAGGATTCGTATACGCCGCCCGAATCGTGGTTAGGCGGGGCCACCTCCACCTGCCAGCCGCTCACTTTGGTCCCTTCGAAGGTCGAGCGGAAGAAAATCCCGCTGTTGCCGTTGGCCTCTTGCTGAAACTCCACCGTGAGGTCGAAGTTCTTGTAATCCTTGTCGGTGGACAGGTAGCCGTACGCCTTATCGGGGCCGCTCTCGCAGATCAGCAGGCCGTTTTCCACGTACCATTTTTCGGTGCCGTGGATTTTCCAGCCGTCGAGATTCTTGCCGTTAAAAAGTTTTACCGTTTTCTTTGCGGGGGCAGTCGTGTCCCGGGCTGGCCGAGCTGCCAGAAAAATAAGGCCGACCAGCGCAACGGCCAGCACACTCGCGAATTGAGTTTTTGCTTTCATAGAGTTTGTTTTACGTTTTATTGAAAATCAATCGAACGATACTATCTACCCTAAAATTTGAGTTATTAAGGTGATTTATCATTCAAAACCAATCTAAGTTATGAGATTAATGCGTGTCACCGGGTCAGTGTGGGTGAAACTTTTGGTAGTCGGGTTGCTTTTTGGCCTGGCTTCGGCTTGTAAAAACAAGGATAAAAATCGGGTCAAGCCGATGACTATTGCCGACATCGTGGCCAGCGACGGCGACTTCACTATCCTGGCGGCGGCCATTCGCCACGCCGACCTCAACGATGCCCTGCGGTCGGGTTCGCTCACCTTGCTGGCCCCCAATGACGCGGCCTTTCGGGCCTCGGGCTTCGCCGATGCGGCAGCAATCACTTCCCGGTCGAGCGGAGAAATTCGCGACCTGCTGAAATACCATATCCTCACCACCTCCCAAAGTCAGGCAGAAATTGCCAATGCCAACGGCAGAACAATTCCCAACCTGGCCGAGAAACCTGCTTACGTCACCGTCAACGGCGCGGGCGAGGTTCTCATCAACGGCGTTCGTATCATTCAGGCCGACCGCAAAGCCGACAACGGCACGATTCACGTCGTGGAGCGGGTGCTACAACCCATTTCGCGCAATTTGGTGGAAGAGTTGAAAGTGCACAGCGACCTGTCTTTTGCGCTGGCGGCAGCGGAACGGGCGGCGGAAGCCAACAGCACGCTTCGGAACATTTTCACGTCAAGTTCCACTCAATACACTTTTTTAGCGCCTAACAACCAAGCCTTTATTGATTTGGGCTTTCCTTCACCCGGTTCGCTTAGTGCCGCCAATCCTTCCGTTATTGCGGATATTCTGCTCTACAACATCATACCGGGACGAATATTGACAAACAATTTCACGAGCGGAAATCTGCCTACGGCCGCCGCTGGTAAAACGGTGAAGGTCGATACCAACGGCGGGATCAAAATTACCGGGAATGGCAACGGTGGAAAGGTAACGACCGTGGGTCAAACTAATATACTGGCCACCAACGGCGTCATCCACGTTACCGACCGCGTTTTGCGTCCTTGACCGTTCAATAAATCCGGTTAAATTCTTAAACACAAAAAGGCGGTCCGCGGTAACTCGTGGTCCGCTTTTTGTGTTTAAAGTATCATGAAAGAAGAAGGTGAAATAGCGGAAGAGGAAAAGATGAGTCATAAACCCAAAAAGCGGATTTGGCTACGCTGGGTTTTAGCGATTTTGCTGCTCCTGCTGGCGGGCGGATGGTGGATGGCACAGCGCGTCGATCTGCGCATCAGCGACAAGGAACTTTCCGTCACTTTCAAGTCGCACATAACCCCGATTGCGATCCATCGCTACAAAGTAAAGGATCGGAAGGTACGATTTGTGGAATTCGGGCGAGATAGCCTTCCGGTAACTATTCTGGTACACGGATCGCCGAGTTCACTCAGCTTTTTTAGCTCGTTATACGCTGACACCGCCCTGACAAATCACACCATGCTCGTCGGGGTCGATCGTCCCGGCTACGGCTATTCGGGCTTTGGCAAGTCCGTCGTTTCCGTTACGGAGCAGGCGCATTTGTTGCAACCGCTTATTAATCATTACTCCCGGCAGGGCCGCAGGATCAACCTGGCGGCTTCTTCTTACGGTGGGGCCGTCATTGCTAAGCTGGCGATGGACAATCCCGATAAGGTTTCGGGCGTCCTGTTCATTGCGTCCTCACTGGCACCCGGTGAGGAATACACTTACCCCATTAGCTACGTAATCGACTCGCCCTGGTTTGGTTGGTTTTTCCCGACCATCCTGCGGGTGGCTAACGACGAAAAGCTGCATCACCGCCAGGCTTTGGAGGACATTAAGGGTGGCTGGGGCCGTATCAAGGCCCGTATCATCATGCTGCACGGCAACGCCGATCAGTTGATTTATTTCTCCAACGCCGAGTTTGCCCGGAAGCATTTGGTCAACGCGCTATCGTTCACGCTCATTCCGGTGGACGGTATCGGACACACATTGATGTGGGATCGGCCCGAGTTAATTAAGCAAAGTCTGCTGGACTTGCTCAAAAAGCCGAAAATGGAACATTTGGCGAGTAAATAAATGTAGGCGTCAAGGAGGGAGCGAGGGTGCGTAAGCGTTAGTTTCCTTTGGGGGGAAAGCGCAAGCAAAAGCACACCCCCAATCATCTACTCCCCGACGCCTACACGCTTAAAACTTTTCCAACTCCGAAAAGAAGAAACTCCCTTCGATAGCCGCGTTCTCGTCCGAGTCGGAGCCGTGAATGGCGTTGGCCTCGATGGACTTGGCGAATAATTTGCGGATCGTTCCCTCGTCGGCATTGGCCGGATTAGTGGCACCGATCAACGTGCGAAAGTCTGCCACGGCATTGTCTTTTTCCAAAATCATCGGCACGATAGCGCCCGACGACATGTACTGACACAGGTCGCCGTAGAAAGGCCGCTCCTTGTGAACGGCGTAGAATTCGCCCGCCCGCTCAGGAGTGAGCAGTGTTTTTTTCAGGGCTACGATTTTGAATCCCGCTTCCTCGATCATCTTGATAATCGCTCCCGTGTTGCCGTCCGCCATTGCATCGGGCTTAATCATCGTAAAGGTTTTGTTTCCTGACATTTTCTGTACAAAATTTTATTTGGCCGCAAAAGTAGGGCAATTTCCCCGGAATACGGGCAGACCGTCACAAATCCCGCTGGTTTTACTACTTTTGTGCGCCTGTTGTGGGCGGTCTACTGGATTTCTGGCTCTCACCTATGCCTTCTGATCGTCAGAAATACTCCTTCTTAATGAATACAAATTGTTTTGAATCAATCTATTAGCGAGCTACGCGCCCTTCTTACCTCTCCCCAGAAAGTAGTGATTACCATGCACCGCGACCCCGACGCCGACGCGATGGGTTCGTCGCTGGGCTGGGCCTTGTACTTAGAGGCAAAGGGACACACCGTGAGCGTCATCAGCCCCACCGACATCGCGGCCAATCTATTATGGATGCCTACCGCCGGACGGGTGCTGACTTTTGAGGGCAATAAATCCAAGCCCAAGGAGTGCAGGCAACTGATTCAGGACGCCACGCTGGTTTGCTGCCTGGATTTTTCGGCCATTTCGCGCTTGAAGGAACTGGGGCGCTGGGTAAACGAGGCACCAGGCAAAAAACTGCTGGTGGATCACCACATCGAACCCGAAACTTTCGCCGATATTATGGTGTGGGACACGGGTGCGGCCGCCACGGCGCAGTTGATCTACCAGATTATCTCAGAAATCGACGGGCCGGATTTCTTCGACGTGCCGATGGCTGAGTGCCTTTACGCGGGCATCATGACCGATACGGGTTCGTTCCGACACGGCAACACCACGCCGGAGGTACACCTGGCCGTGGCGGGTCTGATGCGCACGGGCTTCGAGGTTAATAAGGTACACCGGATGATTTTCGATAACTCGCCGCTGCTGCGCATGAAGTTGCTCGGCCACGTGCTGAGTGACAATCTGCAAGTGTTGCCTGAGTATCGCACGGCCTACATGACTCTCACCGCCGCCGAACTGGAAAAGTACAAGTCCGGCGCGGGTGACACGGAGGGTATCGTAAACTATGGCTTACAGGTCGAGGACGTGGTGATGTCGGCACTGTTCATCGAGCGCAAGGGTGAGGTAAAAATTTCGTTTCGGTCGTTTGGCGAGTTTTCGGTACGTGACCTGGCCAACGCGCATTTCAACGGCGGTGGCCACCGCAATGCCTCGGGCGGGCGCACAACAATGTCGCTGGACGACACCGTAGCACTGTTCCTGAAATTATTGCCCTTTTACAAAAGCCAACTCCTGGCCGTGGAGAAATAAGGACGTTTTTTGCTTTCCTTTGCACAAAAATCGGGGGAAGCGCGTTATAGCAAGTATTATTTTAGCCAAGAACCCATAAACCACTCTAATTCAACTCTAACAAAAAACCAATGAACCTCAAATCAATCAGCCTTGTCTTGGGCATCTGTTTCCTGGCCGCCGCCTGCAACAAGTATAAAATGCAGGTGACGGAAGACGGCCTGAAGTACCAATTCCACGAACACAACGAAGAAGCCCGCAAAGCCAAAATGGGCGAAATAATGAGCTTCCACCTCGTGCTGAAAAACAGCGAGGATTCCACTCTGCGCAACACCTACGAAAAAAATATGCCCGTGAAGCTGGTGCTTCAACAACCGCCTTTTAAAGGTAGTTTCGAAGAAGGGCTTGCCTTGCTGGCCGTGGGCGACAGTGCCACTTTTTACGTGAGCGCCGACACGCTTTTTGCCAAAATGATGCAGCCCATGCCTCCCATGGTGAAGAAAGGCACGGATCTGTCATTCACCGTAAAAGTGCTGGACATTCAGTCTTCGGAGGAGTTTCAGAAAAAGCAGGGTGAGTTGAGTTCCGCCCAGAAAGGCATCGACGCTAAGACCATCGATAAGTACATCGCCGATAATAACCTGAGTGATAAAGTGCAGCGCACGGATTCGGGCCTGGCCTACGTGGTCGAGAGCCCTGGATCGGGGGGGACGCCCAAGGCGGGTGACGTCGTAAAGGTACATTATGTTGGCAAGCTGCTCGACGGCAAAGTGTTCGACAGTTCCAAGGGCAATCCGCAGTCAGGCGGCGAACCCATCGAATTCCGTGTGGGCGTGGGCATGGTGATTCCTGGTTGGGAAGAGGGCATCATGTCGATGAAAAAAGGCGAGAAGCGGATGATGATCATTCCATCAGGCCTGGCTTACGGTACTGAGGGCAACCAGGGCATTGCGCCTAACTCGGTACTGCTGTTCGACGTGGAACTGGTCGATTTCTCGACGCCTCCTCCGGGCGCCAACCCAGGAATGCCGGGCGGAATACCGCAATAGGGGAATACTGGATGTTAGACGTTGGACGTTGGATCAGGGATACCCGCACGGATTGGATTTTAAAAATCTAAAATCCAATTTCCAACCGCGCTGGCGGACCGGTCCAAAGTCTTAAAAAACAATATAGTAAATGCTGAAATTGCGAAAATACGGCTGGATTGTGATGGCAAGTGTGTTGCTGGGAGGTTTCCTGTCGGCTTGCAAAGACGTATCCAACCAGATTGGGAGTGATAAAAAAGTGCAGAACGATGAGGAAATTCGGGCTTATATCGCCCAGAACAATATTGCCGCGCAAAGCACGAAGGAAGGTCTGTACTATAAGGTAGTATCGAAAGGAACGAGCGGGCAAAAGGCAGCGCTTGGTGACGAAATAAAAGTTGCCTACATCGCCCGGCGACTGGATGGAGTGGTAGTGGACAGCAGCCAGTTACGGTTGAACATACCCACGCGCGCCATTTACTCCATTTCCCGGCTTCCCTATTTATCGAACGAGGCTATGGCACTTCTGTTCGGCACGCCTTTGTTAACTGAGGGCGATTCGGCTACCCTGCTGGTGCCTTCTTACCTAGGTCAGGGGGTAGTGGGAACTTTGCTGTTTCCGGCTTACAGCCCCGTACGAATCGATCTTAAAGTGGTTTCGATCAACACGGAAACGGAGCAAATCGATAATTTCGTTAAAACCCAGAGTATTTTCATCGGGGAAACAACCGAGAGCGGACTTCGTTTTGGTAAAACGAAGTCGCAGTCCGACTCAGTAGCGTTGAAAGCGGGCGATAAAGTATCGGTAAAATACACAGGACGCTATCTGACCAATGCCATTTTCGATTCTGGCACCCTCACTGAAACTATAGGAAGCACTGGGTCTGTGAAAGGCTTCGCGGAAGGGATAGCAAAACTACGCGTGGGTGAGAAAGCCAATCTGATTTTCCCTTCCTCACTCGGCTACGGGCAAGGCAATAGCCAACGCGGAATCCCGGGTTTCGCGCCGCTGTATTTTGAAGTAGAAGTGCTTTCGAGAACGAAGTAGGTTTTTCCTGAATTTATCCGTTGAAAGGGGCTGCGAGCATGCAGCCCCTTTTTTGTATTTTGCAAAATTTTAAAATTGACCCGCATGGTACTCTGCTTTGCCACCAACAATACCCAGAAACTAGCCGAAATCCAGGCCTTGCTGGGCGATAATTTTCAACTAAAAACCCTGGCGGACATTGGCTGTCAGGAAGAAATCCCCGAGGAACAGCCAACCATTGCCGGAAATTCGCGGCAAAAAGCCGAGTACATTTGGGAAAAATATGGCGTCGATACCTTCGCCGATGACACCGGGCTGGAAGTGGCCGCGCTTGACGGCGAACCGGGAGTCCATTCCGCGCACTACGCCGGGCCGCAACGCAACGCCGACGATAACACCCAACGCGTCTGGAATCAGTTAGCCAAGGAAAACGCGACTCTACCCGCCGAAGCCCGCTTCCTGACGGTCATCACGCTGGTGCAGGATGGCGTGTACTATCAGTTTGAAGGAATAGTGGAAGGCACGATTATTTCAGAGAAACGGGGGAGCAACGGTTTTGGCTATGATCCGGTGTTTGTACCAGAAAATCAACCCCGCACTTTTGCGGAAATGACAATGGCCGAAAAAAGCCAGCAGAGTCACAGGGCGCGGGCATTTGCCAAACTGGTGGAGTTTCTGAAAAAATAGTCGCCCTTCTATTCTATCATTCTACTATCGTACCGGCGACCCGGTCACTCATTTAAAATTGAAAAAAGTAAACCCCAACGACTTCCGCTACGACGGAAACAGAGAATTTAAGCTCTCGGAGCTAGACACCAAGATTGACGACCTGTACAAAGACAAGGACGACTATAAGGACATCCTGGAAAACAACGCCGACGAACTTGACGAGCTGCAAAGCATGATGTACGCCCACAACCGCTACGGGCTACTAGTAATTTTTCAGGCGATGGACGCGGCGGGCAAGGATGGAACTTTGAAGCGAGTTTTTGCGGGCGTCAACCCCATCGGTGTCAAGGTGCATTCCTTCAAGCGCCCCAGCGAAAACGAGTTGGAACACGACTTTATGTGGCGTACTTCGGTGCTATTGCCCCAGCGCGGCAGCATTACGGTCTTCAACCGCAGCTACTACGAAGAAGTACTGATCGTGAAAGTACATCCCGAAATCGTAATCAACGGACAACGCCTGCCCCAAGAACTCACTGAGAATATGTACAACCTGTGGGAGCAGCGCTACCAGGACATCAAGAATTCGGAGAACTACCTGTATCACAACGGCATCCGGGTCGTGAAGTTTTTTCTCAATGTTTCCAAGAAAGAGCAGGCTGACCGCCTCATCGAACGCATCGACGACCCGGAAAAAAACTGGAAGTTCGAGGAAGGCGACGTGAAGGAGCGCGAATTCTGGGACGACTACCAGCAAGCCTACGAGGAAGCCATTAACGCCACCGCCACTGAAACCGCACCCTGGTACGTCATTCCGGCGGACGACAAGAAAAATATGCGTCTTATCGTTGGTCAGATCATCGGCGATGAATTAAGAAAAATGGATATGAAATACCCCGAATCTGACGAAAAACGCCACGAGGAATTGCAGAGGTTTGTCAAGATTATCAAAGAGCAAAATTAAAGCGGAATGTTACCATGCTTCTTCTTCGGCAACACATCCACCTTATTTTCCAGCATGGCGAAGGCACGGATTAGTTTTTCGCGGGTTTGGGCGGGGTAAATCACCTCGTCCACGTAGCCGCGCTGGGCGGCACGGTAAGGGTTGGCAAATTTGTGGGTGTACTCGTCCACTTTCTCCTGCAACTTCGCCACGGGGTCGTCAGCTTCGGCGATTTCTTTTTTGAAAATAATCTCCGCCGCGCCACTAGCCCCCATGACGGCGATTTCGGCGGTGGGCCAGGCGTAATTCATATCAGCCCCAATGTGCTTGGAATTCATCACGTCGTAGGCCCCGCCATAGGCTTTCCGGGTTATGACCGTGATGCGCGGAACGGTGGCCTCGCAGAAAGCATAGAGTAGCTTGGCTCCGTTGGTGATGATGGCGTTCCACTCCTGGTCGGTGCCGGGCAGAAAGCCCGGAACATCTTCCAGTACCAGCAGCGGGATATTGAAGCTATCGCAGAAACGCACGAAGCGAGCGGCTTTCTGGCTGGCGTTGATGTCTAGCACGCCGGCTAAAACAGCCGGCTGGTTGGCCACGATGCCGATGCTGCGTCCCACCAATCTTGCAAAGCCTACCACGATATTCTCGGCAAAAAACTTGTGGACTTCAAAAAAACTTCCCGCGTCGGCTAGTTCTTCAATTACTTCCCGGATGTCGTAGGGTTGGTTGGGATTTTCGGGGATGATATCGTCCAAAACGGGACGTGATTCGTTGTTTATTTCGTACGGCAGGCGCGGTACTTCGTCCTCACAGTTTTGGGGAATATAGCTGAGCAGTTTTTTCAAATATTCGATGCACTGCACCTCGTTGGCCACCACGAAATGCGTCACGCCTGACTTGGTCGCGTGGGTCATGGCCCCGCCGAGTTCCTCGGAGGTAACTTCCTCATGGGTGACGGTCTTGACCACGTTCGGACCCGTTACAAACATATAGCTGGTGTTCTCGACCATCATAATGAAGTCAGTGATAGCCGGAGAATACACCGCCCCACCCGCGCAGGGACCCATCACGGCGGAAATCTGCGGAATGACGCCCGAGGCCAGGGTATTTTTATAAAAAATATCGGCGTAGCCCGCCAGCGACACCACACCCTCCTGAATTCTGGCTCCGCCCGAGTCATTCAGCCCGACGATGGGAGCGCCGTTTTTCAGGGCCATGTCCATGATTTTAATGATTTTCTCGGCGTGGGTTTCCGAGAGTGAACCGCCGAATACGGTAAAGTCCTGCGCGAACACGTAGGTCAGTCGTCCGGCTACCGTGCCGTAGCCCGTCACTACGCCGTCACCGAGGTAATGTTCCTTATCCAGGCCAAAATCCTTGGCGCGGTGCGTGACAAATTTTCCGATTTCCTCAAACGATCCCTCGTCCATCAGCAGCTTGACGCGCTGGCGGGCGGTGAGTTTGCCCTTTTTGTGCTGCGAGTCGATGCGTTTTTCGCCGCCGCCCAGCAGGGCTTCGGCGTTTTTTTTATCCAAAATATCGGTTCTTTTCGTCGTCGCGCGCTGCGTTTTCATATTCTTTATTTCAATCGTACTTTTACCCACTACAAATCAAATGAGCGTATCACGGGCAATTTACGGAAACGATATAGGATTGCAAGAGCAGCGTTGAGCAAGTGCCACAGATGTCGACTGGTATTCTGGCTATTGTGGACAGTTATTGGCACGAGTTGCGTAGCCCAGCCCACGGGCGGACGATCTGGACTGGCTTTTCTGCAACTCCCCGCCAATGCCCGACTGGCCGCGCTGGGTTCGCGGCATTTTACGCTGCCGGGTTCAGAAGCCACGCTTTTCATCCAAAACCCGACGCTGTTGGATAGCGCAAAATCCAAAAACCTCTCGCTCTCAGTGATGCCCTACCTGGCCGACACGCGGCTGGTAAACCTGGCTTTTGCCCAATCTTTTAAAAAAATAAAAGGAACGTGGGGCGGTGGCATTCAATACCTGAATTACGGCACGCTAACACAGACCGACGACCTGGGCAACGCCATCGGCGAATTCCGGGCGGCGGATTATGCGCTGTCGGTTGGCTATGGCAACACCATTCAGAACATCACCATCGGCGGCTCGTTGAAAATAGTTGGTTCGTCGCTGGAAAGCTATCGGCTGTGGGGATTAGCGCTGGATTGGGGAGCGGTGTTCAAGCATCCTAAACGCGACCTGACCGCGGGCTTCGTAGTGAAGAACCTGGGGTTTCTGCGGCAGAACTACGCCGGGGGCGACGCCCCTCCCCTCCCCTTTGACATACGCATCGGCCTGACTTTCAGGCCCGAATATATGCCGCTCCGTTTCTCGCTGACGGTTCACCACCTCAATGCCTTCGACCAGGTTTACAATGATCCGGCCTTATTTTACGACTTTGACAACAATGGCAACCGAGTACCGCGCAAAATTGCCGTTTCCGAAAAAATTCTGCGGCACCTGACAGCGGGAGCGGAGATTTTGCTCCATCCAAATTTTCGCTTGTTGGTGGGGTACGACCATCTGTTACGACAAGAACTACGGTTACGGGAGGCAGGCAGTTTGTCAGGGATTTCGTTTGGCGGTTGGCTGAAAGTGAAGCGGTTTGAGTTTAGCTACGGGCGTTCGCAGATGGTGACGGGTTTGGGGGTGAATACTTTTGGGTTGAACGTCAGTCTGCAAAAATGACGGGTTTTTGGGGTAGGTATGGTTGTTTTCTTTAAAGACATAAAGTAGCAGAGCGGGGCGGCCTGTGCCGCACAAAGTCGAGCTATGAATTATGCCAGATTTGTTTCCAAAACAAATTATCCGAAAACCAATTAATAGAAGGTATAGATTAATTTCAAGGCGGCTTTCCGCCTATTTTCAATTTTAAAAAAGGCGGAAAGCCGACAGCCTTGTCAGGCTGAGCGTAGCCGAAGCCCGATAACCCTAAAAATGACTGAACACTTAGAGAAACTTACTCCCCGGCAGATTGTGGCCGAATTGGATCAATATATCATCGGGCAGCACGACGCCAAGCGCAACGTGGCTATTGCCCTCCGCAATCGCTGGCGGCGGATGAATAGCCCCGAGGATATGCAGAATGAAATTATCCCCAACAACATATTGATGATTGGCGCAACGGGCGTCGGTAAGACCGAGATTGCCCGGCGATTGGCCAAAATTGCCGATGCGCCCTTCGTGAAAGTCGAGGCTTCAAAGTTCACTGAGGTAGGCTACGTGGGTCGTGACGTGGAAAGTATGGTGCGCGATTTGGTGGAGCAGGCCGTCGGCATGGTGAAGACGCAAAAGAAGGAAGAAGTAAAAATCCGGGCCGAGCAGATGGTTGAGGATTTGATTCTGGACATTCTGATTCCGCCCATGCACGCCAATAATTCGATGGGCATCGAAGTCGCGAACCACAGCGATTCCTCAGATACCATGCCCGACAGCGACCAGGAACTGAATCAACGTACCCGCGAGCGTTTCCGGGAGAAAATCCGCAACGGCGAACTGGACGACCGCAAGATTGAAATCGAAGTGCAGCAGAGCGGCGGCCCCAACGTGGGCATGATCGGCGGGGCCATCGACGATGTATCGATGATGAATATTCAGGAAATGATCGGTAACATGATGCCGAGCCGGGGCAAGAAACGCAAGGTCACCGTGGCTGAGGCCAAGGTACTTTTGCTGGAAGAGGAGGCCTCCAAACTCATCGATATGGACGAGGTCAAGTCCGAGGCCATTCAAAAGGCAGAAAACCTCGGCATTATTTTCATCGACGAAATCGACAAAGTCGCCACCAGTCGTTCGAGCGGCGGGGGCGGTCCAGACGTAAGCCGCGAAGGTGTGCAGCGCGACCTGCTGCCCATCGTGGAAGGCAGTTCGGTCAACACCAAGCACGGCATCGTCAACACCGACCACATTCTGTTCATTGCGGCCGGGGCCTTTCACGTCTCCAAGCCCTCGGACCTTATCCCCGAGTTACAGGGACGCTTCCCGATTCGGGTGGAGTTGCAAAGCCTGACGCAGGACGATTTTTACAAAATACTCAAAACGCCCAAAAATGCCTTAACCAAGCAATACGTGGCCATGATGAAGACGGAAGGCGTAGAGCTGGAATTTGAAGATGACGCCATCCTCGAAATCGCCAAAATTGCCTTCGACGTGAACAGTGAGGTAGAAAACATCGGGGCGCGCCGTCTGCAAACGGTTATGAGTTCACTCCTCAACGACTTCATGTTCGACATCCCCGACGTGATAGGGCCCAATTCTCTGGTGACCGTCACAAAGGACTTGGTAGATGAAAAACTCTCCAAACTGGTGCAGAATAGGGACTTAAGTCAGTTCATCTTATAATGATAGAATTTTGAATGATAGAATGATAGAATAAATTCTGAGTCCAGTATTCACTCATTCTATCATTCAAAATTAATAATACAGCCACTCTAAAGCCTTCGGAAACTCCTCGCCCCAGCGGGCTTCATTGTGTTTGCCGAGGGGATCTACTTCAAGATTCAGGTGGACGCGGTCGTAGCCGTAGCCTTGTCGTTCGAGGGTTTCGTAGAGCGATTCCAGGTTTTTGACCATGTTGGCCCCTTCACGCTTACCGCCGTAGAGGTACATCCGACTTTCGAAAGGCTCGAAGAAATGCACGGCATCGAAATAGATGCGGGGAGACAGCCAGAGCGAGGGCGAAAAAATCATTAATTTACTGAATATCAGTGGGTTCATGAGTCCAGCGTAGGCCGCCAGCAAGCCACCCAGTGAACTGCCGCCAATACCCGTATTAAGTCGGTCGGGTAAGGTGCGATACTTTTTATCTATTTCCGGCTTTAAGGTAGTCGTGATAAATTTCAGAAAATCCCGGCCTTTGCCTTTACCGTGGCGTTTGGTATCGTAGGGTGAAAACTCCCGAATGCGCTCTTTGTCGCCGTGGTCGATGGCGATAATAATAACACCGCCCCTGTCGCGAGCTGCTAATACGGCCAGTTTGCGGTCGATACTCCAATTGCCATAGGAAGAGCCTTCGCCAAACAGATTCTGAGCGTCAGTTAGGTACAGCGTTGGAAAGTGGCGTTCGGACTGCTCGTAGTAGTTGTGGGGCAGCAGCACCTGAATCCGGCGGTTGGTGGCGAGTTGCGGTATCTCATAGGATTCAGAGAGCAACTCGGTGATAGGCATCAAGTCATCGTTCAGCGAAATTCCCTCCTCGCGCCAGTGCGGCACGAAATCCTGCAACGAATCGACCTCCTCCGTCCTAGCTGAACGGTTGAACGGCGCATTGCCTTCGATGTCCAGTTCGACGTGATCCCAGCCTCCCTTGGTGTATTTATATTCCAGATCCTCCGGCAAATCGACGTCGCCGGGAAAGGCGTATTCGTAACAGCCGGGGGCCACCTGCTCCATCTTGAAACGCTCGATATCGCCGATCCAGTCGCAAAAGTTGCCTGATACATAGATCGGGCGGTCGTCGATGACGGAGGTGGTCAATTGTAATTTTAAGGTCTTAGTGGGTGCTTGTATAACTGCGTTCATACTTTACGTTTTGGCCAGATAACCCCAATATTAGTGATTTTAACTACAATAGAAAAGTTAAGGCATGACTTTACGTGTCAAATCGACAAACTGGAAGGCATAGTTGTGCCGCTCATCGGCGGGATGATTGATTTGCGATACCGTCGTCCAATCGTTTTCGTTGGGAATTTGAAAAAAGGTGTCGCCTTCAATTTCGGTATGCACAAGTGTCAGGTAAATTTTGTCAGCCAGATTTTTCGTTAACGCTTGCCGATAAATTTCACCGCCACCGATGACGAAGGCTTCCTCCGCCTCCTGCTCACGAGACATATCTACGGCTTTTTCCAAAGAATCGACCACAAAAACTCCTTCGGCTGCGTAGCCGCGGGAGCGGGTGATGACAATGGAAGTGCGGCCCGGTAATGGCTTGCCAATGGACTCATAAGTTTTGCGCCCCATAATAATCGGATGGCCGAGCGTTAGTTGCTTGAAGCGCTTCAGGTCGTCCGGCAGTCGCCAGAGGAGCTGGTTGTCTTTGCCGATGACGCCGTTTTCGGCGGCGGCTACGATGAGGGAAAGAATCATTTTCACGAGATTATCTCACAGTATAACCGCGCAGCAGTTCGTCGATTTTCATGCGGCGTTTTCCTTCCAGTTGCAATTCATGGACGGCAATCCAGGCATCGGCGGCGAGGAAGTTGAAAAAGGTTTTTTGGTCCGTGCGGAAGGTTCCGGGTTCTGCCGAATCGTTGGGCAATCTCTGTTCAACTACCGAGACCGCGAATAGTTTGCAATTCAATTCGTTCAAAGTTGTCCAGGCCGCCGGGTAGGGCGACAGGCCCCGCACGAAATCGCGCACTTCGGTGGCGGAGCGGTTCCAGTCGATCTCGCAGTTTTCGCGGAACAGCTTAGGTGCTTCTTTCCCCTCTTGCATCGGCGGCTGCGGCGTCTGTGGGTAGTCGTCCGCTGCGATGGCCCGTACCGTACGCAGCACCAGGGCCGCACCTTTTTCCATTAATCTTTCGTAGAGTGACCCCGCCGTGTCGTCGAGCGTGATGGACTCTTTTTCCTGAAAAATAATTTTTCCGGTGTCGATTTCTTTTTCAATAAAAAAAGTCGTGAGTCCCGTTTCGGTTTCGCCGTTCATAATCGCCCAGTTGATTGGGGCCGCGCCCCGGTAGTCGGGCAGCAGCGAGGCGTGAAGGTTGAAAGTACCCAGGCGCGGCGTGGCCCAAACCATCTCCGGTAGCATTCTGAACGCTACCACCACCTGCAAGTCGGCGTTGTATGAGCGTAGCGTCGCCAGAAACTCCGGGTTTTTCAGTTTTTCCGGTTGCAACACCGGAATGTCATGGGCCACGGCGTATTGCTTTACGGGCGACTCGTTCAATTTTTGGCCGCGGCCCGCCGGGCGGTCGGGCGCCGTGATGACGGCCACGACCTCGCAGCCGTTTTCGACCAAGCTTTGCAGGCTGGGAACCGCGAATTCGGGCGTTCCCATGAAGATGATTTTTAACGGTTCAGGCATCGATAGGCTATTTTCTGAAAAATTTATAACGATCACTCCTTCCGTATTCGCTGGGCGATGGAGCTTACAATCAATAGTTGCGAAGCGTGGTACAGCAAAATGGGCAGCAGCAAAATCCCCGCGCTAGGAAGACCCGCAAAAAGAACTTTCGACATTACGGCTCCTTGCACCAGGGACTTCTTAGAACCGCAGAAAACGGCTGTAATGCGGTCTTCGTGGTTGAATTTTAAGATTTTTGACAGAAATGAAAGGATACCGTAAACCAGGAAAAACAGCGCGACCATCCCGAGCCAAAGTAACATTAATTCCCGCCAGCCCAGCAGCTTAAACACCCCACTGTCGAAAGATTCACAAAAACTACTGTACACAATTAACAAAATAATACTCTTGTCGAAATTACCCAACTCCCTGCGATACTTCTCGGCAAACTTACCCCAAAATCGGTGCATGAGTATTCCCGCTATAACGGGTAAAAGCACCTGAACGACTAGTTTGAGGATTACTTCTTCCATGTCGAAATGCGACGAAGCGGTATTCATCAGCAGCCCCATCCATAACGGCGTAATGAAAACGCCCAGTAAGCTGGAAAGGCTGGCGTTGAAAATAGCGGCGGGAATATTACCCCCGGCCAGCGACACCATCACTACCGCCGAGGACACTGTTCCGGGCAGTGCCGCCAGAAAGAAAATGCCGAGCCAAAGTGTCTGTAAATCTTCCCCTTGAAACAAAGGTTTTACCGCTAAAATCAACGAAGGAAAAAGCAGGAAAGTACTGGTGTGAATCAGGAAATGCAGACGCGGATTTCCCAGACCGACGCGCAATTGGCTTAAATTCAGCTTCAAGCCATAAAAGAAAAAAATGACCGACACACCGTAACCCGCCACTTTTCCCAAAGATACGGGCGCCGCTGCCGTACCCGGATAGGGCCAAAGCCACGCCAGAAAAACCACTGAGAGGAGCGCCAGAATGAAGCCATCGAGGCCTACTCTTTGAAAGAGTGAAAAGAAGGTTTTGGGCGGAATGGGTGAAGGCTGCGACACGCGGACGGGATGCTTTTGGAAAGAGCAAAACAAGGGAAATTATCCCCGGAAAAGAAATTCTCTCCCGCCCGAACGCCTAATTTTGCCTTAATTTGTCCTCCCAAATCTCCGGACGCCGATTCCTTTACCGCAGGAAATGTCATTAAGCACCTTATATCATGCCTTCTTTTTCTGGCTCGAACGCCGCCTTGCCACTCCGAACTGGCTCTGGAAACTGACCCTAGTCAGTGTAGTCATCTCCTTATTTTTAGCATTTCCGGCCTATTCTCTGGTCTATGGCCATCTAAATGGCACGAACGTCATCGACGCCTGGGCTTTTATCGATATTCAGGCGCATGATTTGCTGCACCCGACGAAAGTCGAGGTTTATATCCGCCGCGAGAACATGATTTTTCGCTGGTTTCTGCCCGCGCTTTCCTGGCTAACGGGTCACAATATTGTGCTGATACTCGTCATCCAGGCGATGGTGGGCGTGTTGTTTATTTATTTTTCGGCCAGACTCTATTCCAGTTTTTCAAAAGATAAAGTACAGACTGCCCTCTTTACGCTGGCCATTGCCAACTTGCTGGTCGGGTCGTTCGGCTTTGTGGACGTTATTGGCTACGGCGATGGTTTCGCCTGTTTTTTCCTGATAGTTTGTCTGGTCACCCGGCAGCCGGTCATTCTTTCACTCAGCTTGCTGGCGTCCTTCCTTGTGGACGAGCGGGCACTGATGGCGGCGGGTTTCGTGTGCCTGTGGTGGATTACCAGGGAATACCTGACGCTGTCAGACAAGCGCGATGGCTTCGGCAAATTCCTCACGGCCACCTTGAAAAGCCCAGCCTGGCTGGTGGTGGTTTGCTGGGTGGTTTATCTGGCCGGACGGACTTACGTGCGGCTGACCTATTTTCCCCACCACAACTACTCCTCGATGGGAACGCCCGTGCTACTGGCCGATGCCCACCGCTTTGGCTTAGGCAGTAGTCTTTGGACTTCCTTCGAGGGAATGTGGCTGCTTATCGGCGCGGCTTTTCTGCTGCTTTGGTACCAGGGTCACCGTTTTCTGCTGCTGGCCCTCTTCGTCGGGATGCTGGTGCTGATCACCTCTGTGGTCTTTGTCCACGACATCGACCGTGCTATGTCGTACGCCTTTCCCATCTTTTTTATTGCGGGTTTGGTCTTAGTCAAATCAGTCCCCGCCCGCGAGCAGCGACTGCTTCTTTTCTTCGTCGCGCTGGTCTGCGTGATGCACCCACTGCTCTACACGATGGGCTACGACAAGATCATCTGGGTCGAACCTTTCCCGATACGCATCGCCATGCTCATCGACCGCCTGATGGGATGGGGCTACTTCGATGACCCATTGCATTTAAATTGATGCGTTAAAATTGCTAAATTTGCGTAAAAAATGGCATGCCGTACGCCATATCCGTTTCCAGCATCACTTGTGATTTTTTGAGATCGTATCCCATCATCTCATATCTCATATCTCATATCTACAGACGTGAACTACCCCGAGTACAAAAACCTCAGTTACCCACAGATCGCCGACGAAGTCCTGGACTTCTGGAAGGAGAATAAAATCTTCGAAGCGTCGGTCGATGTCCGCGAAGGACAGCCTTCCTTTACTTTTTACGAGGGGCCACCATCGGCCAACGGAACACCAGGCATCCACCACGTGATGGCGCGGGCGATCAAGGATATTTTTTGTCGGTACAAAACGCTAAAAGGTTTCCAGGTAAAGCGCAAGGGCGGCTGGGACACGCACGGGCTACCCATCGAGTTGCAGGTGGAGAAGGAACTGGGCATCACCAAGGAGGACATCGGCACCAAAATCAGCATCGAGGAATACAACGCAAAATGCCGCGAAACGGTCATGCGCTTCACCAGTCAGTGGAACGACCTGACCGAGAAAATGGGCTACTGGGTGGACCTGGACGATCCTTACGTCACCTACGAGAACAACTACATCGAGAGCCTGTGGAGTTTGCTCAAAAAGCTCTACGATAAGGGCTTGCTCTACAAAGGTTACACCATTCAGCCGTATTCACCGGCGGCGGGAACGGGCCTGTCGTCGCACGAATTGAATATGCCCGGCACCTACAAAAACCTGAAAGACACGACCATCGTGGCGATGTTCAAGGTCAAAGCCGCCGAGAAGCATCAGATTTTCAAGAATTTTAGCCAAGAAGACATCCGCATTCTAGCCTGGACGACCACGCCCTGGACGCTGCCCGGCAACTCGGCTCTGACCGTCGGCGCGAACATCGACTACGTGTTGGTCAAAACCTTTAATCCCTATACTTACGATCCCACTGCGGTGGTTTTGGCCAAAAACTTGATTAGCCAGTACTTTTCGGAAAAAGGCAAGGATGGAGATTTTGAAGGCTACGCCGAAAGCGACAAGAAACTCTTGCCGTGGCAGCTACTCTCCGAATTCAAAGGCAAAGACCTCGAAGGCATCGAGTACGAGCAACTGCTGCCTTACGTACAACCCAAAACGCCCGCTTTTCGCGTCATTCTAGGCGATTTCGTGACAACCGAAGATGGTACGGGCGTCGTTCACACCTCGCCGACTTTCGGCGCGGACGACTTCCGGGTGGCGCAGGCCAACGGCATTCCGCCCATCATGGTACAAGACGAAAATGGCAAGGATGTCCCCATCGTGGATCGTCAGGGACGTTTTGTGCAGGAAATCGGCGAATTTGGCGGCCGCTATGTGAAGCCGGAATATTACTCTGACGCCGAGCAGGCCGATCCCGATTTCAGGCCGACGGACGTGCTGATTGCCATTAAGTTGAAAGAAGAAGGCAAGGCGTTTAAAGTCGAAAAATACGAACACCCCTACCCGCACTGCTGGCGCACCGACAAGCCGGTGCTGTACTACCCACTCGATAGCTGGTTTATCAAAACTACGGCGGTCAAAGAAAAACTGGTAGCGCTGAACAAAACCATCAACTGGCAACCCGAAAGCACCGGGACCGGACGCTTCGGCAACTGGCTGGAAAACCTGGTGGACTGGAACCTGAGCCGCAGCCGCTACTGGGGAACCCCGCTGCCGATTTGGCGTTTAAAGGAACCTATGGAAGGTTTATCAGAGGAAATATGCATTGGTAGCACTGAAGAACTTGAAGGGGATGGATGGTACTACTTTGGGGGTAAAGGTCTAGAGGAATTTAAATCTGCATTTAATCATCTTCGAGTTTCCTGTACATCTGCTGGACCATTGCAAAATGAAGACGATAAGAAGTTGATGGAAAGTCTAAATCTTTCTGTCTACGATCTTTTCAAGAATCAGGAATGGCTAGATGAGAAATTTGACTTCTCACCTCAATCCTTTTCTGAATTTAACTCAAAATTATTTTACAATATAAATCTGGGGGCTTTGGTGCCATATCTGAGCAAACCAGATATGGCAGATATTGATTTACACAGACCTTTTGTAGATAATATAGCAAAACTTAAATTTTGTGATGGCCCCTTGCTGAGAAATCGTTGGGGAATCTACATACGCGAAGCGGACCTCATCGACGTTTGGTTCGATTCGGGTGCGATGCCCTACGCGCAGTGGCACTATCCCTTCGAGAACCACGAGATTTTCAACGAAAGCTTTCCAGCCGACTTCATCAGCGAAGGCGTGGACCAAACGCGCGGCTGGTTTTTCACGCTGCACGCCATCGCCGGGATGCTGTTCGAGTCAGTGGCCTTCAAAAATGTCGTTTCGACGGGTTTGGTTTTGGATAAAAACGGTAACAAGATGTCCAAGCGGCTGGGCAACGCCGCCGACCCATTCAAGACGCTGGCCGACTACGGGGCCGACGCCACGCGCTGGTACCTGATTACCAACGCCGAACCCTGGGATAACCTCAAATTCAACATCGACGGCATCGGCGAAGTCCAGCGGAAGTTCTTCGGGACACTTTCCAATACCTATAATTTTTTCGCCCTTTACGCCAACTTAGACAGATTTAGCCTATACCCTAATCTTAAAGTCCCGCACGACCAACTGCCCGAGTTGGACCGCTGGATTTTGTCCAAATTGAACACGCTCATCAAAGAAGTCGGCGAACAGTTCGAGAATTACAACCCGACCAAAGCCGGGCGGTTAGTGCAAGATTTTGTCTGCGACCAACTCTCCAATTGGTACGTGCGGCTCTCGCGGCGGCGTTTCTGGACCGGCAGTACGGGCAGCGGCCAACTCACACTCGACAAACAGGCCGCTTACGAAACCTTGCAGCATTGCCTCGACGTGGTATCGCAACTCATGTCGCCCATCGCGCCCTTCTACGCCGATTGGCTTTACCGCAATCTGCACGGAGCCACCGACAAGCAATCCGTCCACCTGACCGACTGGCATCATGTCGAATATGAGTTGATAGACCTCGATTTGGAAGAATCCATGCAACTGGCGCAGGACATCAGTTCGCTGGTGCATTCGCTGCGGAAAGGACACAAGATCAAGGTGCGGCAACCGCTGTCCAAAATCCTGATTCCGGTGCTGAGCGACAAAACCCGCCGCCAAATCGAAAGCGTCGTACCGATCATTCTATCAGAGGTGAATATCAAAACCGTCGAGTTCGTCAGCGATGATAGCGGCATCTTGAAAAAGAAAATCAAACCCAACTTTAAGGCCCTCGGCCCGAAATTCGGCCCGCGTATGAAGGAGGTAGCGACGGCTATTTCAAAAATGAACGAGGATGACATCAAGGTACTCGAGCGCGACAACGAGTTCTTGCTATCTATCAATGAGCCGCAAGTTTTCATCACCCTGCTTGAGGTAGAAATCACCGCCGAAGACGTCCCCGGCTGGCTCGTCGCCAGTGAGGATGGGTTGACCGTTGCGCTCGATGTGACGATTACCGAAGATTTACGAAAAGAAGGCATCGCCCGCGACTTCGTCAACCGCATTCAAAACCTCAGAAAAGACAGCGGCTTCGAGGTAACGGACAAAATCCAGATCACCTTACAAAACGACGACGCCACGCTCAGCGAAGCTGTCTCTTCCCAGCGCGATTATATTTGCCAGGAAGTGCAGGCGGTGGGGCTTGAACTGGTATCTGATCTAAACGGATCGGCCACGGAGATTGAGATGGATGAGTTTTTGTTAAAAGTAAAAGTGGAGGTAGTTTGACCTTTTCAGGCTGGGCGGTCGTACCAGTCGAAGCTGACCATGCTACTACTTCCGCTTCCCTTAACCACGTCAGAGTGTTTTCCGGTTGAGGCAGGTAAGCACTGTCGAGCCGCAGGAACATCATGTGAACGTGCGTCGGGGAGCGCTCTTTGTAGGCATTGAGGCCCGTGCGGCCTATTTCGCCCAATTTCTGCCCGGCTTTGACCAGTTGTCCCGGCTGTACGTTGACCTGGTTGTTGTGGGCGTAGTAGAAAAGTCCGTTCAGACAGGGGTCATACACCCAAATGTATTTGCCGCCCCGCAAATCGCTACCGGGTTGCCAGGTAGTGTCGGTGGCCAACACCACGCCGCCGCTGAACGAGAGTAAGTCCACGGGTTGGCAAAGGCGGTCGTCGAGATTATCCTGGTTGCCGTCCCGAATGAAAAGGTCGTGGGCCGGGTGGCTCCCATGTACCTCCATGTCGAAAAGGTTGAAATTCTTGTCGCGGTAGCCACGTCCGCGTCCCCCAATGGAGTATTGGGGCTGGTAGCCGCGCACTGGATACACAAATTTTGTTTTGCCGGACTCTTGGCAGGAATCGATGCCATTCATTGTCTGTCGAATATCCCGCATAATTACCTGAAAAGCCCGCGCCGCCGAGTCGGGACTGACGTTGTACTCCCGAATATCAACTTGCAATTGCTCGAACTGTTGAGAGAAACCGACCAGTCGCTCCGAAGGCGTCGGTTTCCTTTCCTTTATCTTCCATCCCATTAAAGCCATAATGACCGAAAGGGCCAAAAGACTGTTCAGTGTGTTTTTCCAAATCATAAAATTTCTCCCCTCGATCTTGTTCCGTAAAATGTGTGAATGTGGCTTTTTGTAAGAATTAGCCCACAAAAAACGTGCCTTAGTCAGATATATCGAAGGTTACCATGCGGTAAATTTCCGCTAATTCGATCTCACAATCCCTGATTTTAACGCGTGGGTTTTCGTCGTTGTAAATGCGCTGAATCCATTCATGCGGCGTGTTACGGGCGAAGACTTCGATCTTTCTTTTCTTGGATGACACCAGCACGTACTCTTGCAAACTTTCCAACGTTTGGTAGCATTCGTACTTCTCTCCCCGGTCGTAAGATTCGGTACTTCTTGAAAGGACCTCAATAACAACGACGGGATTTGTAAGTGCATCCAAGCCCTGTTTTGATTTAGTGTATTCCGGTTCTTCGCACACAATAGTTAGGTCAGGAAATGTATCCCGATCACATGCCTCGATATGAACGAGTTGATCGCTACCATAAACGTAACAACCTTGCTTTTTCAGACACTCAAAGAACTCTCCTATCAAATTCGCAGCAATTATGTTGTGCGCTGGTCGAGCGCCCGACATCGCCACAATATCATTATTAGGCGGAAAAAGTAACAAGCCGGATTTGGCCGTCACCAATTGACCCTCTCGCTCCTCGATGGGTTCGCCCCACATGGTATAAATCTCCCCGGCGCGGTATTCGAGTTTGATTTCGGACTTATCAAGAATGTCGAAATATTCGTCCCTGGAAAATGCGGTAGTCGCGGTGATAGCCATGGTTTTCAGTTTTTACCAAATATAAGAAATTTCCCACAAACTTATACCTGAGCCTACTCTACCCGAGTATTTTTATAAAATATTGATTGTAAGCTATTTGCAATTGAATCCATCTTATGAAGGAACTGATACAGTCCTGCCAAAACTGTGTAAAATCTGCTCTGGGGTTTTTCATGCCGCCTCGCAGGATGTCG
>JBBSUC010000024.1:0-82072 GCA_038235275.1 Cytophagales bacterium | reverse complement strand
TCGCTAGTGGCACTATGTTCAAAATGTTTATAACTTGGGCTTTGATGATTCCTTTCATCCTTAAAGGCTGGTTTTGATGCTTCGTCGCTTCAAAGTTCAGCCTTTTTGTTTTTCATCCCAGTTTTCTTCGGGTACAGTAGGTATTTACAATAGACAAAGCAGGACTTGGCATAGACGAAGGCTACTGCCGCTATGCAGTATTCGTCCCCACAGCCCTTCTGGGAAACCTGCCAAAATGTGGAAAATCAAGAAGCAAGTATCCTATTTACCGTCAACAGCCGATGGAAATCAACAATATGTATTTATGGACGAAACGATCAGCTACCAATTACCTCGGCCTGCGATTCTATTTCAAAGAAGACGGCCTGGAATGTCCGCACCGCATTTGGCATCGCGATCCGTTGACAATTCTAATGGGTTCGCAAAAAAGATAGAGCATGAAACCACTCGGGCGCGAGCAAGGAGTTGCTTGCTGTGGGGGGGGGCGAGCAGGTTGAGAAGTTACCTTAAACTTTCATGATCTGCAAAGCTAGCTTTTCATCCTTCTCAATCTGCGCAACTAATTCTTCCAAATTTCCAAACTTCATCTCAGGCCGCAAGTAAGCTACCAGTTCGACGGTGAGTTTCTCGCCGTAAATATCCTGGTCGAAATTAAAAAGGTTTACCTCGATGGTGCGGCTAGTGCCATCAACCGTCGGTCTGACGCCGATGTTCAGCATTCCACTGTGGACTTTTTTCTGGTGGTGTACACTTACAGCATACACACCGTTGGCCGGAATCAACTTGTAATTTTCCTTAACGTCGATGTTGGCCGTCGGGTAACCGAGCGTCCGGCCCAGTTGCTTTCCTTTCACTACCACGCCCGAAAACTGGTAGGGTCGGCCGAGCAAACTGTTAGCTTCCCGCACGTCACCTGCTAGCAGAGATTTGCGAATACGAGTTGAGCTGATGGCTAGTTCGTCAATGTCCTGCCTGGAAATTTCTTCAACCTGAAATCCGTAGTAAGGAGCCACTCTTGTAAGGAAATCAAAACTGCCCTCCCGGTTGCGGCCAAAGCGATGGTCATAACCGATGACGAATCGCTTAGTGCCGATTCTGTTCACCAAGACTTGCTGGATAAACTCCGTGGGACTAAGTTCAGAAAAGGCCCGAGTGAAGGGCGAAATGATAAGGTGATCGATTTCCAGGTCACGAAAAAGCTCAGTTTTTTCCTCGATGGTCGAAAGCAATTGTAGTCCGTGGCTATCTTCAGAAACCACCATGCGCGGATGGGGCCAGAAGGTCAGTACTACCGTTTCGCCGCGCTGCTGCGCTGCAACCTCCGACAGGCGGCTCAAGATTTTGCGGTGTCCCTGATGAACCCCATCAAAAGTGCCACTCGTGACAATGGCGTTGGGCAGCGGTTCAAAAGATTCCAGAGTGTGGTAAATCTTCATACCGTCTGATCTAAACCGAGTTCGGCTCTTTTCTGCTTTATAAATTCTTCAATTTGATAAGCGTCGGCTATTCTATAGTCGCCAATGCGGGTCCGCCTCAGGGAAGAAAGAAAAGCACCACTATCCAGCAAATTTCCAAAATCCCGGACTAAACTTCGGACGTAAGTTCCTTTGGAACAAGTAATTCGGAAATTAATCTCGGGGAAATTCTCAGAATCAATTTCAAACAATGAAACTTTTACTTCCCGAGGTTTGATCTCCATCGTTTCACCCCGACGCGCTTTTTTGTAGAGGCGCTCGCCGTCAACGCGTATCGCCGAGTAAATGGGCGGCAGCTGTTGGAGCGTTCCCGTAAGTTTCTGGGCGGCGTCTGTCAGGTTTGTTTTGCTGATATGGTCAGTTGGGTAATCCTGATCGAAGTCGGTTTCTAAATCAACCGAGGGTGTCGTTTTTCCCAATACCAGTGTGCCTTCGTACTCTTTTTCCTGGGCCTGATACGAGTCAATCTGCTTGGTCATGCGGCCCGTACAGAGAATTAGAAGCCCCGTCGCCAGCGGATCAAGGGTCCCCGCGTGGCCGATTTTTTTGAATTTACAACCCCACTTCAACTTCTTTACCACGTCGAACGAAGTCCAGGTTAAGGGTTTATCAATCATGATAAGCTCGCCTTCGTCGGGTGCCTCGGGATTTTGAGAGGTTTGGGCCATGCTTAAACGATGTCCAACTCGTATCCCATTCCAATCAGAATGAGCAAAACGATTCCCAATACAATGCGATAGTAGCCGAAGAGTTTGAAGCCGTACTTTGTTAGAAAATTGATAAAAAACTTGATGGCGGCCATTGCTACGATAAACGCGACCAAATTACCTAACAAAAGAATTTTTATGTCCTCAGCCTGAATAATTTCGTAAGTTTTCAAAAACTTATAGCCCGCCGCCGCCGCCATAGTCGGCACGGCCAGAAAGAAAGAGAACTCCGCCGATTGCTTGCGGGTAAGTCCCTGAAACATACCGCCGATAATGGTTGCCGCTGAGCGCGAGACACCCGGAATCATGGCAATACACTGGAAAAAGCCAATTTTCAGCGCTTCTGCGTAGGTGATTTCACGATCTTTAGGGTGATCCTGGGCGATTTTGTCAATGAACACCAGCACGATGCCGCCTACTAAAAGCATAATTGCTACGACCACTACATTTTCCAGCAGTGCATCGATATAGTCGTTCAGGAGAAAGCCGATCACGGCGGCAGGCAGAAAAGCCACGAAAAGTTTGTAATAGAAATCAGTCGTTTGCAAAAAACGCCGCGTGTAAAGCACAATCACCGAAAGAATAGCCCCAAATTGAATGTTCACCGTGAACATCTTGACAAATTCCGAGTGGCTGATGCCCATTACCGAGGAGGCGATAATCATGTGGCCCGTGGAAGAAATGGGCAAAAATTCGGTGATTCCTTCGATAATGGCTAAAATTATAGCCTGCCAAATGGTCATTGATTCGCCGGTTTACGCAAAATGGCCCAAAACTCGAAAACAAAGCCCGCGACTGTTATAATTGGTCCAACGGTCAGCCCCAGCACCCCGAAGCCGAATTCTTCCTTATCAAGACTCATCACGATAAAGCCAAGTAAAATAACGCCCAAACCAATGAGCATGAAGCGGTAGTTGACCGCGTGAAAGGGGAGGTGATCTTTGTTGGGAGACATTTTTTTTAGTTAAGAGTGAAGAGTGGATTGAGGGTTCAGAATGAAAAAGCACTCTCAATCCTCTAGTCAATAAAGTTCGTCCAGCGACATTTTTAGATAACGGTGCAAAGATTGGGTGGTGCTTACTACGCCGACGAGGATGCCCAGAACAAGGAGCATGACCAGCACAATGACTAGTTTGTCGTATTCTTGCAGCTGCGCCATGCCTTCGACGTTGCGAACAGCTACTTGTTCTAAAATGACTAAGAAGAAAGAGGCGATCAATGCGCTAACGATTCCCTGCGTGGCCCCACGCATCAGGAAAGGGCGTTGGATAAAGCCGTTTGTTGCGCCAACCAACTGCATACTTCTGATTAAAAAACGCTGCGAGTAAATAGCAAGTTTAATGGTGTTATTGATTAGCAAAACGATGATTACCAGCATTACCAGAGCAAAAGAGGCCAGGACGATGTAAAGCTTTGTAATATTTTTATTAATAGCGTCGGCCAGATTTTCCTGGTAAACTACTTCGTATACGCCGTCAATTTTTTCCAAATCTTGCTGAATGGCTTTGAGCTTGCTTTCCTCGAAATAATCTTCGCGCACTTTTACCCGGTAACTATCGCGCAAAGGATTTTCCCCCAAAAATGCCGTGAAATCTTCCTTAGTACCCTTCATGAACTCCTTAGCGGCTTGTTCTTTGGATACGAAAGTAATATCCGCGCTGTTGCCTGAGGTTTGCACATAGGGTTTTTGCTTTACTTCCATCAAAATAGAATCTCGTCCCGCTTCGGACAAGCTCTTGTCCACAAAAACGCTGACATCGATGTTCTCGCGGATAATTGAAACGAGCTTTTTGGATTGAATCACCAGCATGGCGCAGAACCCAATCAGGAACAATGCGGCCGTTAGGCTGATGATAATCATGGTGTTTGGATAACTTCCGATCTTCTTTTTCTTGGCCATTGGGCAATTACCGGTGGGCGACTGGTTGCAAAACTACGGTTTTAAATTCAGCGTCCTTTCATATTAGATAAGGCTTAACGATTTTTAACGAATCAATTTCGCTTTTCCAACTCGTCACGAATCTTAGCGGCTTTCTCGTACTCTTCCTTGGCCAGGGCTTCATCCAGCATTTTTTGCAGAACATCGTTGGACATATCCCGAATTTGCTCGTTGAACGAACCCTTGGTACGCAGCGTTTCGCGAACCAACTCGTCTTCGTCCGATTCTTCCTCTTCATTCGGGGCGCTCGCCACGATGCCTGCTTCCGAAAGGATGGACTCGAAAGTATAGATAGGTACATTGAATCGCAATCCGATAGCGATGGCGTCGGAGGGACGGGAATCAATTTCAACCTCCCGCAAATCATCGCCACAGACAATCTTGGCGTAAAAAATTCCTTCGCTCAAATCGGAAATGACAATTTCTTTTAAAGTGTAGTTTAGCCCTTCCGCAAACGACTTGAACAAATCATGGGTCATGGGACGGTTAGGGACGATATTCTCGATTTGAACCGCGATGGCCTGCGCCTCGAATACGCCGATAATGATTGGGAGGCGCCGATTGCCCAATTCTTCGCCCAGTACCAAGGCGAAAGAGCCCGTTTGCGATTGGCTGGGCGATAAACCCAATATCTCTAATTTAATTTTTTTCACTGGTCAAAATTGAAGGCGGGAGGAAGGGTAGTGATGATCGTTGCATTTCCTCCCAAAAAATAAAAACGCAAAAATAGAAAACCCGTCCTGCATTAAAAAATGCCGGACGGGTTGAATTTTGGAATTGACACTTATTTTGCAGCCTCTACGGCTTTTGTCAACCGAGGCAGGACATCGAAAACGTCTCCCACGATACCATAATCCGCAGCTTTGAAAAAAGGCGCATCGGGATCTTTGTTAATAACCACGATGCACTTGGAACCGTTGACCCCAGCTAAATGCTGAATGGCCCCCGAGATACCACAAGCGATGTACAGGTTCGGGGCAACTTTGATACCTGTTTGCCCGATGTGTTCGTGGTGGGGACGCCAATCCAGGTCTGAGACGGGCTTGGAACAACCCGTGGCCGCACCCAAAGCCTTTGCCAAATCCAGTAGCGGTTGCCAATGTTCGGGCCCCTTCATGCCACGTCCGCCCGACACAATGATGTCGGCGTCAGTAAGCGAAAGTTCTGAACTGGCTTTTTCTGTATTTTTGACAGTAGCGACAAAATCGGCGTCACGCAGGGTGGGAGAGAACGCTTCTACCGAGGCTTCGGAGTCAGTTTCCACGGCCTCGACTGCATTCTTCCGCACAACAAGCACCTTCACGTCGGAATTCATCTCCACGGTAGCAAAAGCTTTACCGGTATATATCGCACGGGTCACCGTGAAGCCAGAATCCGTGTCTGGTAATTCCGTAACGCCCGAAACAATGGCGGCTTTTAACTTGGCCGCAGCCCTGGCCGCCACGGCATCCCCAAGTCCAGACTTAGCCATTACGATGATTTTACTGCCTTCCTGCTCGGCGGCTTGCGTCAGCACATCGGCGTAGGCCAGGCTGTTTTCGTGCGAAAGCTTGTCGTCGGCGGCGTGAAGCACTCTTTTAGCGCCGTACTTTCCCGCTACTTTCAAGGCGTCAGCAGCGGCGGAGCCAATGGCCAGCACTGTAGCGCTAGACTGGGTATCTGTGGCGACTTTCGCGCCGTAGTATATGGCTTCCAAAGAGGATTTCTTGATGGCGCCGTTATCGAGTTCTACAAATATTAGGACAGACATTTTTTTTAGATATGAGATATGAGTTATTGAATATGAGACTTTTGACACGGAAAGTGAGAGGATCAAGCAACAACTCTCATAATTCACATTGGCACGGGCCACCCCGTAGTATCTCATATCCGAAATTATAAAACCTTCGCTTCGGTACGTAGCAGCGTTATCAATTGCTCCGCTTCTTCGGCCGGGATCATTTTGCATTCGCCTTTCGGGGCGGGAAGCGTATATTTTTTTAGAACCGTCATGTCTTCCAGCGGGGTTGCTTCCAAGACGTTGAGTGGTTTTGAGCGGGCGGTCATTATGCCGCGCATATTTGGGATTTTCCACTCGGCGATGGGTTCCTGGCACCCCAAAACCAGAGGGAGCGGTGCTTCCAGAAACTCTTTGCCACCGTCGATTTCGCGAGCGAACTCGGCTTTGCCATCAGCAATATCGAGCTTCATCACGGGTGAGTAGGAGGGGATGCCCAGCATTTCGCCCACCAGCCCATGGACCACGCCGCTGTTGAAATCAATTGATTCGCGACCCATCAAGATGAGGTCGTAAGCATTTTTTTGGGCCACTTGAGCAATTTGGGCCGCTACGAAATAAGAATCAGTTGGCTCGGTATCGACGCGGATGGCGTCGTCAGCTCCGATGGCTAACGCCTTTCGAATCTGGGTATCGCTGTCGCTGCTGCCAACATTCAGCACAGTCAGGCTACCACCTTGCTGCTCTTTTAGTTCTACCGCACGGGCCAGAGCGTAGTCATCATAAGGGCCGATAATGTACTGTACGCCCGCCTTGTTAAATTGCGTGTTGTCCTCCGTAAAGCTTATCTTCGCCGTGGTATCCGGCACGGAAGTGATACAAACGAGTATTTTCATCCTGCAAAAGTTAAAGATTTAGTTGGCTGTCTGAGCCAGAATAATGGGATTGCGAATATACGGAAATAAAATAATAGTATGCAAGCATAACACTTTTGTATGGAAACATCGTTCCTGGAAAAACTGTTGACCTTTTACGAAGAAGACCCCGACGACCCTTTCAATTTGTACGCTCTGGCTCTGGAATACCAAAAATATGACGCCACAAACGCATCGAAGTTCTATAAGGAACTTCTGGCGAAGCATCCTGAATATTTGCCAACCTATTATCATGCGGCACAATTTTTTGGTAATTTGGAGGAATTGGAAATGGCGGAATTTATTTTTAAAATCGGCATAGAACTCGCTAAAAAACAACAAAATAGCAAGGTAGAACAAGAATTAATTCGTGCATACCAAAGCCACCAAGATGAACAAATGGACTGGTAGCCATTGTTTTTAACAAAAAAACATTCCTCAAAATATGAATATACCCGAACCTGTAAAGAAGTATTTTAACATCATTAAAGATGCCGGCTCCCAGTTTATGGACGACCAGGGCCTGAAATTAAGTGCTGCTCTTTCTTACTATACTATATTTTCCTTGGCGCCAATGCTGCTGGTGATGATCTCTGTCCTCAGCATATTTTTTGGTAGAGATGCCATACAGGGGCAGGTATTTGATCAAATAAACGGTTTAGTAGGGGCCGAGGCCGCTGCTCAGTTGCAGGATATTCTAAAAAATGCTAGCCTGTCTGATAAATCAGGCGTTGCGGCGGCCATAGGCATAGGGACATTGCTAATTGGCGCTACGGGCGTTTTTGCCGAAATTCAGAGTTCCATCAACTACATCTGGTCGATTGAGGCCCGCCCAGAGAAAGGGTGGCTAAAATACTTGAAAACGCGTCTGCTTTCTTTTTCCTTAATATTGACTTTGGGGTTTCTGCTGCTGGTATCGCTGGGGGTTAATGCCTTGGTCGATTTACTTGGTAAAAGTCTGGAGGATTATTTCTCGGAGGCTTCGGTCATTTTCTTCTATGTAGTCAATCTCGGAATCACACTTCTAGTAATTACTACCCTTTTCGCGGTAATTTTCAAGGTGCTTCCTGATGGCAAAATTCGCTGGCGAGAGTGTTTTATTGGAGCAGCATTTACTGCTGTTTTGTTCGGGATCGGTAAGTTTGGGATTAGCTTTTATATTGGGCAATCCAACCTTGGAGCCACTTACGGCACTTCCGCATCCATAATAATCTTACTGCTTTGGGTGTATTATTCCTCCATTATCTTGTATTTTGGAGCAGAATTTACTAAAGTATATGCCAATTCGGACGGTACTGAAATCCAGCCTGCGGAACACGCCGTTCTAATTGAAAAGAGAGTGGTCGAAAAAGAAGAGGCTTAAAACTTCCTAAATGGCGCGGTTATTAGTAACAATAATTGCGCTTATGGCGTTATTTTAGTACCTTGCGCACTAACTGGAATATTCAATTCTCGTTTACCTCAGAACCTTTCTCGCAAAGAGCCCTCATTTTTACAGATTTCACTCACTCACATCGCTTTCTAAATTAGCCAGGAGAGCGAATAATTTTATGCCTATATGGAAAAAGACGGATTTATCGAAAGTGTAGTCAAATGGGCGCAATCCCACGGATTCAAAGAAATTAAGGCCAATATAGAAGGCTTTGATACGCCTAAATCTTACGAGCGCACCCAGGATAATCAGGTGTTTACGCCCGATGTGACGGGTACCAATATGTTCAACAAGCATTACCTGGAAGTATCCCTCAAAAATGACAAAATGATGAAGGATATTTCCAAGTGGAAGCTACTGAGCGAACTCGCCAGTATGAAAGGTGGCAAGTTGTACCTAATGGCACCGCGCGGTCATGTTCGCTATACCCGCGATGTCATTACCCAACATAACATTCCTGCAGAAGTCATAAAAATCAGTTAAGTTCTTTCACGCAGCGAAAACCCACGTGGCAAAGGCTTGTCTCCGTTGTGGAGGAGGCCGTGTTACCAATTTTGAAACCGTGACAAACGGCCGGATCACACAGGTAGGAACCCCCTACCTGTATTTTTTCGCCCGTTTCGTCCGTGACGGCATCGTCTTTCCATTTGGTAGTCCATTGCCACACGTTACCGCCCATATCAGCCATGCCCAATTTATTGACGCCAAACTTGCCAACGGGCGAGGTGTACAGGAATCCGTCCTCAACTGTATTATAAGTCGGGAAGCTGCCCTGCCAGAAGTTGGCTTTAAACTTGCCGTCCTGAATCCAGTTCTCGCCTCCCCACGAGTAAATTTCTTTCTCATCTAAGCCATAGCGTGCCGCCAGGAACCACTCCTGCGGGCTGGGGATTCGTTTACCTGCCCACTTAGCGTAAGCCGAAGCATCGTTCCAAGACACCTGAGTGACGGGATGATTCGGCTGGGCTTCGGGGCCATCTGGGCCAAAAGGATGCTGATAATTGGCTCCTTTCACCAATAACCAATTCCCCGTTTTTACATCAAATACCCCGGCATCCCCAAATTGCTCGGCTTGGGTGACGAACTTGGTAGATTCTACGAACTTTTCGAATTCTGCCACCGTCACGGGGGTTTTGTCGATGAAAAAAGCACCGACTGTTTCACCTTCTGTACTCTCACCCTCTGGAACGAACACCATTCCTTCCGGGGCAGCTACGGGCGGCTGGGTAGAATTAGATTTCTGACAGCTAACAGAAAAGAAAGCTATTGTGATAAGATACAGAAACGATTTGATAGACGCGTTTTTCATCTTTGCTTTACGCGGTGGGCCGCATTAGACATTTAAATCTTGAACTCTTACAACTGGGAAATCATTTCTTTTATTATCAAGGTCATATTTGGTTCCGCTTTTTTCGCGGCCGCGATAATTTTGACAATATCTGCCTTCTCCAGTTTTTCGGGAATGCCCATATCAGTGATGACCGACATTCCGAAGCAACGCATATTCATCTGACGGGCAGCCAGTATTTCGGGTACAGTGCTCATTCCTACGGCATCGGCTCCCAGCATTCTCAGCATTCGGTACTCGGCGCGGGTTTCCAGATGCGGGCCGGGAACGCTGACGTAAACACCGGCGTGAACGCTCAACCCTTTTTCGCGGGCAATGCCCAATGCCATCGTCACCAAAGCCGGATCGTAAGGGTCGCACATGTCCGGGAAACGGTCGCCTAGTTCGTCGAGGTTGGGTCCAGTCAACGGATTGAGGGGCAAGAACAGGCTGATGTGGTCTTTGATAATCATCAAGTCACTCAGCTTATAGAGGTCGTTCATCCCACCCGCCGCGTTGGAAACCATCAAGGTGTGTACGCCCAAAAGTTTCATCACCCGCACCGGAAAAGCGACTTGTTGCATGGTGTAGCCTTCGTAATAATGAAAGCGGCCTTGCATACAAATTACTTTCTTGCCGGACAGAATACCTAAAAACAGCTTCCCGGAGTGAAATTCGACGGTCGCCTCCGGAAAGTTGGGAATGTCAGCGTAGGAAACTTCGTGTTCTACATCAATATCATCCACCAGAGAGCCGAGCCCGGTACCAAGAATGATACCAATTTCAGGAACAAAATTATTAGTAAGATTTTTTAGGAAATCGGAGGTTTCCAGTATTTGGTCGTAAGTCATTTATTTAGTGGCAAAATTTTAGGGCACAAAGGGGCAAAGTTAAAATATTTGGATAAATCGAAATAGATCTGATTTTAACCTTGTCAGCTTTTAACCATATTTCTCCCCGCAATATACCCAGTTGTCCACGCATTTTGAAAATTAAAGCCGCCCGTGATTCCGTCCACATCCAGCACCTCACCCGCGAAGAATAATCCTGGAACATATTTACTTTCCAGAGTGGACTGATTTATTTCTGACAATGCTATGCCGCCGGCTGTGACAAACTCTTCTTTGTAAGTGGTTTTTCCTTTTACATCAAACTGACTATTAGTTAGATTATTGACCAGTCGATTGAGGGATTTATTTGAAATATCCAACCAGCGGACTGACGCGCTAATATCGGCATTTTCCAGAAATGCCCGCCAAAGTCGTAATGGTAAACCGAAACGCGTATAGGATGCAACCATCTGCTTGGAATTCAACTGTTTTTCCTGCATTAGTACCTCCCGAATCTCCGTTTCCAACCGCTGCGGCACCCAATTGATGCGGCAGGAGAATTGATAGTTGTTTTCGGCCAATATTTTTGCGCCCCAGGCCGACAACTTCAATACCGCCGGACCGCTGAACCCCCAGTGCGTGATAAGCAGCGGTCCGCGCCATTCCAGCTTGGTACCCAAAATTTTGACAAGCGTATCCTGCACTGAAACACCTGACAATGGAAGCAGGTAGTTGCCGGGGGCATTGAAGGTGAATAATGAAGGCACGGGACTTTCCACTTCGTGGTCGTGTTCGGTCAACCAATTGAAGCCTTCGCGCTTAGGGTGCCCACCTGATGCAATCAGCAATCGGTCAGCACTGAGGGGCGTGTCATCCGTAAGGTTGAGAACAAAACCTTTGCCATTCTCTTTATAGCAAAAAGATTTGACCGCCGTACTCGTCCTGATTTGCACCTTATTTCTTTTTGCCTCGCGCATCAGGCAATCGACAATGGTTTCTGAGGAGTTGCTAACAGGAAATATCCGACCATCTTCCTCTGTTTTCAATGACACGCCACGAGCCGCAAACCAGTCCACCGTAGATTGGGCGTCAAAGTGGGGCAGAAGATGCTTCAAAAACCGATCGCCCCTCGGGTAATTCTTGATTAACAGTCGATTATCATAACAAGCGTGAGCCACATTGCAACGCCCTCCCCCAGAAATACGGACTTTATTTAACACCGTTCGATTTTTTTCCAGGACAATAACTTCTGATTCCGGGCTATGTTCAGCAGCAGTAATAGCTGCCATGAAACCCGCCGCGCCGCCTCCGATAATGATAATACGCAAAGTTTTGGATTTGTTAAATCGTGTAATCGTTGATGCGGTCGGCCGCCGCAGTGATGTTTATTTGTTTAGGCGTTTAGATGGGGAACCTCGTTTAAAATGAGTCACTTGCCCTTTTGTCGTAGCTACATAGGCCTGAGTGGCGGTACGCCCAACCCTGCAATTTGTGCCTTTGGGACTTTGTGCCTTAACTTTGCAATAAAAATAACAAAATGACCAGTTACCAGCGGCGGGGATTCAGAATGCCCAATAACACGCTTTTACTCCTTATCATATTTTTTACGATAGGGCTTTTCCTGCATTATCGTGGCAAAAGCCAACCCGTAGTTGTTTTTTGGGAAAATATAAAATCCATATTTACCGACGATAATTCGCCGCGTGAGAATCCATATAAGACTCCTGAGCCGACTGATTATGACACTATGGCTGTGGATACCAAACCGTCCGGCCAGGTAGCTAGTTCAAAAAGAGCGCAAAAAACAGTTCCCGATTTTAAAGAAAAAATAAAGCGACAGGAAGAGAAAGTGGCCGATGCTGAGTTGACGCGCATCGTCAATCAGCGCGATTTTTTTCTGCCTGCCATTGGCTCCAATGACCAGTTAGTGCGTCGGGTGGGCTACACTTTAAAGTATGTGGAGCAATATGAGTTACCCGCTTGGGTAGCGTACATCCTGCAACAAGATCAAATCGACGGAAAGGAAGTGCGCGACAATCAATTCATGCCCGACCCGGCGGTCAGGAGCGGCACGGCGGTGAGTACCGATTATACTCGGAGTGGTTATGACCGCGGCCACATGGCGCCCGCCGCCGATTTCAAAAACTCCTATCAAGTGATGAAGGAAACCTTTTACATGAGCAACATCTGCCCGCAAGAACCACAGTTCAACCGAGGTATTTGGCTCGATCTAGAGAAAATGGTACGGGTATGGGCCTATAAATACAAGAAAATTTATGTGGTGACGGGGCCGATTCTTGAACCGGGTTTGCCAACTATTGGACGTTTGAACAAAGTTGCGGTTCCAAAGCAATTCTACAAAGTAGTGCTGTACGTGAACCCACCTCACGTAAAAGGCATTGCCTTTCTGATGAATAACGAACCTTCCAGTGCCCCCTTGACAAAATTCGTAGTCTCCATCGACCAGGTCGAACGCCTTACGGGCGTGGACTTCTTTCCAAGACTTCCTGATTATATTGAGAATGCGGTCGAAGCAAAGAGCGTGGCTGGGGATTGGTATCGGCTGTGAATAGCGCCTAAACGATCATACTATGTTTTTAGCTTCTTCTTTTTAGCCGCTGGAAACAGGATATTGTTCAAAATGAGCCGATAGCCCGCTGAATTGGGATGAAGGTTGAGGTCGGTGGGTTCTTCGCCGATGCGATGCTGGTAGTCTTCTGGGTCATGGCCGCCGTAGAATGTAAAGAAACCCTTGCCGTAGGTGCCGTGGATGTATCGGGCCTCGTGGGCTTGCTTGGTTTCGGCCATGATGACTACTTCGGGCTTGATGTACTGGTTTTTAAATGCGGTGGTTTGGCCAAGGAATCCTTTGATCAATATTTCGTGGTTTTGAGTGAGCATGGTCGGAATCGGATCCCATTTGGCAGAAAACTGGAAGAGCGTAAAATAATCGTTGTCCTCGTTCATTCCTCGTTCCTGCGGTTGGTTGTCAATGGTCGAAAACTCGATCATGTACGGATCGGTGTATACATTAAAATCCTTGAAGGCGAAGGTGTTGTCATACTTAAGTTTACTATTTGCGTTGGGATCGGCAGGATCGCCGTCGTAGGGCGACTCCACAATATCCACCCCGGCAGCGGCGATGGCCAGGTCGTAGGTGTCAGTGGCGTTACACATGGCGAACATGAAGCCACCACCCGCCACAAATTCCTGGATTTTCTTTACCACCGCCAGTTTCATGGTCGAAACCTTTGAATAATTGAACTTGTCGGCGATTTGCTCAGCTTCCCGCTTTTGTTCGCGGTACCAGGGATAATCTTTAAAGGAATAAAACTTGCCAAATTGCCCCGTAAAATCCTCGTGATGCAGGTGAAGCCAATCGTATTCAGGCAGCTTGCCGTTTAGAACTTCTTCGTCAAAAACTATGTCGTAGGGAATTTCCGCGTAAGTGAGCACCATCGTCACGGCATCGTCCCAAGGTTGCTTGGATTTGGGAGAATAGACGGCAATCTTAGGGGGCTTTTGCAGTTTTACCGCGTCCATATTAGCGTCGGGGGAAGCAATCTCGCTCAGAATTTGGGCCGCGTCGCCTTCGGAAATTACTTCGAAACTCACGCCACGAATAGTCATTTCGGTGGCGAATTTCTGAGTGTAGGTGACCATGAAGCTACCGCCCCGGTAATTGAGTAGCCAGTCGATTTCGGTATTGTAGGCTTTCAATACCCAGTAGGCCACACCGTAAGCTTTTAGGTGGTTTTTCTGGGTGTTATCCATTGGAATCAGCAGCCGATTGGCCATCGAATGAGCAGAAATGGCTAAAAAAATGATAAGTGGAACAAACAGCCGTACCATCGGCTTGATTCTCTGACGCATCCTGTGCAGATTTACCTATTAATTTTATTGATATTTTTCATAACGAATATAGTGCAATAATTGTGCAAAACGCAGCTGCGAACCCATGAATATCTTAGAAAACTTCCTGGAGGGACTTCGCTCCATCCAGTCCAATATGCTCCGCACCGTACTCACGGCCCTTATTATCGCCATTGGTATCACCTCGCTAGTCGGTATTCTTACGGCCATCGACGGCATTCAGAGTTCGGTAGACAGCAGTTTCGCCGACTTGGGGGCTAATACTTTCGATGTTAGCAATTATTCCAGTGACAATCGACGCTCGGGCGGACGCAAACGTAAGCGCTACGAAGACATCGACTACCGGGAGGCCACTATGTTCTCCAGTAAGTTCAAAAACGAGTACGGCGGCATGGTATCACTGTCCTCTCGCGTTGGTGGGGCCATTCAAGTGAAATATTTATCGGAGAAAACTAATCCTAATGTCAGCATCATTGGTGCAGATGAAGATTTCCTGGCCATTAAGGGGTATAAAATTGATAAGGGGCGAAATTTTTCAAAGAGCGACCTCGAAAATTCTCTCAACGTAGCCGTCGTTGGCCAAGAGGTTATTAAGACGCTATTTCCGAGGGAGGATCCCATGAACAAGGTTATCAGTTTTATGGGTGGTCAGTTTAAAATTATCGGTATTTTAGATAAAAAAGGGTCGCTTGGGGGCGGGACTGGCTCTGATCGGATTATTCTGGTGCCACTGGAAACTGGCCGGGCGTTGGCCGCTAATCGTGCCCTCACGTTTCAAATCACGGCCTCCGCTCCCAACGTTATTGACAGCGACTATATCATTGAGGAAGCCCGTGGGCTAATGCGTCGCATCCGGGGAGATGAGTTAGGCAAGCCCGATTCGTTTGAGATCGAGCGGGCTGACGCTTTGGCCAAGGATTTTGAGAATATCACGGGCTACCTGCGTATGGGCGGCTTTGGCATCGGCATAATAACCCTGTTGGGTGCCTCCATCGCTTTGATGAATATCATGATGGTGTCTGTCACCGAGCGTACACGCGAGATCGGTATTAGGAAGTCGCTTGGAGCCACGCCTCGGGTAATTCGTTTCCAGTTTCTGATGGAGGCTATCGTGATTTGCATCCTGGGTGGCCTGGCCGGACTTCTGCTAGGAATTATAATCGGCAATATTATTTCCAATTCTATCAGCAGCGATAGCGTATTTATCGTGCCTTGGTTCTGGATGTTTATGGGGATCGTGGTGTGTGTGATCGTGGGCGTCATTTCGGGAATTTATCCCGCCATAAAAGCCTCGCGGCTAGACCCCATCGAGGCGCTGCGCTACGAATAAGCAAATATTTTTCTCTCTGTTGCTTGGGAAATCTGGGTTTCTGCCTATTTTTGCCCTCCCAAAGCGCAAGCAATTGGCCCGGATGGCGGAATTGGTAGACGCGTTGGTCTCAAACACCAATGGGGTTACACCCGTGCCGGTTCGACTCCGGCTCCGGGTACCGGGACATCTCCCCGCATGGCAACGTGCGGGGATTTTTTGTTTCTAAGCAGATTCGACTGCTTTAAAAAAGTTGTTAAATCTTTTTAAAATCTTGATGGTAAGATAAGAAATGCAGTATTATGTTTCAGCTTCAAGCGATTGACAAGGCCTTTGACGGGAAGAAGGTATTGGCCGATATTTCACTCAATATTAAAAAGGGCGAATGGGTTGGTATAATCGGTGAAAGTGGCTCGGGCAAAAGTACTTTGCTTAATATCGTGGGCCGCTTTTTGGATGCCGACGCAGGGGAAGTTTTTTTGAATAAAAAAAAGCTTTCTCTCGTCAAATCGCAGCTTCTCAAAGGCCACGATTCGATCAAACTGGTTCACCAGGAGTACGAGCTATTCCCCAACCAAACCGTGCGGGAAAACATCGCTTACGCCCTGCGCTTCTACGAATCGGACTACCGAAATCCCAAAGTGGATGAACTTCTTCACCTCGCCCGACTGGAAGAGGTACAACACCGCAAGGCCAAACTCCTTTCCGGCGGCGAAAAGCAGCGTACCGCCCTGGCGCAAGCCTTGGCCGAAGTGCCGGAGCTTCTGCTTCTGGACGAACCATTTGCCCACCTGGACCAAAAAAACAAGCAAACCCTGGCCGACGCCATTGAGGGTTTGAAACGTTCTCATCAACTGACCTGCCTTTTCGTCACGCACGACGCCGCCGAAGCGATGGCCTGGGCCGACCGGATCGTGATTTTGAGAGCAGGCGTGATTGTTCAGGAGGGAAGGCCGGAAGAAGTTTATCAATACCCTTTAAATAGCTATGTGGCAGAACTAACCGGACAGGTCAATCTCATTCAATCGGAGGGAATGGGGGAGTGGCGGTTGATAAGGCCCAATTTTCTGCGCGTGGTAAAGGATGAAAGTAAAGCGCTTTGGCGGGCAGTAGTCAATAAAATTAGGTTCAAGGGGACGCACTACGAATATTTCTGTCAGACTAGCGATGGGGTTTCTCTGATATTTTATCGAAATACAAAAGATAAGAAAGTCGGAGAAAAAGTGCTTCTTACCTGCGCAAAGCGATATTTGGGGAGGTTATCGAGCGACTAACGCATCACATTGTGCGCCTCCGTCTCGGGCCGGTAAAAATGTACGTCCAATACTGCCTTGGGCCGGGCCAGATACTCCCGAATCAGAGTTCTAAAAGAATAGCCTTTCGGTACGTCCTGCGCCGCAAAAGAGACGGCATCGAGACCTTCGTTCTGAGCGATGTAGAGCGCGCGGGCGTTGTGAAAGTCCTGCGAAACGATTGTGATGTGTTCCTGCTTAAAAATGACCTTACACCGGATTATAGAGTCGAACGTCCGATATCCCGCGTAATCGAGTTGCAGAGCAGATTTTGGAATGCCCAATTTGAGCATGGCCCGCTCCATATCCAGTGGCTCGTTATAGTACCTGGAATCATTATTCCCGCTGAGAATGAGCGACTTTACCTTGCCTTCGTTAAAGAGCCGCGCAGCGGCCTCCATGCGGTATTTAAAGTAAAGATTTTCCTGTCCCTCAGAGGTGGTTTTGCTAGTACCCAATACCAGCCCGACTTGATTTGAAGGCAGACTATCCACCGAAAAGTAGCTGCGAGACCGGGTACTAACCACCACCCAAACGTTGCATAACAAAATGAATACAATTCCTAGGAAAGAAATGACAATCAGAACTTTAAGCATCCGTTTTACTCGCATAACACTATCGTTTCTGCCTTATTCAAACATGCCCAGTTGACTCTTGCCGTTGGCCGAAGCATTAATCTGTCGAACGTTGGGAATAGAAATATTTTCCACCGGAGCGCCGTTTTCTGATTCTGGCGATTCTGCGTCTTCTTCTTCCTCCGTATCATTCTCAGTGGGCAACGGGTCTAGCCAACGGATGTCTTTTACCTTATCCGCAGTCATTTTGTTGCCCATTGCTTTCCAGCCGCGAACATCCACGGCTTCCTCGATCAAAATTTCTTCTGTTTCAGCGGGCCTCTTGGGCGATTCCTGCGTTGAGATTTCCAGGCGGGGCCGTTTTTCCAACGTCGTAAGTAGCAATTTACTGCCTCTTGCATCGCTGATGAAGAGAAACTTCTTGTCGATGGTGCTTGTCTCAATCTGGAAGCGCTTGATGAAGTACGTCTTGGTACCTGCGTCATAATACACCGCCGTTACTATACGCGCCGGGTCGAATCGCGCCACCAACAGTACCTCGCCGGGTTCGTAATGGTTGGTGAGGTCGAAATTGGTCAATTCGTAGGCACCCTCTTTATAAATGACAAGCACCGTGTCGTCTGAGTCGAAGTTCCCGAGGAATAAGCCGCGCTCGTCGCGGTTGAGACGCCCAATGGTGGAGTCATACCAAATATCGACTCCGCCCAGAGTGGAGCCTCCAGCTTGTTTGAGTGTAATTTTGCGAATAGGGTACTTGGTGAGGATATTGCCATTGGCGTTGCGATTTTTAATTAATAGGTCAGCAAAATTGAAATCAAATTGCTTAACCTTCGCTTTACATTGGGCCGTGAGATTGACGGTGATAATCTCTGCTTCACCATTGTCGTTGGCAGTGAAGTAAGTCATCTTGGAGCGCGGCGTCCCTTGCGTAAGGTCATACTCGCGGTCGCGGGTCACGGCCGTGACCTGGAAGCGCTTTATGTACGAAACGCCGGATTTGCCTTCCAGATACACCATATTATATACCTTGCGTTCGTCGCCTTTCGTGAAGACCGACACGTAGATAATATCTTTGCCCACAAACACCTTGTCCTGAATCTTGGTTACGGAACACACGCCGTCGCGGCGAAAAACGATAATGTCGTCGAGGTCGGAACATTCCATCACGTACTCGTCCTTTTTCAGGCCGTAGCCGATGAAGCCGTCGGCGCGATTGACGTACAATTTTTGGTTATTGGCCGCCACTACGCTGGCGGAAATCTGCATAAAAGAGCGAATGGTCGTTTTGCGCTCGCGGCCTTTGCCGAATTTTTTAAGTAAATCCTTGAAATAGTCGATGGCGAAACGGACCAGATTCGCAAGGTTATCCTCTGTTTCGGCTAGTTCTTCCTGCCAGCGGCGCATTGCTTCGTCGGCTTTGAAACCGTCGTATTTAGAAATCCGCTTGATGCGAATTTCGGTTAGGTTGAGGATATCATCTTTGGTGATTTCACGGTAAAATTGATCCTTGTAAGGTTTCAGGCCCTTGTCAATGCGCTTGATGACATCTTCAAAGGTTTCGGCTTCCTCGATGTCGCGGTAAATCCGGTTTTCGATGAAGATTTTTTCCAGCGAACCGTAGAGGATTTTTTCCAGCAGATTAGCCTTCTTGATTTCCAACTCCTGCCGCAGCAAATCGACCGTTTTCTTAGTGTTATAACGCAGAATTTCGGTTACTTTTAGAAAATGCGGCTTGTCGCCTACAATCACGCAGGCATTAGGCGAAATCGATACCTCGCAATCCGTGAAAGCGAACAGCGCGTCCATCGTGATATCGGGCGACACGCCGGGGGCTAGTTGGATCTGGATTTCGACGTCGGCGGCGGTGTTGTCCACCACTTTCTTGATTTTAATCTTACCGCTGTCGTTGGCCTTAATGATGGAGTCGATGATAGAGGTCGTTGTGGTACCGTAGGGTATTTCCTTTACCACCAGCATTTTCTTATCCTCTTCCTCGATCTTGGCCCGCACCCGGATCTTACCCCCGCGCTCACCCTCATTGTAGTTCGACACATCCATGTAGCCGCCCGTTTGGAAATCGGGGTATATCTCAATCGCTTTATCCCGCAAAATATTGATGGAAGCCTCGATCAGCTCGCAAAAATTGTGGGGCATGATCTTAGTCGAAAGTCCTACCGCGATGCCCTCTACACCTTGGGCCAGCAATAGCGGGAATTTTACGGGCAGCGTGATCGGCTCGCGCTTGCGGCCATCGTAAGACAACTGCCATTCGGTGGTGTCGCCGTTAAAAGCCACCTCCTTGGCGAATTTCGAGAGCCTTACCTCTATGTATCGCGGCGCGGCGGCGCTGTCGCCCGTGCGGACATCACCCCAGTTACCCTGGGTGTCGAAAAGCAATTCTTTTTGGCCAAGGTTGACGATGGCGTCATTGATGGAAGCGTCGCCGTGCGGGTGATACTGCATCGTGGAGCCAATAACGTTTGCTACTTTGTTGAATCGCCCGTCGTCCATTTCATTGAGCGCATGCATGATGCGCCGCTGTACGGGTTTAAGGCCGTCTTCGGTGGCGGGGACGGCCCGCTCTAAGATGACGTAGGAAGCGTATTCTAGGAACCAGTTTTCGTATAGGCCCGAAATGGGGGTCTTGTCAAGTAATTCGCTGTCTTCTTGGGGGGTATTATCGAGGTTTTCGGTATTTTCTTCCATGCAGGGGAGAAAGGGATCGTAGGTTATGGTGGGGGGTAAAAATACGAAAAAAGGCTAAGAATGCAGAACGTCTAACATCTCGCTAATCATCATTGCGGTGGCTCCCCAAACTTTATATTGCTGGATAAGGTAGTGTGGGGCCTGGATGAGATGGTCCGCTACCTGAATTTCGCTGCTGTCGATGATGGTTTTGTCTTCTATCTCCCGCAAAGGCACTTCCAAAACCTTTTCCACTTCACGCGGGTCAGGGAAGAATTCGGGCCGGTAGGGGATATGGGCTACTACGGGAAGAACCAGAAAATTACTGGGCGGGATAAAGACTTGGGTTAAAACGCCTGCCACCCTCACGTCAGTCAAGCGCAGGCCGATTTCTTCCTGCGCTTCTCGCTTAGCGGTGCGGATAAGGTTTTCATCCGTCGGTTCGTAGCGGCCGCCTGGAAAAGCCATTTGACCCGAATGAACGCCGTCGTAAGCGGGACGCAGGATGAGGGGCAAATAGACTTCGCCTTGGTGCGGATAAAACAAGATCAGTACTGCGCTTTTCCGGGTTCGAACGTCAGGTTTGGCATTTAGGCGAGATTCCGAATTGGCGAGCATTCGGGCGTGAGCCAACTTGCCGGATAACGGTCGCTTGAATTTAGCTGATAAACTATTGGTGAATACTTCAAAAAAAAGGTGTGGCATGACTGGCGTCGATTACTTTTTACTATAAAGCAACACCAACTGCTCGGCGCAACGTTCGCCATCCATCGCCGCCGACATGATGCCGCCCGCGTAGCCCGCCCCTTCGCCGCAGGGAAAAAGTCGTTTCACCTCGGGATGCTCGCAGGTTTTGGCGTCGCGTGGAATCCTGACGGGCGAGGAGGTGCGGCTTTCTATCCCGATCAGTTGGGCCTCCGAGCTAAGGTAGCCTCGCATTTTCTTACCGAACTGCTGTAAGCCATCTCGCAGCGGCAAAGCGATATGGTCAGGCAGCACGTCGCGCATGTCCATCGAAACCAGACCAGGCTGATAGGAAGTATCGCGCAGCTCCGCGGAGGTTTTTCCCGCCACAAAATCGCTGACCAACTGACCGGGAGCCGCCTGGCCATTCCCCGCTAAGCGACAAGCGGTTTGCTCGACTTCGCGTTGTAATTGTAAGCCCGCCAATGGGCCAAATTCGGCGTATTTTTTGGTGTCCTCCGGCTGCACGGCCACCACAATGCCCGAATTGGCGTAACGCGAATCCCGCCTTGAGGGTGACATTCCGTTGACTACCAGCTCGCCGGGTGCCGTAGCCGCCGGGACGATAAAACCGCCCGGACACATGCAAAATGAAAAAACGCCACGCTGTATTCCGCCAAAATAGGTCTGCGTCACTAAATTGTAGGAGGCCGCCGGGAGGTAGGGGCCCCGGTCAGTTCCGCAGCGATACTGAATGCGGTCAATCACGCGCTGCGGGTGTTCGATGCGGACGCCCATCGCGAAGGGTTTTTCCTCGATCCGGACCTGGCGTTTCTGCAATAATTCAAAAATATCCCGCGCTGAATGGCCCGTGGCCAGAATAACGCTGATTCCGATAAATTCTCGACCATCGGCGGTAACGACGCCTTTTATTTCTTGATTTTTCAGTAAAAAATCTTCGACCCGGCAGTCGAAATGAATCTCGCCACCGGCTTGCAGAATAGTTTCCCGCATTTCGGCCACTATTTTGGGGAGCTTATTGGTGCCGATGTGCGGATGCGCCTCTACTAATATATCTTCATTAGCCCCGTGAGCGACGAATATTTCCAGAATGCGCCGGATGTTGCCGCGTTTGTTGGAGCGAGTGTAAAGCTTGCCGTCGGAATATGTTCCCGCGCCACCCTCGCCAAAGCAATAATTTGAGTCAGGATTGACGGTATGCTGCTTGTTTATCGCCGCCAAATCGCGCCGCCGCGCCCGGACGTCTTTACCGCGTTCCAGAATGATGGGCTTAAAACCAAGCTCGATTAGGCGCAAAGCCGCGAATGTCCCGGCCGGGCCGCAGCCCACAATGACCACCGCAGGCCGTTGACCGACGTCGGTCAACGGCTTTTTATACTCGATGAAATCGTCGGGTGCCTCATCGATAAACACATCGACCTGCACGTTGACCTTCACCTGCTGGCCACGTGCGTCGATAGACTGCCGGGTTTTGCGAAGAATCACACTTTCCTGCTGACTGATTTGGAGGTCGGACAGAACGTATTCCCGGAAGCTGGTTTCTTCCATCGCCACTTCGGGCGTAAGGATGTATTGTTTGGTGCGGGGCAATTAGGAGTGGTGTATGATTAATACTGAAGGATTATTTGACGTATTGGTAAGCCCACCAGATAAGCAAAAATTGGATGGGAAGACGTCCCCAGCGAATCCAGGGGGAAATATCCTGAAATTGGGTACCGTAGGCCATGTAAAGATTAGCCGGAAAAACAGCAATTAACAGGAGAATAATTCCCCAGGCGGCCCAACTCCGGGTGACGGGAATAAAAAGCATAACGCCGAGTACGATTTCAGCCAAACCTGATGCTGCTACCAGAAACGCGTGGTAGGGCAGGTACGGAGGCATGATTTTCAAATAAAAATTCGGGCTGACGAAGTGATAAATACCTGCCAAAACATAAAGCCCCCCCATCACATATGAAGCCATAATTTATAATTTTTTGTCATTGGTTTGGACAAGATACCAAATCGAACTACTTTAAATTGTTCTTTATCCATTAAATAAATGACTGACTTCTTCAACATAGACGAACTTCTCACCGAGGAGAACCGGATCATCCGCCAATCGGTGGCCAAATTTACGGATACCGAGATAAAACCTATCATCGACTCCTACGCGCAGCGGGCGGCTTTTCCCGCCTACCTGGTAAAACGCTTTGGCGATTTGGGGATTATGGGCGTTACTCTGCCGGAAGAATATGGTGGTACGGGGGCAGATTACATTAGCTATGGCTTGGTGTGTCAGGAAATCGAACGCGGCGATTCGGGCATGCGTTCCACGCTTTCGGTGCAAAACTCGTTGGTTATCGGGCCGATTTACAAATTCGGTTCCGAAGAACAAAAGCAAAAGTACTTGCCCAAACTTGCTTCGGGCGAGTTTTTGGGGTGCTTTGGCCTGACCGAACCTGACCACGGCTCCAATCCGGCGGGGATGCAATCGCGTTTCACGGAGGTTGACGGAAAATATGTACTGAACGGTTCTAAAACCTGGATTTCTAACGCACCGTTGGCCGATGTTGCGGTCGTTTGGGCACGGAATCCCGCCGGGCGAGTGCAGGGAATTATTATGGAAAGAGGCATGGAGGGCTTCACAACGCCTGAAATTACAAACAAATGGTCCCTGCGGACGAGCGCTACGGGTGAACTGGTTTTTAACGATGTGCCAGTTCCCAAAGAAAACATACTTCCCGGAGCTCTGGGGGTGGGAGCCGCGCTACAATGCCTCGATAACGCCCGTTATGGCATTGCTTGGGGTGCCATCGGTGCGGCCATCGACTGCTACGAAACGGCGGTACATTATGCCGCCCAACGCATTCAATTTGACAAACCCATTGCTGCCTTTCAACTTACCCAGAAAAAGTTGGCTGAAATGCTTACCGAAATTACCAAAGCCCAACTCGTAGCCTGGCGGCTTGGCGTGCTAAAAAATGAAGGCAAGGCAACTTCGACTCAAATATCGCTGGCTAAAAGAAACAACGTGGCAATGGCGTTGGCTGTCGCCCGCGAGGCCCGGCAAATTTTGGGCGGCAACGGCATTACGGGCGATTATCCTATCATGCGGCACATGATGAACCTCGAGTCGGTCGTGACCTATGAGGGCACCCACGACATTCATCTGCTCATTTTGGGCGCAGAAATTACCGGGATTCCGGCTTTTAAGGGCTGATGGCTTTTGCTTTGCTATTCAACAAGGCTGTAATACTTTTCTTCAATTCTTCGTGCTTGTGCCGACGCTGCAAAACTGTCGGTGCGGCCATTCGTTCTTTACAGTCGAAAAGGGTGCAGCGCTCGCAGGTTTCATTGACGAGTCGCAATCGCAGGTTGGGGTCATTCAGAAACCCGATGATCCTCCGGGAATCCTCGTTCAAAAAGATTCCCATCGACACGCTCACGTTTGGACTATGCGAGTTCGACGCGGATTTGGCAAAACTGACCATCAGGTATTCTTCTCCGCTATCTACGTATTTGGAAATTTGGGCTTTACACAACGTGACTGCTCCGTTTCTGTCCTCTTTGGTACAATCAGCCAAATCTTGCAGAACGGTGAGCGAAAGCCAGCGGCGGCAATAGTACTCGTCCTTAACGGTATGAGGAATGTGCTTACGGGCGATATGCATCTCCTTGGTCAACTCAAACTGGTTTTGACCCGCAAAATTATTGAAGCGAAGAAAAAACAACTGGTTAATGCCGAAATGCTTGGGCAATATATTACTGATGCGGTAACAAAATGATTCCGGAGTCGTGTTAAAATAGTCGATCATGTCCAGAAGCCGTTCCGGTTGCCAGGTATTAATAGCAAAGAATTCTTTTAACTTGGGTACCAATAGCGACTGGCGGACGATAATGGCGCTGGCAAAGTAGGATGCTTTAAAGTTGTTTAGCAGATGTTCAAAGGAATCGGCTTCTAAAACGGAAGTTGTATAAAGTCGGTTGGTAAGAAAAAGGTATTGATAGCCAATTTCCCGACCGTAGATGAAGGATTTTTGTACCGAAGAAAGGCTGCTGTTAACCAATAGTTTTTGACCTTCCGGCCGGGGAATTGTGAGTGAGCGGACTGCTTTCAACTCGGGATGGGCGCGTTTGTCGATTTGTTCTATTTCGTAGCCATAATTTTTTTGCAACACTTGCACCATGTAGTCTTCGTCCAGGATGGTGCCTTCATCCACTTTTTTTTCCGCCAAAAACTTCTCGGCGGCGACCTCGATGTCCTCGAAGTAGTTGTCGTGCATCTCCTGGTAGGTGCGGAGGGCCGAAAAATAAAATTGCTCGACCGACATATTGTAATTGCGCGAAATTTCGATCAAGGTACCAATGAACGCGCTGACTTTGGTGGGCGCATCCGAAAGCATTTCCAGAAGGTTCGATTGGTCAATGCCGAACAAGTCGAGCGGTAATTCCGTCAGGATGTTGGAGCTGAGAAGTTCCGAAATCGGTTCGAGTCGCTTGCTCAGTTTCAGTGACACCAGAGTGTCGTAATCCGAATCCAGCGCCTGAGCCAGGGCGATGATTTTGTCAGCTTTGGGATACTTTTTGCCTTTCTCAATTTCGTTGATATAGGAAATTGAGAGTCCGGATTTTTGCGACAAATCATTGAGCGACAGCGCGCGGTCAAGACGCAATTGCTTGATTTTAAGGCCAAAAACCAACCTGACATTTTCGGTGCTGATTGCCACGTGTTTAAAGAATAAGGAAATAGAAAGAATGTTGGAAAAACAAGTAACACCGTGCCGGACAGAAAAAAAGGCCGGAAAAATTCCAGCCTCGATCATGAAAATACTCTAACATTATTGTTTGTCGGCAAGTCAATTATTCCGGCAGGTTGAAGGCTTTGCGGACGGCTTGGTAGTCTTTGTAATCCACTTCGGCGTCTAGCCTTCCGTTTGAGGCAGGAACTACCACCACCCTGATGCTTTGGAATTTCCTGACTTTGGGCTTTTCAACAGTTTCAAAAACTACCAGATTCATCGCCAGCTTCTCCACGTTATAAAGAAATGTGTAGTTGGTCACTTCTTCGCCAAAGAACACGATTCCCGGCAGCGGAAACCAAAAGCCTCCACTCTTGGCATACACCAGAATCACGCCCTTTTCAATGGCGTTGGCGTTTTGCTGGGTCAAAGTAAACCCGAATCCCACGGCCCCATCGGCGTCAGTGGATGCCGTGTCGCGGGTGAACTGCAGAGCACCGCCGCCGTCCGAACTGCCGGATTCTCCTTTGTCGCCCTTCGGGCCAGCCACGCCCTGTTCGCCCTGGGGACCGGCCGGGCCGACGTCGCCTTTCAGCTTGTCGCAGGAATACAAAAAGGGCAAACTGCCCATTAGAAACAAGAACAGTAGTTTACGCATCATCGGTGTACCGGGTTAAGTTGATTTGAAATGGTCAGCTATGAAAAATTTCTCCAATATAGGAATATCGACCGTTGAATGTAAAGTAAAGGATCGAAAAATTCGGAAGAATGGTCCTTAAATTAAAAAATATGCCGTTCCTGATAACAGAAACGGCACATTGCAGAGAGGAAGAGATTCGAACTCTCGAAGCCGTTACCGACTTACACGCTTTCCAGGCGTGCCCCTTCAACCACTCGGGCACCTCTCTATTTATTACGAACGGCTGCAAAGGTAAGGGAAAGTCGCCTTTTTTCAAACCTCAGATTTTCCCCCGTTCCATTCTAACGGTTTCCAGATGCAGTTCCGGAAGCATGGACAAGGCATTAGAGGTGGTTGCACCGATTACCTCAACTTTCGTAAGCTGCTTCAAATCTGCAATTCGCTGGGCAATTACTTCAAGGTACGCAGGTTCATTGCGTTTTCCCCGGTAGGGAGTAGGAGCAAGGTAGGGGCTGTCGGTTTCCAATACTAAATGTTCGATTCCAATGTGGGGCAATACTTTATCCAAGCCCCCATTCTTGAAGGTGACGACGCCACCGATACCGAGTTTGAAACCCAATTCGATGGCTTTATTGGCTTCGTCGAGATTGCCGACGAAGCAATGAAATATGCCCTTCAACTTCGGATTGCCTATTTTTTCAATCAACGCCACGGTTTCCCAAAAAGCCTCCCGGCTATGAATGTCGATCCAGATATTGTGTTTTAAAGCCAGTTGGCACTGGTACATAAAAGCCTCTTCCTGTTGGGCGCGGAAGGTTTTGTCCCAATACAAGTCCATCCCAATTTCACCGATGGCTAAGAATATGCGCTTGTTCAGCCAGCCTTCCACGATTTGGAGTTCTGTTTCAAAATTGTCCTTCACGTAACAAGGATGCAGTCCCATCATGGGTAAACATTGCTTGGGATGAGCGTCGGCCAACTCCATCATGCCGGGAATGGTTTTATGGTCACAGTTAGGCATCCAAATCTGCTGAATGCCTGTTTTCCAGGCGTATTGCAGCATTTCTTGACGGTCGTCGGCAAATTGCTCGTCGTAAATATGGGCGTGGGTTTCGATCATTTTTGGCTATCGGCTATTAGCTGTAGGCAACAATCTTTTGTTGAGGTTTCATGCGTAAATTCTTCCTTTCCAAACCGTAGTGGTGGGGCGGAGGTAGTTGATGAGCATTGTGCTGTTATTGAGGTTGAAATAAAACCAAAACAGCGGGAGATTTTTAATGAGGTCTTTTTGTTGCAAAATAATAAGTCCGGTCAAACCGATCATTGTTACCAAAAGATAGTGAAGTAACGCCAGACCTACCGACCACAGGGGGGCAATGAAAAGCAAAATTAGCAGAACTGGAAAAAATAGGGCCGAGGCAAAAAAACTCAGCTTGATTTGCCAGGGAGCTTGCATCGCGCCTTTCACCCAACGCTTGCGTTGAACCAGGAGTTCGGAAAGGTTGCGTGTCGGTTCAGAAATGGAGATAATTCCCGGTTGGAAGCCCTGCACAAAATCATAGCCTTGGTCGATGACGGCCATAAAAAGGGCAAAGTCCTCAACAATTGAAAAACCAATACCTTGGTAGCCACCCACTGCATCATAAGCTTCCCGACTCACGGCCATGTTGTTACCCATGCCCGTGAATGGCACTTCAAAATGCGAGAAAAGCCGCATGGCCGTCAATGAAAAAAGCCATTCGAGCGACTGCATGGCGGCAAAAACACTGGACGGTGTCATGCGCGTCACGCCGACAACTACCCCGGTGTTGGCCTTAAATAAACCCAACATTTGGGTGATCCAGCTAGGCGCAACGGCGATGTCGGCGTCGCAATAGAAAAAGTATTTGCCCTTGGCGTGATGGGATAATTGCGCCAGAACGTTTGCTTTGCCGCGCAACCCGGCAGTTTGGGAGCTTATAAAATGGTATTTGAATGCGGGCTTATTTTGGATAAAATTTAGAGTGATAGCCTCGGTATGGTCGGTCGATTGATCATTACCAATCAAAACTTCATAGTTGAAATTTTCGGAATCGATATTGTCCAACGCTTGTAGGCACCGTAGGATGTTGTGTTCCTCATTGCGGGCGGCAAGGAGTACACTGACCTTTATGTTATTCGAAGGTTGTTGCATTTGTTTTTGACTCAGCCGTACGTAATGTATTACGTCTCTACAAACTTTTGAATTCGTAGCCTTGACTAGTGAAATGCGCCAATATGCGCGGTAGAGTGTACAGCAAATTAGCACTTGCTTTTACACTATCATGAAACAATAGAATTGATCCTGGGTTGGTGTGTTTTAATGTCATATTCAGACATCTATCGGGAGTAATATTGGGTGAAAAATCACCACTCAATACGTCCCACATGACAATTCTCTTTGTAGGCAATAATTCCCGAGCCTGTGATTTTTTGATGCGACCATAGGGCGGTCGAAAAAGATTGGTCTGAATGGACAGTTGTTCGTCGCAGAGCGCGACGTTAGCTAAATAGTCTTCATTGCCGGTATACCAACCATTTAAGTGATTAAAAGTGTGGTTTCCAATGGAATGGCCTTGTTTTCTGGTTTTTTCAAAAATGGCCGGATTCTTACGAATATTGTCGCCAATACAAAAAAAGGTGGCTTTCGCCTGATATTTTCCCAACATATCCAGCACGAACTCTGTCACCTCCGGAATGGGGCCATCATCAAAGGTGAGGTAAATAGATTTTTCATTCGACGGCATGCGCCAAAGAAATTTTGGATAAAAAGCCCGTAGAATGGAAGGAGATTTATGTAAGAATAAACTTGGCAAAGAAACTTATAGTAAAGTTGGTGATACCCTAAAAATTAAAAAATTACTGCAACTCTCTACCTTTCCAACTATAACTAGGCTGTTGGGCTACGATGCCAAAGAAAGTAACGTAGAAAGGATAAAATACTTGAACTAAAATAACATAGAAAACTGAGTAGGATTTCTTTAAGAAAGCGAGAACGGTACCAATAAATAACCATTCAGGGAGCCATTTTATCAGAAATACAATAAGAATATGCCACCAGGGTAGCAAGCCATAAATACCCAAAACTAGTGCGGCGATCAAAGCCGTATTGCAGAGGTAAATGTAAACAGCTAATGCCGTAACTGCCGGATTTTGGTAGTGTTTCCACTTACTTGCCCAGCGCTTGCGCTGATGAAAAAAATCCTGCCAACTCGAATGAGGGGTTGTACGGACAATGGCCCGCGCGTCTTTCAAAAAATGAATGGTGCCAGGATAACGTTCCGCGATTTTGTGCATCAGGAACTCATCATCACCTGAGGCGATATGCTCGTTTCCGGCAAAGCCACCCACTTCTTCGAACGCTTTCTTTTCGTAGGCCAGGTTCGCTCCATTGCACATCGAGGGTGTCCCGGCCTCGATGGATGCGGCCCCACTACCGATCAGACTCGAAAATTCCACGGTTTGTAGGTGGTCGGTCAGGGAAGTTTCGGCGACGAAAGTAACGGGTCCACTGATAAGTTTGGCGTCGAGACTTTCGTATGCCTCGGCGATGCTGCTAAGCCATTCGGGCCCTACGCGGCAGTCACCGTCGGTGGTGACGATGAGTTGGCCATTTGCTTGATGCAGAGCCACCTTGATGGCTCGCTTTTTGGGTGAGGCGGACTTTATTTTTTGATCTAAATCTATGACCGTTAGAGAAATACTACTGTTCTTTTTGAAGGCATCCAGCACGTAAGCAGTATTGTCGGTGGACCCATCATTCGCCACAATTACCTCGAATAAGGTCTGATCATAATTTTGTTGCGAAAGGTCTTTTAACAAAGAACCGATATGGTTGGCTTCATTTCTGACTGGGATGATGACTGTGATGGATGTAGTTGGGGGCTTGAAAACAGAAACAGGTCGGGGGATTTTTAGCCAATACATCCAAAGGGTCAATGTAAACAGCGCATAGGTACTGACCAGAAGCGGGGGTATAAGCGTCAGGATTAACAAAATGCTAGGCATACTTGGCGCTCCATTTTAATTTCCAGATGAAATAGACGCCCACTAATAATGGTGCCAAAATATTGATGAGCCAAATCAGAAAAGTCGCCGCGATAATTTTCTCAGAAGACAGATGGTAGGGCGCAAAAACGTAGAGGGCGGTAAATTGGCGGATGCCCAAATCGCCAATCGCGTTGATAGCTGGTAGCATAGTTTTCACTAAATAAGCCAACCCCACGCCAGTCAGAATATCCAGCCAGGAAATCGGGAGATTGAATAAGCCCAGCGCCAGGACGTATTGAGCCACAAAAACAAGGTAACGCGCAAGTCCTATGGTTAAGGCAATAACTAATTCTTGGGATGAATATTGTTGAATCACGTGTAGGTTTTTCTTCAATTTTTGCGCCCACGGGCGATCGCTGCGCCATTCGAGTAATCTGTGCCGAAAAATACCAAGTAACGCGCCACAGGCAAGGATTGTGATTAGTAAAATAGTAATCGCCGAGGATATTCCGGGAGAAAAACCAAAAATATTTCCTCGCCAAAACCAGCAAACTGCCCCACCCAGAATAGATACGTAAAACTGAATACCGTTGGAAATCAGCGCCGCGCCCAGGGTACGAAGCCGGGCTTTGGAGCGAAGCGAGGTAATGCGTCCAACGGTGTCGCCCAGTTGGGCGGGAACAGCCACGCCTACCGCCAGGCCCGTAAGCGTACTACGGAAGGCTTCGCAAAAAGAAATTGGGAGCACCTTTTGGGCCAGGAATTGCCATTTGACACTTTCCAGGGTCCAATTGAGGGGCACCAACAGAAAAAGCAAAATCAATGCGAGGAGATTTGCGCTCGTGAATAAGGAGCGTAGCAAAGGAAATACTTTCGATAGGTCGCTGTCTGGATTTTGAAATACCTTGAAAATATAGCTGACAATGAGCAAAGTAACGACCCACTTCGCCAATCGCCACCACCGGGCCGTAGGGGATTTTTCTTTTGGCGGCAGGAGTTGGCTATCTTGCAAGATGATTAGTGTAAAGCCAGGCGGCGAAAAAATAATTTTGGGTGTGGATCCTGGTACACAGGTGATGGGTTACGGTGTAATTCAGGTTACAGGCCAGCAGATTAAGTTGGTGCAATACGGGGTTATCAAGTTGAACAAATATACGACCCACGAACTGAAACTGAAGAAAATTTTCGAGCGAATGATTCAGGTTATCGACGAGTACCTGCCGGACGAAATGGCCGTCGAAGATCCGTTTTATGGAAAAAATGCGCAATCTATGCTCAAATTGGGCAGGGCGCAAGGCGTGGCTATGGCTGCCGCACTCTCGCGGGATATTCCAATCGTTGAGTATTCGCCTAAAAAAGTTAAGCAATCAGTGACGGGCAACGGCAACGCCAGCAAAGAACAAGTGGCCTACATGCTGGAAAATATTCTACAAACAGAATTGAGTCGCGAATTTATGGACGCCACCGATGGCATTGCCATCGCGATTTGCCACCATTACCACGCTAATTCCCCGGCTTCGTTAGGAACCTCAATTTCTTCTAAAAATAAAAAAGGCGGCTGGGGGGCATTTATTAATGAAAACCCGGGGAGATTAAAGTAAGACCGATTCGCCGATGCGGTTATACTTTGGATTTTAGCGCGTCCAACGCCCTGCATCCAACATCACAAAAGCTTTAACGCTTCCTCAACACTATACACGGGTAATTGGCAGGTTTTATTAAAGCAAACGTAAATGGTGGTGCGGTTGTCAACTGCCGTTCGGCCTTCTAACAGCGGAAGATTTGAACTAGACTCTGCGCCAGCCATTACTTTGTTTGGGACGAAAAAGCGGTCGAAATTTTTTCTTAGATTCTCGTAGTCAGGTCCGACGATGACTATTTCGGCGGTTGGGGAGGCGCGCTGGGCGTAAAGGGATGCCCAATTGGTGGCGACCTGAATATCGGTACGTAGCAGCCGGGACATTTTGTTCAGCATTGCATCGGCTTTTTCTACAAAATCTTCCCGATTCAGCAAGATCCCCGCTTGATAAAGTGCTTGGGCTAGAATCGAGTTGGAACTAGGAATGACATTGTCTATTATTTCTTTTTTGCGGGCGATCAGTTCCTCGGCTTGGGCATCGGTGAAGAAAAAGAAGCCGTCGGCCTCGTCGTAGAAATTGGCGATCGTTTCATCCAGGAGCTTTTCAGCAAGGTGCAGCCATTGCTCGTCAAACGAAATTTGGTACAGGGCCACCCAACCCTCGGCGACTGCCGCGTAATCCTCCAAAAATCCCTTGATAGTAGCCTTTCCGTCTTTGTAGCTATGAAAAAGTTTTCCGTCTTTCAGCATTTTATCCCGCAGAAAGTTACCAAGAGTTACGGCTTGGTCACGAATGGGTTCGTAGCCCAAGGCGCGGAAGGAATCGACCAAGCCTTTCAGCAGCAAGCCGTTCCAGGAGGCCAGGATTTTATCGTCCAGGCCGGGCCGAATGCGTACACGGCGGCTAATTTCCAGTTTCTTTAATGCGTCGAAGTATTTGTCCACAAAGTTTTCGGAAAAAAGCCCTTTGGCCTTGGCAACGACTTCCGCATCCTGCGTGAGGTGAAGATGGTTGAGGCCGTGTTCCCAGTTTCCCGCGTCGGTAATGTCGTAAATCGGCGCAAACCACTCGAAATCATCGCCCAGAATTTCCTGTAATTCTTTGGCTCGCCAAACGTAAAACTTTCCTTCTATGCCTTCGCTGTCGGCATCGAGGGCCGAATAATAGCCACCTTCCTCACTTCGCATTTCGGAAACAAGCCAGGTGAAGGTATGGCGAAGGCGGTCGGCGTAAAGCGGATTTTGGGTGAGAGAATAGGCCTCGGCGTAAGTACTCAGCAGTTGGGCGTTGTCGTAGAGCATTTTTTCAAAATGCGGGATAAACCACTCGCCGTCCACCGAGTAGCGCGCCCAACCACCACCAACGTGATCGTAAATTCCACCCAGCGCGATGCGGTTCAGCGTCAGTTCAATTTGGGCCAGCGCTTCGGGATTCTGGGTGATGTCATAGTAGCGCAGCAGAAATTTATAAATCGAAGGCATGGGAAACTTCGGGGCGCGATCCATGCCGCCATCCTGAGTATCAAATTGCGCTTTCAGCCGCTCGAACATCCCATCCAGGGCCGATTCTGTATAATTTGAATCGACAGCCATCAGGCCATATTTCTCTATTTCGCTCGTTTGCAGACTCTCGGCAAATCCTTCCGCTGACTGCGTCAATTCGGCGTGATGCTGGTCGAAAGCATTGCGAATGCTGCCCACTAACTGCACCCAATTCTGGGGTGGGAGATAGGTGACGCCGTAGAAGGGCTTCGCGTCGGGCATCAGGAAAACATTCAGCGGCCAGCCTCCGCGAACGCCCATGAGGTGCACGGCATCCATATAAATGGCGTCGATGTCGGGTCGTTCCTCGCGATCGACTTTGATGCACACCAGGTTTTCGTTCATCACTCTCGCTACGCTTTCCTGCTCAAAGCTTTCGCGCTCCATAACGTGACACCAGTGACAGGCCGAATAGCCGATACTGACCAGAATAGGTTTGTTCTCGGAGCGGGCTTTTGTCAAAGCATCATCGCCCCAGGGATACCAGTCTACGGGATTATTGGCGTGTTGCAGTAAGTAGGGACTGGTTTCCTGGGCTAGGTTGTTCATTATTTATCCTGTTAGCTACTCGACAAAAATATGTTTTGTGATGGAAGTTCGCTCGGAACTCACCCTGATCAAATACGTACCGCGTGTGACTTTCGGAAGATCGAATTGATAACGGTGGTCGCCTCTTTGCGTGGTAGAAGTTTGCGATTTCAAGACGGCACCTTTTGTGTCAAATAATTCAAACTTCACTTCGCTTTGGGTGCTGGCACTGGTTATATTGACAAAAACGGTCTGGGCGGTGGGATTGGGATAAATTGTGGCTGCGGCCAGGGAGGAGTCCAGGGCCGACACGACATCGGCCAAGTCGAACTGGCAGAGGAAAACTTGGCGACCTTGCAGCGTGATGGTTTTGGTCCATTGCTTGTAGGTTACTTCCAACTCGGTTTGCTGCGATTCACCGGCGTAGGTATTCTGGGCCGCGATGAGAATGCGACCGTCCTTAACCACGCCGCGCCAAATTGGGTTGCGGCGTTCCATGTGGTCGCGGGCCGACATGGGGCTAACCAACTCGTAATTCCCCCGAAACATATCGCCGAAGCGGGAAAGTCGGTACAAACCATTGACAAAATGTTCGTAGGTCGCGTAATTCTCCTGACGGTTCCCCTCAAAAAATGGATTTTCCCAAAGCCACAGCCCCTTTGCCCCCGAGAAGAAAGGAAAAATGGCCGTCGCTTCGGCCATGAACTTGGGGATTTGGGGCGAACCGGGGACGAAACTGTCATGGTAGCGGAGCCACACGAAGGGGACGATGGGCTTGTCACTCCAAGCCCGGTTTGCTTCGATTTGAAACAGTAGGTAGGATAAGTAGTCCTTGCCCAGTGGGTTGTCGTAAGGATAGAAGTAATAGGCCGACGGGGTCAGGATATTCATTTGATCGTAAAAAGGGCCGCCAATTTTCCCCGACTCGTCCTGCATGAGGTAGTGCGTGCGCTGGCGGTTGGTCGTCCAGTCTTGCCAACTGTTGGCCGTTACATTGAGCCAGGTGCCACGCACCGGAACATCGCTGTAACTGGTCAGTTTGGTAGAAGCTAAAATTCCCTTATTTCTGAGATATTTGGTCGCCTCGGTGTACCACCAGCGGATGTCTTTTTTGTAAGTGGTGAGAAACTTTTCGTCCGTCAGGTCGCGGTAGCCCTGCGGAATTCGGCCATCGCGTTTGAGAGCAAGAATATCACGGTCGAGCTCCTGAATTCGCTCCACATCCAGACAAATGAGGTCGGCGCGGGGGACGCCGCTGCCGCGCGAGTCGTCGAACAGGTTGGCCATATCACCAATGTAACGATCCCAATGCCGCCGGTAGGTAGCCGTATCGTTTCCCCAGGGGCTTTCTAAGCCCAGCACTGACCAAGGCTGATTGGAGCCGTCGATGCTGGCCACGCTATTCCACAGCAGGGCGCGCTTGCCGACGGGCAAGTTATTGGCTTCGGGGCCGCTGAAATGCGCAAGGTGACTAAATCCGTGCTTGAGCGGTTGCGATTCATTATCTCCGAAGCGCGGACCATTATAAATGATCGTAAATGGCAGAGAAAATTCTGGGAATTTCTTCCAGTCGATATGGTTGTTTTCCGATACCGGTTTCAGGACAAAATCGGGAGTACAGGATTGAGAATGGCTTGTCTTGGCGCTGATAACCAAGAATGTACCGAGTAACAGGTAAATATTTTTTATAAAAAAACGCATGAAAGCGGGCATCGTTTGTAATCCCTAATTCGTTACTTTTGCAAATAACAGCACCAAAAGCCGTAATCCCTAACCGTAAAGATACTCCATGAAAACTACCAAGTCTCTGCTTCTCGTCCTCTCCTTTCTACTATTGGTTACCGCTTGTGATAAAGGTAGCAATGACCCGCTGAAACCAGATACGGGTACTGCTAAGGGTAAGGTGTTAATCACAAACCCGTGGCGATTGGTCAATGTTACAGATGCTGCGGGAAAAACGATTCCCCAAAACCAACTGGGGATTGAAACGCTCGCCATTTATCTTTTCGACATTCAGTTTTTTGATAATAACGTAACCAAAGCCATTGACCGCACTTCCCGGCAGGTTGTTAACGGGGGAACTTGGTATCTAAAAGAGAGGGATCAGATTCTAGACATCGAGGTGAACGCTTTTAATGGGAAATTTGGCATCAAAGAATTGAGCCGGGCCAAGATGACGCTCAATAACCTGATTCCAGTCAATGGGGTGAACCAATCAGCCAATCTGGTTTTTGAGCCGGTAGTGAAATGAAAGTAGAATTTTTGAAAGGTAATGAAAAAGGCAAGCCAGATGGCTTGCCTTTTTCATTTTTTACGCGATCAAGTAGTGAAAATATTTAGTTTCCTGCCGCGATGATCAAAACAGCAATAAGGTTTGCTCCGAAGCCGATTCCCCAGTTCGTCCAAACCTTCCTTTGTTTAATTTTCTTGGCTTTCTGCGTGTATCCGAGGTAATACTCCTGCTGCTTGAGGAGGTTTTCATTGGGATATCCCAAATTTTCGGTTTTGGGGGAGTTTGCCGAGCAAATGATAGCGGGAACCAAACCTATGAGCGGTGATACCAAACTTGCTATCAAAGTTCCGGTTCCGGCGCCCTTGTATTTGTGATAGTTCCGCTCAGCGTCTAGCTGCCCCTTTACGTAAAGGTTTTCGTTTTTGGTAAACAACTCGGTCGAATCCTGGGAGAAGGACACCTGGGCGTTTGCCGTCGTCAGGGTAAGCGCAAAGCCAAAAGCCAGCGTAAGGATTAAGCTTTTCATTTGAATTGTGTTTTTGAATGAATAGAAAAAGCATACAAAAATAGAAATCAAATTGAAAGTTACCAATAACGTCTAAATAAAATAGCTTAGGCAATTGCCAAGTGCTTCTTGCGATGGAAAATCCAAAAGATAATGGGGAAAACCATCAGCGTAAGAACCGTGGCCGTAACCAAGCCGCCAATGATAATGACCGCCAGAGGTTTCTGAGACTCGGAACCAATACCCGTCGAAAGCGCGGCGGGCATCAGACCAATGGAGGCCATCAGCGCGGTCATCACCACGGGACGGGTGCGAACGACTACACCTTCTCGGATGGCATCGGCAAGCGGGAGCCGTTTTCGTAAGTTGTTGTGGAATTCTGAAATTAAAATCACGCCGTTTTGAATACAAATACCTAGCAGCGCGATGAAACCCACCCCCGCCGAAATGCCAAAGTTAATGCCCGTCAAGTGCAGGGCGATAATGCCGCCAATGAGAGCAAACGGCACATTGGCCAGCACAATGAGCGAGTCTTTGATGTTACCAAACATGACAAATAGGATGACGAAAATGCCGATCAAACTAATAGGAACCACCTGCGCCAGTCGACTGGTGGCCCGCACCTGGTTTTCGAACTCACCCGTCCAGCCAATGCTGTCGCCAGCGGGCAGCTTCACATTTTTAGCAACGTTGGCCTGGGCTTCGGCGATGGTACTACCCAGATCGCGGTCACGGACCGAGAACTTTACGCCGATGAAGCGCTTGGTGTTGTCACGGTAAATGAACGCTGGACCCGTACTGCGTTGGATGGTCGCAATTTCTTTCAGAGGAATTTTAGTGCCGTGGATAGTGGGTACTTTCAGCGAGGCCATGTCGTTTTCGTTTTGGCGGTATTGCTTTTCGTAGCGTACCCGCACGTCGAATTTTTTTTCTCCCTCGTACTTTTGGGTAGCGGTTTTGCCCCCAAAGGCCATTTCAAGCACCGCCTGAGCATCGGCGACCTTAATGCCGTACGCGGCCATTTTCTCACGGTCCAAAATCACACTGACTTCGGGCTGGCCCACGTTGCGCAGGATACCCACATCTTTAATGCCCGGCACGTGTTCGATTTGTTTGATGACCTGATTGGCCAGGCCATCGAGCTGGTCGAGGTCGTCGCCATAAATTTTCACGGCGTTGGATGCGTTGATACCCGCCACACTTTCGGCCACGTTGTCGATAATGGGCTGCGAGTAGTTGTAGCCGATGCCCTGGTAGCGCGTAAGCGAGGCGTCCATTTCGCGAACCAGATCGTCCATTGAGATGGGCCGGGTCCACTCTTCCTTTGGTTTCAGGTTGACCTGCATTTGCACGTAATAGAAGCCGCTGGGGTCAGTGCCGTCGTTGCTTCTCCCGGCCTGGGACAGCACGCCGTTCACCTCGGGGAATTTTTCCAGTTCGGCCCGTAGGGTGTGCGTCATTTTTACGGTTTCGGGTAGGCTGTAACTCATGGGTAGCTTAGCTTCCACCCAAAGGGCGCCTTCGTTAAGTTGAGGCAAGAATTCCGTGCCAAGGAAAGTGGCGGAAAAAAAGGTTACGACGATAACTATCAGTGAGACTACCAAAGTCAGTTTTTTGTGTGCAAACGTCCATCCAAAGCCCTGGGCCACAATTCGGTTCCAGAAATTAACGAAGGGATTGTGCTTTTCCCGGACGTTTTTATTTAAGAAAATGTGGCACAAAACTGGTACTAGCGTCAGTGTGAAAAGTAGTGCCCCGAGTAGCGCAAAACCCAGCGTGTAAGCCAGCGGACTGAACATTTTTCCCTCCACTTTTTGGAAAGAGAAAATGGGCAGCAAAGCCGTTATGATGATGAGTTTGGAAAAGAAAATAGCCTTACCCATCTCGGTGCCCGTTTTCTTGATGACGCTGCCGATGGCCAGTTTGTTAAAGCGCTCCATCCCCTCCTTTACCGCTAAATGATCCAGTGCCACGAAAATTCCCTCCACCATCACCACGGCCCCGTCGATAATGATCCCGAAGTCTACCGCGCCCAAAGACAGCAAATTGGCACTCATGCCTTTTGCTTTTAAACAAAGAAAGGCAAACAACAACGCCAGCGGGATAACGATGGATACTGTGACCGTGGTGCGCCAGTCGGCCATAAACAGGAATACGATAACCGTCACCAGCACGATGCCCTCGATCACATTGTGCATTACCGTGCGGGTCGTGAAATTCATCAGGTTGTCGCGGTCGTAGAAGGTGACCATCTTGACATCTTTGGGCAAAACGCGCTCGTTGAGGTCGGCGATTTTCTCTTTTACCCGGCCCAGTACTTCGTTGGGGTTTTCGCCCTTGCGCATCACCACGATGCCTTCTACTACGTCGTCGCTGCTGTCAAGTCCAACTTGCCCCACGCGGGGCATAGAGCTTTCCAAGACGTCGGCCACGTTTTTAACCAGCACAGGGTTCCCGCCCGCGTCATCCACCATGATGTTGCCGATGTCCTGGGCCGAATTCAGCAAACCGACGCCCCGCACCACGTAAGCCTGGCCGTTTTTCTCGATCACATCACCGCCCACGTTGACGTTGCTTTCGTGGATAGCATCGTACACTTGCAGGGGTGTGATATCGTACTGTGCCAGGCGATTCGGATCCACACTTACCTCGTAAGTTTTCTCCTGACCACCGAAGGCCACAATGTCGGCCACGCCGGGAATGGCCCGCAATTGGCGGTCGATGGTCCACGACTGAATCGTGAGCAGGTCGCGGGTGTCGCGGGTAGGGCTTTTCAGGATGTAGCGAAATATTTCGCCCGTGGGACCATAGGGAGGTTGAACGTCGGGATCGACGTCTTCTGGCAGCGAAATGGTGCGAAGTTGGTTGTTGACCTGTTGGCGGGCGAAGGCATCCTCCACCTCATCGTCGAAGATGATTTTTATGACAGAAAGGCCAAACATAGTGATGCTCCGGACGCTGGTCTTCTTCTGCACCGAGTTCATGGCGATTTCGATGGGCGTGGTCACGAAGCGCTCGATTTCTTCGGCGGAGCGGCCATTCCATTGCGTCACAATGATGATTTGGGTATTGGTGACGTCAGGAAATGCCTCGATTGGCATATTCCTAAAGGCCACGAAGCCTGCTAATGCCAGTACCCCAACCCAAAAGAAGGTGAAAGCTTTATTTTTAAGCGAAAAGGCAATAATGCCTCTTATGAATTTGTTCATGAAAAATTAGTCGGTTTACCTCGACCCGGCCCCTCTCCTGATAAGAGAGGGGAGCTAGCGGATCAAAAATGAATTAATCATTCAGCGCATCGTACACCAGTAATTGATTGGCGGTCATTACTTTCTCGCTGGATTTTAGGCCACCGGAAAGGTAGGTCGTGTGGCCTATTTGGCGGAAAACCTCCACCTCGCGGGTTTCGATGTTGCGGCGGTCGTGGAAGACCATAACGTAATTTTTGCTTTTGTCAAAAATGATAGCCGTGGAAGGGACAGTCAGCATATCATGCCCCTCGGTAAAGGAGAGTTTGATGGTGGCCCGCATTTCGGGTTTCAGCAAGTAATTAGCATTCTTGAGTTGGATGCGGATTTTCATCGCCTTGGTGTCGGGATCGATGGTGTTGAAAATTTTGTCCACTTTGCCCTTGAACACCTTATCGGGATAGCTGAGCGTGGTCACATCGGCATCCACGCCGAGTTTTACCTGATTGATGTCGCTCTCGTTGACGTTGGCGATGGCCCATACGTCGTCGATTTGGGCGATGTCGAAGATATTGTCGCTGCGGTCGGAGCGGAGCAATTCGTCTTGGTTGATGTCTTTCTGAATGATAAAGCCATTCAGCGGCGAGCGCACTTCGTAAATTGCGCCTTTCTTGATGCTGTAAATCTTGAAAGTCTCCTGCACCCGACTCAATTGCGAGTTGGCTTTGTCCAATTGACTCTTGGCTTCCACCACATCCCTGTCGGAGTTAAGTTTGCCCTCGTTCAGTTCCTGGACCACTTTCAAGTTATTTTTAGCGACCAGCACATCGCTCTGGGCATCATCCAAATCTTTGTCGAAACCCGCCACGTCGGTACTGCGGATCGTAGCGAGCAGTTGACCTTTCTTGACATAATCGCCTAACTCGACATATACTTTCGTCACGTTGCCTCCTACCACCGGATAAACTTCAATTAGTTTGTTGTTGTCGGCGGTGATTTTACCATAAAAACCCAATTCGTTTCGCAGCGGCTCCATTTTGGCCTCCGACACTTTGGAAGTAGATAGCATCTTATTGCTCAGCACAAAAGTCTGTGCAATATCATCCTTAGGCGGAGCTTCATGCGCGCAAGCCGTGAGGAGAAGGATTAGGAAGAAGGGGAGGTGTTTCATGGTGGATTTGTGTAATTGTAGAATCGTTTAATTGATGTTGATTTGTTTAGGTGTCGGCCACTTTGTGTCTTTGGAACTTTGTGCGCCTCGGGGCATCCCGCTCCCTTAAAAAACCGTCGCATTCACCACCTGATTCACGCTTTCCTCCGAGAGGATCAACTGCTTGCGGAGTTCGTTCATTTGGAGCATACTTTGATTGTAGCTTTCCATGAAGTCGGTGAATTCGAGAATCGGGATATTTCCTCGGCGGAAGTTTAAGAGAATGGAATTGTAGACGAGGTCGAAGTTTTGGGTGCTGGTGGCCAATTGTCGATACTGTTGGCTCTGCTGTTCCCAGGCGCGCAGGCTGGCCGTAATTTGGTTGCGGATGTCCAGTAACTGGAAGTCTTTTTGCACGCGCGTTTGATTCAATTGCCACTCGGCGATTTTAATGTTGCCTTTATTCCGGTTCCAAAAGGGGAGGGGAACACCAAAAGTCAGGTTGACCTGGTTGTTGAATGCTCCGCCACGCTGGTCGTAAGATGCCCCGGCGGTAAGATCGGGCGTCGCCAACGACCGCTGCCAGCGAACGTAGAGCTCGTTACTTTCCATGAGTTTCAGAAAACGGCGGTAGTCGGGATTGTATTCTTTGGCCAAATCCAGCAACTCGTCCACATTGGGCGTGATGGCCTTGTCGAAGCGTTCGGTTAACTCGCTTTCGGTGATAGTAGGAGCAATGGGTTCGGTGACACCCGTTAACAGATTGAGTTGCCGCTGTTCCTCGAAAACGTCACGTTGGGTTGAAACTAAGTCGTTGCGTAAGCTCAAAGCCAGTGACTGCAGTCTTACCTGGTCTTTGAGCGGAATATTTCCCTTCTCCACCTGTACCTTATAGGCCTGAATGAGCGTATCTACACGGGCGGCTTGGGAAGAAATACTTTCAATTTTGCGAAGATCAAAATACAGACTGAAATACTGCTGCCGTAGTTGAAACCTCAGATTTCTTACCAGTTGCTCGAACTGTAATTCCGCCAAACCGACGTTTGATTTGGCAAACTCGATCTCATTTTTCTTTTTGCCGCCCATGTATATCAACTGCTGAATGGCCAGTTGTTTTTGACCCTTACCACCTACGTCGAGTACGCGGTGTTGCGGAGGATTTAAGGCGTTGAGTTCTACGGTGACGTAGGGTAATTCCCAAATGCGGGCCTGGATTACTCCCGCTTGCGCCACGTTGATATTGTATTGTTCGGCTAACAACAGCAGATTATTCTGCCGGAAAGCGTCCTCGCTCTGTTGCAAAGTCAGTTGCGCTTTCAGAGGAGAAAGTGAGGAAAGTAGGAAAAAGGATAGGAGAACAAGCCACTTCATGGTGCGACGAAAATTTACTTCGTCACAAAGGTGCGTTGGCGACCTTAAAACGGGCTTTAAGGTGGGCTTAAATTATGCTTAAAGTTTTAAACTCGATCACAAACCGATGCTCCCCGCCTCGTCCTTCGTATTTAATCGAAGCCCCGTGATAATCGAGAATACGTCTCACGATGCTCAAACCCAGGCCCGAACCATTGAACTTTCGGGCATTGGTTCCTCGGGAGAAGGGTTCAAAAAGTGTTTCTGTTTCTGTTTCGGAAAGCAGTTCGCCCAGATTGGAAATAGTCAGCGTGAGGCGATCTTCGGTGGTTTGCTCCAAAAGAACGGTAGCGGTTTTGTCGGAAGAATACTGGCAGGCGTTTCTCAACAAATTAGCGATGGCAATTTCCAATACCGGTTTAGCTGCCCTGACTTCCAGTCCATTGCTCAGGTCTTCGTTTTCAAAGATTTCAAAATTCATCTTAAAGTCTGAGGAACTTCGCCGCACCTGCTCGTAAGCGGCGAAGATCAGTTCGTCGATCCGCTCATTTTTGAACTGCGCCAGCGTTTCTGTCTGACTGTTTTTGGCTAATATCAGCAGAGAATTAATCAACTCCGACAACTGACTTACATTCCCGGATATGCTTTGCAAATACTGTCGGGTTGCCAGCGTAAGTCCTTCTGATTCCAAAAGATTGTCAAGCTGAAAGGTAATGCGACTAATGGGCGTACGTAGCTCGTGCGAGGCGTTAGCCGTAAAATCTCGCTGGGCGGAAAAAGATCTTTCAATCCTGATCAGCATTTGGTTGAAAGCCCGCGCGAGCAGGGTTATTTCGTCGTTGCGGGAAAGGTTGACGGGGATTTGAGTATTGAGTTCATTGGCCGAAATTTGCGTGATTCGGTCTTGAAAATCATCCAGAGGTTTTGTCAAACGACTTATAATAAAATACGTGGAAGACCACACGATGGCAATCCCCACCAGAAATGTTGTTAGCAGTGAATAAAACAAGTACTGTAATTTGCTGTTACCGTAGCGGTCCTCAGCGGCAATCAGGACGTAGTAATCAGCGTCCGCAAAATCGTAAAATACACCCAAAATCTCCTTTTCCCCAACGATTCGGAAAAAGCGTTTTTTCTTTTTTAACGTCACCAAATCCTGCCGATTCCATTGAATGAAAGCGTCGTCGATACTGCTGTAAATGAGGCGGTAGTTCTCATCGAAAACAAGCGTTTTCTCATTGTACAGCTTGTTTATGCTGTTCTGATCGATGATTTTAAGCATTTGCTTGTCAATTTCCTTGACTTTAAACAATAGCTCGACCGTTGTAAGTGCCTTCTCTTCCAACCTGTCGTTGAATTCTTCTTTGCGAAAGGACGAAAACGACAAGTACACCAATACAATCGCCACCCCGAACAAAATCGAGAAGGCCGCGCTGACGTAGATGGAAAGTCGTCGTTTTAAAGTCATTCAAAATTGATCAGATACCCATACCCCGGCCGGGTGTGAATGAGTTTTTTTTCGTGATCCTTATCGATTTTTTTTCTTAAAAAGTTGATATAGACCTCGATCGTGTTCAGGCTGGTTTCAAAGTGGATGTCCCAAACTGCCTCAGCGATAACCTGTTTGGATACTGTGCGACCTTTAGCCTTGACCAGGAAAACCAGCAATTGGTATTCTTTGGGCGTGAGTTCAATTGGTTGATTAGCCCGCTTTACCTTCATTTCGGTAAGGTCTATTTCCAGGTCGGCCACGGTGAGTAAATCCTTTTTCTCCTGCGGCTGACTGCTACGCCGAAGTAAAGCCAGGATACGGATGTACAGTTCATCAAGGTGAAAAGGCTTCACCAAATAATCGTCTGCTCCATTCTGGAAAGCATCGAACTTGTCCTGAATTTCGCCGTAAGCCGTCAGCATAAGTATAGGCGTAGTAGGATCTTTTTCCCGGACTTTCTTGCACACTTCCAGTCCATTCAACTTCGGCACATTGATGTCCAGCATGTAGGCATCGTAGGTTTCCAGTCCTAATTGCCGAAAAAACACATCCCCATCGAACACGCAGTCACACACAAAATCTTTGGCAGTCAGGAAAGTGCTGACCTCCCGGGACAGGACGGGGTCATCTTCGAGGAGGAGGAGTCGAGGCATATTTTTTAATTGAGAATGAGAGAATGAGAGAATGAGAGAATGAGAGAATGAGAGAATGAGAGAATAATTCAAAAAAAATATTCTCTCACCGCGCGGGCGGCCCCGTCTCTCAATCAAAATTGTATAACCCCCTTGGCATTACGTCCTTGGTGCATATCGTCAAAGGCCTGGGACAGATTTTCCAGCGGGTAGGTGCGGGTAACAAGTTCGTCCAATTTAAATTTTCCTTCCTTATATAGAGACAAAATTTTTGGGAAATCTCGCTCGGGGTTGCATTGGCCGTAGAGCGGGTTGATATAGAGCTTGTCCCACTCGAAGAGGTTCATGTCGATCTTGATTTCCTGCTCGATGCCGCTAACCTGGCAGGCTACGCCCGCGTTTCGTACCATTGCCAGCGGGGCGGCACCGAGTTCGGGAATGGCTGTGCATTCGAAAGCGTAATCGGCCCCACGTCCGTCGGTGAGATTTTTTACCTGTTGGGCGACTTCCAATAATCCTTTATCTGCTTTTTTTGCCTGAATGATGTGCGTGGCACCATACTCCTGGGCCATTTTCAGTCGCGTAGAGCTGAGGTCAACGGCCACAATGATTTTGGCTCCGGCGATTCTAGCACCCTGAATGGCGTTTAGCCCTACCCCGCCCGCGCCCAGCACCACTACCGAACTTCCCGACTTCACTTTGGCCGCATTGACTACCGAGCCGTAGCCCGTCATCACACCGCAGCCGACGATGGCCGCCGAGGTGAAGGGAACATCACCGTCAAACTTTACGGCGGCCGCCTCGCGCACAACCGTCAGCTCCGACATAGTACCAAGACTGAACGACCGCTCGATGGGTTTCCCGTTCCAGAGCGTCCGTTCCAACCCGGCATGGCCACCGCTGGCCTTATTGCCCGCCGTGACGGGCGAATTTTTTTCACAAATATGCTCATTGCCTTCCCGGCACTGAAAACACTTGCCGCAGGGAATGGTCCAGTTGAGGATCACCGAGTCGCCGGGTTTTATTTTCGTAACCTTTGGCCCGACTTCCTTGACGACACCCGCGCCCTCGTGGCCCATGACGATGGGTTTTCCCCAGGTAAGCGAGTCGTAGTCGGTATGGCAAATTCCCGCCGCTTTGATTTCGACCAGCACTTCGTCGCCCTGAGGTGGGAGGACTTCAATGATTTCGAGAGTAAAGGTGCCGTCGCCGTGGCTGATGGCGGCTTTGGCGGAGTGTGGGATCATTGTTTTTTATTTTAACGTGAACTATGAGATGACTTAAGCAGCGATGGGCCACTGTGGCTCACCGCCCTGGATCAATCTGTCGCTAATATCGACGTTAGCCATTGGCTTGCGGTCGTAAAATGAATAGGCCAGTAGTGCGGCATAGACGTTGACGAAGGCGTTGATCTGCGATCTGTGGCGTGTATGTTCCATGTTGCAGACGGACTTGGTTTGGCCGATGACCGTCTCGACCAGGCCACGCTTCTTTGCGTATCGCTTGGCGGCCAGCGGCCAGTCAGTCTTGACCATTCCCTTGCGCGGCTTAGCCGCCATGATCAGTTCGCCATTGCGCTCGAGGAAGTCTTTCTTCTCAGTATTGAGCAGATAGCCCTTGTCACCAAAGACCCAGCCGACTAGACCGTGGGTCAGTTGGTAAAGCACCCGAAGATTGGCGTCGTGCGTACTGCCACTAGTGATGCGCACTTGGACGACCTGGCCTAAGTGGTTGATTAACAAATGTACTTTCAGTCCATAAAACCATCCGACGCTGGTCTTGACCCAACTGGCGAAGCCCTTCATTGTACGGTGTTGGTGGGCTCTCTTGGAGTGGCAGACAGCCAAGGGCGTCGAGTCGACGTAGTAGATGCCTGTCCGCAGACTGCGCCCGCAACGGTCGGCCAGGTAGAGCATCATCGGGATCAGCGCACGCGGGATCAGGGCCACGAACCGATCGTAGCAGACTAGGTCGGGGAAGTCTCGCCGCAGATCCTGGCAGACGTAATGCATGTAGTAGGCCTTGAAGTTCTTGTAGGGGCTAAGGTGGTAGTGAATCAGGATGGTCATGATTTTGCTCAGGGTGAGTTGGCTGGGATGGAGCTTCTTGTAAGCACCGTAGTGGCGCAAGGCTTTGGCCAGTAATGAGCGCTGCGCCTTGCAAAAGTCATCGACATCGGCGTAAATTTCGACTAGCATGTGAGTTGGGCAGGTTAAGTTTTGTTTGGATCGCTCCTCAAAACTAGCTTTTTCGGCCCACATGCTATCCAGTGGCCCTTTTTTAAGTTTTAAATCTCATAGTTCGCGTTATTTTAAAAAATCAATACCTTGGGAAACGAAAGGCGATCATCATCATTCCAAATGCACTACGTATGAAAAAGCTATCGATCATCTCATCGTTACTTTGGCTGGGCCTTGCCACAAACGTACTGATTGCCCAGGTAAAAACTACCCTGAATTTTGAGCAGCCGGAAAATTTTAAGGTACGCAACATTATCCCACTCAGGGGAATGGATGATCTGAGTAAATTCAAAGGCATCCTAAGGGACACGCTCGAATCAGACATCTTTGTACTGAATTTTCAGAGGAGCCAATCAGATTACACAAATTTATTGAAGGGATACTATTCCAAAGGCTACTTCAACAAAATTGTGGACATTCATGAACTCGATACGGTAAATGTTTACAAAGGGAAGGATATTGTCAATTCCCTGCCCGTGTTCTCTGCCCTCTTGCCCAACAACCGAAAGGTTATTATTCCCGATTTGAACGGCAACAACGATTTTAGTGATGATAAAGCCTATGAGTACACGATTACCGATTTTGATCAGAAATTTTCATTTGATTCGCTCGAAACGCTCGAATTCAACTACGACTATTATCATCAGGGACAGCTTTACAAACGAAGTCTGAAATTCAAACTGGCTCCCACGAACAAATCATACAGCTTTAAAGATCCACGAATGAAGCGATTGACGGTGTACTTCAATATGGACGGCAGGAAGGAGGCAAAAGCACAGGTAGGCGAAAGTGAGTATCTTTTTACAGTTCAAAGTGGCTTGAATGATGATTATACACAGGCCGAACTATCCGTCAGGGACTTGACCAATGGAGTCGCTCTACAGTTCAATCCCAGCCTTCGGGTGGGCAATGCGTTCAGTCTGGGAGATAAGAGAGTGAGGATCGACCAAGTTTCTTATTTTGGCGAGACAGGAGTACTTACCGTATTGGAACCCGGTGCAGCCATGACAGGCGTGCGTCAAGAAGAAACATTGCCGGATTCAAGCCATAACTTCCTCCATCGGGCCTTGAAGCATTCTACCGAGTACACCCTGATCGATTTCTGGGGTAGTTGGTGTGGGCCCTGCATTCAGGCGTTGCCTGATTTGAAGAAAGTACACGAAAAGTACCGGAACGACCCAAAATTCCAATTGGTTAGCGTGGCGTTTGAGAACAGCGAGGATTTGACGAAGATGAAGGCGCTGATTGAAAAGCATGGTATTACCTGGCAAAATATCGTTGAATACGAGAGCAAGCGCAACGAACTGCCTAACTATAATCGGCTGGTGAAGCACTTCATTGTCAATATTTTTCCCACGACTGTTTTGGTCGATAAAGAAGGGAAAATTGTGTATCGAGATTCCGGTTCGGATAGCTTCGAACGTTTGAATGCAGCACTAGCCAAAATTTTGGGCTATTGAGTAAAGACCTGTTTTCGCAAAGCGGCAAGCGGTTCTGCGTTCCAGAACTAAACTCTTTGCGACACCGCGCCCTCGCGAGGAACTTTTCACTATTTTTGGCTGAATTTTTCTTATAACCGCAAATCGACGCCTATGCTTCCTTCCATTCCCTTCGACCAAACCGCCGCCCATAAAAAGCTTAAATCGCATTACAAGACTATTTCCAAGAAGCACTTGCGGGAGCTTTTCGCCGAAGATCCAAAACGTTTTAATAAATTTTCGATCCGGCTGGGCGATATACTTCTGGATTATTCCAAAAACCGCATCAATGGCCGTACCCGCGTTTATTTGACGCAATTAGCCGAGGAATGCCAGTTGGGTGACGCCATCGAGCAGATGTTTACGGGCCAGAAAATCAACGCCACCGAAGACCGCGCCGTGCTGCACACCGCCCTGCGCAACCGCTCCAACGAACCAGTGCTGGTGGACGGGCAGGATGTGATGCCAGAAATCAACGCAGTCCTGGAAAAAATGAAAGAATTCTCTTCCAAAGTTCGCTCGGGCGAGTGGAAGGGCTATAGCGGAAAAGGAATCACGGATATTGTCAATATCGGGATCGGCGGCAGCGACCTCGGCCCCGTGATGGTTACCGAAGCGCTCAAATCATACGGAAAAAAGGGTTTGAATGTCCATTTCGTCTCAAACGTGGATGGTACCCACATTGCCGAGACGCTCAAAAATTTGAAGCCAGAAACGACCCTTTTCATGATTGCTTCCAAAACCTTCACCACCCAGGAAACGATGGCCAACGCCCATACGGCCCGCCAATGGTTGCTTAATGAGGCCAAGGATTCCGAACACGTTAAAAAGCATTTCGTGGCTCTCTCCACCAACGAGGAGCAAGTGAAAGAATTCGGCATCGATCCGGTCAATATGTTTGTCTTTTGGGATTGGGTCGGTGGGCGTTACTCGCTATGGTCGGCCATCGGGCTATCAATTGTTTGTTACATCGGCTACCAGAATTTTGAGCAATTACTGGCCGGGGCCCATGACATGGACATCCACTTTCGGCATACTAAGTTTGAGCGCAATATGCCCGCCATGCTTGGTCTATTGGGAATTTGGTATAACAATTTTTTCGGAGCCCAAACGGAAGCCATCCTTCCCTACGACCAGTACCTGCACCGCTTTGCCGCCTACTTCCAGCAGGGCGATATGGAGAGCAACGGCAAGTCAACGGGGCGGAACGGCCAACCCGTAGATTACCAGACGGGGCCGATCATTTGGGGAGAGCCCGGCACCAATGGGCAGCACGCCTTTTACCAGCTTATTCACCAGGGTACCAAACTCGTTCCCTGCGATTTTATCGCTCCGGCCATTAGCCAGAATCCAATTGGTGACCATCACAAAATACTGCTCTCTAATTTCTTCGCCCAAACTGAGGCGCTGATGAATGGCAAAACCTACGACGAAGCCCGTGCCGAACTAGAAACCTCCGGCAAAACTAAAGAGGAGATAGAATTTCTAACACTATTCAAAGTCTTTGAAGGCAATCGTCCGACAAATTCAATTTTGGTAAAAAAAATAACCCCCAGGGTGCTGGGGAGCCTGATTGCCCTATACGAACACAAGATTTTTGTGCAGGGAGTTATCTGGAATATTTTCAGCTTCGACCAGTGGGGCGTGGAGTTGGGCAAGCAGTTGGCCAAGCAGATTTATCCCGAACTGCAGAACGATTGGCCCATTGCAGGCCACGACAGCAGCACAGATGCTTTAATTAATCAATACAAAAAGTGGCGGTAGATTTGAATTATGAATTATTTTGCGCGGCAATCCCTTTGGCCAAAATGCGCTTTAAAATTCTATTTAGCATTAGCTTACTCTTTGGATTTAGTTTGGAGGGGTTAGCGCAGTTAGCGGTGACTTTTCCTACTTCGCGGGCGGTGGTTCAGCGGGATAATAACAATCGGGCGACTGTATATATTGGCGGATACTTCGACAATTCACTGGATAAAATTGAAGCGCGTGTGATTCCACGCGCGGTAGGACAAGGCACGTCTACGGATTGGGCTGTAATACAGGCAAATCCCAGTGGTGGGCAATTCTTTGGATATTTATTGGTGGCGGGTGGCTGGTATCAGTTGGAAGTACGGGGAGTTCGCAATGACAGTACACAAAGCACTGGCATTGTTGACCGTGTAGGTGTTGGCGAGGTGTTTTTGGTAGGGGGGCAATCCAATTCGACGGGAGGGAGTTTCGTGCCCAGTGGACCAAGCGCGGCTGATGATCGGGTCAGTAGTGTCAATTTCAAAAACACTGATCCGAATGATGGCTCCGTTTCTACTTATTCCAATACGCTCCTTCCGTTTCCGGTATTTGTCCATTTGGATGAAAACACGAAAATGGCTCCTTTCGGGAACAATGCCTGGTGTTGGGGGAAATTTGGCGATTTGATTGCCGAGCGATTCAATGTGCCTGTGTTGATTTTTAATATGGGTTGGGCAGGGTCGGAGTTGAGGAACTGGCGAGAAAGCATTGATACTCAAGGTGTGGCAGTGACGCATGAGGGCTACGTATATCCGGCCGGTATGCCTTTTGGGCACTTACGACTTGCGCTCAACAATTACATCGCTCAACAGGGATTCCGGGCCGTGCTTTGGCACCAAGGGGAGTCAGACAACACGATTCGAACCAGCCGGACCAATTACCGCGCCGACCTACGCACTATTATTACAAACAGCCGCAGCCTTTCTAATAAACCGAAGCTGGCGTGGGTAGTGGCTCGGGTTTCGCGCATGACCAATAATGGTGTGTCTGAAACCTGGGAACCTGTTATTGATGCGCAAAACGATGTCATTGGGCTGAATGGAAAAGATTCTGCAATCTACCTTCCTGACGTTTATGCAGGACCCCAAACCGACCCGCTCCAAGGTAGTGTGTACCGACCTTTTGATACTATCCACTTTTCGGGTAATGGGCTAACTGCCTTGGCTGAGGCGTGGAATGCCAGCCTAACTGCCTCCTTTTTTAACAGCTCTACTCCTTACCTGGCTATTCTTCCGCCCCAAGTAGTCGCAATCTGCGGAAATAATGGGTCTAATCTGAATTTCAGCGCCCCAGACGGATTTCCAGCTTACAAATGGTCGCCTGAAACGGATTACACGGCAACGTTGGCCACTAATCGATCTTGGTTGGCCCCAACTGGAAAGTACCGACTCAAAGTCACGGATAGCTATAACAATGTTTTACTTTCTCCAGTACTGAAAGTTCCAATTAATACAGGAGTAGATTTATCGACTTCAAAAACTACCCTTATTAGCTTGGGAAGTGACCTGTCTTTGTCAGCCACCTCCGCCAATGCCAGTACATTCGCCTGGACTGGGCCTGATGGATTTATGGCCAATACCCAAAATTTCACGCTACCTGCTATTACCATTGACCGACAAGGAGACTACACCGTTACGGCTGTGAATAATTATAGTTGCCAGGCGCAGTTGTCGGTGAAAGTTCAGGTGGCAACAACTTTAAGCAGTAAGGGATCGGGAAATTGGAACAGCCCTGCTACTTGGGATTGCGGATGCCTCCCTACTTCCGCAACAAATGTCGTCATCAGAAATTCTCATACTGTTACGATCGACGGTACAACCGCTCAGGCAAAGAATCTGATCTTTCAGTCAGGGTTTCTTCAAATGATCAATGGGGGAATTATCAGCATTCACTAGGGTGCTGGTAGTCCTGAAGGGGTGTCAAGTCTAAATAGTATATGAAACTCAAACTATTAATTAGTATTTTCTTTTTCGGGAGTCTGGGTTCTAAGACGGTGGCGCAGTTGACAGTTGCTTTTCCTACTTCACGGGCGGTGTTTCAACGGGATAACTCCAATCAGTCTACGCTTTATATCGGAGGATCTTTTGACGATTGTCTGGACCAAGTCGAAGCGCGGGTCACACCACGGGCGTCAGGTGAAGGAACGGCCACGTCCTGGACGGTGATCCAGACCCACCCTGCCGGCGGGCAGTTTTACGGCTCCATGACGGTGATGGGTGGCTGGTACCAACTCGATGTGCGCGGGATTCGGAACGGCAGCCAGGTGGTGCTGAGCAGCGTAGATCGGGTGGGTGTAGGCGAGGTGTTCCTGGTGGCAGGGCAGTCCAATGCCACGGGGGGGGATGGCCTGCCCAACGGTCCGAGCGCTACGGATGACCGGGTGAGCAGCGTGAATTTTCAGAACCTCAATCCGAACAATAACACCATACCGCCATATTCCGATGTGCAGTTGCCTTGCCCGGAGTTTGTGCATCTGGATGATTTTGTGAAAACTGCTCCATTTGGCAACTACGCCTGGTGTTGGGGCGTGTTTGGCGACTCACTGGCCAAGCGGCTGAATGTACCCGTGCTTATTTTTAATTCGGGCTGGTCTGGTTCAGCGGCATTCAACTGGCAGGAAAGTATCGACGTGAACGCGGTTTCGACCAGTTATGTTGGCTACCTCTACCCGAAAGGAATGCCTTTTGGTCATCTTCGGCTCGCCTTGAATAATTATATCGCCCAGCAAGGTTACCGCGCCATATTGTGGCATCTGGGAGAGGCGGACAGTTTTGAAGAGAGGAGCCGTGAAAACCACCGAAATGAACTGCGGACGATCATTAACGCCAGCCGCTCGCTCTCGGGCAAGCCTGACCTGGCCTGGGTGATTGCCCGGGCTTCACGCATGACCAAGGATGGCGTCTCTCGTATCTGGCAGCCCATCGTCGACGCTCAGAATGATGTCATTGGCGCCAATGGCAACGACCCCAGCCTGGTTCTTCCCAATGTGTTCCCAGGCCCGGAGACCGACCCGCTACAAGGGCCCGGTCTTCGGACTTCCGACAACATTCATTTTACGGGGAATGGTCTGGTGATACTGGCGCAAGCCTGGAACGCCAGTTTGGGCAGTGCTTTTTTTGCTAACTCAACCCCTTATCCACCAACCCCGCCACCCGCTGTAACAACGCAATGCGGACCTGGGACCAATCAGCTCAAGTTTCAAGGACCGGGCGGCTGGGCCACCTACCACTGGCTACCCGAAAATGATTGCAATCAAATTTTAAACTCAAACCAAGACTGGACTGCCTCGACTGGAAAATACTTCCTGAAAGTGACCGACAATTTTCAGAACGTGGTACTTTCTCCCAAACTAAATGTCCCTGTTTCCACGGCTTCCCATGTCGTAGCCTCTGGCTCCGCCACTGTAAGCCAGGGAAGTGACTTAACAGCCCTGGCTTCGTCGACAAATGCCTGCACGTTCAACTGGAATGGCCCCGATGGATTCATGTCCACGCAACAGAATTTCGTCCTGAACAATGTTGGCCCGGCCCAGTCGGGTACCTACACGGTTGCGGCGACGAATGCCTACGGCTGCCAGGCGCAGAGTTCTATTAATGTTCAGGTGGTGTCCACCATTGAGAGTATAGCTTCCGGCAACTGGAATGATGTGATGACCTGGTCCTGTGGTTGTCTGCCGACAGCCGCCACCGACGTGAAGATCAATGCCGGACACACCATTATTTTGAACACTACCGTTCACGCTCGCAACTTACTTTACCAGAGTGGCTTCCTGCGGTTTCTCAACGGCGGTAGTCTATTGCTGTCTCAATAGTAAACGAAAAAAATTTCGACCACAGTAAAATCCTCCCCAACCGGGTTTGGCCGTGTTCCTGCATTCCTACGCGGAGTGACCGGGTTTCAATTAAAACCGGGCATAATGGATTTGTGGATGGGATTATCGCCCTGGTCAACGAAGTACTATTGAAAGGTGGCGAGGTCGAAGTAAAAAACGACGGCAGGATTCAACTCAACTAGTGGGCTGTGGTGGGCGAATTAATAATCGAGAAATCGTAGTCCAGCCGATATAACCCAATAAAACACCCAGGGCGTCAGCCGCCGCATCCCACCAATCGAAGGTGCGATCAAAGGGTAGCCACTGCTGGTAGAATTCGAGGAAGACGCCAAAGGCCATGCCCAGCGGCAGAATCAGCAGAATTTTCCTGGGGGCGTACAGCAACCATAAGATTGTCCAGCCTACGAACATCCCAATGTGGACGATTTTGTCGAAGCCCACGACGGGTGATTCGGGCAGGTCTTTGCCGGGCCAACTGCACGCCAGCACAATCAGCGCCGTCCACAGCAGAGCAGGCCACAGGTATTTGGATAAGTAATGGAAGAGCATTATCATAATTTTTGAGTTTTAAATAACGTTTTTCGCATTAAGATCGGCATCTCCGTAAAAACCCAAATCTTCGCCCTTCAATATTTTTGTCCAATAAGCAATTTGCCCGGTGTGGTAGGAATAATGCTCCACTACATGAATGATGATACCCATCCCCGTCAACGTAAAACCTTGTACCTTCCGCTCGGCTAGCAGATTTTTGTCGTCCGCCAGCTCGATAACCGAAGCCGCCTCTGCTACCGTTTCGGTTAATTTTTTCAGCAATTCCAGATTGGTGAATCCTGCTGTCGCAGAAAATTCTACGTCGCGTTCGCGCTTGTCGGGCTGCTGACCCAGGCCCGAAATAATATACTGCCTAATATTGCCGCAGACGTGAAGAATCAGATTGCCCACGCTGTTGGAGGAGGCGTTAGGGCGCTGCCAAATTTCGTCTTCACTCAATAGGTCCAGGCATTTTTCGATGCGCGGCGTGTTGAGGTTGAAGTAGTGGAGGGATTGAGTTTTGAAATCCTGGGAAAGTGAGGTGGTCATCTTATTTAAATTTTTTCTGGTAGGTTTGGATAGGTGCACCTGACAAACTATATTTTCGCCCGAAAGCTGGCAGTACCCGTTCAGGTTCATGACTGTATTATCAGAGTTCTGCGCTTCAAAACCAATCTTTGTCCCAAAATTAATCCCGCACTCGCCAACGCACAAGCAGCCATTACACCCGTCATGGGCAAGGCGGTGTGGTTGTGGAGAACACTCACCAAAGCCGACGCCAAGGCTCCGAACAGCATTTGGGTAAAACCTATCAAGGCCGATGCACTACCCGCGTTTTCGGCAAAAGGTTCGAGGGCTAATGCCGTGGTATTAGGACCGAGCAAACCGCTCACAAACAAGAATAAAAATAGGAACACCAACATAACATAGCCAGAAATGCCGGGTATAACCGTACTTGTTACCATCAAGAATCCAAGCACCGCCACTACCAGCGAGGCGACCTCTGCCACGCGTAAACTGTCGAATCGCTTTAACAAAATGCGGTTGACCTGACTTCCTCCTATGTAGCCAAAGGAATTTAGGCTAAAAAGTAAACCGTATTGAGTCTGGGTGAAATTGAACTTTTCCATGTATATGAACGGCGAGCCACTGATGTAAGCGAACAAACTACCCAACGTGAAGGCACCCGCGATGCCGAAGACGATAAAGGCAGGCTGTTTTAGTACCGTGAAGTATTTTTTGGTGACCGACGCCGGGTCGAGCCGCACGGTTTTGTCCGCGCCCCGGCTTTCGGGTAATAATAAAAGTACCCCTGCCAGCATAGTAAAACTAATGACAGCCAGCGTAAAAAATATGGCCCGCCAGCCTAGGGCGGTCACCATCCAGCCGCCGATGCTGGGGGCAATCATAGGAGCCACGCCCATGACGAGCATAAGCGTGGAGATAACTTTGGCTATTTCGCCGGGCGGAAAGAGATCGCGTACCACGGCCCGGCCTGCCACCATGCCCGCGCAGCCACCAATAGCCAGTAATCCGCGTAAGCCGATAAGCCAGTGAATAGTTGGAGAGAGGGCGCAGCAGATGGCCGCTACGATGTAAAGCGAAAGACCGAAAATTAGCGGCTTACGTCTCCCAAATCGATCCACTATGGGTCCGTAGAGTAGTTGGCCGACGCTTATTCCGATAAAATAGCTGGTGAGCGAGTAGCCAACTTCAGGGATGGATGTGTGTAGGTCGGCGGCGATAGCCGGGAAGCCCGGCAGATACATGTCGATACTGAACGGCCCAAGGGCCGACAATACGCCCAGCAAAATGACAATTTTGTTTAACTCCTTCTTGGTCATTGCTTTCTTCACAGTAGAAATATCGCTGCAAAGGTAAATATTCGCCTACTGGAAGAAAACGATGATCCAACGAAGATTTAGTGTTTTTCTAAGAAAATGGGGATCTAGTTCAGGATAGTTACTGTTATTTCAATTCCAAATTCTCCGTATTAACCTTAAAGTTATCGCCGACAGCTTTTTGCATAGCGGTTTTCATTTCGGTGAGCTTCTCGGATTGCGCTTTGGCCAGATTTTCTCGTTGTCCCGGATCTTTACTAATGTCGAAAAGATGGACTTCGGGGGCTATTCCTGTCTCGATATTTACATTCTTATTGAGGGGAATTCCTTTATAAGCCGGAATCAAAATGTAGTTGCCCTGCCGGAAAGCCAGTCGACCCGAGGCTTCCAATACCAACTCATCGCGCCCTTTTTCTGATTCACCAAGCAAGGCCGTGAGCGTGTTTTTGCTATCTTCTGAGGGATTTTTCTGACCCACCAACTCAGCAAAAGATCCCAAAAAATCCAACTGGCACACTAAGGCATCCGAGACCTGCGGCTTAATGTGTCCCTTCCAATAGGTTATGAACGGCACCCTGGTACCCGCGTCGAAAAGACTGTACTTGCCGCCGCGAAGTGGCCCGGTAACTTTGTGATTACCAATTTTCGTAACAGCGTCGTCATTGTAGCCGTCGTCCAGCACGGGACCGTTGTCGCTGGTGAATACAATCAGCGTATTTTCAGCCAGTCCGTCGGCTTCCAGCTTTTTCATAATTTCTCCCAGGCACCAGTCCGCTTCAATAATGGCGTCACCGCGTGGTCCCATACCCGACTTACCCACAAAACGCGGATTAGGTACACGCGGGACGTGGGGTTGCTGTAGGGCGTAATACAGGAAGAAAGGTTCGCCCGTTTTTTTTGGATTGTTGTCATCGATAAAAGCTTTGGCGTGATTCAAGAAAACATCGGCCATGTCCTCGTCGTGCCAAAGCGCCGACTTGCCACCCTTCTGATAACCAATCCGTGGAATACCATTATGAACCGATTGGTTGTGGCCGTGGCTCCAGGTCTGTTTAGTCATCAACTCTGGATTAGAAATAGCGGTCGGTTCGCCGGGGAAATTCTCCCTGTAACTGACTTGGATCGGGTCATCGGCGGTGAGGCCCACCACGCGTCGGTTCTCGATATAAACCGTCGGAACGCGGTCGGTGGTGGCGGCCATGATGTAGGACTAATCGAAACCTACGTCGTTGGGGTTTCCGTGCAATTCGGCGTTCCAATCCGTATTACCGTCGCCGATACCAAGGTGCCACTTGCCGACAACCCCGGTGTGGTAACCGGCCTTTTTCAGCATTTTGGGCAAAGTCACAATCGTTGTGTCGATGAGGAGCGGCGCGTCGCCAGGTAGAATTTTGGCATTTTCGTTGCGCCAGGGGTAAATACCCGTCAGCAAGCCGTATCGGCTGGGCGTGCAGGTGGCGGAGGTAGCGTAGCCGTTGGTGAAGCGGACGCCGCCCTGCGCCAATTGGTCAATATTGGGAGTCGGTAACGTTTTTTGACCATAGGCGCCCACGTCGCCATATCCCAGATCATCGAGATAGACAATGAGAATATTGGTCCGCACTTTATTCATATCCGCATTTTGGGTTTGCGAATTGGAACAGGCAAGTTGGCAGATACTAAGTGCTGCGGTCACTAATAAAACAAAGAATAGGCGCATAAGAGACGATTAGGGTTCACATGTTTTCCAGAAAAGCAAGTCGGAAGCCAAATCTAAGGTTGTTGGTCCGAAATTTTCTTTTTTGAAGTAGTTGCATCGGCGTTTTTTCTTTTTTGCAAAGTCCTTTTTATCCAGAGAAATGAATCCTCGCACTTTCTGCCCCAAATATTCCCTTATCTTACTGCTCAGCAGCGCTATTTTCTTCTCCTGTAAGAATTCGTCGCAGCCTGCGACCGAAAAGACGGGTAATAGCACACGTAAGATTACCCCCCGAGGGTCAGACCGCCCCAACATTCTCCTAATTCTGACTGACGACCAGGGCTACCATGATGTGTCGTACTATGGCACCAAAGATATGCGGACACCTAATATGGACCAAATAGCCAGGGACGGAATGCGCTTCGACAACTTTTACGCCAACTGCCCCGTCTGCTCCCCGACCCGCGCCGCCTTGCTCACGGGCCGCTACCAGGATTACGTCGGAGTACCTGGCGTTATCCGTACCCAACCAGAAAATAGCTGGGGCTACCTTGACACCAAGGCACAAATCCTGCCTACCGCGCTCAAGAGGGCAGGCTACCACACAGCGATCATTGGCAAATGGCACCTCGGACTGGAATCGCCCAATTTACCCAACGAACGCGGCTTCGATTTCTTCCAGGGCTGGCTCGGCGACATGATGGATGATTACGTAGCTAAGCGCCGCCACAACATCAATTATATGCGCCGCGACCAACAAACCATTGATCCCAAAGGCCACGCCACTGACTTATTCACCCAATGGTCAGTGGATTACATCAAGGAGCGTTCCAAAAATAACCAACCCTTCTTCCTGTATCTGGCTTACAACGCCCCGCACTTTCCGGTGCAGCCGCCCGCCGACTGGCTGAAAAAGGTGCAGGAGCGCGAACCGGGTTTGCCGCCCAAGCGCGCCCAACTTGTAGCCTTAATTGAGCATCTGGACGATGGCATTGGTAAGGTGATCAAGGCTTTGAAAGAAAGCAATCAGTATGACAATACGCTTATAATCTTTACCAGCGACAACGGTGGGCACCTGCCCAGCCTGGCCAATAATGGTCCCACCCGCGACGGCAAGCAGAGTATGTACGAAGGCGGTCTACGCGTGCCGACGGCCATTAGTTGGCCGGGGAAAATCAAGCCGGGGACCGTTTCTGACCAAATCAATCTGTCGATGGATCTTTATCCTACCTTGCTTGAAATTGCTGGATTGAAAAGCGATCACCCCATCGATGGTCGTAGTTTTCTAAATACTTTGTTGGGCAAATCGCCTGGAAGCGAACCGAACCGACCGCTTTACTTTACCCGTCGTGAGGGTGGCCGGGAATACGCCGGACAATGCAGCTACGCCCTGCGGCTCGGCGACTGGAAATTGGTGAAGAACCAGCCCTTTCAACCTTTAGAACTGTTCAATTTGAAGAACGATCCGCTGGAAACGAGGAATTTGGCCCGTGAGGAGCCAAAAATTTTCAACCAACTGTCTACAGAGTTGATGCTGCACATCCAGCGCGGAGGGCGGGTACCGTGGCAGAAGGCTGAACCTAAACTCAGTAATTAATGGTCATAAATACCAATTTCATGAAGTTTCGATATTTATCAATTCCAATTTTCATAATTGCTACTTTTGGCTTATTCACGGCCAGGGGACAGAACACTAATTCGTCAGGGTCTTTTAAATGGTGGAATCCCGCGGAGGCTAACTTCCCGGTCCTCGAAGGGAAAGCCTGGCCAAATGATTCAAAGAATTTTTACGACCGCCTGCCCGCGAAAGCCGAAAATAAAATCCGAAAAGCAGTTTGGAACCTTTCCCAGGAATCGGCGGGGCTAATGTTGCGTTTTCGGGCCAACAGCGATCAAATCAAGATTCGCTACGTTGTCGGGGGGACCCAAGCTATGCCACACATGCCCGCAACGGGAGTGAGCGGACTAGACCTTTACGCCATTTCCAGCGATGGTGAAATGCGCTGGTGCGCTACGAAGCCCGTTTTTGGGGATACTATCGAGTATTTTTACAAAAACATTCAAGCTAACGACAACTATCACAAGCTGGGTCGAGAATACCGGCTTTACCTGCCGCTGTACAACTCAGTTAAGTGGCTGGAAATCGGTATCCCTGACAGTACAGTATTTACGCCACTCCCCGTGCGGCCCGATCTGCCGATCGTAGTCTATGGCACCTCCATTGCCCAGGGTGCCTGCGCCTCGCGGCCCGGAATGGCCTGGCCAACGATTCTCTCCCGAAAAATGGATCGGCCGCTCATAAATCTGGGGTTTTCGGGCAACGGTAGGCTGGAACCGGAGGTGCTTGATTTCGTTAATGAAATAGAAGCCAAAGTATTCATTCTGGATTGTCTGCCCAATCTTATCAATCAGGAGGATTATCCTCTGGATACCGTAAAATCCCGTATTTTGCAATCGGTCAGAATTCTGAGGCAAAAACATTCGAACACACCGATCCTGTTGGCCGAACACGCGGGCTACACGGACGAAGCAATTAATCCGACCAGCCGAAAGCGATTTTCTGAACCTAATGAAGTGATGCGTCAGGCGTTTGCCCAACTTCAAAGTGAGGGTATCCGGGAAATTTATCTTGCTACTAGGGAAGATTTTAACCAGGACATTGAAACGATGGTAGATGGTACCCATCCCAACGACTTGGGGATGATGCGCTACGCCGAGGGATACGAAAAGCACCTGCGCAAAATCCTGCATGAACTCCAGGGCCAGGTAAGCACCACCCGCCCCGTAATTCAGATGCGTGAAATCCCCAACTACGACTGGGATGCCCGACATCGGGAAATTCTGCGCATGAATAAAGAATCCGCCCCTGATGTACTCATGATAGGCAACTCCATCACGCATTTCTGGGGCGGCTTCCCCAAAGGCCCGCATGCCCGTGGCGCAGATTCGTGGGAAAAGATATTTGACCCGCAAAATACCCGCAACCTCGGCTACGGCTGGGACCGCATCGAGAACGTCCTTTGGCGCGTCTACCACGGTGAGTTGGACGGCTATGCAGCCAAGAAAATTTACGTAATGATCGGCACCAATAATTTCCAGCTCAACACCGACGCAGAAATCCTGGCGGGTTGGCGACTCCTTATCGAGGCCATCAAACTGCGACAACCCACCGCTACGCTGACTATGGTGGGGGTATATCCCCGCCGCAAGGAAGAGAAGCGCGTACGAGAATTGAATCTCGTATTGGCTGCTCTGACCAGAGAAATGGGAATTAAGTACATGGACGCGGGAAAGGCACTTTTAAAAGCCGATGGATTGATTGATGAAACGCTGTTTACGGATGGGCTTCATCCGAACGCGGAGGGATATCGACGGTTGAGTGGGGCGTATGGGGGTAAATAGTATTTTTGCACTCATCACCAATTATTGCCCAACCAATAAATGGCCATTCTACAACCCCTTATCGACCTGGCGCAACTATGCCATTTGCACGGCGTCACCCATGCCGTTATTTCTCCCGGCTCTCGCTCGGCGGCGCTAACTTTGGCCTTTGCCCGAAATCCGAACATAGCGTGCCAAGTCGTAATGGACGAACGGGCGGCGGGATTTATCGCCCTGGGCATGGCGCAACAACTCAAAAAGCCCGTGGTGTTAATCTGTACTTCGGGTTCGGCGGCCTACAATTTTGCCCCGGCGGTGGCGGAGGCTTTCTTCCAGCAAATTCCCTTGCTCATTCTTACAGCCGACCGACCTAAGGAATGGATTCACCAAAACGACGGACAGACTATTTACCAAGCCGAAATTTATAGTAAACACGTCAAGGGATTTTGGGACTTACCTGCTGATCATTCTCATCCCGACTCACTTTGGTTTATCAACCGGAGTTTGAATGAAGCCTTACTCACGGCAAAGGAATTGCCTTGCGGTCCCGTTCATCTTAACGTCCCCATTCGAGAACCATTTTATCCGACAAAAGATGAAATCTTTGCTCCTTCCGAAAATATTCGAATCATTAAGCGGGCCAAAACTCAATCTGTTATTGATGAAGAAACCTGGGTCGAAATCAGAGTAGGGTGGGAGGGAAGTGAAAAAATTCTGATTGCCGTAGGCCAACAAGGACGAAATGATAAATTGAATGAATTATTAAGGGATTTTGCTCTAACATTCAAGGTTCCAATTGTAGGAGATGTAATAAGTAATCTTGAAAATAACGAACACTTCATTACCAAGCAGGATTTGTTCTTGCGCGAAAATTCTCACAATAATCTTCGCCCCGATTTGCTGATTACGGTAGGTAAGTCTTTTATTTCTAAAAATTTAAAGAGTTTTTTACGAAATAACTCACCCAAAATCCATTGGCATATTTCGGACGACTTGCACATCATCGATACTTTCCAAACACTTACCCAACAGCTTAATGTTTCTCCGAATTATTTTTTTTCCAGACTTTATGAAATCTTAACGATTGGAAATGTTGGTAAAAAGAACGACAAGGAAAAATCTAATCCCTATTTATCCAATTGGTTGAAAGAAGAAGCCATGACAAAGCATCTTCTTACCTCTTTTTTGACGGACTTAACGACGTTAAATGATATAACAGCCATTAGTTTTATTTTAAAACGACTGCCGGAAGGATCGCAACTGCATCTGGCCAATAGCATGACAGTTCGGTACGTTAATTTGCTGGGGATTGAAAAAGAGGGTGTTGAAGTGTTTTGTAATCGTGGAACAAGCGGAATTGATGGTTGTGTTAGTACGGCTATTGGTGCAGCGCTCACTAGGGAGCGACCCGTGTACCTCATCGTGGGTGATGTCGCGTTTTTCTACGATAGGAATGGCCTGTTGATCGATGATTTACCTCAAAATCTTAAAATAATACTAATTAACAACGCGGGAGGAACCATATTTAGAATGATCGATGGCCCTGCCTCGCAACCAGAATTACCTAAATACTTTGAAACTCACCATCATTACAACGGTTTAAGAACCGCTGAAGATTCAAAAATAACTTATTTCCTGATTCAAAATTCAAATATCCCAAATTTGGAAAACTTGGCAAATGCCTGGAAAGATTTTACCGAAATAAACAATACTGCAATATTGGAAATTCAAACCAACGCTGAGTATGATGCGGCTGTTTTTCGAGATTTAAAAAAATTTGTTGCGAAACGGAAATAGTTATCGGCAATGGATATTATAATGGGCTTCGGCCAAACTATCTTTTAAGACAACGCCAATTTTCCAAATCTCACACGCCTTTTTGTTATTTCCTGTTTTTAAATAGGCTTCTCCGGCATAACCATGTAGGGACTCGACTGGCTGGGCTAATTCCAGTGCTTTGTTGAAATTTTCCAGTGATTTTTCCAATTCATTTTTTTTGAAATAATACAACCCCAAGTTTCGTAAAGCATAGCCATTATCTGGCCTATTTTGAAGCGAACGATTGATTAAGTTCACAGCGTTCTCCAAATTTCCGGTATTTAACAATACGAAACCCTTATTATTCAGCGCGAGCGGATCGACTGGATTAACTGATAATGCCCGGTCAAGGTACTCGAGGGCCATAGCCCATTGTTTATTCCGGGCAGCCAGTAGCCCCAGGTTATTCAGGGCTTCGGGCTGCTTCGGATCAGTTTTCAGAGCTGCCTCAAAATCTGCCTTAGCTGGGTCGTATTGCTTATGGTCAAAATAAACGGCTCCGCGATTGACCAGCGCTTCGGTGTTGTCCGGTTGGAGTTGTAAGGCACGGTCAAAATCGGCCAGGGCAGCAGATTGGTCATTTTTTCCAACCAACACGTTACCATGAATGAGAAAAAACTGGGACGAGTCAGCGTAGAATTTTTGAATGGTGTTAAGGTCAGTCAAAGCCTCGTTCCACTGTCCCAACCGCGCCGACACTTCGGCGCGAGCCAGGTAGGCTGGATAGAGTTTTTCGTCGGCTTCGATGGCATGATTGAAGGATTGGAGCGCGTCGACGGGCCGTTGTAATGCCAAAAGCACCAGCCCTTTATTTAAATAGGCGTCTGAAAAATCGGAATTTTTGGCCAAAGACTCCTCATAGTAATGCAAGGCCTGTTCGTAGTTTTTTTGTTGGAACTGTACGTTACCTTTCAAAAAAAAATTGGCTGCATCTTCCTTTTCAACCGACTGACAGCCAGTCAAGAAAAATAGCACTGCGGTAAGATACCACAGACCTTTATTCAAAATAATAGCTTGATTCATAGGGGATTAATTTCATTCTGACATTCAAAACGATGCGTTATCTCAAAGACATTCCTAATAAACACTATAAAGTCGGCCTATACCAATGGAACGGCAAGTACATCGTAAAGTTTGAAGCGGGCGGGATGTATGAGCAAACATACAAAATAGACGAAACAGAGTTCGAGTCGACGGACGAATTAGAATCTATTCTGGATGAAGAATTTGTAAAAACTATCTCTGAACGCTTTCGACAAATGCACACTGATACGCAGGAAAGCATGAAAAGACACAATCTGTTATTTTAAGGCAGAGCGATTAAATCATACGCAAAGCAGGCTCTTGCCGTTAATTACGGAAAGTATTCGCTTTGGTCGCCTGGCACAAAATTTGAATACCGAGCGACAAAGCCTAATTTTGGCGATTATACAACTCATTCACCCACCCAACTCTATGTTATTGCAGCGTAGTCTGAAAACCCTGATACTTGTTGCCTGGCTTGGGCATTCGGCGGTTTTTGGTCAAAATACTATGGGCTACACCCAGCCCGAGGCTCATTTCCGCAACGGATTAGAGTTTTTTGAAAAATCAAATTTTGTGGCCGCCCGGCAGGAATTCAACGAATTTCTGGCTTCGCGGGATAATCTCCTTACTACCAGCGACTACAATGCCGTGACCGCTGAATACTATGTGGCCGTTACGGGGCTGTATCTCAAATATCCCGAGGCCGAAGTGCAGGTGGACCGTTTCGTGCGAAACCACGCCGAACACCCCAAAGCACAATTGATTTATGCCGATTTGGGTAAATATTATTATGAAGGCGGTGATTACGAACAAGCAATTGGCTATCTCGAAAAAGCCATGCTGGTGGCCGGAGGCGGGAGCAAACGGGTTGAGACCTTGTACCGTCTGGGGATGTCGTACTACAATACCCAGAAACTCGACCAGGCGCTGACCTATTTCGATCAGGTGAAGATGGAAACCGAGTTCGAAAATGCAGGCGATGCCTCATTTTTTGCCGGGGTTATCAATTATAAGAAGAACCGCTACCGCGAGGCATACGAGGATTTTCTGCGCATCGAGAACCACCCATACTATAAAAATGAGGTTCCGAATTGGATTGTTTCTTCGCTGTATCAGCTTAAAGATTTTGACAAACTGCTGACCTACGGGGAGCGATTGCTCACCCAGCAAAGAGGCAACAACAGTTTTGACGAGGTGGCCTTGTACGTGGCGGAGGTGCAGTACGAAAAAGGGGACTACGAGGCTGCAGTTAAATCCTATGATCGGTACAAGCGTATGAAACCCGGCGGTCTCCCACCCACCGTTGCGCTTCACTACGGGCATTCACAATTCAGAAATAACAATTTTGAAGGGGCTATCGAAACGATGAAAAATATTGCCCCCGGTAAGGATTCGGTGGCGCAGTACGCTTCTTATTTGGTGGGAATCAGTTATTTGCAAACCAGCAATCCGAATTTTGCTCTGACTGCTTTCGATAACGCGGCCCGTTTGCCTTTTAATCCGCTGGTACAGGAGGAGGCGACCTACAATCACGCCAAGGTGCAATTGGAGTTGGGGAATTACAGCGAGGCGATCAAAGAAATGGGTGATTATTTGAAAAAATACCCCAACAACAAAAATCAGGATGAAGTAGCCCAACTCATTGCGGAGGCCTATTCCGGTTCAAACAATAGTGCGGGGGCAATTACTTACATCGAGGGATTAAGAAACAGAACGCCAAAAATCAACGCCACTTACCAGCGACTAACCTTCAACCAGGGCGTTACTGAATTCAACACAGAGCAGTATCCGGCCGCCATCGCCGATTTTAACAAATCGCTGAAATACCCAAACGATGGAGATATTTTCGTCGCTGCGACCTATTACAAAGCCGAATCTTACTCAGCCCAGCAAAAATACGACGAAGCGAAGCCCATTTACGCGCAATTAACCAAAAATCCCGATGCGGGTATTTATCGCCGTAAAAGTCTGTACGCGCTGGGTTACGCTTATTACAACCAGAAAAAATACGCCGAAGCTTTGCCTTATTTCAAGGATTTTACGGCTAACACGGAAGGCATGACGGCCCAGATGATTGAGGATAGTTACGTTAGGCTGGCCGATAGCTATTTGGCTATGAAAAAATATACCGAGGCAGTCAACACCTACGAACAGGTCACCAAGAACGGCAAGGTGGACAACGACTATTCGCTGTTTCAAAAGGGCCGCGCGTTCGTGTATATGAACCGAGAAATGGACGCCCGTCGTCAGTTTGAACTGCTCATCAGCCAGTATCCGGCCTCGCGCTACGTGGATGATGCCATGTTCCAAATCTCCGATCTGGAATTTCAGAAGGATAATTTTCAGCAGTCTGTTCGCTTGTTTACGCGAATGATTAACGAAAAGCCCAAAAGCATCCTGATTCCTGCGGCTTTGCTTCGCCGGGCGCAATCCTATTATAATATTCAGGTTTACGAGGAGGCCATCAATGACTTCAAGCGGATTTTGCAGGAATTCCCGGATTCTCCCTCGGCCAGCAGTGCTTTGGAAGGCATCCAGGAAGCCTACAACGCCGTAGGGCGACCAGAAGAATTTAGCCAGGTCCTGGCTATTGTCAGGAAAAATAATCCGGGTAACACCAAACTTGACGAGGTGGAGTTCGACAACGCCCGAAATTTGTTTTACGCCGAAAAGTACCCGCAAGCCATTCAGGCTTTGCAGGAATATTTACAAGCCTACCCGCAGAGCAAAAACCAGTACGACGCCCGCTACTTTATGGGAGCGTCTTACGAGAAATCGGATCAAACCCAAAAGGCCTTGCAGTTCTACGGGCAGGTGGTCCAGGAAAATCGCTCCAATTACGTAGCGGCCGCCGCGCAGAAATCGGCCGAACTGGAAATCGCTCGTGGCAACTTTGCCAGCGCGGTAAGTAATTTCAAGGTTCTGCTCAAGAACGCGGAAAATAAAAAAGAGCAAACCATCGCCTGGATTGGCCTGATGAATACCTATTACTCGCTGAAAAGCTACGACTCGACGCTTTATTACGCCAATCAGGTCATTAACGTCGGCAACATCGTGCCGGGGGGCTTGGGTAAGGCACAGCTTTATCTGGGCAAAGTACCTTACGATCGGGGTGATTACATCAAGGCGACCGATGAGTTTAAAAAATTAGCTGCCGCCAGCAAAGACGAGTTTGGCGCGGAGGCTAAATACTGGATTGCCATGATTCAATTCAAGGAGAAAAAGTACCCGGAAGCTGAGAAGTCAATCTTCGATTTGAGCAAAGAGTTTGAAGGCATCGACTTCTGGCGGGTGCGTTCATTTATCCTGCTGGCCGATGTTTACATGAGCATGAATGAGAAGGCGCAGGCCAAAGCCACGCTACAATCGATCATCGAGAACTCCGAGGATGTCGAAGCAGTGGAATTGGCAAAATTGAAAATGGTCGAAATCGAAAAGAAATAATTTCCCCTCCCAGCACCCCGATTTATGAGCAGCAATAAAAATAAGCGTAGCAGTCTGTTAGCTTTGGCCCTTCTGGCGACGGTACCCGCTTTCGCCCAACGCGGCGAAATTGAAAACCAGACTTACGAAATCGTCAAGGAAAAGAATATTGAGTTTCCGGTGGCTAACCGACTATTTGATAAGGTCCAGCCGATGGAGGCCAAGACGACCGACAAGAAAGTCACTTACGAGTTTATCGATCCAAAAATAAATTTAGCCTCGCCGAAGTTGACGCCCTCAGTGTCGATTCCTTCGGACGAGAAGTCGCGGCAAAATATGCCGGAAGCTCTTAACAATTACATTAAGCTGGGCGGAGGGAATTATGGACGTTTTCTAGGAGAAGGATTTGTCAGTACCCGTCCCTCGGACGATTTGGTTTTCTCGGCGAATCTGAAACAATTGTCGGCAGCGACGGGTCCGGTCTATGGCAAGAATTCCGGAAATTCCACTACCGACCTGCGCTTTGCGGGCAAGTACATTCGCAACGCCTTCAAAATTGACGGCCAAGTCGACTACGACCGCAAGAATTATTACTTCTACGGGTACCAGCCCCAGCCGGAATCAGTCACGATCGACCGTGACAGCATTCGGCAGACCACCAATCTGTTCGGTGTACAGCTAGGCTTTGAGAACACCGAAGCCAAATCACTGTTCGATTATTCAGTTCGAACCAGTTTTTATAATCTTAAAGATCGCTACAATGCCTCGGAAACTGATTGGGGGACCACGATCAAGGCATCGACTCCGGTGATGGAAAATTTGGTGGCCCTGTTTGAAGCCGGTGCGTTTATCTCGCAGCGCGTGGATTCCGAAACATACAACCGTAATGTTTTTCGCGTTAAACCACACTTTAAGTACAATTCGGACTTTTTCTCCATCACGGCTGGCGTCAATGTGGTGAATCAGACTGACAACACGCTGAACATTAACAACACCCGAATCTATCCGGTTTTAAATCTGGATGTCGTTCCCATTCCGGGTTTGCATATTTATGGCGGATGGGATGGCGATTTAGTTCGCAATACATTGCGTTCGATGCTATCGGAGAACCGCTGGTTGGCCCCCGATGCCTTGATACTGAATACTGACAAGCGCTCAGATATTTACGCGGGTGTCAAAGGAGAAAATACGCAGGGTATCAATTTTGAGGGGAAAGTCTCTTACGCCAACTATGGCAATTTCTACGCTTTCAACAATTCCCTGGCCGACACCTCTAAATTCTCTATCTTATACGATGGCGATAAAACCAATATCCTGACTGTGTCGGCTCAGGTGGGCTACACCCACAACGACATCCTGCGAACCTCGTTAAAGACGAGCTTTTACAACTACAAACTTGGCGTGTTAAAGGAAGCCTGGCACCGTCCCAACTTCTCGTTAAACTGGTTTAACGCCCTATCTCTAAACAAAAAACTTTTCGTCAGCAGTGATTTTTACGTAATTTCCGGCTTAAAGGGAAATAATTTTCAAAGTGAAAAAATTATAAAATTGCCGACGATCGTCGACCTCAATTTGAAGATGGATTACCTGTTAACCAGAAACTTCTCAACGTTCGTTTCGATTAACAACATCTTGGGAAAACAATATTCCCGCTACCTCTACTACCCGCAGATGGGATTGAACTTTGTTGGTGGTCTGTCTTTTTCTTTCTAATTTCGTTTAGTAAAAGTTTAGCTAAACCAAATTCAAAGATGGCACCCGTTGACAAGTACATCCGTAAATTGCTGTTCGAGTTCGATTGTGTCATCATTCCCGACTTCGGCGGTCTGCTCACGCACCGCGTTGGGGTTCGTTATGACGAATCAGCCCAACTCTTCAAGCCCGCCGGCAAGCGGGTGGCCTTCAACGAAATTTTGAAAATTGACGATGGGTTGTTGGCTTACTATTTGTCTGTGGGAGAAAAAATTCCTCGGGAACAAGCGACGGAGCAAACGCGGCAGTATGTAGCTTCCTTACGTGCCGATCTGGAAAACCAGGATATTACTACAATTGAAAAGGTTGGTAGCTTCTCAACCAATTATGAAGGAAAGCTAATTTTCGAGCCGGATTATACCCAAAACTATGATCAGGAGTGGTATGGTCTCAAGGAAATCAGCGCGGAACGTTCGGAATGCCAGACCAACTGGCTGCGTCAGGAGGTGAAGAATACGGAATTATTGGTGCCCGATGAAGGTTTGATCATTCCTTTACATAAAAAAAGAAATGTGCAGTGGGGATGGGCAGCAGCCGCTATGCTGTTTTGCGCAGTTGGCGCTGCCAGTTATTTGTATCAACCCAACGAGCACAATCTGCTTAGTTCGCTCAACCCCATTTCTTTGGTGAGCGACCTATATCAGCCAAGTGTGCAGATTTTAGATTATAACCGGAACGTAGATGAGTCATCCAATATAAAAGTAATCTACTTTCAGGAAGACAAGCCGGAAACTGTACCAACTCTGGAAGAAGAATTACCTGCTCTTGAAGAGGACCCAACGATGGTTCCTACCAGCCCCATAGCAGTAGAGCAGCCAAAAGTTGCAAAGGCCGAAGAAAATTATTTTCTTATTGCGGGTAGTTTTAGCGGTAAAAAAAACGCTCACAAACTTAAATCTCAACTTCTACGATTGGGATTCGATGATGCCACCGTACTGGCGGAAAAATCTGGCAAATGGATAAAAGTTTCCGCCGGGTCTTACCGAACTCACGACGAGGCCGCAAAGAACAGAGATAAGGTTGATAAATTGACTCAGGCCGAATCCTGGGTGTTTCATCGCAAATAACTTTTAATACGCTTTGAAAATTTAGGCCCGTCGGGGCCTTTTTTTGTAAAAAGATTAATTCGTTCTAACTTTACGTTATTACGAAAAAAAGCCAGCCATGTTACTCACCCAAGTTGAAGACCGCCAAAGAATTGCTGCCTCCTGGGCCATTTCGGTCATTACCACGCTGCTTATCCTTACTGCGTTTTTCTTTATCCGGCTAAGCCAGTCACAAAAGGTGGTGGAGCCCATGGAGTTATTCGTGGAAGTGAACTTCGGCACCAGCGATGTGGGCAGTGGAAAAATTCAGACTTATAATAAGCCCAGCGATTCTAAAATTGCCGAAAACATGAAAGCGGGTGAGGAAAAAATTCAAAAAAAAGCTGAGGCTCCACGTCCTACACCGCCTTCACCACGTCCCGAACCCGTAAAACCCACTACGAAGGTGGTTCAGAAACCCGTTATTACATCCAAAACGGAAAGCCCGGTGGAAGAACCCGAGCGCAATGAGTCCAAGAAGGTGAGCAGCAGCGCACCCAGCACTTCCACGGCTACCACGCCTGCGCCTACCAAAACCATTAACAACGATGCCCTTTTTAAAAAATCATCGGGTTCTGGCTCGGGTAGTAACGGTACCAACGGCACCACGGCGGGTGTGGGAGGAAACAATAACGGTGATGACGCCGAGGGAGTAGGGGACAAGGGAGCTAAAACCGGAAGTCTCTATGCCAAGACCTACAAAGGTGGCGGCGGCGGCGGTGGTACTGCCGTCGGTCTAAACCTGAACGGTTGGGCATGGTCGCGTCCACCCTCAGTAAATGACAACTCGGATGCCACGGGAGAAATCACCTTTAAAATTATTGTGGGAACCAATGGCCGGGTTAAAAACGTCATTCAATTGCGTTCCACGGTCACTGATTATGCTGTTATCAATAAATATAAAGACGCGGTGCGGGCCTTGACATTTATTCAAAAGGCAGCAAATGTTCCCGATGAATCAACGGGAACTATCACCTTCAAAATAAGCGCCCGTTAAGTATGACTTTTTCGGAAGCTATTGACTACCTGTACAGTCGCTTGCCGATGTTCCAAAATCAGGGGACCCGCGCTTACAAGCCGGGTCTTTCTGGTATAGAGACTTTCTGCGAACATCTCGGTAATCCTCATCAGCAATTCAGATCTATTCATGTCGGGGGAACCAATGGTAAAGGGAGTACTTCTCATATGCTCGCTTCAGTATTACAGGCCGCTGGCTACCGAGTTGGGTTATACACCTCGCCTCATCTCAAATCCTTTACCGAACGAATCCGAATCGATGGCGAGGAAGTGAATCGAGATTATGTAGCAAAGTTCGTTACTAATAATCAATCGTTTATCGAAGAAAATAATCCTTCCTTCTTTGAAGTTACGGTCGCGATGGCTTTCGAGTACTTTGCAAGCCAAAAAATCAATATTGCTGTCGTGGAAGTAGGGATGGGCGGGCGCCTCGACTCTACCAACATCATCACGCCCGAAGTTTCCATAATTACCAACATAGGGTGGGATCATACCCAACACTTGGGGAACACCTTACCTCTCATTGCGGGAGAGAAGGCAGGGATCATCAAGCCGTGTGTTCCTGTGGTAATAAGTGAAACTCCTGAGCCGGAAGTAAGGAAAGTTTTTGAAGCAAAAGCCCGGCAAATGAACTCCAAACTCACCATTGCGGCCTCTCGATATACGTTGATTGACCAGGTTGCTACGAAATCCGGGCAGGTAATCAGCTTAGTTGATAAGGATGATTCTGCTCAATCCACATACGAATTGGATCTAGCCGGATACTATCAGCTAGATAATCTGAAAGGGGTATTATCCGTCTTAAAAATTTTGATTCAAAAGGGGTATTATATTGAATCACAGGCTATTAATACTGGCCTGCTATCTGTGGCAACTTCGACCGGTTTAAAAGGACGCTGGCAAATTTTGCAGGAGACTCCGCTGGTCATTTGCGATACGGCGCACAACCTCAATGGGTTAGAACGAACGGTTAATCAATTTCGGAAGACTCCGGCGCTTCGTCATCACTTTGTGTTGGGATTTGTGGCGGATAAAGACATCCGCAGCATCTTATCCTTATTTCCGCCTGATGCTTGCTACTACTTTTGCCAGCCCTCCGTGCAACGCGCAATGGCGGTTGAGGACTTGATGTTTGTGGCTAAAGAGGTGGGATTGGTAGGGGAGAAGTTCAACGATGTTAACGAGGCGCTTTCGAGTGCCATGGACTGTGCATCTTCTAAAGATGCCATTTATGTAGGTGGCAGTACTTTCGTGGTAGCTGATTTAGAACAAATTTAGATTAAGTGTTTTGAGTAGAAGAAAGTTAGAAAAGTATCAGTTTAGCCAAGTGGCAAAAAACGTAATTGAAAGGGGCAATCCGCTATACACGACGATTAAAGGAAGGTGGGATGAATTGTATTTTGAAAATGAGAATCCGATTACGCTAGAATTAGCCTGCGGAAAAGGAGAGTACACCATTGGCATGGCTCAAAAATTTCCCAATCGCAACTTCATAGGCGTGGACATTAAAGGTGACCGTCTGGCTCGAGGCAGCAAAATTGCCTCAGATCTTGATTTAAAAAATGTGGCCTTTTTGCGGACGTCCATTCAATACATGAATGAATTTTTCCGAGAAAACGATATCGACGAAATTTGGCTCATTCATCCTGATCCACAGCTTCGTGATCGGGATGAGAAAAAACGATTAACTAATGATTTCTTTTTGAAAAGTTACTTAGGTTATTTAAAGCCGGGTGGAATTTTTCATTTGAAAACCGATAGCTTTCCATTGTTTGAATATAGTCTTGAAACGCTGGCCAAGTCTGATTTTGAGATTCAAAATCAGACGCCTGATCTTTATCGATCTGAGTTGCTCGATTATCATTATGGAATCACCACTCACTATGAACGAGCTTTTCACTCCAAAGGCTTCAATATAAATTATATAAAGGCCACCAACAGGAAAGGGACGTCAAACTGACATCCCTTTCCTGTTGGTGGCCTTAAGAAAAACAACTGCTTAAATCAGTTTGGCAAAATAGTTGACCGTACGAACCAACTGAGATACGTAGGACATTTCGTTATCGTACCAGCTAACAGCTCGTACGATTTGGGTGCCTCCGGCATTCTGTACCTTAGTCTGCGTAGCGTCAAATAGCGAACCAAAAGTGATGCCGATGATATCGCTACTGACAATCGGATCTTCATTATAACCGTAACTCTCGTTAGCCGCTTCTTTCATCGCGGCATTGATTTCTTCAACAGTGACCTCTTTGCCAAGAATACAAGTCAATTCAGTCAGCGAACCGGTAAGTACGGGAACTCGTTGCGCCGAACCATCCAGTTTTCCTTTCAAATTTGGTAGGACCAGGCCGATTGCCTTGGCCGCACCGGTCGTGTTGGGTACTATGTTCTGTGCTGCGGCACGTGCCCGGCGCAAATCTCCTTTGGGATGAGGAGAATCCTGAGAATTCTGGTCGTTTGTGTAGGCGTGAATAGTCGTCATCAATCCATTGATAAGTCCGTACTTTTCATCTAAAACCTTGGCCATCGGGGCCAGGCAGTTGGTAGTACAAGAAGCACAGCTAATAATTTTTTCTGAGCCATCGAGAATGTCATGATTTACATTGAACACGATCGTCTTTACATCACCGGTAGCTGGGGCAGAGATAACCACCTTTTTAGCACCGGCTGTTAAGTGAGCAGAAGCTTTTTCCTCACTTGTAAAAAAACCTGTGCATTCTAATACCACGTCGACTTCGTGTTTGGCCCAGGGAATTTGTGCTGGATCCCTTTGAGAATAGATGACTACATCTTCACCATTGACGACAATTGAACTATCGGTCGATTTAACTTCTGCGTCGAAACGGCCCTGTGCCGTGTCATATTTGAGAAGGTGGGCTAAGTCTCCAGGACTTGTAAGATCATTGATGGCAACCACATTGATCCCCTCCATATCGTATATCTGGCGATATACTAAACGGCCAATGCGGCCAAAACCATTGATTGCAACTTTTACGTCTGACATTATTGATTCTTGGATTGGTTAATAATACAATATTAATAAAAATCCGCCTTTATTCAGCGCATTAGCACTTAATATGAGAAAAGTGATTAGAAATAATGCTAACAAACGATCTAGCTATAAAAAGTAGTATATAACTGAGTGGAATACTATTTATTTTAGTAATTATTAGTAATAAACTAATTATTTTGGTCAAAAATTACTAAATATAATGGTATCAAGTCTTATATCTTATCCCTTTTATTAATAGTCATTACCATTTATCTCCGTCACACCCCTAACATCTCAATAATATTAATCTCGTCATGGGTCGAGACAACGATTCTTGCTTTATTTACTGCTTGCCCTTGAAAAGAGGAGGGTCCTAAAACTGTCAGTACCCTCTAAGTTATACTTGACTGGAGAACATTTATAAAGGTAAAAAATCCATATGATACAAAAATTGTATACTATACTTTTCCATTTCTCTGATGTACAAAAATGGAAATAGGGGTTCACTGCACCTATATTCCTATATTTACCAATGTCTAGTATAGAAAATCAGATATGCAATAGTAATGTGACATTCCTTTTTCAAGGACTTGTTTTTATTTTCTCGTTTTTTTATCACATACAAACCATTGTAAATCAAACTGATTAAAACTTTTTTATTAACTTAATGCTTTAACATGAATTATCAGAAGATCATTGAAGAATGCTGGGTAAATCGCGATTTACTTGCAGAAACTGACACTAGGGAAGCTATCATGAATGTCGTTGAGGAAGTGGACAAGGGACGTCTAAGAGCGGCAGAAATGCGGCCTGACAGTACGTGGAAGGTCAATGAGTGGGTAAAGAAGGCCATTATATTGTATTTTCCAGTGCAGCGAATGTCAGTGACCGAGGTAGGCATATTTGAGTACCACGACAAAATGCGCTTAAAAACAGGCTACGATAGGCTGGGAGTGAGGGTAGTCCCACCAGCGGTGGCTCGCTACGGTGCTTTCCTGGCCAAAGGAGTCATTCTGATGCCTTCCTACGTTAATATAGGTGCTTACGTGGACGAGGGAACGATGGTGGATACTTGGGCCACCGTGGGAAGCTGTGCCCAAATCGGGAAGAATGTCCACCTGAGCGGGGGCGTGGGAATAGGAGGGGTACTAGAACCGATACAGGCCTCGCCCGTTATTATAGAAGATGGAGCCTTTATCGGCTCCCGGTGCATTGTCGTGGAGGGCGCACATATTGCCACCAGAGCGGTGTTGGGCGCGGGGGTGATCATCACCGGAAGTTCCAAAATTATCGACGTTACGGGCGACGATCCTGTAGAATATAAGGGGTTCGTTCCGGCCGATTCGGTAGTTATTCCCGGAACGCTCCCAAAGCGATTCAGCGCCGGAACGTACCAGGTTCCCTGTGCCCTAATCATCGGCAAGCGTAAACCCAGCACTGATTTGAAAACCTCCCTCAATGATGCGCTGCGCGAAAACCAAGTGGCCGTTTAGTATTCTTAGTCAACGCAGGAAAGGTTGACAATACTAAATGGCTACCCTTGTCACATGAAAAAGGGCATTGCCTCATTCTAAAAGGAATGGGCAGTGCCCTTTTTTATTTACTTAGAATTAACAGAAAGCCAGATAGTTATACAATTGTAAATAAAGAAATAATTGCACAATTGTAATCTGGATGTCTATTTACAATATTAATCCATCAGTTTACATTTATAATGTTTACATTTGTATTTGCAAAATTAAACTGCGTTTCTATGGATCTGAATGACAAGATTAAACAAATACTTGTTGACAAAAGTATTTCACCTTCCCATTTCGCCGATGAAATTGGGGTGCAGCGATCCAGTGTGTCTCATATTCTGGCAGGGAGGAATAAGCCCAGCCTGGACATTGTCCAAAAAATAATCAGGCGCTATCCTGACTTGGGAATGGAATGGATTATGGACGAGGAAGACCTTCCAGACATCGAACCTGATCGGAGTGAAAAAAGGACGATTGATCTTAACCAAGAGTCGAAAATTCAGCCAGTTTCCAGGCTCTTAGAATTGCCTGTAAATGAATCGCCGAACACCAGCCCGGTACAGAGAAATCTAGAAGTGAAAGAAAATAGCCGAGAAATCCCAGAAGTTGGCAAAAAACCGATTGAAAGAATCCTGATCTTCTACACTGATGGCACTTTCAAACAGTATACACCCCAATAGACAATGTTACGGCTGGGTGAAATCCAATTATTATCTAAGTATAACTCGCAGGTGGTTAACATAATAATAGCTTGTACAATCTCTATAAATCCAAACAAAGATACATAAATTCAGTCTGTTATTCCTTTAATTCATTGATTGTCAGTAATTTGTGCTAATTTGTTCCACGTGGATTACAACTTACCAATATTTAAGTAGTTATAATCAGTGGCTACTCCGACGTTTGTCAGCAATTTTATGCATCGCCAAAACTTAATAAAGTACCATTATACTGCCTTTATAATCTTCAAATGATGTTTTTATAATGTAAGTATAAATTCCTGATGGAACCTTGATGCCCTTAAATTTACCGTCCCAAGGTATTTCGTAGCTATTGCTAAAATAGACAATGCTACCCCAACGGTCATATATCCTGATATTCTCAATTAGTTCTTTGCCATTGGGCATCATCAGTAAATCGTTAATGCCATCACCATTAGGGCTGAAGGCGTCAGGAATATAAACCCGATCGACGGCAATTACCTCAATCGTATCTGTTGCCGTACAGCCGCCGGGAGTGGTGGCAAGCAGAATATAATTTATCGTTTGAGCTGGCGAAGTAATGGGTCTAAGCGCGTTGGGATCATTTAAACCAGCTGAGGGCGACCAAAGATAGGTGACAGGTTGTGTAGATGAAGTGACCATTGGGTCTAGTACTGTACTTTCCCCGCGTCGTACAATTAATTGATTCGGCAATGTCACTCCGATTTTTTCCTCAAAAACTATTGTGCTATCCCTAGCGGAGCACCCACTTAGTTTATTCCGAACGAGCAGATCATACAATCCCCCTTGCCTAATACTAATTGAAGAACCTGTTTCAATTATTCTTTTTGCATTGAAACTCCACTCATAAATATAGGATACGTTTTCCTCAGCTTGCAATTCTAACACTTCACCATTGCACAAAATTTCGGTTGACTTGGCAATAATGGCGGAAGGCGTTTTCCCAAGAATCAACTCGACTGACTCTGATAGGGCAGGCCCGGCACAATGTCCCTCGTCTTTGAAACTTCTAGCTACCGTATAGTTTCCCATTTCACCAAGAGTCAGGTTAGCATCTTTCGCCCCTGGAATTTCTCCTCCGTTTAGATACCATTGATAAACCCAATCACCCGGACTTTGGACTTCTAACCTTACCGAACTCCCACTACAGAACTCAACCGTTTGGGCAAAAAGTCCGTTTTGTAAAACGATCGGGGTAGGAATGCGGGACGTGTCCAATTTGACAGTAGTGCTATCACGAGCCGTGCAACCGTTTTTCTCGTTGGTGACTATCAATTGATACTTTCCTATTTCATCCACGAAAATTTTCGCTTCGGTACCGACGACTTTACTATTTTCGAAAAGCCATCGGTAAGAATAGGAAGCATTTTGACTCGTACTTATTTCTACCTGCTGACCCTGGCACAAGCCATTATACGTCTCCATAACTCCAATAACGGGAGGCGCCCCTACAACTAATTCGACCGCTTGGGAGACCGAAGACATGGCACAAAGGTCACTTTTCTTGAATTTTCTTATAACCGAATAGTTGCCAATCTGCGCAGCTTTTAGATTTTTATCATTACCCCCGGAAATATCGATGCCATCGAGTTTCCATTGGTATGCCCAATCGCCCGGCTCGTCTATTTGCAAGATTACCGGGCGTTCGGAACAAAACTCGACCCTTTGGACAGCAGCCCCATTCTGCACAATTATGGGCAGCGGCGGGAGACTACAGTCAATCACTAGCACTCGTATACTATCTGATGCAGTACACCCATTATCAGTTACTACTTTAACTAAGTAACTAATTGTCTGGTTAGGTTTTGCGACTGGTTGGGCTATGGCGGGATCACTCAATCCAATGGGAGGTGACCAAACGTAACTTACGGAAAGTAATGATTTGACATCGGGTAGGAGTGTAACGCTTTGGCCACGTAAAACCGAAATTTGGGCAGGTAAATCGACGGAAACTTGTTCCTTTTTCACTTCCGTACTGGCACTCGCCGTGCAGCCAGTGACTTTGTCACGTACCTTTAAAAGGTAACTCCCTGCTTCCTTTACCGATAGCATTGAGCTTGTTTCGGATAATAGATTTGAGTCATGACGCCATTCGTAGATATAATCGTCGTTTTCGGCAGTTGTCAATGCTAGACTTTCGCCTTCGCATATAGCATTTTTCGACTGCCCAATGACTGCGGAAGGAGGATTTGTAAATTTTACCTCCACGGGTTGGGAAGTCGCAGTTCCGGTACACTGCTGGTCGCGCGGACTTTTGATTACCTTATAAGTGCCCGCTTCGCGCGCTTCTAATGTTGGGTTGGTCGCTCCCGGAATCGCTTGTTCGCTTCGATACCACTGGTAGATCCAGTCGCCTGATTCTTTGATTTCCAGATTTTTGGATTCGCCTTCGCATATTTCTAGCGTTTTTAGGGGTTGGGCATCACTTGTAATGACGGGTGCCGGGGGAGGCGGATTGCACTCGATTACCAGTGACTGGTAATCCCGGCGCACGGCCCCGATTCGCTTGCCGTTCCTATATTCCTCACAAAGAACGGTAAATACAAAAAGCCCCAATTGATTGGCGGTCACCGTGAGTTGCCCGGTTCGGGGATCAATGCTTAGAGCCGGATTACCCGGGATAGCGTTTTGAGCCGAGTTTCCCGCCGACCATTCCACCTGGGGGTAGCCTGCTTTGGTCTGGTCTGTTCCGTTAGGTTCGTTCTCGGTGGTATTCCCCCGGTAGGGGGTCACCAGGGAATAACGTAATTCATCGCCGTCGGCATCGGTCGCGGCAACGCTTGTCGTGTAAGGAACATCTTTGCAAATATAGTCGCCATTGGGGCCAGCAAAAATAGGCGAAGAATTGCGGATCGATAACGGGGAAAATTCCAGGTAGAATACCAAACCGCTCTCTCCCGGTAATTGGATATTGCTGATAGCGGCATTGCGACAGCACCTTTCCCATACGATGTAATAGCCCTCAGGATCATTGAAATCGCCGGAATTTAGCGTGACCAGGGCGTTATAGGTGCCTACCTGACTATCGAGAGAACGCATCTGCGTACAAACATCGTTTTGGTAGGCTACTTTCTCGGTGGACAGTAGGGGGATTGTGTTTTTATAAATCAGTGCGTTATCACGCTTCCGGTAGAAAAGTAATTCAACCCTAGGATCCTTATTGGCGACGGTCAATTTGGTCTTATCCCAAAACTGAATCATCGTAATCGAATATTGGTTAGCCTGACCCGTAGTTTCCATCCTAATTTCTCCACCCAATATGTGACTAGCATGGGCGGTCAGCGAAAGCATCCAAATTAAAATAATCAGGAAATAGGAGAACGTCTTATTCATAAAAGGATAGCAATCAGTGTGTGCCTCCTCAACGCAAAAATGACCGAAACGAAGCGATCGGTGGAGAAAGGTGTTTAATAAATAACGGTAATAAATCCTTCGTACAACAGGAAAGGAGTCTTGATGCGATAAATATACGTTCCCGCTGGAACAAAGGATTCTCGGTAGCGACCATCCCAGGGGCTCTCGTAATGTTGACTTTGGTAAACGATGCTTCCCCAGCGATTAAATATCCTCATATCCTCGATTTGATCGTCGCCGTTTCTTATGATAAACAAATCGTTAATTCCGTCACCGTTGGGGCTGAAGGCATCAGGGATAAACAAGCGGTTGATAACGGACAAGCGAATGGTGTCGGAGGCAGTACAGCCGATGGGGGAGGTAACTTGGAGGATGTACTGCGTGTTGTCATTCGGCGAGGCCACCGGCAGAGAGTCGGTCGTGCTGCTGAGTCCGTCGGGCGGCGACCATTCATAACGCACCGAGCGGCCGGTGGTCTTCACTGCTGGCTGCAAAGAGTAAGAACTGCCCCGGAGCAGGCTTGCCCGCTCAGGCAATTTCACGGATATTTCTTCAACGCTGATCTTAGCACTGTCTCTGGCTGTGCAGCCATTTTTCTCATCTCGTACCAGCAGGTAGTACCAGGCCCGATCCTGAACCTTCAAAAGGTCTCCGCTTTCGCTGAGTTTCCCTTTATCCTTAGTCCATTCATAAGAATAATTATTCCCCTTGTTGGCTAACAGAATCAGTTCGGTCCCGGCGCAGATCGAGTCCCTGGCTCGGCTGATGACGGCGGGTGGGGGAGACCCCTGCACCAACTTCACCAGCTGCGAGGTGGTGTCTTTGGAGCACTGGTCTTTGAAGCTCTTCACCACTGAGTAGCTGCCCGTGTCTTTTGCAGTAATGGAAGGACTGGTTTCTCCGGTTATGTTCTGACCGTTCAACTGCCACTGATACGACCAGTTGGGTGACATTTCAGTGTCGAGAACGATGGGGCGCTCTTTACAGAATTCCAAAATATTCGCTTTCACTTTTTCGTGATAGATATAAGGCTCAGGTGGCGAATTTTTGCTGCATTCTATCACTAGCAGTTGAAAGTCTCGTCGCACCAAACCGAGTTTTACGCCATTCCGGTATTCCTCGACCTGAACCGTGAAGACGTAAAGGCCCAGTTGACTGGCTACGATGGTAAGGTTCCCGTTACGATCATTAATTTTTAGACTTGGATTACCAGGGATCATATTGGCGTTGGATATGCCGGGGGTCCAACTCACCAAAGGGTATCCTGATTTTGGTGAATCGTTACCATTTGGGTTGGTACGCCCGGTGTTGCCGCGCATTGGGGTAACGAGTGAATAGCGCAGTTCGTCGCCGTCGGCATCCCTAGCCGACATATTCATAGAAAAAGTTTGATCCTTGCAGATGTAGTCGCCATTGGGAAATGAAAAGATCGGGGATGAATTTTGGGTAACAAGTGGCGGAAATTCCAGGTAGAACACCATGCCGTTGGAGCCCGGCGAGTCAATATTATTGATGTCTTCATTACGGCAACATCTCTCCCAAACGATATAATACCCCTGGGGATCGTCAAAATCTGCGGGCAGTAGCGTGACGTTGGATTGGTAGGTTCCCTCCAGGGTTTTCAGAGAGCGATAGGCGGCGCAGGCTTGGTTCTGGTAGCTGACGTTTCGGCTGGATATAAATGGCAGCGTACTTCGGAATACTAGCTTGTTATCTCGCTTACGGTAAAACAACAACTCGGCGCTTGGATCACGGTTGCCGTTGGTCAGGGTGTTTTCGTCCCAGAACTGAACCAGGGTCATAGTGTAGCGGTTAGCCGTCCCCGTGGCCTCCATGCGAATTTCGCCACCTACGATATGTCGGGCGAATGCATTCAAACCGCTCAATATCAGAAATAGGCCAAAAACAAATAGTAAAGCTTTCTTCATATCGATTTACTGATAACTTTTCCGCCACTCAGTATTATCATTTATTTTTGGTAATGGACACGCAAGATTTTGACCAAGCGCCGCATAAGTTAAGGATAATATAGTAGGCAATAATAACGCGTTGCAGGAAATCTTTGGGAACTAGTTATTTGTGGTTATCTCTACCTTATAAATCTGTATTACCCCTGATTTTACCTTACAGATTTTTCGATCATTTATACGAATACCGCATCGGCTGCTTTTTGTACTTTCCCATTATGTTCCCTTTTTTTTCTCTTCCATTTCATTTTCATCGGCCCGCTCCGCTGGTGGGCC